>CAZWYT010000093.1:0-17128 GCA_964638325.1 uncultured Planctomycetales bacterium
GTCTTGTTTTACAGAGGCCGCCTCGTCGGCCTCAAAAAAGTGCGAAAGTCGAACTTACGACTCATGGGAGAACTCAGCGTTCTACTCGGCAAGCACTATAATACTACTGACCGGGCGCAAGATGTCCGCACCTGCTAACGAGCTATCTGGTCGCCCAGTGCTTTGTGGATCGTCATCTCCCCGTACGTCGCCCCGTCCGCGGCGTGCCGCTCGTCCCATTTGGCGCGCATGAGTGTGGAGCGGCGGAAGAGTTGGTCGATGCGGGCGGGGTTGCCGTTCGTCCAGAACGCGAGCATGCCGCAGAGCGCGAGGTCGGCGCGGGAGTGATCCCCGTCATAGGCGTCCAGGCAGCCGGCGTCGTAGAGTTGGCGGAACCGGTCGCCGGTGCGGGCCTGCCGGGCGAGCGCAAGAAGCTCGGCATCAGCGAGGGACGGTGCGGCGGCGAGTCCCTCGGGAGATCGGGGCGCGCCGCCTCGGCATGGGGTGGCGCCGAAGAATCGGTTCCAAAGCTCGTGAAGCGCGGCTTGTCGCAGTTCGATGGTCGGCGGCCTGCCGTCCACGCGCGCGCCGGTGAGCGCGAAGAGCGGCAGGAATGTGGGAAGCGGCGCGTCGCTGTGTGTGCGCGACCGTTGCACTCACCTGAATCGCGACCGCGCTAGCCGCGGTCTGGGCGATTACAATGCCGGTATCCAGTATGGAGACACCGGCAACATCGCCCTCTCAACCGACGCCATCCTGGACGCTGCGGTCCGATCTCAAACCGGGTGACCTGGGCCAGCTCGTCTGGCTGCACGGAACGGTGTACGCCCGAGAGTACGGATTCGATCCGACCTTCGAGGCGTACGTCGCAGGCCCGCTCGCGGAGCTCGTCAGCACGCGCACCGACCAGGACCGCCTTTGGATCGCAGAGCGCGGTGAACGCATCGTGGGCTGCATCACGATCGTCGGCGTGTCTCGCCAGGAGGCACAATTGCGCTGGTTCCTGGTGGCCCCGTCCGCGCGCGGGCAGGGGCTGGGCCGCGCGCTGCTGCACGAGGCGGTCGAGTTCTGCTCGAGCCGCGCGTATGAGTCCGTCTTTCTCTGGACGGTCAGCGCGCTGACTGCGGCGGCCCGACTCTATCGACGGTTCGGCTTCGAGAAGGTCGAGGAGCGACCGGGCCGGTTGTGGGGCGTCGACGTGGTTGAGGAGAGGTACGTTTTGCGCCTCGCGTCGCGGGCTTAGCCGGGCTTAAAGCCGATGGAGATAATCCGTTGCTGGGACGGATGGTGGCCAGGACGGACTCTCGGGGCTCAAGGCTCTGTGGCTGCTGAGCGTGGTGTCAGGGCATGGGTCGCTGCGCGATATGTCGGCGAGAGTCACGGCTGACCAGTCGGGCCCTCGCCCTGTGTTCTCGATGCATCCTGGACGACACGCCGGCGGCGCGCCCTAGGGCCGCGGCGGCCCATGTCCACGCGCGGCAGAAGTTCAAGCTGCCCGCCGATCCGCCGAGGAGTGCCGACGGCGTTGGCTGCGGGGCGTGCGTCAATGCCTGCGTGATCGGCGTCGGGCAGGTCGGCTACTGCGGTGTCCGCCGCCCGGAGAACGGGCGTCTAAGTGGCGGCGACGCCGAATCGGCCGCGGTTCAGTGGTACTACGATCCGCTGCCGACCAACTGCGTCGCCGACTGGGTGTGTCCGGCATCAGGTCCCGCGGGCTATCCGGTCTTCACCGATGCGAAGGGCCCGGAGCACGGCTACCACAACCTGGCCGTCTTCTACGAGGCGTGCTCGTTCGATTGCCTGTTCTGCCAGAATTGGCACTTCCGGCAGCACAGCCTCAACGGCCCGCGCCGCAGCGCTGCTGAACTGGCCGCCGCAGCCGACGAGCGCGCCCGCTGCATCTGCTTCTTCGGCGGCGACCCGGCTTGCCAGATCGAGCACGCGCTGGCCGCCGCGCGTCTGGCGCGACAGCAGTGCCAGGGTTGCATCCTGCGCATCTGTTGGGAAACCAACGGCTCGATGTCGCCGGCCGCGCTCCGGCAGATGGGCGAGCTATCGCTCCAAAGCGGCGGCTGCATCAAGTTTGACCTCAAGGCCTGGGACGACGCGCTGCATCGTGCCCTGTGCGGCGTGAGCAATCGCCGGACCTTGGAGAACTTCGAGCTGCTCAGCCGGTGGATCGGCCGTCGGCCGGATCCGCCGCTCTTGATCGCATCCACGCTCCTCGTGCCCGGCTATGTCGAGACGGACCAAGTGCGACGGCTTGCAGAATTCATCGGCAGATTGGACCCCGGTATCCCGTACGCCCTGCTGGCCTTCCACCCGGCGTTTGAGATGAGCGACCTGCCGACGACCTCCCGGCAGCAGGCCCTGGATTGCCTCCAGGTCGCCCGTGCGGCGGGGTTGCAGCGCGTGCGGCTTGGAAACGTGCATCTACTTGATTGACCGGCGCAACAGGCCATACTCCGGGTGGACGAGGCCGCAGACGAAGAAGGGAACGCCGATGGACGTTTACCTGATACAGCACGGCGAGGCCGTTTCTGAGGAGCGGGACCCCACCCGCCCGTTGAGCGAAGCGGGGCGCGCCGCAGTGGCGAAGATCGCGAACTACCTGGCGCCTTGCGGGTTGCGTTTGATCGATCCGCCGATTGTGGAGGTACGCCACAGTGGAAAGCTGCGCGCCCAGCAAACGGCTGACATCCTCGCACAGGCGCTATGCCCGCAGGTTCGCCCGAGAGCAGTTGACGGCTTGGCACCCAATGATGATCCGCGTCGGATTCAATCCGAACTCGAATCCCGGCGCGACGAGTCCGCCGCACTCATGCTCGTCGGGCATCTGCCGCATCTTTCTCGCCTGGCGGGCCTATTGCTCACCGGCGACGCGGAGAAGGCGCCGGTTCGATTTGCGAACGCGGCTGTTCTAAGACTCGGCTTCCGCGCCAGCAGTTGGACGGTCGACTGGTACGTTACGCCGGCGTGTGTCCCATGAGTCATCCGGGTCAAGGCCACGACCGGCGGCCGCTGATCCTGCTCAGTGGCCGCCCGGGCATCGGTAAGACGACGGTCATCCGGCGCCTCGCCGGGCTGTTGTCTGGCCGGGTGATCGCCGGGTTCTTCACGGACGAAATCCGCGTAGCCGGCCAGCGGCAGGGCTTTCGCGTCACGGCGTTCTCGGGCGCTGCGGACATCCTGGCGCACACGAAGACGCACAGCCCACACCGCGTCGGCCGGTACGGCGTGGATGTGGACGCATTCGAACGAATTGCGCTTCCAGAACTTGCTCGTCCCGCCGATGTGTTGTTCGTCGACGAGATCGGCAAGATGGAGTGCTTCTCGTCGCGATTCGTGCAGGCGGTCCGCGACGTCTTGAATGGGCCGGTGCCGATCGTGGCCACCGTGGCACTATCAGGCCCCGGGTTCATCGCCGACGTGAAATGCAGGCCCGATGTCGAACTGCTGGAGGTGACCGCTCAGAACCGCGACGAGTTGCCTGGCCAGCTCGCCGAGCGCATCCAACGTGCGATTAGCAACTTGCCCGACCGCGACCCCAAGCGGCATTGCGAGCGATGAAATCGTGCAGGCGCTCGAACACGGCCAGGTAGTTCTCCGGGCGGACCCAGCCACGTAGAATTGAATGATGCGGTACGTCGGACCTGTCTTTCGCCCGCCCAGTGAAGCGAGCTCGTTTCTGCTCCAGGCCACCATCGGCTGCTCGTGGAATCACTGCACTTACTGCGCCATGTACCGCGACAAGCAGTACCGGGTGCGCCCGCTGTCCGAGACCCTCGAGGACATCGCGATGGCCGGGCGCGCCTTCGGCGATCAGGTTCGCAAGGTATTCGTCCTCGACGGCGACGCGTTGGCGATGGATCTCGACCTGTGGGAGCCGATCCTCCGGACGCTCAGTGCCACTTTTCCGAAACTGCGCCGCGTAAGCTGCTATGCGACGGCCCTGAATCTCCTGGCGAAGTCCCAGCAGGAGTTGGAGCGTTTGCGCGCTATGGGACTGAAGCTGCTGTACATCGGCCCGGAGTCCGGGGACGACATCACGCTGAAACGCATCGCCAAAGGCGCCACCTCGGCCGATCATGTGGAGGCCGCGGCCAAGGCCCGGGCTGCCGGCATGAAGCAATCGGCGATCTTCCTGCTCGGCGCGGGTGGCACCGAGCGCAGCGTTGAGCACGCGACCGCCTCCGCTCGCCTGGCGACCGCCATGGACCCCGAGTACTTGTCCGCCTTGACCCTGATGCTCATCCCTGGCACACCCATTTACCGGCTGGCGGAGCGTGGAAACTTCAAGCTGCCAAGTGTCGATGCCCTACTGCACGAGCTGCGCATCATCGTTGCGGAAGCGAGCCCTAGCGATGCCATCTTCCGATCCAATCACGCCTCCAACTACCTCCCGATTGGAGGTCGACTGCCGCGCGATCGCGAGGCCATTCTCCAGGAGATCGATGCAGCTCTTTCCGGCGACGTGCCGTGCCGGGAAGAATGGGTTCGAGGACTTTAGGGTAGGCGTCCAGCCGGCCGCGCCAGGATCGGAGGCAGTGGCAGACGGATCACGCGCCCCGAGTAGCGGTGCCTTCGCGTTCACACATTGGAACGGTGACCGCGGAGACGACCACGTAGAACAACAGAGCTCTCCGGGGTCGCACCCCGGCGGTCGCTGCCTCGGATGCAACGACTGCCAGCCTGCCACGCTGGCAGGCATCGCTCGGATCCCTGAGCCCACCGCCCCGCGGGGGCGACACGCGGGCGCTCCCCGACGCTCGCTTTCGATGGGCTTTCGTGGAAGCGCCCACATACGCGTTACTTTCTGCGTCCTTTGCGCCGTCCGGGTTCGCCTCGCTTATCCTCTTCGACATCAGCCGACGTCCCCCGCCAAGGCTCGCCCGTCAGGCGGCTGATGAGATCCTCGCGCACAAGATTCATCGCCTCCTTGGCGTCGTAGTCTACATTCGCTGACAGCAGGGGGCTGATATCACTCAGGAATGCCGGATTGCCCCCCTTATCGAACAGGTTGCGCTCGAATTCGGCGCGCGAGATCGTCCGTCCCTCATGCTTCATGTACGCGGCAAAACACGCCACGACCTGCTCCGGGGCCAGCAAGCCACGTCTCAGACCCAGCCACAGATCGAAGAGATCGCGCCCTTTGCGCCGCTGATAGAGCGCCCGCAGCTTCGTGCCCATCAGTTCGTCCAGGGCGTAAGTCGTCACGTCGGCCTCGCCCGTGAACCAGGGGTTCGCCACTACCAGCGCAAGCGGGCGGTAGCCCAGCACCGCAAAGTGCTCGCGCGTGTTGATTTCGATCTTCAGGCGCAGGAGGCGAACCGGCGGCACCTCAGATTCAAAACGATAGGTCAGCGTGACACTGGCTTCGCTGCTTGACCGCCTGGGCCGCCCGAGCCAAGGATCGAGCCGACGGCGGATGCCATTCAGCACGTCGCCGATGGCGCCGGGCTTCGCCTGAACCAAGTCGATGTCGTCCGAATACCGACTGGGTGGCTGGATGAACAGCTTGTTGAGGGCCGTGCCGCCTCGAAGTGCAAGCAACCCCGCCAGTCCCGGCTCGGCGAAGATCTCAACGACTGCCCGCGAAAGCACCAGATCTTGCTCAACCTGAGCGTCGTCACCCCAGGGTGCGGTTGCGCGCCATGCAGTGATGTGCGCTTGCGGAATCACGTTTCGACCTCGACAGGCTCAGTTACGAGCACGTGCCATCGCCGGTCCTCCGTCGCGCCGGCGGCAGTTCGCCCGGGCTGAAGGGGCACGATGCGAGGAGATTGACGCTCAAGCCAGTCACGCATGACCTTGGCCTGGGGTCGCCCACGCACCCTTTCGAGCAGGTAGCCCAAGCGCTGCGCGTTGGGTACGTCGCCGACGGTGCGCACCGCACTGAGCAGCCGCTTCGGGTTTAGCAGCGGCAGGAGCTCCGCCAGGACATTCGCAACGTTATCTATCTGGCCTGCGGCTCTCGCGAAGCGCACCAGATCGATGGCCGTCGCTTCCGGCGTGGACACGCGCATCGCACCCGTGGGCGTCTTCACGCTCTGCACGGCCGTGTCTGCAGTGCGCTTATTCGTGAAGAACCGAATCCTCGAGCGGCCGACTTGCAGGGGCCTTACCGGCCGATCGGTGAGAACCTGGAATTCCTGAGGCTGCTGGTGCGAAGCACCGTGGATTCCCGCCGCGCTGAGCAACCCTACGTAATAAGGCCGCTCCATGGCCCTCATCAGGTCGTCGATGAACCACGGCGGCGGGGGGCCGCCGGCATGAAGGTACTCGAGCGGTACGATCACGTAGAAGTAGCTCTTGACCTTCACGACGCGCTTCCGGCGGGCGAGTCGCTGGAGGGCTTTCTTGACGGCCTCGGCCGAAAAGCCGGTGTCACCGATCGCGTCGGCGCGGAGGAACGTGTACCTCCCTCGTGCTTGCAGCGCGTCGACCCAGTCTTCCACGGTCACCGCCGGCATTCTCGCTACACCATCGCGTTTGCTAAAAGGGATAGGTAACGTCCCTTTCCGCAAACAAGCCTAAGGCCCGGTCTGCACCGGGTCAAGGCGTTTCCGCCGGTCCTCGCGCGTATGGCCCGAGGGAGGGGGGCGGAAGCGCAAACGTCGTATCCGTTGGGCAGGAATGCCGGCTTGTCTGTCCGGACGTCGTGTGGAACCAGCCCTCCGCCACAGGACGGCAAGTTCGGTTAAGTTTGGGGTCAAGGCACGCCTGGGGAGTTGGTCACGAAGTTGGTCAGTCGCCACGTGGTAGTGACTTGTTATCCACTTGTCAGTGACTTGCTACCCAGTTGTAAACCTCATTTTCAGCCAAAAAACTCGGCATAACACCTTGTCGGCACAGCATTTGCGCTCCGATCTCCGAGTTCCCAAGCCGGACGCCGTCGAAGGCACGCAACGCAGAGCCGAGCGCGCAACCACCGGATGCTGCGCGGTTTCCGGATCGGGTAGATCCACGTCTGCAGCACCAGCGACCAAAACCGCTGCTCAGCAGGTCAGAAATGGGCCAGCGGCGTACCGCAGCTAAAAGACGGTTCGGCCTTCGCCAACCCAGTTTGCGAATCGGCGAAGACCGGACGGCGATCTCCATTTGCACGCGAACCGATTCGAGCCCTATCTGCGCAGCCGGTACTGCCCTCGGGCGACCTTGACGACGTTGGGCATAGCGGCCAGCAACTTGGCGACGCTGTGCCCGAGCGTCCTGTCCCGGGACTGGTAGCCGGCCTTCAGAACGGCCGCCGTAACGTCCTTCACTGCCATCGGGCCTCGTCGAGCCCGGAGCACACGCCCGATGAAATCCTTGAGCGATCCTTCTCGGGCACCGGGTATTCGGCGCTGTCCCGTGACTCGTGCGGCGGTGGCGGTTGCTCCCAGCGCAGAGAGGACCCCGTTCACCGCGGCAAGCTGCGAATCGACCTGCGCGCGCTGGGCCGCCAGATTGTCCCGGTATGCGCGCAACTGGCCAACGACGCCTGCGATCCCCGGCCCCGGTTTCAGGCGTCGGCGTGCCGCGGCAGACACGACGCGCCCAGCTCGCCGGCCCGCGGCGGTCTTCCCGGCGCCCTTTCGAGCCGTCTTCTTCCCCTTCCGAGCGGCGTGCATCGTGTTTCGGTGCCCCTCCGGGTTATGAGCCCGTTTAGCCGGGTTTTCGCTAAACAGCTGAATTGCAGTAACTTACGATGGCGTCAACCGGTTGCAATTCCTCGTTCGCGCTCTACATGTTGAACATGTTGCACATGTAGAGCAACCGTTTAGTCATAGTTTTGGTCATAGTCCGGGTGCATGTCAAGCGCGCTGGGCCTGAATCGACGAGGAGCGTAAGCGCTGCGGTAACCGGGACGATGAAGTTCTCGCGAGGGACGGGAACATGGTTTCCAGATGTTGCGGCACGCCGGCGTTACGCCGACTGAGCGGCCGCAACGCCATTATCCGGGTTTATCTATCCGCGGTGCGTGTATATCTACGGTGAGCATGTCCCGCAGCACCCGATAGTCCGTCTTGCCCGTGCCGAGAACCGGAATCTGTGGCACGTGCACGACGCGCGTTACGTTGTGCAGCGCAGATAGCCCCCCCTCGCGAATCCACCGGTTGACCGTCTGCCGGTCCAGGTCCCGCGTTGTGAACAGCACGAGCTCGGGATGTTCCTCGTTCGGCGTAGCCTCCACCGCAAGGACCGGTCCCTCGTCGGCCTCACCGACGCAGCGCTGCTGCAGCACCGCCTCGACCGCCGGCAGCGAGATCATCTCGCCCCCGAGCTTCACAAACCGCTTGAGCCGCCCGCGGAAGGTCAGGACGCCGTCGGCGTCTTCGCTCACCAGGTCGCCGGTGCGGTACCATTGCTTGCCCTCGAACGCCACGAAAGGCGGCTCGCCGTCATAGTGGAGATACCCTTCGAACACGCTCGGCCCGCGGGCCAGGAGCATGCCGTGCCGCCCGGGCCGGGCCCGGCCGCCGGTGTCCAGGTCCAGCACAACGTGCTCCACCGAAGGCAGCGTCTTACCGATCGTCCCCGGGCGTGGATCGTTCTCGTCGCCGAGCGAGATAATCGCCGAGCATTCCGTCAGGCCGTAGGCCTCGAGGATGACCATCTTCGGGCAGCGTTGGGCCAGGGCCTGGTAGACGCGCTGGGTACACTTCTCGGCCCCGGTCACGCCCAGGCGGAGCGTGGCGAGTTGTTCACTGGCCGAGGCGCGGACAATCCCGCCGGCGAAGGTTGGCGTGCTCGGCAGGATCGTCACGCGGTAGGCCTCGATCACCTGGGCCAGCATGCGGCCCTCGGTGGGATTGGGGTGATGCACCACCTTGAGGCCGAGGCACAGCGGCAAGACAATCCCCGTCGTCAGCCCGCCGGAGTGGAACGGGGGCAGCATGCCCAGGAGCCGGTCGTTACGGTAAATGCGGGCCACCGAGGCGATGTCGCGTACGTTGGCCAGGAGGTTCCGGTGTGTCAGCGGCACGGCCTTGGGCAGGCTCTCTGAGCCACTGGTAAACAGGAGCACCGCGGTGGCCGAGACCGGCGCGCGGCGAAGCGGCGCCCAACTGAGCTGGGCCTTCAGCGCCGCCTTGATCTTCGTCCACAGGGAGATCTCCTTGCCCACGTCCTCCAGGAACACCAGGCGGTCCGACAGGTCGCGCATGTCGATGCCCTGGGTCGCAAGTCGCCAGACCAGGGCGCGAGCGGTCAGAACCTGCTGACAGTCCACCAGGTTCAGGGAGTGCTTGGCGTTTCTCACCCCGGCCGTCCAGTTCACCATCACGGGCGTCTTGCCGGCGAACAGCGTCGAGAGCAGCAGGATGTCGGCCCCCACGCTGGCCGGCAACATGATGCCCACGCGCTCGCCCGGCAGGGCTTTGATGATCGGCTTGAGCACGTAGACGGCCGTGATGACGTCCCGGTAGGAGACCGCCCCGCGCGTCTGGTCGGCGGCGACGATCCGTCCGGGGCTGCGCTCCGCATGCTTGAGGAACAGCTCCGTGATCGTCTCCCCCTCCGGGATGCGCACCCGCGGGTTGCCGGGGATCTCGTCGAACCACTTGCGGCCCACGGGTCGCAGCTCGCCCGTCTCGGCCGAAATGCTCTCCCCGCAGGCCGCCAGCATCACGTCGCCAACGGTCCGGAGCGACTCCACGTTGCCTTGCGGAAAGCCGAACTCGCTTTCCAGCCAGACCGTCACGTCCGCCACGCCGAGGCTGTCGAGCCCCAGGTCCACCGCGAGCAACTGGTCATCCCGGAGGTTCGACAGGCCGGTCGCCTTCTGTAGGTACTCGGTCACGATTCGCCGCGTGGCGGCCGGCACGTGACTGGGGTCACCCGCGAAGCGCTGCTCGACAGGCTCGGGCCGTTGCCGCACCGCGCCGCGCTCCCACCATGTGTAAGGGACGTACGTGTTGGGGGGGGCGTCGGCGTTGTAGAAGTCCTCGATGAATCGGTTCAGCTCGGCCCGGCCGGCGGTGCGGGGCAGGTTGTCAAGCTCGTGGAGTTCCACCCTCACTTCCCGCCGCGGCATGAAGAAGAGCAAGCCGGCCAGGAGGCTCTTGACCGTCTTGCCCAGGAGGGGCCCGACCTTCGGCTCGTGTCCCGAGGCCCAACTGAAGCTGCTGCCCCACAGCCCCCGCGTGCGCACCAGCACGACCCGCACGTCGGGGAGGGCCTGGAGAATCTGCTCGGTCGCGCTGGCGCCGCGGAGGCTCTCCAGGCGGCTACGGCACAGCCGGCCTGCGGGGGACAACTGCACGTTCCCGCCCCGCCGCAACGACTCGATGATCTCGTCGAGGGCCGCTTCGATGCGGTCCCGGCCGGCCGCCCCGATCTTGGCCGGGTTAGGAATCGGCAGCACGTTGATCCGCTTGGACAGCCAACGAATGAAGAATCGATCGATCTGGTCCTCGTCCGCCAACGCCCGCTGGCGGAATGTCCCCAGCAGGTGGGCGATGACGATCACCGGGTCGATCAGGGCCGGGTGGTTCTGCAGGAACAGAATGCCCGTCGTGCCCCGCTGGGCGACTTTCTGCAGGCCCGTCACACGAACGCGGTAGCGGAACCACAGCAGCGAACGGACGAACCAGGCCAGCAAGCGGTTCAGCGCCGCATGCCCCGGACCGGTTCTTGCCAGCAGGGCCAGCACCAGCAAAGCCGCGGCGACCCCGATGAACCACAGCTCCCAGACGGGTAGAAACCAGGCGATCATCGGCGATCCCCCTTCCTGGGCAGGGTCCGCCCCCGCACACCGGCCGCCTGGAAGGACGGCACGGACAGGATGCCGAACCCGGCAAGCAACTCGCCAGGGGCGTGCGCTCCGGTTTCACCGCAAGGGGCCTGCTTGCCATGGAACCGCCCCGGTGTGGCCATGAATCTGCTCGCCACGTTCGTGGTCATTCGCCCCGCTTGTCGCCAGCTCTTCAGCGCGTGCGTGACGAGCCCGGTTCATCTGTTCTTCTTCTCCTTCTTCTCCTTCTTCAGTCTGCGTTTCTCCTCCGGAGTACGCTGGGCCGTTTTCTGCTGCTCCCTTTTTCCTTTGTCTCTCTTTCCCTTATCACCCATGCCCGTTTCTCCTTGCTTGAAAACAACGTGCACCAGAATATCATGCAGAACCGGTCTTCGGAAAGCCAAGCTCAGGGCATTGTAGCCGCCCACGTCGGGCAACGCCCTAATCCTGCGGTGGGGAATGGTGCGTTGCTGGCGCGGGGCCAGGATCCTCGACGGGCGTGCTTCTTTGCTGTGCGGCGGCTCATGATTCCTCCGGCAGCTCATAGAGTCCGTGGCCCGCGCGGCGTAGCTTGCCCTGCCGCACCAACTCGTCCCATACCGCCTGGGGATACTGGGTCGGCGGCGGGATCGCCACGATGCCGGACTGGCCCCCGCTGCTCATCGCACCGTGGCCCAGCCGCGATTCGTCATCGAGCCGCGTGAGCTTGAGCCATTTCTTGAACGCTTTCAGCGCGTTCTTGAGCTGCGCGGAGTCGAGACCGCTGGGCAATGCAGCCCCCGGCTCGCCCGGCGACGGCGGTGTGTCACTCGTCATGGTGTGCTCCTATTGGACGCTCCCGAGGGCAGGCCGCCTAGCCGCGTGTGTTGCCCGGCTGGGCATTCTTGGCGAACGCGAGGACCTTCGTGGCGTCTTTCCCGAAGTGGTAGCGCGCCCAGTAGGCGACGATCTCCTCGACCGCAGACGCGGATTCTGGAATGAGCCCCGTTTCGTACCGGGGGTTGTACCGCTCCGCGTATTGCCGTGCCGCCTGGTAGCCCCAATGGGCTGACTCCCGCGGACGTGTCGCGCAGCGAAGCGCATGCTCCGCCAGCAACGCCGCTCGACAGTGGATGGTCCGCACGCGCCCCCAGCGCGTGTCCCTGATCTCGTTCTGCGAGTCTTCCAGCTCTCGCAATGCTTGCCAGAGAGGCTCAGGAGCTTCGTCGCCGGGACTCGCCAGGTGCTTCTTCAGCCGCCGAAGCGCAGTCGCGATCAACAGCTTGTACTTTTTGGTCGCCTGGCCCTTCGAGCGCTTGGCGAGATGCAGCGCGAACCGCCCAGCAGCGATGGGATCTGCACACCAACTCTTCACGGTGGTCAAACGAGTGATCTCGAAGTGCTCACCGCTGCGGAGGTCCCGCGCCAGCAGCGCGAGGTTCCTGAGCTTGGCAGCGACCGGTTCGGCAACCTGCTTTTTCGTGGCGCGCGTCCGCATGAAATCCCCGAACGGGACGGATCGCATCGTCATCCGGTGACGGAGCCAGCTTGATCGATGCGGTCCAGCCACTCCTTGAACTTGTCCCGTGAGTATGCCAGCAGGCGCTCGTCGAGGTCGTTGTCGTTCGCCAGTGCCAGCATATTGTTGAGGGCGAGGTGGCCGACGACCGCTGAGCGGAACGCGTAAAGAGCCGTGGGAAGCACGTACTCCTCCGCGGTGGACACGGGTGGGGCCGACGACGGTGCCGCCACGGACGGATCCTGAGGCGCGCCGTGCCGGATCTCGTGGATCAGGCTGTGGATGCTTCCAGGGTGTGCCGGACCTTCTCGGCCACGTACGCGAGTGGCGGGCCCGTGCGAACCTCGTCGGTTTCGTAGGCGTTGTCATTGGGCGGTCGGAAGAAGTCATCAGGATGGTCAGGGCTCATGGCTATCCTCGAACGGCACCTTTGGGCTGACGCGGGAATCGAACGCAGCATATACCGCCCGGGCCGGGATTTCGAGCAGCCCCGATTCCCCTCGTCACGAGCGGAATTCGATGCGGCCTGAGGGTGCCCCCGCTGCAACGGATTGGACCGACACCATGCAGGCCCCGAATACCCTCCGGGATGCACACGTGAGAATGGCGATTGCGCCGCCGCGCGTGCCGTCAGGAGTGGCGCGGAAACCGTCACTCGGCCGGGGGCGCTCCACGACGTCGGCGAGACGAGTCGGTGGCGTTTCGTGCCCGATCGACTTGGGCGATAATGCTCGCCGGCACCTCATCGGGGCCTTTTGTGAGGAACGCGCCATGACGGAGGAGGTCGCTCCAACGGGCTGCACCACGCAAGGTTCTCTCGGTATGCCGGTCGGGGTCACCGTTGATCTGCGCACGGCGTCGCTCCTGTCCGGCGTATATGGCGTAACCGGCGCGATCGCGGCGGTGCTGCTGTTGCCGCTGATCGCGGCGCGAACGGAAGTGCAGCTCCCGGTGCCGACCCCGGTGTTCGCCGCTCTGCTCGCGGTCCAGTTGACGGTGATCTACGCCCTGCTGGGATGGGCGGGGCTGAGAATGGCCCGTCGCCGCGGCTTGGACCCGGCCCCGACGTTGACGAAGCTGTGGCAGGGCCTGGGGGTGCGCATCGGCTGGCACGGAATGGCGGCCGGCACGGTGGGTGGGCTGATCAGCGGCGCAGCACTCGTGCTGGTGGTCAAGATCATCACACGCGTGCTTCCCGGCACGCTCCCGGCGATGTTGCACCCGCCGAGTGCCGCCAGCGCGCTGGCCGCGAGCACCGCAGCCGCGCTGGGCGAGGAGATCCTCTGCCGCCTGTTGCTGTTGTCGCTGGTGCTCCGCCTGATGCCGCCGGGGGTGCGCTGGGGGCGCGCGGCCGCGAACGTGATCAGCGCCCTGGCCTTCGGCGTGCTACATTGGCCCGGCATGGTCGCGCTGTTCGGAGGATTGAGCGGCGTTCCGGCGCTGGCGTGGGTCTGGTTCGTGTTGCTTAACGCGCTGGTCGGGGTGGTGTTCGGCGCCTTGTACCTGCGGCACGGCATCGGTGCCGCGATGGCTGGCCACTGGTTCTGCGACCTGGTGTGGCATGTCGGTTCCGTGCTCGCGTGAGGCGGCCCGCGAGCCGCACATTGCCGCCGCCACCCTGTTGGCTTGGCCAGGGCGCAGCACGTTTCGACCGACCACCGGCACCCCCCCAGGCGCTGCACTCTTCAAACGTCACTCACAAGTCGACACACAACGCAGGCCGACTCCCCCACTCGAATAATATGGGTGGTCAGCATTCCGGCTTGCAGACCTGAGCGGCAGCGGGCTGTGATTCCACGAGCCGCCTCGGAATACCCGCCACTCCCCCTCGGAAGGACCGATCGGGTTCGTTTGAGGAGGAGTCGGATAGGCGCCATACCAGTCGTAGCACCACTCTGAGATGTTGCCACTGAGGTCGTGACATTCGTAGTAGCTCTGGGCGTTCTGCGTTGTGTAGCCGCCGTGCGTCGTTCCATCGTAGTATCCCACGGGTGTCGTTGCATTGTCAAATGGGTCGCCGCTGTTCAAGTAGTTTGCGCGCTGCCCGTCGAGGCAATTAGGCCCGCAGCCGTTCGTATGTTCGCTGAAGCGAAAGTGATATCCCAGGACGGGATCCCAAGCGGCAGCCTTCTCCCACTCGGCCTCGGTCGGCAGGCGATAGCCGGCCAAGCCGAAGTTGCACGTCCAGTTCGATAGGTCGTAGCAGAGCGGTGTGCCTTCCATCGCGCTGCGCCAATTACAGTATGCCGCAGCACCATACCAGGTCACCGCCGCCATCGGATAATTCTCAGTCCCCGCCACCACGCCGAACACGCTGCCATCCCAGGTGATCTGGCTGTAGGAGCTGCTTAGCGACGTGTGGCAGTAGGTGACCCCATTGGCCGTGCCGAGGACCACGTTGTCCGAATTTACGTAAACGAGGTTTTGCCCACGGGCCCAGTTCAGCCCCGCCGCATACTCTTGATTTCTCGTTTCGTAACGATCGATGTAGAACGCGTCCAGGTACACGAGATGGACCGGCCGTTCATCAGGGTTACCCTCCTCAAAGCTGTCGCCCATTTGGAACTCACCGGCCGGAACAAGCACCATGTCGTCCAAGGGAGGACTCACGAACGCGATCTGGAAGGCAGCGAAGTCGACCAGATCGACGTCCGCATCCACGTCGAAGTCAGCGTTCTCGCAGCCCTGCGGATACGGAACATCCGGTCCATTCATGCATTCCGCGAAATCACCGAAATCGAGCGCGATCTGAAGCGTTCCGACCGCCCACGTGCTCGTGCTGCCATAAGGATCTGCAATCATCGCATAAACGTAGTACGTCCCGAGCGCAAAGTCGTCGGCGTTCAGGACGAGTGTCATCGTCGTCTCCGGCAGCCCGAGCGCGCCGGGAATCGGGATCAACCCAGCCGCTGGGTCGTGATTCGTGTCGAGGTACAGCGACGTGAGCGCATCGTCATCGGCATCGACCGATGTCCAGGCCAGCGTGTACGTGTCCCCGCGGAAGAGAACCTGGTCAGTCGCGGGGGCCGTAATCTGCACAGACGGGGCCTGGTTGAGCGCGACAGTCGCGGCATTCTCGGCTTCGGCCGGATTCTCAGCCACGTCGCTCGCCGACACATCGATCAGGTAAGTCCCGCCGGAGAATCCGGCGCTGCTCCAAGTGCCGCTGAAGTGATCCCCACCGGCCGCACTTAGGGTCACCGTCTGGACGTCGTGCTCATCCGGGAATTGCACGTGCGCCACAACCATTCCGCTGTTCACTCCCGAAAGGCCGTCGGTCACGTCAGCGCCAATCGTCACGAGTGCGCCGGGACGGAGAACGCCGGTCGGGGACGTGGCCACATTCGCGATGATCGGCGGCGTGGTATCCACCAGTCGCGTGACGACGATCCCATCGCCACCCCAGCGTCCCGCGCCGTCAAGCGCCTGGATCTCGATCAGGTTGCCACCGTCGTTTAACGCGACCTGCTGCGAGAAGTGGCCGTTGCTGTCCAAGGACAGGGAGGTCCAGCCTCCGCCATTGACCCGGCACTGCGCGTACTGAATTCCGCTGGCGTCGGACACTTGCCCGGATATCGTCACGGTCAACTCGATCGTCTCATGTCCGTCCGGCGGAGACGTGATGTTGACCGAGGGAGGCGTGGAATCGTCAAGATAGGCGAACTGAATCTGCCCGGCGCCCGCCTGCACGAGGATGTGTGTGCCCGGAAGCCATTCCAGGCCGGTGCAGCCTTCTTCGAACTGAAGCGTGTATAGCTCCGACCAACTGGACGGGCTGCCGGAGGAACTATCGAAAAGAGTTACGGTTGTGTCGCCTTCGACCGCGACCGCGAGATAGTGGTTGTCGCTGCTGAAGGCGATGTGATCAGCCCCATGCGTAAGAGGCATCGAACTCATGAGCTGAGGCGGATTGTCCCCATTGTAGATCGCGAGCTGATTGTCGCCCGAAACGCTGCCGACAACCAACCATGCCGCGTTAGCTGACCAGCAAACGCCGGCGTTGCGGAAGGAAGTCGCGAAATGGCCGCTCACGCTGATCGAGTTGCCGCTGACCGAGCCCCAGTATACCCAGTTGTGTTCGTCGGGAGGATCGTTCGGGGCCCCATCGGATACCGCGGCCCACTGGTTTGTCCCGGGGCGAGTCGCCATGGCGCAGATGTCCTCGCTCTGGTGCGTCGTCTTCCGGACCTTGTGCAGCAAGGCGCAGTTCGTGTCGTACAGACTGAACTGGTAAATCCGTGAAGATGTCGGATCGTGACCGAACAACAGACGGTCGCCGACCCAAATCGCTGAAAGCGGATTACTGAGTCCTTCGCCGGACGGGGTCAGTGAGAAGCATCCGCCGCTGAGCGGACAGCTCGCTGGCTGAATGCCTCGCTCCTCGTAGCTCGTAGCGAGGCCAATCAATGTTGCGTTATTGTTCAAGGCGACAGCCATCAGCCCATTGTGCATCAAGTCGAGCAGATTCCGCTCACACCACTGTTCGGTCGTTAGGTCGAGTAGCTTCACGGTCAGACCCTGCCCGAACGCCATCCTATTCCCCGACAGGTCCATGCACGCGCCGCCAACTCCGATTCTCCGTCCGGCTGGCCACTCGTCGGGGTCTGCGCACGGGGAGATTGAGTGACTGCTGGAACAGGACGAGGCTTGGTTTACCGTGACCGTCACCGTGACTGTGTGCTCATTCAGGTCGCAGACCCGAAAACCCATCCTGGCGTACCCGTCCGGCCCGGTGTGATCTTCGCCCCACTCCAATTCGCCGCCGGTAACTGCTTTGCTGGTCCAGCGATTCTTGCGCCGCGTGAGTGGGCCATAATACCCCACCCGGGTAAGCTGTTACGCTGAGTCTGAGCATCCCGGGAGGCACGATGGTTACTAATAAGTGCAATAATTGTATAACATTCTGTTGATCTTGTGTTATACTTCATGAATGA
>CAZWYT010000094.1:0-15900 GCA_964638325.1 uncultured Planctomycetales bacterium
CGCCGGGATCTGTGCGGGGGCCGCCGGGCAACCGGCGGTCCTACCGCGACCCCCCGCTTGACGACCGGCAACTGGCGACGCAGCGAGCCGTCGGCGGCCCGTCATCCCGGACCAGTACTTGGAACCGTGTTCCGGCGACGACCTACCCCCAGTTCCCGAGCCTGGCGGCCCTCCTGCCACGCCCACTTTCGAGTTGCGCGAAGCATCAATCGCGGTATACTGCCCGCCCCAAGCGCAGCGGCGCTTTGTCAGGTCCAATGCCCGCTCCGCCAAGCGGTTGGCACTCAATTCCGCCCGAGCCTTTGCTGATTTCACCCAGGAATCGGCCGCGGGGGCTTGCAACTATCGCTGCACAATACGCCAGCAAGCACCTTGTGGCGGAATTGCCTATCCACATGAGGCCCTTTTCCGAGGAAATGATACAACTAGTCGCCAGGTGCCGCCGTGAATGCAGTGGAACCCCCAGGGAATCCGCTTAATGGCTGGCGCCACGGACCGTGCTGGTCCGAGGACCCTTGCGGTCCTTTTTCCTAGTTGCTCTTTCGCGCTTTCCCGCGAGAGGGAGGGAAGCATCAATGACAATGCACCGTATGTCCCTCGGTTCGGCCGACGCTGCCATAAGCTGGCTGGCCTCCTGCTCAATCTCCCTTTGTGCCTCGTCGGGAGAGTTCCATGGCGACCGGAATCGGGCAGCAGCCTTGCCCTTTCCCATCCACACCACGACATAGACCCCGAGGCCTTATCCCACAGAGCGGCTGTGCGTCTGATCTGAGGTAAGAGCCCGGTGCGGTAGTTCCGCTCGCCGGGATCTGTGCGGGGGCCGCCGGGCAACCGGCGGTCCTACCGCGACCCCCCGCTCACCGACCGGCAACTGGCGACGCAGCCAGCGGTCAGCGGCCCGTCATCGCAAACCGGTCTCGGGACAGCGTCGACCAGCCTTCCGGCTACGACCACTCTGCCGTTCCAGGTGAAGTTGCCTCCCCCGTCACTCCCACTTCTGAGTTGCGCCCGGCATCCGAGCCGGTATACTGTCCCGCTGCAATGTAGTGAAAATGTAGTGATTTTTCCGCGCAACATGCACGATATGCGCAACATGCAGATTTAGTTACGTCTCTGCTGGAAAATGACTTACGCGCAAGTCCGGGTGTATGCGAGAGTTGCGATTTTCGCATCAATCACTCTCATAACCCGGAGGGCGGCGAGAGTGCCCTGACACTGACGGTACAGCAACCGGCCCCTGACGGATGCCCGCAGCCCGGACAGAGGATCAGGTGGGTTCCCGCCCCGCGAGGAACCCACCTCGGAGCGTGAAATCATGAACGTTGAAGAAGCACGGCAGTTGGCGAAGGAGAAGATCGAACAACTGGCACAGGAACTCGAGCACGGCCAGAGCGAGACCCTCCGGGCCTACCTGGCGGCAATGGCCAAGATGCCCCGGTATTCACTGAACAATCTGCTGCTGATCGCGGCGCAAAGGCCCGACGCCCGCCAGGTGGCGGGCTTCACCACGTGGCAGCGTCTGGGGCGCTCCGTGAAGAAGGGCGAACACGGAATAGCGATCCTTGCACCGGTCGTCCAGCGGCGCCGTGGTGGTTACCGAGGAACCACTGAAGGGTACGAGCTGGTCGCAGACGACGATCAACGCGACCGTGAGCGGAACGTGGTCGGCTTCCGCGGCGCGTACGTCTTCGACGTCAGCCAGACCGAAGGCGCCCCGGTCCCAGACTTCGCGTGCGTCAACGGCGACCCGAGCGTGTTCACGGACCGACTAAAGGCCCACGTCGCCGACCAGGGCATCGAGGTCAGCTACTCCGAACGCCTCGCACCCGCACGCGGCATCACCGCAGGCAAGCAGATCGTACTCCTACCCGGACTCCCCGCCGGAGAGGAATTCTCAACACTCGCCCACGAGGCGGCCCATTCCGCTCTGCACCGACACGACGGACGCGAGCAGCCATCCAAAACGGTCCGCGAAACCGAAGCCGAAGCGGTCGCCTACGTCGTCTGCCAGTCCATCGGACTCGATACCAACAGCGCGTCCAGCGATTACATCAGCCTGTACCAGGGCAACGCGAAAACGCTGGCGGTAAGCCTGGAGCGCATCCAACGCACCGCCTCAGAGATCATCGCGGCGATCGGGCCGGACGTGTGAGCTTCACGGCCACCGGGGCGAACCGGACAATGAACAGCGAGAGGAGCACGGCGATGACGATTATCTACACGATCGGCTACGGCGGGCGCACGCCCGGCGAGTTCATCGACCTGCCCACGCGGCACGGCGTCCGCACGATCGTCGACGTGCGAATTCGCCCCGAGCGGGCTTCGCTGGGGAGCTACGCGCTGGCCAAGTTCCCCGAGAAGGGAATCCAGGGACTCCTGAACCGCAACGGGATCGTGTACGCCAGCGTCATACAGCTCGGCAACATCTTCCTTAACGATGTCGACTGGGCCGCCAAGTACGAGGAGCTCCTGCACAAAGCCGGAGACCTGCTGACCCAGCCCCTGTTCGCGACCGACCTGTCCACACCCATCTGCCTGCTCTGCGCCGAGAAAGACCCGGCCCAGTGTCATCGCTGGCTCATCGGCGAGCACCTGCAACAGCGCGGACACGACATCTACCACATCGTCTGAAACCTCTTACGACCGCCGGTAGGCAAAGTCGGGCTAGCCGTCCGATCCATGAATACGCCATCAGTTCACGATCGGCGGGGTCGTAGCCGCACTATCGCTTCCCGCTCGGTCGCACCCTCATAAACAAACGGGGCAGCGCGTAACACTGCCCGCAGGTTTAACGCAGCGGCACAAGACAATAACGGCATGACCCGGCCCGCCTGAAGTCGCCCGGCGAGCCTCAGGCTCGCGCGAAAGCAAAGTTCGCAGAGGATTGGAACTTCCCGACCGGCTGGGGCGTCCAACAGAGTACGACAGGCTTGCGGTCCGAAAGGAGTTCCCATGACCCGTCTCTCAGTCTGGTTCTGCGCGCTCGCGTGCATCGGGGTTAGCCTGACGGCCGGGATCGCCCGTGCGGACGGTTTCATCGTCATTCACAACCCACCGCCGATCCTGCCGCCGCATCCACACCCGCCGATGCCCCCGCACTATCCGTTTGCCCCGCTGGAGGTGAAATACCACCACGTGACGGCGAAGATTACCGATCAGGTGGCGGTGACCGACGTCGACCAGGCGTTCTACAACCCGAACAATCAGCAACTCGAGGGGACGTACCTGTTCCCGATCCCCGCCGGGGCGCAGATTGACAAGTTCTCCATGGACATTAACGGCAAGCCGGTCGAAGCCGAGCTGCTGGACGCCGACAAGGCCCGCAAAATCTATGAAGACATCGTCCGCAAGGCGCGCGACCCGGCCCTGCTCGAATACGCCGGCCAGGGCCTGTTCAAGGTCCGCATCTTCCCTATCGAGCCGCGCAGCGAAAAACGCATCCAGCTCAAGTACACGCAACTGCTGCGCAGCGACAGCGGGATGACGCAGTACTTGTACCCGCTCAACACCGAGAAATTCTCCGCGGCGCCGCTCAAAAGCGTCTCCGTGAAAGTGAACATCGACTCCCGCCAGCCGATCAAGGCGCTCTACTCGCCCAGCCACCCAGTCGAGATCCAGCGGCACGGCGACAACCGAGCCATCGTGGGGTTCGAGGCCCGCGACGTAAAGCCCGACACGGATTTCCAGCTGTTCTTTGCTGCGGAAAACGCTGCCGACGTAGGGCTCAACCTGCTCACGTTCAACGACGACAGCGCGTCCGACGGCGGATACTTCATGCTGCTCGCGTCGCCATCCGGCCAGATGAGCGCGGACAAGATCGTCGCCAAGGACGTGGTCTTCGTGCTGGACACCTCCGGGTCGATGGCCGACAGCAACAAGATCGACCAGGCCAAGAAGGCCCTGCGGTTCTGCCTGAAGAACCTCAACGAGAACGACCGGTTCGAGCTCGTCCGCTTCTCAACCGAGACCCAGCCGCTGTTCGAGAAGCTCGTGGCCGTCAACGAGGCGAACCTCGCACAAGCCGAGGATTTCATTCAACAGCTCAAGCCGATCGGCGGAACGGCGATCGAGGAGGCGCTGGTCAAGGCGCTCGCGCCGGCCGGCACGCCGGGCGAGCGCGACCGCCCGTACTTCGTCGTCTTCCTGACCGACGGCCAGCCGACCGTCGGCAGCACGAACGAGGACCAGATTCTCGCATCGGTGAGCAAGGCCCTCGGCGACCGGTCCCTCCGCATCTTCTGCTTTGGTGTCGGCACCGACATCAACACGCATCTGCTCGACAAGATCGCCGAAAGGACGCGGGCCGCGAGCCAATACCTTCTGCCGACCGAGGACATCGAGGTCAAGGTCTCGAACTTCTATGCGAAGATCAGCCAGCCCGTGCTGGCCAACCTAAAGCTCAAGGTCGGCAGCGACGTGCGGCTGGCGAAGATGTCGCCCGCTGATCTGCCGGACCTGTTCAAGGGCGAGCAGCTCGTGGTCTTCGGGCGGTACACGGGCAGCGGCGACACGGCGATCACGCTGGAGGGCACGGTGAACGGTCAGCCGCGCTCGCTGTCGTACGATGCGAAGTTTGCCAAGCAGGCGACGGAGCACGGCTTCATCCCGCGGCTGTGGGCGACGCGCCGGGTCGGGTTCCTGTTGGATCAGATTCGGCTGCACGGGGAGAGCAAGGAGCTGCGCGACGAGGTCGTCGAGTTGGCGCGCAAATACGGCATCGTGACGCCCTACACGGCCTACCTGATCCTCGAAGACGAAGCTCGTCGCGGGGTCCCGCAGTCGCGTCGCACGTTGCAGGCGATCGACCAGGACCAAACCGTCCGCCTGGGCGCGGGCCGGATGTACAAGGAAGCGAATGAGGCCAAGAGCGGGGCTGCCGCGGTGGGCGGCGCGCAGGCCCTCGACGCGCTGAAAGGCGCCGAGACGCCCGCCGCTCCTGCAGCCGCGAACTTCTATGCACGGCGGGGTCAGACGGGGGCCGCGGCGCCGGAGGGCGAGCTCGTACAGCAGGCGATCCAGTCGCAGCAGACCCGGCACATCCGCGGCCGCACGTTCTATCAGAACGGCACGCAGTGGATCGACGCCCAGGTGCAGGGCCGTCCGGACACCCAACGTGTGCAGGTGAAGTTCAACTCCGACGAGTACTTCACCCTGCTGAAAGAGCACCCCGACGCCGCCCAGTGGCTGTCGGTGGGTCAGAACGTGCAACTGGTGCTGGATAACAAGGTCTATGAGGTCACGGAGTAGACGGCCCTACGCTGACCACCCGCGATGCCGGACTCCGAAAGGACATGCCCATGAATCCCCACAGAATGCGTTGCTCGCTTGTGTGCACGGTCCTGGCGCTCAGCCTGATGGCCGCCGGCCTATGGGCCCAGGGAATCCCGGTTCCGTTGCAGTCCCGGCCCGCCGCTGCGCCGCAAATCGAAATCTGTTTCGTTCTCGACACGACCGGCTCGATGACCGGCTTGATCGAGGGCGCCAAAGCGAAGATCTGGTCCATCGCCAACCAGATGATCGCGGCCAAGGCCACGCCGAAGCTCAAGATCGCGCTGGTTGCCTACCGCGACCGCGGCGATGAGTACGTCACGAACGTGTTTGACCTTACCGAGGACCTCGACGCGGTTTACGGTCACCTCCGCGAGTTCAAAGCTCAAGGCGGCGGCGACGAGCCGGAATCGGTCAACCAGGCCCTCCAGGAAGCGGTAACCAAGATCAGTTGGAGCTCCGACCACGACGTGCTCAAGATCATCTTCCTGGTCGGCGACTCACCGCCGCACATGGACTATAGCGACGATGACAAGTACCAAGAGACATGCCAGCTCGCGATGCGGAAGGACCTGATCATCAACACCGTGCAGTGCGGCAAGAACCCGCGGACGACCCCCATCTGGCAAGCCATCGCCAAGCTGTCCGAAGGCAGCTTCGTGGCGATCGGTCAGACCGGTGACATGCAGGTCGTGAGCACGCCGGTGGACGAACGGCTCACTGAGCTCAATGTTGCGATCGGCGCGACGCTGGTGCCGTACGGGCATGAGGAGCAGCGGCGCGTCGTGGCGGACAAGCAGGCGGCCGCCGAAGCGGCCAGTGCACCGGCCGCGGCCGACCGCCTGGCCTATAACGTCGCGCGAGGCCGCGGTGTGCAGGGTCCCGGCGACCTGATCGACGATCTCAGAGAAGGCCGGGGCACGCTGGCGGACCTCAAGAGAGAGGAGTTGCCCGCCGAGATGCAGACGATGACCCGGGAAGAGCAGCAGGAGTTTCTCAAGCAGAAAGCCAAGAAGCGCCAGCAGTTGCAGGAAAAGATCAACGAACTGCTGAAACAGCGGCAGGCGTTCATCGACACCGAACTCCAGAAACGGCTACAGGCCGGCCATGGCAACGCGTTCGACACACAGGTCGCGCAGCTCCTCCACGACCAGGCCCGGCGCAAAGGCATCGAGTACGGCGACACAACGACGACCCGACCGACGCCGCCGTCGAAGCAGCCGGATGACAAATGACATGGATGGACGTCAAAGGGACTGCGCTGACGAGTCCTGGCAGCGTTATTCTGACGAGGCCTCGAACGGCGCGCCGCGCGTGATCGCGTCGCGACCGAAGCGCTCGCGAATCGTGTCAATCACGCGGTCAAGCTGGCGCTGACGGGCCTCATCCTGACGCTCGAAGAGCGAAAGCTGCCGGCCACAAGCATCAGAAAGCTGCGACGCGCCCACGCCCACGAGGCGTACGCGGCCTGGCCTCTGCCGGGCCCACGTGTCAAACAAGCCCGCAGCAGCGTGCCAGAGCACGTCCGTACGGTCCGTAGCCTGCTCCAACGTGGTTCGGCGCGTCACCGTCACGAACTCCGCGCTGCGGACTTTCAGCATCACGGTGCGCGCGAGCCGGCCGTGCCGGCGCAGCCGACCGGCCACCTGCTCGAGTTGGTGCAAGAGCACACCGCGCAGCTGTTCCGGGTTGCTGACATCCACGGCGAACGTCGTCTCGTGGCTGATGCTCTTGGCTTCACGATCCGCGACCACGGGGCGCTCGTCGAGTCCGCGAACGAGCGCACTAAAGTGCTTGCCGGCTTCGCCGAAGCACTCGCGTAACTGCATTTCCGAGAGCCGCCGGGCGTCGGCAAAGGTGCGAACACCGAGCGCTTCGAAGCGCGGCAGCGTCGCCTTGCCGACACCCCACAGCCGCGCGATCGGCAAGGGATCGAGGAACGCCTGCACGCCGTCCGGACGGACAACGACCAGCCCGTCCGGTTTCTCCAGGTCGCTGGCGAGCTTGGCCACGAACTTGTTTGGCGCCACACCGACCGAGGCCGTCAAGCCCGTCTCGGTCTGGATGCGACGTTTCAGCTCTTGCGCGATCTGCACCGGCGGACCAAAGAGCTGGAGCGAGCCGGTCACGTCGAGGAACGCTTCGTCGATCGACAGCGGCTCGACCAGCGGCGTGAAGAACTCGATGATGGCGAACACCTGCCGCGAGACCTCGCCGTAGCGCTCGAACCGCGGCGGTACCACAATCGCCTGAGGGCACAAGCGCACTGCCCTGGCCATCGGCATCGCGCTATGGCAGCCGAACGGCCGGGCTTCGTAGCTGGCGGTGGTAACGACGCCCCGCCCCTGCGGACTTCCGCCGACGAGGATCGGCTTGCCCCGCAACTCGGGCCGGTCATGCTGCTCGATGGCCGCGTAGAAGGCGTCCATGTCCACGTGCAGGATGCGGCGCTCGCGGCTCGTCGCCGAGCATCCCTCGACCATGAACCGTCCCTCCGAATGATCGCAGCCTCAACCTCCCACCGGTTGACAGGCCGGACGTAGTACCTAACATAGTGCTAATTCATTGTCAAGCGCGGCTCCCAGCGGGCAGGTGCCTTATGGCCGTCGACCTGCGCATCCTGCACACTGCCGACACGCACATCGGCGCCGACCTGCCCAAGCGCCGCGGCGGCACACGCCCACGGCGAGGTTGTGATTTCGTCGATAGCTACCGGCACGTGCTCGCCCGAGCCCGCGAGTTCAGCGTGGACCTGGTTATCCACGCAGGCGACCTGTTCGACACGCCCCGGCCGGGCGACGGCGTGATCACGGCCGCCGCCGAGCCACTGTGGGATCTGGCGAGCGCGGGCATCCCCGTCATTCTCGTGCCGGGAAACCACGAGCGCTCGCTCCTGCCGCAAGCACTGCTCCTCACGCATCCCAACATCCATATTCTGCGCGAGCCCGGCACGGTCGTGCTCACGCTGCGCGGCCTGCGGATCGCCGTGGCCGGCTTCCCCTGCATCCGGCACGACGCGGCCCAGCGCTTTCCACTCCAGTTGCAGGAAACCCGCTGGGAGCAGGCAGCGGCCGACGTGAACATTCTGGCCATCCATCAGACCTTCGCGGGCGCCCGCTGTGGGCCGGGCAACTTCCAGTTCCGCGACGGCGAGGACGTCGTGCCGTGCGAGGCCATACCGGCCGGGTTTCATTACGTTGCAGCGGGCCACATCCATCGGCACCAGTCGCTGCCCACGCCCGCGGCGGACGGTTGCTCGATCGTGTACGCCGGCGCACCGGACCGCATCACGTTCGCCGAAATCGGCGAGCCGAAAGGCTGCGTGCTCATGGAGTTTGCCGACGGGCGGGTCCGTCCCCGATTCGTGGAGCACGACGTCCGACCAATGGCAATCCTGCCGATCAACGTCACCGACTGCACGGGCCCGGCGCTGGTCATTCGTATCCTGGAAAGCGTCCGCGGACCGGCCGAAAGCACCGTCGTCCTCGTACGGCTATGCGGGCAGGCCACGCGTGGATTGCTCGCTGGCCTGCGGCTGACCCACCAGATTCGCGCGGCGCGCCCAGACCTGCTGGCCACGGTCTCGTCCCAAGCCATCGAATGGGTCAGCGCCCGCGCCACGTTCCGCCGCCCAAGCCCAAACGAGCGCTCAGCGTTCGACGTACTCGACGCCCCGAAGACGCCGATCATTTCGACGGATGCCGGCGACATCGGCAAATTGCCAAAGACGTGCGGAACGTACGCACTCTACGACAGCACCGGCCGGTTGTTGTACGTGGGCAAGGCGCTCAACGTCCGCGCACGGGTGCGGACCCATGCACGCGGGTCGTCCTCGTCGGCGTACTTCTCCCAGTGGTCCGGGCAGATTGCGCGTATCGACGTGCGGCCCGCCGCGTCCGAACTCGAAGCGCTGCTCGTCGAAGCCGAGCTGATCCGCCGATTGGGACCGGCATTCAACCGCCAAATGCGCTCCTGGAAGCGCTACTGCTACTTGTGCGCTGGCAACGAGCCCTACGGACAGCTCCAGATCCGCCCGGAGCCAGTTCGTGGGCGTCTCGCGTTCGGCCCCCTGCGGAGTCGAGCGCGTGCGGAGGCCGCACTGGAGGCGCTGAGCGTGTACTTCGGCCTGGCGCGCTGCCCGGACGACACGGACGACCACCGTCAGCGTCTCCTGCCGCCGTTCAGCCCGGCCCGCCTCTGCGCGCGATATTTCGCGGGCCGCTGCACGGGCCCGTGCGGTGGCCGCATCGGTGAAACGGAGTATGCCGCCCGCGTGCGGGCACGGAACGCCATGCTGGCGGGCGTCGACACCCCAGATGTGGCGGCACTGCATGACGAACTCGACCGGCTGGCAAACGCGTCGAACAGGGTGGCGGGCGAGATGGAAGCCGATCGGCTGAAGGTGCTGCGCGCGATCGCAGCGCTCCACGAAACTGCGGTCCTGCTCCGCGACGCGAAAGCGCTCCTCGACCGGCCGCTACGGCTGCCTGGCTGCGATGGCGGGCACATGGTGACCACAATCACGCGACACGGGCTGCGCCTTGAGAGACTCGATGCGGACGGTGTGGTTACGCCTCCGATCACGGATTGGCGTAGTAGCCCCCGATGCTGGCATGGAACGGACGCGAACGGCGCGCTGCCGAAACCAGTGGCCGACTGCTTGTGCACAGCCGTCCTTCACCTGCGGCGGAAGCCTGGAGATTATGCCACCTTCTCCGGCGGCCCAGCCTCGAAGGTACCGGTGGGACGGTGACTTTCGGGCGGTTCGAGTCCGCTTCCGGCATCAAGGGGACTCTCCGGGAACGGTTTTGCAAGACTTGGTTGGACATTCGGACACCCGTTTGGAGGTCTGCGGCAGGCGATGATCTGATCCGCAAAACGCCTATGGCGCCGGTACGTTCGGTCCGTCAACCCGGTGTGCGTGACGAAGCGACTGCACCACTCCGATTCCGGAAACGTGTCCATGATCTGGACCAGGAGCGTGACCTCGGGTGATGCGCCACACTCGGACAACAACTCTTCGACCACGTTCAGGTCATCGGACTTCTGCCACTCCCGGGCATGCACGAGCGTCCGGAGCGACGGCATCGCGGGGAGTTCGGCGATAAGTTCAATCAGGTCGCCATTATCAGGGAAGACGTCCCGCATGTGGGCGATGATTTCCGCCTTCGTCGGCTCGAACGAGATCGCGTCGCAGCGGTCCAGGATGGCCTCCACATCCGGGTCATTCTTCGGCAACTTGTTGAGAACGATAAGAACCGGCGACGTGCAGACGAACGACGTATGCCGGCCTTCCAGCTTGCTTGTGGTGGTCCCCCAGTGGATCACGCGCTCGCCCGTCTCGAGCAGGTTCTTTAGCAGATCGGTGAACACCGGGTCACGCAGCGGGTCAGAGATGTCGTCCAGCACCACCGGCAAGTTCGGGGCATCGTACAACGTGTTGTAGACCTGCAGCGGCGACTGGCGCCCGCCTAAGAGGTGGTAGCGCCGGTTGCCCAGTGCATTCTTGTAGGCATAGGACTTGCCGACGCCCGGCGGCCCGAACACGACGAGCCGCAAGATATGCGACTTCATCCAGGCGCGGATGATTCGTTGGAGCCGTTCGTACGTTACGACCTTGCGCATTGGTTGTCCTCGCTTGCTCTCGACTCCCAGACACCGCCGCACTCAGCGCGCACGGTAATCAGCGTGTCGTCTTCGAACGCCATCGGCGTTGCATGATCGCGGTTCGTGGGCACGTGTCCGTCTGTCCGGCTCGCCTCATTCCGTCGGCGTGGCACGCACACCGTGGGTTGTCGGCACACTCGCTTGGCCGCGCGGGCTGGCATCGGGGCATCTCGTCCCACGTGCGACCGTCCAGCAGCCGACCGTTCCGCTTCTTGTTGGCGCCGCCCCACTGCTTAAAAAAGAACGGTACGCCGGCGCGTTGGCACTGATCGCGAATGTCCCGCACCCAGTCCGCGTGCAAGGGGCGCGCGCCCGGCCCCGATTCCCCGCCCACGATCACCCAGTGGATGCCGGCGAGGGTCAAGTTGGGCAGCGCTCCGAGCAGCGGTTCGAGTGACAAGAACCTGATGTGCGCCTCGGTCTGCCGCAGGTCGTCGATGCGGAAGGCGTGGTTCGCGTCCTCGACACTCACGCCCATCCAGATGTTCGCAGCCCACGACAGTACGGGACTCAGCTCGCGCAGACGCGGGCTGCGCTTGGTCAGCACCTGAAAACGGTGCCAATGCGCGCCATTCATCGTGCCGAATACACGCCGAATGAACTCCACCGGCACCGCGTCGTGAAACAGGTCGCTCATGGAATTCACGAAGACGGCGCGCGGCGCGCGCCAGCGGAGAGGTTCCTCCACCAGGTCCTCGACGCAACGGACGGCGTTCGTCCAACGCGGCCCGGACGGAGTCATCACCGCCAAGCCCTCGTACGGCCGGCCGGCCCCGGAAAAGCGGGCGGCGATGCGTTCGGCATAGCAGTGCCGGCAGCCTTCGGAGACCCGAGTACAGCCGCGCACAGGGTTCCACGTCGCTTCGGTCCACTCGATCTTCGTTTTCTGCGCCATGCAATCTCCAGAACTTGTGCGTCAGCGACGTTCTTGCCGGTGCACGGCCCGCGACGGCGCCAATCAGTTGTCGGTCGCACGCCGGACGCGCGCCGCGGAGACTTCCTCTAGCTGAAGGTCGCGCAGCGCCAGAAAAACTAGCAGGTCATGGTGCATGCCCGCCAACTCGCCGTTCTTGCCCCGCCGCGGCCCACTCGCCGTCGCGACGGCGATGTGGTGCAGAATGTCCGCGACGATTGGGGTGTCCTGGCGGGCCTCGGAAAGCAACTCACCCGCAAGGACGGGGTCGTGTAACTGCCTCGAAATCCGCACCATGCGGTCGCCCAGGTCCTTCAGCGTCCAGTCTGCCAGTCCCATTTGCCTTCCTCGTGCACCGGAGGTGCCAGAGTTCATCTATACTCCGGCCCGTGCTGACCGGCCCGACGGCTTGCTGACACACGATCGACGCGTTCATTCCAGCGGGTTCCGGAAGAGCTGCAGGTCATCCCAGCTCTCCTGGTCGCCCAGGCCCAGCGCCGCGGGCCGGCGCCTGCTCGCACTGCGTCTCGCTTCACGCACCGGCCGCAGCGAGGAGCAGGGGTCAACGGGCAACCTCGTGATCTGCGGCGGTGCCGGTGTCGCGCTTGTCGGTCACCCGCAGCGCGAAGTGCTCGTAGGCCTTCATGGCCAGCATCGCCAGTTTGGGCAATTCGTCCAGCAGGAAGTACGACGTGGTTCGCCACTTCCCGGTCGTTTGGTCCTTGTACTGCTTCTCGAGGTGGAAGGTCGGCCGGCCACCACCCGGCCCGTCCTGATTCCGGCGGTTGTTCCAAACCGCGAAGGTAATCCCGCCGACCCGGAACTCCAGTTGCGGTGTATTCGGTGTCTGCTCAGCCATTCGTGTTCTCCGTGAAGGTCATCGTTGACGACGTTGGTCAAATCGGACTACGGGGTCGGGCGCTGGCGCTTCGCGTGCCGGGACTGCGCGTTCGGGGCCGTCGTCGTAGTCGCCCGCCGGTGATCCAGCACCGTGCCCGCGAGTTGCGTGGTGGGAGGCCGCTAATCGTCGCCGCCAAGCACGAACGCCCTGTTGAACAGAACTCGCCAGTAGCGGCAGCGGCACGACCCGCTCGGGACAGATGGGGAGGCCTCCCAAAAGGGGTCGCACCACAATCCAGAGCACCGCATGTCGGCACGCGGCCATACCGAGGCGGTCGAACAGGTTCCACCCGGTCGGGGGCCGCCAGAGCGACGCGTCCGGGGCGAATAGGACCAGCAGCGCTTCGCGCCAGTCGTCCAGCACGAACGCGTAGATCGTGATGAACACCAGCGCCATGACCTGCACGGCGGTGGCGTCGGCGCTGCGAATTCCCCCGAACAACGCGGAGGCGTACAGCGCGGCGAGACCGATGCGTGCCAGCCCGACCACCACGCCCTCCGAGAATATTGGTTTAGCGACTTTCTGGATCATCGCGCACTCCCCGGCAATCGCCGGCTACGGCACCTTCTTGCGGGCCGCCGGCGTGAGGACTGTTCCCCACGGGTCGGGCGGCAGCGTGACGGGCCGCACCGGAATCGGGGCCCAGGCCAGCACCGGCTCGGGCAACTGCTGCAAGCAGCACACGGGCTGCCGATCGCGTAATGGCCGCGACGAAGTAGGTGCCTGCGCGGCCAGTCCGCTCACCCGCGGCGCGGGCCAGGGTGGCAGGCACGGGATGCATGGCGGCTGCAGCGCACCAAGGAACTTCTGCCAGTCCTCCGGGGCCGGACACTCTGTGCCGGCGGTGCTGCGCAGGGACTGGTCGAACAACGGCACCGTCAACGGATACGAACCCTCGAGGCGCGCCCGCACCGCAGCCAGACCGGGCCCGCTGCGGGCGAACAGTTCATCCTGGTCAAACATGCCCCCGTCCGATGTCTGCGGAGCGACGGCGTCGATCAGCAACAACTCAATGATCAGCAGGGCCATCGGAAAGCGGTCGGCGCCCGGACCCCATGTGACGTCGGGGCGCACTCGCCCGCCGTTCCGGATGAAGGGCGCCAGATACCCGTCCGAGCCACACGGGACGCTGCGCGGCATCGACAGACTGGGATGAAAAAACGCGTCCCAGTCGATCAGCGCCACGGTGTTCGGGCGTACGTCGATGAACAAATTGCCCGCCGCCAGGTCGCGGTGGCAGCCCTGCGCGTGTTCGAGCGCGCCGACCAGCCCGACCAGTTGCCGGCACCACCCCAAACGCTGCTCCGCGCCCACCACGAGCTCGCCGGCCCGAAGCCGGTCCGCAGTCGCGGCCCAGCTCGCCCCCGGTAGCATGGGCATCAGGACTGTGTTCTCCAGCCAGCGCGCCAGCCCAGGATCGGAGTGGTGACCGCTGGAGCGACCGAGGGACGCTGCACTCAGGACCCGCCGCTCGGTCGCGCAGCGACAGCCTGGGTGGCGTGGCACGAGCCGCCCGACCGCTTCGAGATACGCGCGCTCGGGCGCCGTGGCCGGATGGAACTTCTTGAGGATGTAGCCGCGGCCATCGGTAGCCCGCAGGACATAGTTCGCCGCCTGCCCGCGCTCCATGCAGAGCGGCTGGTGGGGGACCAGTGGGTGGGGCACGAGGTGCAGGTCCAGTTGCTCAATCCGGGCCGGCCGGCCGCTGGTCAGCCAGCGTTGCACGTGGTCATCGATCATCGTTGACCTCCTCAGAGTGGAGCGACCCTGCGCCGCGCGGCGCTTCCGCCGGGTACACGTAGACCAGGGAAATGTCGTCGTCACCGGTGTGGTCCTGACGCCGCGCGTGCAGTTCGGCCAGGAGTGCGTCCCGCGCAGGCTCGTCCTGCAGGTGCAGCCGATGTCCGTGCAGCCACGACCACAGCTCGGCGCTGTCCGCAAAGCAGCCGGTGAACCCGTCGCTGGCGAGCACGAAATGCGTGTCCCGCGGGAAGTGCTCCTCCAGGAATTCCCAGCGCCCGGTACTCACGTCATCGGGGAGCAGTGCCGTCGCGCAGCCGCGCCCATCGAAACGCACGCGCTGGGCTGGTTTTCGAGGCGAAGACAGCAACCGAATGCGGGGTGAATACAGCACGTGGCAATAGCGGTTGAATTGGGGGTCGCTGGACCGGCGGGCGAGGTAGTGCGGCACGAGCAGCAGATCGCCGGAACGCAACCAGAGAGAGTCCGCAACGGATCGGGACGCCAAGGGGACCTCGACCGCCACGCAGATGAGCCAGCCGCTCGGGTTCCGGCAGCCCAACGCGCCGGCGGGCAGCAGCAGCGGCAGTTCTGCGACGGTCCCCAGCACGCGCGCGACGAGGGTGTCACCCGGACCGAAACCAAACGTGCCCGCCTCGGCCGATAGAGGCAACGGCTCCTCGCCAGCGCCGGCCGCATCAGGAAAGGTGTGTGCGAGCAACGTGCCGTCCCGGGCGAACGCAAAAAACGACGAATCGCCGCACCGGATCACGTTGACGGCCACCGTGGCGCCGCCCGGCGTGAACCGGGCGGCCACCAAGGTGGTTTGAAACGCGTGCGCCAACTTGGCCTGCGCCGCGCGAGTCAGCACCTCGCGCATGGCTGGCAGAGTATCCGGCGGCAAGGCCACGTGGCCCCGGCGGGCCTGCGCCCGCAGGGCGAAGAGAGTTTCGGCCAGCACTTCCAAACGCGGGCGCGGCGGTCCGCCGAACAGCAACGGACCGAATCGCACCGCCAGCTCCGCCGCGCAGTGGCTAAGCGGCGAATCGGTTACGCCATCGGCGACACACGCCGTGGCCGTGGGAGCATGCCAACCGGCCCGATCTTGGTTTTTGGATTCGCCAGCCAGGCGCATTGGAGAGACGATGACCTGGGCGGTGCAGACGCGCTCGCTGTCCAATCGTTCGTCGATCATGATTGTCACGCCGCCTTGCGATCGCGCGCGATTTCGATGCTGCCGACCACCTGGATGGCGTGCGCGAGGAGTTCGCGCGTGCGTACGTCGAAAAACAGCCGCGCGCCGGGTCGCAGCTTCGGGAAGATGCCGCGCTCGACCAGGTTGGTGCGGATCGTCTCAGTTCGACTTTCGCACTTTATGCGGCCTGTTGGACCGCGTGGAATAGAGTTTTCA
>CAZWYT010000095.1:0-15837 GCA_964638325.1 uncultured Planctomycetales bacterium
CGGGTGACGACTTCCCACCCGGAGCCGTCCGCCACGCCCATATCCCCGCTCGATAAACTCATCTTTATCATCATTGCTCATGCCAGTCAAGACCATCTCGACCAGATTCTTCGGGGTCGCCGGCAGTTCTTGTATTGTGGCACCTCTGTCTAACTGCTGTGCCGGAGACCGGTTGCGTACCAAGTGGCCTAACGACGATTCCCGTCGCTCTGCAAGCGAGAGCCGGCGCTCAGTCCACCGCTCGCCGGCACCGCGCCGCCCGCTGGTTCCCGGCGGCTTCCCCGGGTACACTGCTCGGGAAACGCCGCGGGCCAAGGGTGCCGATCCGTTTGACCCCGGAGCCCGGCTCGAGTCACCAAGCACTACGGAGACGTAGGGGCGGCGTACGAAAAAACGACGGCGTCGCGCGGACCAACCAAATGAGCGCGGAAGCACCGATCAGCGACTGCACCGACAAAACGCTCGTAGACCGGCTTCTCGCTGGCGAGCAGGCGGCCGAATTTGAGCTGGACCGCCGGTGGCGACCCCGCTTGTTGGCGCTCGCACGGAGCATCCTGCAAGACGACGGGCTGGCCGAGGACGCGGCTCAGGTTGCCATGTGGCGCGTTCTTCATAATCTCCGGCGCTACGACCGGTCGCGGCAGCCGGGCATGAGCGGGACGCGCTCACTGATCAGCTCGCGGTACCCGGCCTCCTTCTCCGCGTCGATCCGGCGAATCTGCTCCTCGGAGACTCTGTCGCCCCAGAGGATGCGAATGATGTCGCGGCTGGGCCGGCCTGAACCAGGTGGAGGTCGCCCGCAGGCTGCGGCGGCTTTGTGCTCCGCTGGCGAGATCCCGCCGATGGCATACCGGTCGAGCTGCTGCCACTGACGCCAGGAGAGCTGGAGGCGTACCTCGACGGCAACAGGCTCGAAACCGGCCGTCCGATCGTCCCTCACGGCTCGCACGTGCTGGCAATGCTTATCAAGAACCTGGAGACCTGCCGGGACACACCCGGCGCGGCGGCTGTTTCCGCACCGGGGATCCTGATGTTCGCGGCGAGCTGCGATCTCGGCGATTCCCCCCAGTCGACTCGGAACCCGGTCGCGTCGGCAGCGGACGGCACCTGGAAGCATGTCACCAGCGAGCCGCCGGAACAGTGGACGCAGGTTAACTTCGACGATCGCGGCTGGCTCAACATGTCGGAGCTACCGCTAACTCCACCCAGAGAGCGGGACCATGGGCGTGCGAGCCGCCTGCGGCAGCTCACCGAACTCGGAGCCAAAGGACTCGGCCCGCTTCATGACTGCGAACAGGTCTGGGTGCGAAAGCGGTTCATCGTTTCAGATGAGGGGATCTGGTAGATGTCAGCGACCTGTCGCCGGGCGGATGGACGGCCGTGGATCCTGGTACCCCAGTACTTCGGGTCGCTGGTATACGGGGCCCGGACGTTTCAGTATCTGCCCTTTGATGTTGCGGCCACGCGACTTTTGACCAGACTCGTGGACGTTGCGTTTCCTGAGATCCTCAACGCCACGCAAAGCGCCCTCTTGCGCCGCGCGTACACCGCGTTCTACGAGCACCTCCACAGCCAAGGCTTCTTCACCCTGACGGATCACTTTGACGGAAGCGTGCTCCCGCTACAACCGCCGGACAGCCACTTGACTGGACCTCTAACCGTGCACCTAGCAGGCCGCTAAAGAACCAGAGTTTTCGTCCTGCACATTTCCAATCGCCGTATACTTTGGCATCCCCGTCACGGAGGATGGACGATGCGCGGTCGAGTGGAAGCCCAGGGGGTCATGTTTCACGCCTTTCAGATTGAGGATTTCGTGCCGGCGGATCACCCGCTGCGGTCGATCAAGCGGCGGGCGGACGCGATCCTGAAGGACATGTCGGCGGACTTCCACCGGGCGTACACGAAGCACGGCGCGCCGAGCATTCCGCCGGAACGGCTGATCAAGGCCCTGCTGCTGCGGGCCCTCTACAGCATCCGCAGCGAGACCCAGCTCGTCGAGCAGATCGGCTACAACTTCCTGTTCCGCTGGTTTCTGGACCTGCAGCCGACCGACGGCGTCTGGGTCCAGGAGACCTTCAGCATGAACCGGCAGCGCTTCGAAGACCACGGGCTGGTCCGCAAGTTCTTCGACCGGGTCGTGGCGGAGGCCATCGTGTCGGGCCTGGTCAGCGGCGACCACTTCAGCGTGGACGGGACGCTGATCGAGTCGTACGCGTCCATCAAGAGCCTGCGGCTGATCCAGACCCAGGACCAGAAGGTCAGCGACGGCGCGGACGACGACGACCCCGGGAATCCGACGGTCAACTTCCGGGGCGAGAAACGTTCGAACAAAACCCACCGTAGTATCACGGACGCGGAGTCGCGTCTGGCGCGCAAGGGCAAGGGTCAGCCGGCCAAACTCAGTCACGGCGGGCACGTGCTGATGGAGAACCGGAACGGACTGTGCTTGGACATCGCCATCGACGATCCGAATGGGAAGTACGAACGCGTGCAAGCCGCCGTGATGCTGGAGCGGACGTACGAACGGCACGGGCTGTGGCCGAAGACGCTGGGGGCGGATGGCAACTACAAGGAAGGGGCGTTCCTGGCCGCCTTGGAGGGCGACGGGCTTACGCCGCACGTGCCGCTGCCGGACGGGCCGATCCGTGGAGATGACGAAGCCGCCACCGCCCGCCGGCGGGCGAAGCGGCGGATGAAGACCAAGGGCTACGCCATCAGCCAGCGGGTCCGCAAGCGGATCGAGGAACTGATCGGCTGGTGCAAGACGGTCGGCGGGATGGCCCGGGCGTGGTTCATTGGCCGCTGGAAGATCCGGCAGCAAAGTGAAGCGACCGCGGCGGCCTACAACCTCCTGCGAATGGCCCGGCTGGCCCCGGCCGGATAGCACGAACCCGGCCCACAGCCCTGGGCCATCTGCGGCGAGGCGAAAAGCAACACTGGGCCGGTGCGAATCCACAGTGCGAACCCCAACGAACGCCGGGAACGAGAATTCCCGCCAAAATCACCCGCTCTTTAGCGGCCTGCTAGAGGTGACAGGCGAATGCAACTTGCAGTGCCGGCATTGCTTTGCCGGTGGAGTCGGGCCGCGCGGCGACATGCTGGAACTGCACGAACTGGATCGGCTCTTCACGGACATGGCGGCGATCGGGTCGTTCCGGCTCGGGCTCACAGGAGGCGAGCCCCTGCTAAGAACCGACCTGGTGGAGATCATCGACCGCGCGATCGCACATGGGCTGTCGCCGTGCCTGACCACCAACGGGCTGCTGATCGACGAGCACATCGCCGCCGAACTGGGGTGCCGCCCCCTGGCCTGGCTGAATGTGAGCCTGGACGGTGCCACGTCGAAAACGCACGACTACGTGCGCGGGCACGGGACGTTCGCGCGAGTACTCGCACGCCTGGGGGTTCTGCGACGTCACGCCGCGTTCAGCCTGGCATTTACCGTGATGCGACACAACTTGCACGAAGTGCGTGCTTGCGCAGAGTTGGCCAGGGCCGTGGGGGCCCGCGCAGCCGTCTTCCGCCCCCTGTATCCCGTCGGAAACGCCCGCCTTCACCAGAATCTGCAGCCGAACTTCGAGCAGTACCGCTCGGCCTTGGCAGACCTGGCTCGTTCGGAACAGCTAGGTGTTACTGACTTCTGCAACGTGCACCCGTTCGGGCCGGAGCTTCGGCAGCACACACAGGCGGTCATTTGCGCCCACTTCGGATGCGGCGCGGCGAATACGGTCTGTTCCATCTCGGCCTCGGGCGCAGTCTCCCCGTGTAGTTTCCTGGGCCCGGAGTTGATCGGGGGCACGTTGCGGACCTCATCCCTGGATGACATCTGGCGCAGCAGCCCGGTCTTCCGGCGACTGCGGGCACTGCCCACCCCGTCGAGCTGCCGGGCCTGTCCCAGTTTCGGACTTTGTGGCGGCGGTTGCCGCGCCCGGGCCATCGCGTTCTGCGAGTCAATCGAGGCTCCCGATCCATGGTGCACTGCTATGCCGGAGCCGGCCCCCTCGGAGGTCCAGCCATGGACGTGACCACATTGCGCTCCTCGTGCGGACCGGAGGGCGACGCTCTCGCGTTCGCCACGCTCGCCGCCGAGCTGGAACGCGACGGCCGACCAGATCTCGCGGCGACCGCGTACGACCGGGCATTCGGCCTAAACCCGGCGAACGAGAAGATCCGCCAGGCTCGCAGCCGTCTGCTGGATAGCCTCGCGGTCCAGGAGCACGGACTGGTTTTCCGCTACGTGCCGGCCGGTTCGTTTCTTATGGGGTCAATCGACGGGGATCCGGACGAGCTGCCGGTTCACCCGGTTGAGGTTTCGGCCTTCTGGATCGCCGAGACCCCCCTCAACTGGTCCGCTTGGGGCCGGCTTGAGCCACCGCCTGAATTACAGCGTCTTTCCCTGGTCCGGCGAGTGCTGCAGAGGGCGCTGCACAAGCCCAAGCCGAAGTCCCAGGAGTTCCGCGCCGACCTTTTCCATCTTCACCAGGAGAACAAGATCCGGCTGCAATACTGCGAGGACCGCACCCTCCGGGCCCGCGACTGGCACGCGCACGACCCGGGGATCAGCCCGAGGGCGAGGGATTCCCTGTTCGGACGAGTCGGCCGGGAGGACCTTTCATTCCCCTGGACATACGAGCACAAGCCGATGGTGGCGGTGTCGTGGCAAGCGGCCGTTGAACTCTGCACGCACGTGTCCAGCGAACAGGTGGTCTATCGGCTACCCACCGAGGCCGAGTGGGAGAAGGCGGCACGCGGCGGGCTCATCGGCTTCCGCTACCCGTGGGGCCATGCACTACCCGACGACACGCGGTGCGACTTCAACCACTTCGACCGATTCTCGATTCAACCATATCAGCGCTTCGCGGCCAACCACTATGGTCTGCGCGCCATGAGCGGCGGGGTATGGGAATGGACTGCCGACTGGTATGACGCTCAGTACTACGGCCAGTGTCCCCGCGTGAATCCCACGGGCCCTTCCGAGGGCCACGAGAAAGTACTGCGCGGCGGTTCATGGTCCGACTGCGCGGCGGCGCTCACGGTCTCCTTTCGCTACTCGAGTGGTTCCCGTCACTGGCGTGAGGGTGAATGGGGCGGGCACCTCTCGCCGAATATCGGTTTCCGAATCTGCCGCGTGCTGAAGCAGCCCGACGCAAAGTGACCGGCGCTCGAGTGTGCGGGTGGCAACAGATCGAGCCCCTCAAGGGGCTTGGCAGCGGGCTCGGGCAGCTGTGAATGGCCGCCCGAACCCTGTCCGCCGCGGCGGTGTGAATGACGATTGACAAGAGCAGCACCCCTGGCTGGCCAGGGCTTACGCGGGAAACCACTGGCACCAAGCACTACCGCTCGACGAGCGCCTATATGACGCTCAATCATCGCCGTAGCACCGCCATGCCGCCAACAATCGCGTGATAATCTGCCACGTGGTGGTATATTATCACGAAGCCGCTCGCTGTCCAGCGCCGCCGTGCGGCGTCAGACAGACCAGCGGCCGGCTCCGGCCGCTGACGCCCGGGGGTGTCTGCCAGCCACCGGAGCTGCACATCATCGGTCGCCGTCAGCACGTGCCGGTGACTGGCACGCTGGTGCATGCTGCAGTCAAAGCCCAACTGGCGCTGACCAGCCCATCCGCGGACCAAGCCGGCCGTCGGCTGGCTTGCGGCGGCTTTGTGGCCCGGGTGACGTGAACGCTACTCATCTACGCTGGCGCGAGACGGGCGGGTTCCTCCAGGATGCCGAGCAGCTCGCGCGCACAGAAGACGCGATCACGCCGGCTCTTGGTGGTCTCAAACAGGATGCGCGCCTTCAGGAGCTTGTCGATTGCCCGTTGGGCCGTGGTGAACGCGACTTTGAGGCACTTGGTGGCGCCGTTCGCGGTGATGAACGGGTTTTCCGCGATGAGGTCGAGTGTGCGCATGACGTTTTGCGAAGCTGCACCGGCCAGCGTTCTTCGCCACCCCGTGATCAGTGCGTTGATTCGCTGCGACCGCCTGACCGCGTCCTCGGACTGGCGGGCGACGCCGTTCAGAAAGTACTCGAGCCAAGGCTCCCATTCGCTGCGCTGTGTGACGCCGAGCAGCCGGTCGTAGTACTCCCGGCGTGTCGCCTCGAAGAATGCGCTCAGGTAGAGCAGCGGTGTTGGAAGCACGCCACGCTCGATGAGCAGAAGGGTGATCAAGAGGCGCCCGACCCGACCGTTGCCGTCGAGGAACGGGTGAATGGCCTCGAACTGGCTGTGGATCAATGCGGCCTGCACGAGCGGTGGCATCTCCGTCTGGCGGAGCGCCTTCTCCCAGTCCGACAGGCAGTCCATCAATTCGTCCGGCGGCGGGGGAACGTAAGTCGCGTTCATCAGCGTGCACCCCGGCGGGCCGACCCAATTCTGCGTGCGACGGAATTCTCCCGGTGTCGCCTGGCCCCCGCGGACACCGTGCATCAGCTTCGCGTGCAGCTCCCGAACCAGCCGCAACGAGAGTGGCAGCATCTTCAGGCGCTTGATGCCATACTCGAGCGCCACGACGTAGTTGGCGACCTCGCGCAGATCTTCCGGGCTCCGCTCAACAGCCGCACCCGCTTCAGCGGCGAGCAACTCGCCTAGCGTCGCCTGCGTGCCCTCGATGCGGCTCGACAGGACCGCCTCGCGCCGGAGAAACGGCCGGATGAGCACGTGGGGATTCGGCAGTTGCGCGCCTTCGCCGGCCAGCCGGCCGATTAGTCTGTCCGCGTCCGAGAGCACCCGTACGAGTTTCGGAGACCACGTCAGCGCAGGCGGCAGCGGGTCGGGGATGAAGGCCGCACATCCACTCGGGCTGCGAATCAACTTTCCGGCCGGCTTGCTCACCGCAACTCCTTGTTTTCAGAGGCGAAAACAACCGCGCCAGCTATTTTCACAATCCTACCCTGTCGAAAATAAGCCCGCAAGCCGTTTCCGGGGCGCCGTTTCACCGATGCGAGCTCGCCAGTCGCGTCGACAGCTTGATGGCGTTGTCACGATGCCCGCGTCAGGGAGGTTTGCCAGCCATCGGCGCTGGACAACACGGCGCTGGTCGGCGTCCGCAAGCTCCTAGCGCAAAGCGTGTTAGGTTGCAGGTGGGCATTGCCGGCTACGGCTTTGGTACCGCCTTGTCCTTGGCCTCTGGCGACCGCGCGGCCCCGTCAGCCTCCCGGGACGGCTCGGCCGCAGGCCCGAGAGCTTCGCGGAGTCGTCTCGATGCCTGGTCTATCTGCCTGTATCGCGTGACCGTCGTCGGCTTGATTGGCTGCGGCTCTCTCGCCACTTGGGGACCGAGCCGGTCGGCGAACCGCTGCAAAGCCTCCAGCGACGTGTACATCGTGCCCCCGACACGGATTGCCTCAAGCCGAATGCCGCGAACTCCGCGGGAGACCCAGCGGTAGCACGCGCTGATATGCACGCGCTTGCCAGTGGGCCGCGGCGGCAGCCTACGCGGCGCCTCGCGAAGCGGGATCAGGCTCTCGGTGGCGATGTCAATCATGTCCCGTCGTCCGCCTTCGCTCTCAGCCCTCTCGCGCCCGGGCTCCCGCCCGCCTCGTCCTGGGCCGGGAGGATCCGGCCCGCCCAGCGGTTCTCGTGACCCCTTGCCGGCATCGCTGCGTGTCGGCGTCGGCGTAGCCGACCGGCCCCCGCGGCCACGGTGGCCCGCATGGGCGACCCTGTGCGAGAGGAATCATTTTCATTTGCCGGCCTTCTCACTCTCCCCTGTTACCTGCAAACCAATTTCCCCGTTACCCGCTCTCCGCGTCCGTCCCTCTGCGCTGCCGTGAGACCGCTCACGCAAGCAGCCCGCCCCGTCGTCGTCCAGACCGGCCTCCTGCGACGATCGACGACCCGGCCGTGCGCCGCGCCCCGCGCGTCCATCGGCCTCCCGCCGCGCCAACGACCGCTTTGCCGCCTCAGCCGTTGGCCTGCGGCGCTGCCCACCGCTCTCTCGCCAAACCTGCCCACTCCCGTGCACTACGGCCGCTCCCTCCAGCACCGGCGGGCCACCCGCTCCGCCCACCGCCCGCCCCTTCCCCTTGGTCAGCGGCCGTCCCCTCGTAAAAACACTCGTACCATCTCCGATGCCCCAAGAATCTGAAGAAGGGGCCGAAGCCCCTTCCCCTTCATCCCGTCTCTTTGCCTTCCGTGCCTTGCGTGCCTGTTCCGCCTCTCGCCTGTAGTTATCCAGCACGATCAGCAGCAAGATCTCCGGCTGTGACAGGCGAATGCGGTCGGACGGATTGGTCACGTTCCGCAGTTCGCCCAGCCGCTCATCTGCGAAATACCTCTTTCGGCCGATCCTGATGATCGGCAGCCGTATCGGCATCGCCGGCTCCCCGGTCATGGCGACCACCTCCTCATCTTGGCCAACCGCTCCTGCCGGATACGGCGGAGCCGCGCCAGCAGCCACATGTCGTGTCGCGTCAACATCGCGCATCACCTCCGCCCGGCTGTTGGCGGCGGGCGCCCATGTCCGTTTCGGCCAGCGGCCGAAAAGTGGCAGGCGGCCGGCGGCCCGCGGCCCGGCCCGGCCTGCCACGTCGGACAATGCGCGGACGCCGCCATTCCCTGGAGGTGATGCGGCACCGACGCATGTCGCCCCGCTGCTGGCGATACGCCGCCGCCCAGGGCCAAGGGCTGCGGCTCCCGTCCCACCATCCGGAGGCTGCCACGCACAGCAACCCCGGCCCCAGCTCCTCCAGCCCGCCGTCCCAAGCCCTCGCCCGTTCGTTGTCACGAAATCGCCTACCACACCGGGCCTCCCACGGGGTTGCTCAGCTTCAACCCCACGAGTTCCAGCAGCCGGGCCCGCAACGCCTTGCCCGTGCCAATATCGCGGGCCAGGCTCCCCAGCCGATGCTCAATGATTTGCACGATCCCCTCCAGGCTCGCTTCCGTCAGCACAAGCTGATGATCCGCCAGGTCGCTGAATGCGCGCCCCTGATGCAGCAGCATCGCCGCCATCAGCACCATGAGTTCGCCCTCCGAAGGCACTCTCACCTTCTCGTCCGCCTGCGCGATCGCGGTGTCAGTCAGATCCCAGATCATGCGCCACCTCGGGTCAGCCAGGACAGGTCGAAGGTGGCAGCCATTACCTCATCGATGTGCGTCAGCCGAATCCGCGCCCGGACCTGCTCGGCCCACTCCCCGCTTCCGTCCCTCGCCTGCAGCGCTGCCAGCAGGCGATCGAGACCGCGCTGCAAAGCGTCCCTGTGCCCTGCGCTCGACGCCACGCACAAGATCGCGTCTGGCCCCAGGTCCCCCATACCGCCCAGTCGCGCGAGGTTGGTCGCTTCGTACTGGACCGTGTTGTGGTGCGCGGTTTGCATGCCCACGCGCATGCCGTCCCTACCCGGCCCCACGATCAGGCGATCGACTTGCACCTGCCTGTTCGGACTCACCTGGAACGTCGCGTGGCTCTGGAAGCGCGCGCCCGGCACGCGCTGCGCGATGATCCGCTCCGCGGTGTTGGTGACGATTTGATGCGTGCGGTCATGTGGCCGACCGCTCTTTTCGCGCGCCAGCGGGATGCGCCAGCGTTCGCAGTACTGCCGGCCGCGCTCGGTCAGCAGGTATTGTTTATTGTTGTGCCCGAAGTCGTCCCCCGTGCTCCAAATGCCGGCCTTGATGATCTCGGCGGTCTCGCGGCTGAGCTTGCTGCTCGACCACTTCAGGTCTTCCGCCACCAGCCGCATCACCATCGGCTTGGCCTCATACCGGTGCAGCAGCAGCTCGGCGTCGGCACTGACCCGGTCGGGATCGCGCTGGGGCTTTGCGCGTACGGGCGTGAGCTCAGCTTCTTCCCCCACGTCCGCCTTCTTCACGCCATCCCGCAGCGGCTGCACCGTTTGCGCACTGATTCGCTCCAGCTCCTCCCGGCTGGGTGCACGGTCCGCCGGAAACCGGTCAACATCAACGAGGACTGGCCCCTTCAGCCGCGGCCCAGCCACGCGCATGAGGCACTGGCCAGTTTTCATTCGCGGGATCTCCGCGGCCAGCTCCTGACCGGCATTGACCAGTTGTGCACTCGCGACTGCCTCCTGGGCCACGTTGCGAAAAACGAAGGCGACGCCCGAATTGGACTTCAGCCCAGGCAGCAAGAGGGAGGGGTTCTGGCTCAGCGCGATCACGGAGCACCCGATCCCGGCGACGAGGGTGATCAGCTTCGCCGGCAGCGGGAGGCTTGCATCCCCCGGCCGACTCCGAAACGTGTACGTGGCCTCGTCGGCGATGAAATAGATGGTTGTGCCGCGCAGGTCCGGGTTGCGATTCAGGGTTTCAAACAGGAACAGCAGCAAGTAGCCGGTGAAGAGCGACTTTAGATCGTCTTCCACCGGCGGCTCGAAAATCACGGACTGCCGTTTGCGGATGAACTGGGCCAGATCCATACCGCGCTCGTACCCGAATTCGGCACACTCCTGCCTGATCCCTCGCACCTTCGGCAGGCCGCGCGACCGGTACTCGGCCTCGGCGTCCCCATGGGGTCGGTAGTCCAGGTACTCCTGCTCCACATCAGCCAGTGTCAGCACGCGACCCTCGGCCGCGGCCTTGGTGCGCGCCGCAGTGATGCGCTGGAGCATGAACGAGGTCCCGGCCACGCGGAATTTTGAGTACCAGGCGAGCAGGCGTGCAACCTCCTGGTCCCAGTCCCCCTCCGGGCACCCGGCCGGCGGCTGATCGACCGTTGCCGCCGCCCGACGCGAGCGACCGGCATCGTCTTCCTGGGGCGGTGCCGGTCGCCGTGTGCGTAGCCACTCCTGGATGCCGTCCAATCTCGACGCACCTTGGGATGACCGAGGCGCGGCCCCGAGGACGGAAGACCATCAGCCGGACGAGCTGTATTCGTCGGCCACGTCGACCCTGCGAGCGTGTGATGACTTGTTTCAACGGCCCGATCAAGTATTATGTAATGGAGCTCAAAGCTGTTAAGTAGAGCACGCACTGCAAGCTATGTGCGCGTAAGTGGTTGCCTTGAAAGCTGTTACGCGGGCGTAGCGCAATTGGTAGCGCATCAGCCTTCCAAGACGCGGGGGTGCTACATCAGCCGGCGGAACACGGTCCTGGGGGCTCAGAAAATCGGTTTCGGAACCTCCCGTTGGGTCGATGAATTGCCCCATGTAGAGCTAGATCGACCGCTTAAGTAGAGCAGGCCCGTTCTCGGCCTGCGGTCAAAGCGCTCGTCGTTTTTTCTGGCAGCACTGTAACGGAGCCCTCGGTCTGGGACGGCAATGCGACTTCGCGGCGAAGTGCCATAACCCGCGCGCATGCAACCGCGCTTTGATGGAGGGGAATGAAGGGGGCGGGGGACGCTCGGAACCGGCGGCGTGCGGGGGTTCCAAGACTCGCCGGCCGACAGAGCGCCGTGGATCGGGGCCGGGAAGCGCGTGCGGACCGCATGATTTAGACAGGGGTGTGCCAAATTCCGAGCCTGTCGCGTGAGTGCGGCAGAAGGTTGTCGTCTCTCAGTTGTGGCAGCGATGCGTGGCGGCTCTGTTCCGCGCGCGCACGGCTGCGCACGAGCATTCCAGGCAGTGTCCGCCACGCGCGATTGCTGCTGCTGGCCAGCCTGGGTAGAATGACACGTTCGGAGGCGGTTAATTGGAAATCTCGGTTTAACCCGACGCGGACCTAAGAGCCGACCCTGGCGGGGCTCCGTGCTGCTCGCCCGTGTTCCACTGGCGTCTTACGATGGAGGAGGCGCATCATGTCCCGACACGTCGCGCTCGCGCTCGCTTTTGTCCTGCTGGTAGCCACGGTCCGAGCCCCAGCGGATTTCGAGTTTCGGCAGGTGGCTCGGACGGGCCAGACAATCCCGGGCCTCACGTCGCCCGTCGCCACGTTTGGCCACTGGGTCTCGATCAACGACACGGGGCAGGTCGCGTTCAAGGCTAAACTCGCCGACAACTCCGAGGCCGTTGTCTGCGCGACACCGAACGCGTCCGGGCAATACGACCCCAACGATCCGAATGCCTGGCGCATCGTCGACACGGGCGACGGAAGCACACGCCAATTCTCGGATTACGTCGGCATCAACGCGAACGGCGCTGTGTCGTATCGCCTGAGGTGGACTTACCCCACTGTACACTTCTGGATCTTCCGCGACTCCACCAGCGTTGCGGGCACTGGCAGTCCGCTGCACTTTACGTCGCTGATGCCAGCGACTGACATCAGCACGGAGGGGGCCGGGATGGTCTCTTTCAACGGTGCGGTACAGGACGGCACTCACGTCTACTGGCAGATTCGCAAGGGAGATGGTAGCACAGGGAACCAAGTCGCTGACACCATTCTGATCGCGGCGCAGCCGGGATTCACGAGTCTGGGCCAGTACACGAGCATTAACGAAACCGGCCTGGTCGCCTTCACCGGCTCGCACCCGACCTTGGGGACCGGTGTCTTCGCTGGCGATGAAACAACGATCACTCCCATCGCAACGACCACGATGGGGTTCAGCGCGACTGGGGCGCGGCCCTCAATTAACGACGCTGATCTTGTGGCGTTCTATGGCATCGGACCGGCTGGTGAAGGCATTTACATCGGGGACCAGCTCGTTGTTGCACTGGGCGGGATCGTGACGAGTATCGATGCTGCCGTCCGCGTTGGCCTCAACGACAACGACGGCGTCGCCTTCATCGGCACGACCGATGGCGGGAGCGTTTCGGCGCTTTTCCGGCGCCAGACAGCAGAAACGGAGGTCGTCGTGAAGGTGGGAGATGCGCCGAACGGCGCGGCGCCCATCGCGACAATCGACTTCTGGGACGGTCTGAACAACGACATACAGGTCGCATTCTGGGCGCACCACGATGATCCCAATGTTCCCTTCGACGCGCTGTGGGTAACAAAGGGTACGCCTTCGCCCGGTCAGGTCGTGTTCGCGGACATTAATCGAACACCCATCACAGGGGCAGAAGTGTATGCCTACGAAATTACCAGCGACCATACGATCCAGCCGATCTTGCCGCCCTCACTTACCGACAGCAACGGTCATTTCGACCGCCCGCAAGCATTCACGGATCCCCAGTACCAAGGCCACTGGCTCGGGCTCCTGGCCAAGGTGGGCTACTATGATCCCGGTACCGATCTCGGCTACTTCATCGTGAACTACCCGAACAACGACCCGTTTCCGGCCCCAGGCCGCATCAAAGGAACCGAGACGATCCGCTTTCCCCTTCCCGTCGTATTGCAGGCAGGCCTTGGCGGAGGTGTCGATGCGCATACCTGGGATGTCCTGTGCGAGTACCTTCAGTGTGACTCGGCTTCGAACTGCGGTGTGCATACAAAGCACCAAAACGCCCCGAAGCTGCCCTCATTCATGACGTTTGTTATGCCGAGCAATGACACCCAGCCGGTATGGGGCTACCTTGATGGACTCCCGCTGTCGCACATTCCACACGACACAAACATATCCCGACTGAACTACTTCGTGACCAACCAGGTACGGCCGGCGCTGACGGATATTGTGGCCGACCTTCAGATGCGTGCACGTCTGCCGATGCATCTGTGCGCTCACAGCATGGGCGGGACCATCACGCGCGGCTGGATGTACGACAAGCGTCCGCCGGTACACCGGTATGTCTCATTCGACGGGGTGCAGGGCGGCACGACCTCCTACGCCAATCTCGGAAAGTGGGTTCGCGGTTTTGCAGAGTGGTATATGAATGGGATCAACGCAGCCGATAACGCGTTCCCCGATGTGAATGACAGCTCGAGCTGCAGGTGGAACTACGCCCATGCGTTGCCTGGAACGAATGCGAATTACTTACTGATCTCAGCAAGCGAAGACGGTGTTGTCAATCCAAACTGCTCGGCGCTCGGCGTGGGTAGAACCATACGAGAAGCATGGTCGGTCGAGCCGAATGGACACAAATATCGCTTTATTGGCGGAGTCGAGTGGCACACCGATGCATCACATTCGGACACGCACGACAGGGCAGATATCGTGTACCAGGCAGCCTGCTTTTTGGCGTGTGGAGCATGGCCACAGGGCGCCTATCCGTCGGGAAGTGCATACGAGTGCGTCGACGAACCGGCACCTCTACGGCAAGAGTCAATTCCCGGGGTGCACTGGGCGGACACACTGGCGGAGGCGCAGCAAGTTGTTGAGAGCAGCGTGCATGCCGATTACAACGACTCGATCGATGTGATCGTCATGATTGAGGGGCTTGGGGGGAGCTTCGACTTGCTCGACCCGAGTGGCGCAAGTCTGATCCCCGCCGATCCACAGGTCGTGGACTTTGGCGGAGGCCGGTCTATCGCGTTTTCGATCGCCACGCCACCAGTGGGGACGTACACAGTCCGCCTTGCAGCGGCTGAGGATCGGCTAACAGGCTATGTGATTCTGACCTTTCAGAACGGTCGTCGGCTCGTGCTTGAACTGCCGACGGAGCCGATGCTGCCGTCGGCGTCGACCACGGTACGCGCGAGCGTGCAGGATGATGCCGGATCTGTGATCGTCGGCACGGGCGGAACGATGGAAGTCACAATCGCCATACCGGATCAGAGCGAGGAGACGCTTCAGCTCTTCGATGACGGCGCCCATGGCGATGGTGAGGCTGGTGACGGGGTATTTGCGAATGAGTTCAGCAACACGAGCCTCGGTGGGCGCTACCTGGTCGAGGCCCACGGCATAATCCCTGTCGACGGGGAGGTTGTGGAGCGCAGCGCCGCGGGCATGTTCGTCGTGAACTCCTCGCCGGCCACGCTGATTGCCGTCACAGCCGAGCGGCCGGTGGATGATGACGGCGATGGCCTGTATGAACGGCTCGAGTTCGACATCGCCGCATCCACAAACGAACCGGGGATCTACCAAGTGCGGGCGGTACTTGTCGATGCAGCTCAGGCTGTGATCGCGGAAGATCACGCCGTGTTCGAGATCCCGCCCGGCACGCCCGCCCACACAGCGACGCTGCAAGTAGACGCGGCCGCAATCATCGTCCACGGCGTATCAGGGCCGTGGACACTCGCTGAGATTGAGCTGCTCGACGATGACCAGGTGATCCGGGTCAGCACGCTGCCGGATTGGCCGACGGCGGTTTACTTGCTTTCGGCCTTCGCGCCACCACCGCCGCCCGTTGTGACGGAGGTCCTCCCGGACTACGGCTCAGTCCGGGGTGGGGACCAGGTCATCCTCCAGGGTGGCTACTTAGAGTACGTTTCCGCAATCACCTGGGGCGGGAATCCAGTGGCGGAGTTTGACGTTTGGAGCGAGTCGGCGATTCGGCTTTACACGCCGCCTGCGACGGACTGTGCGGGGAGCGGGGCGCCGATCGTTCTGACGACTGCATGGACGGCTGCGACGCTTAGCGACGCTTTCACCTACCTCCCCGCCCCCGGTGACATGAACCTCGACTGTGACGCGGACCTTGCCGACTTCGCGGGCTTTCAGCACTGTTTCGCTGGCCCCGATGTGACGCCAACATCGGAATGTGCCGCAGGCGACATAGATCAAGATGACGATGTGGACTGGGACGACTTTAGTGTGATCACGCTCACCGGACCGAACTGAACGCTGGCTCTGAGGCTCAGGCGCGTGCTCATTGTAGCCACAGATCGGTTGCGGGACTGACTCTTCGCAGTCCTACGGACGGCATCGAAAGGAGAAGCGGTATGAAACGCGTAAACACCATCGCCGTCATCTGGCTTTGATTTATGTGCAGTGCGGTTCTGGCGGCTGACGTCTGGTGGGACGTCTGCGACGGCGACTGGTTCCTTGCCGACAACTGGGTCCCGCACATTCCTGTCGCCGGCGACACATGGGAGTGGGATGGCAACGAATGGACGCAGAAGGCCACGATGGCCTGCTCCCCAAAATCTGATCCAGGTGTTATGAGAGTCCATTGCCCGGCCGC
>CAZWYT010000096.1:0-15745 GCA_964638325.1 uncultured Planctomycetales bacterium
GGCCCTTTGTCGCGGTCCGCCGCGGCGGACAGTCCCCTTTTTCAACGGACTGCTAAGCGGATCGGGGCGACCGCTCCCTCACGGTCGCGGGTCCGCCCGAGCCGGTGCGGCGACGGGCCGGCTCTGCAATTCCCAGCGCACGGATTCGCAGATTTATATTATGGGCTGCTCGGGCCGGGGCCTAGCAGTCCGTTGAAGAAAAAGGGGGCAGGCACCGCTGGAAGGCCGCTCGGCGCTACCGCGAAGGCCCTTTGTCGCGGTCCGCCGCGGCGGACAGTCCCCTTTTTTCAACGGACTGCTAGCGGCCGGGCGCGCAAATACCGCCGGCAGGCGGTCGGGCCCGCGGTTATTACCTGTCTGGGCGCCCGGTGGGGAAAAAACTTCGTGTGCCCGCGCTTGAAATCGCGAAATCGCGGGGCGTAGAACCTGTAGCGTGAAAGACAGGGTGAAGGTCACCCCCATCGAACTGGTCCCCGGAGGCTGGAAGCGTACCTCCACTGGCACTTTAGGAAAGGGAGTAGCGGATTATGAAGAAAGTTGCGTGTCTTGTCGTGATGTTGGCAATGGTGGCGTCGGCCAGCGCGACCGTGCGCGTTTTTGTGACCTCGTCGGCCAGCGGCTTCGGGCTCGCAGACAATGCCAACGCTTTTACTCCGACCGTGAGCACGGTGTATAGCAACGACACAGTCGAGAATGGATTTGATTATTGGGCGGACTACGACGGCACCATTCCGGGACCCATTCGTCCCGGCACGTACCCCGCGATTGACGCCCCCTCGGGTAGCGTCGCCAGCCCGATCCAGATCGACGTCTCCGCAGGCGATTTCGGGTACGTCTGGCTCCAGTTCCAGAGCGAGCCCAACGGCGCCAAGATTAACGGGCTCATCGTCACGATCACCGAAAACGGGGGGCCGGTGTATGATCCGAACAACCCGAGCACCTGGCCCGCCGGGATCTCCACGACGTACTATCTGTGCAACAACTTGAACAACCTGACCTTCGACCGGCGGTGGAACGGCACGGCCGCGCCGCCCGGCTATCCAGAGTGGAACAAAATCAACGGCGAGCAGCAGACGATGGTGGCAGTCACCGCGCAAGGGATCCAGAACAAGGCGGCCGTGTTGGAATGGAACCTGTGGAGCGGTGGTGCCAGCCGCATCGCCCTGCTGGGTGCGTTCACCGGTCCGGCGGAAAGCAAGATTTACGACATTGTGCTCACGCAGTGCAACTATGCGACGCCGCCGAACCCGACCGTAGCAGGTGGCGTGTTCCAGCTTGTGCCTGAGCCCGCCAGCCTGGCGCTGCTGGGTCTGGTCAGCCTGCTGCTGCGGCGGCGCTGACGCGCGCGAGCTAACTGACGCAGAATAAGTGGACTTCTTTGGGAGGAGCCGGATTCACGTCCGGCTCCTCTTGCCTTGCGCGCCGATGCTGTACGGCGCTACTCTAAACCCGGCCGTCTAGAGAAGTATGGGCCCATTCCGGCGGAGGTCCTCGATCTGCGGCGACAGTGCACGGGTGGCCGCGACATCTCGCGCGAGCTGCGCGGCGAGCGCGTGTGCGTCGGGGAAGCGCTGCTGCTCGCGCAGGCGCGTGAGGAAGTGGACGGCCAAGCGCTGGCCGCGCAGCTCGCCCCGGTAGTCCAGCAGGTGGGCCTCGACGCGCGGCTGCGACTGCGCGAAGGTCGGTTGCGGGCCGACGTTGACGGCCGCCAGGTGGAGCGCGCCGCCCGCGAGCTGCGCGATACCCGCGTACACCGCCTCCTGCGGCAACAAGTGGACGATGCGGTCCAGATTGGCGGTCGGAAAACCGAGCGCCACGCCGCGTCCCGCGCCCCCGCCGACCACGCCGGCGACACGATACGGGCGGCCCAACATCGCGTTGGCCTCGGCGACGCGGCCGTCGCGCAACGCCTGACGGATGGACGTGCTGCTGATCGTCGGGTGGGTGGGCAGCTCGAGGCAGTGCACGGCGGGAACGACGTGAACCTCATAGCCCCAGGCGGCCGCGTGCTCCTGCAGGGTCGCAATGGACCCCAAGCGGCCGCGCCCGAAGCGGAAGTCCGGGCCTTCGACCAGCGCCCGCGGGCGACAGTGGGCGACGAGGCGGGCCAGGAAGTCGACCGCCTGCTGCGCCAGCACGGCCGGGTCGGTGCGCAGCACGATGCCGTTGTCCACGCCCAGACGTTCCAGTAAACCCAGTTTCTCGGCCAGCGTGGTCAGCGGCGTGGGCGCCCGCTCGGGAGCCAGAACCGCCAGCGGGTGGGGGTGAAGCGTCAGCACGGCGACCGGCGCCCCGTGCCGTTCGGCCAGCGCGTGGGCGGTCTGGATCAGCCGGGCATGCCCGCGGTGCACGCCGTCGAAGTTGCCGATCGACAGCACGGCGCCCTGCGGCGGCGCGCTGAACGTGTCCAGGCTGGTGAACACCTTCATACAGCAAGAATAGTCGCCGTTTGGGCCGCTGTCGATTCGCCCGCCGGCGCGCGCCTGCGGTTGTCAGCGCGGCGGGCGATCCGTAGACTGTGGAAGCATGATGCGCCGGCACGTCCTAGGTGGAATGGGAGCCCTGTTTCTCGGGACGCTCGTGGCCTACATCCCCGCGTACCGCGCCGACTTCATCTGGGATGACGACGAGTACATCACCACGAACCAGGCCGTGCAGCGGCCCGAGGGTCTGGGGCAGATCTGGTTCAAGCCCGGCGCGACGGTCCAGTACTACCCGCTCGTCTTCAGCACCTTCTGGATCGAGCATGCGCTGTGGGGGCTGGATCCGCTGGGCTATCACGTGGTGAACGTCGCGCTGCACGGCGTAAACGCGGTGCTCGTGTGGCTGGTGCTCCGACGGCTCGAGCTGCCGGGGGCATGGTTCGTCGCCGCCCTGTTCGCACTGCATCCGGTCCAGGCTGAGTCGGTGGCCTGGGTGACCGAACGAAAGAACACGCTCTCCGGGCTGTTCTACCTTCTGTCCGCACTGGCGTACCTGCGCTTTCGACCGCTGGCTGCCGCGGCGCCGGCCCGGACGGGCGCGCGGACCTACTACGTCCTGGCGCTGCTGGCCTTTCTCGGCGCCCTCCTCAGCAAGACCATGACGCTCTCGCTGCCGGCGGCGCTGCTGCTCGTTACCTGGTGGAAACGCCGCCGCGTGTCCTTCAACGACGTGCTCCCGCTCGTACCGATGCTTTTAATCGGGCTGGGGCTCGGGGCCCTTACGCTGGGCATGGAACGCTATCACGTCGTGGCCCAAGGCCCCGAGTGGGAGCTCACCCTTCTGCAGCGCGGGCTCATCGCCGGCCGCGCGCTGTGGTTCTATGCGGCCAAGCTCCTGTGGCCGGTCAACCTGTCGTTCGTGTATCCGCGCTGGAAGATCGACGAGCTGGCGCCCGCGGCGTACGTCTACCCCGCTGCCGCGCTCGGGCTGCCCGTCGTGCTCTGGCTCGTCCGGCGGCACATCGGCCGCGGACCGCTCGTCGCGGTGCTGATCTACGGCGGAACGCTGCTACCGGTGCTGGGCTTCCTCAACTATTACTACATGCGCTACTCGTTTGTCGCCGATCACTTCCAGTACATTGCCGGTCTGGGGCCGCTGGCGCTGGCCGGCGGGGGCGTGGCCGCGGCCCTTCGGCGGGCCGGGCCGGTTGCGCGACGTACCGCGCGCGCGGTCGGTGCGGTGGTGCTCGTGCTCCTGGCGGTGGGCGTTTGGCAGCGCAGCCGCGTCTTTCACGACGTGGAGACGTTGTGGCGCGACACGCTCGCCCGCGACCCGGAGTGCAAGATTGCCCACTACAACCTGGGCAACTACCTGAAAGACCACGGGCAGCTCACCGAAGCCGTCGCGCATTACGAGGCCGCGGTGCGCATCCGCCCGGACGACGCCGACGCCCGCAACAACCTCGGCGGTGCGTACATGGACCTCCAGCGGTTCGCGGACGCGGAGCGGACCCTGCGGGAAGCGCTGCAGTTGAAGACGAACCTCAGCCCGGAGTTTGCGCGCTTCAACCTGGGGCTGCTCTGTCAGCGGACGGGGCGCCTCGACGAGGCCATCGAGCACTACCTCCGCGGGCTCGAGATCAAGCCCGGCGTGGAGCCAGCGCGCCGCGACCTGGCGGCGCTGCTGGTCCGGCGCGTCGATGCGTACCTCGCTCTCGGCCAGCGACAGCAGGCGCTCGAGTTCGTGCGGGCGATGCGCGACTGGGCCGCGTTCGCCGGCGGACCGTCCCTCGTCGCAACGCTGGAGTCGCGTATTTCCGAAGCCGCCCCTTGAGACGCCTTTCGGCGCCCACAGAAAACGGCCGCGCGTGCGGATTAGAGCGGTTTCCCTTGCTTTGTAGCGGCCGACGCCCCGTCGGCCGTAGTGGCGCAACTGGTTTACTACGTCCGGCGAGGCGCCGGACGCTACACATTATGTGAAACCGCTCTAGGGACGCGCCCCGACGCGCAGGCCCAGCTCGACCGCCCGGCGGGCGAATTCCGGCTCGTCCATCCACTTGAGCTCGTACTTCTGCTCGGGAACGTTGAAGAGGATGACATACCGGCCCGCCGGTCGAAACAGCCGGCTGTGCGGTTGTTCGCAGCAGCACACGCCGACCTCGTGGGCATACGCGGCCTGCTCGGTAAAGCGCCAGTTGTCGAGCACGTGCTCACGCCAGACGTCGCCGAGTTGCGCCTCGACCGAAGGCAAGGGAAATTTCAGCGGGTCGCGCAGCCATTCCTGGTGGTGCTGTTGAAACGTCTTGAGGGCCTGTTCCATCCGTTGCCGGCAGGCTTCGAGAGCTTGCGCGTCGCGGTTGAGAATCGAGAGCACCAGTAGGACCAGCGCGCCGAGGACCACCGCGAGCACGCTGCGCAGGACGCGCCGCCGGCGCTGGACCATCGTGCGCAGCGCCACACGCTCACTGGGAGCCTCCGGCGAGGCAGAGGCGGGCGACTCGGTGGCCATACGGTTGAGCTCGCTCCTGGCGGCTGATCGGAGCCCGGCTTTCACGACCGCCACAATCATTCTATAGTTGCGTGTGCGCGGACAAAAGTGACCGTGCGTTGGAGCGCCACGACCGGGATGCGGATATGGGAGTGCTCAACTGGCTGTGGTTCACAGGCGGCGTGGGGGTCACCGCGCTGGTGATCCTGGCGCTCGCCTACTGGATTGCCCAGGAAATGCAGGCCCGCCGGTCTTTGTCGCCACCGCCCCCGTTTCGCGACGAAGCCGCCCAGAGCTCGAGCCGGCCTACTACTCCTGACGCACCCGAAGAGTGACTGGCACATTGTGCCGTCGTCTAGTGCGGTCCGGACCAGGCCGCGTGCAGGTCGGGTACCGCCACCTGCATGCCCTCGCAGCGCAGCCGGTCGTCCGCACTCGTGGTCGCAAGGGCCAAGTGTGCCACGGCGGCGCGGTCCAGCAGCTCGGCCACCTCGGCGGCCGCGTGCGTCTCCACGAGATACGCGGCACAGCGCTCATCGAACGCCGCGGGCAGAACATCAGCGGCAATCTCCAGCACCGCGCCGCGCTTGCCGGCCAAGGCCATCTCCGCGAGGGCCACCAGCCAACCGCCATCCGCGACGTCATGGCAGGCCGTCACGAGCCGCCGACGAATCAACTCGGCCACCGCGCGGTGCACGCGCGCCGCCGCGGCGAGCGCGAAGCCGATGGGCTGGAAACCGCCGAGCAGTAGGACCCGGTTGCCCGCGGTCTTGAGATCCGGCGTGCTGGACAGCTCGACATCGGCCACGAGGCTGAGCGCACTGATCAAGAGCGTGGGTGGGATTGCCAGGCGCCGTCGCTGCGTCACGCGTTGCTCCAGGGCCGGCAGAAAGTCGCGCCAGGCGCCCCCGGCCTCGTCGTCCGCCGCCAGCCGGCGCAGCGTGTCCAACAGCGGCGCGACGTCCGGTTCATCCAGAGCAAACTCGTTGTTGAGCGAATCTTTGCCCGATATGAAGGGCGTGCCGTAGGCCTTGGCCACGTCGTAGCAGGCCTGACAGGCCCGGACCAGCGCACCGAGCTGCCCCGGATCATCACTGCGACCCCAACAGAAATTGTCGAGAATCGCGGTCTGATCCGGATCGCCGCCCACGCACACCACGTTCCGCACCGCCTCGTCGATCGAGGCCGCAGCCATCCAATAGGGATCGAGGTCGGCCAGATGCGGGGCGAGGCCGCAGCCGAGCGCGATGGCACGGCGTGAGGTCAATCGGGGACGCAGCACGGCCGCGTCGCCCGGGCCGCGCCCCGGCCCCAGCAGCGGCTTGACCACGCTGCCGCCCTGCACTTCGTGGTCGTACTGCCGGATGATCCACTCTTTCGAGGCGACGTCCGGCCGGGCCAGCTCGCGCCGCAAGCGCTCGAACATCTCTTGGGCTGACCCGGGAGCCCTGGTGGAACTCGCGCGTGCGGGCTCAGGGTGCCACTCCGCCACGCGCTCCATCTGCGGCAGCCCGCCGTGAAGGAATTGCATGTCGAGATCGCCGACGACGTGCCCTTCGAACCGCACGATGAGCCGCGGGGCAGCAGGCTGCGTGGGTGACGCTGCGCCTCCGAAGACGCCAATGACGGTGGCCTCGACCTCCTCGCTCCGCATGAGGTTGAGGAACCGGTCAAGATTTCGCGGCGGGACGGCGACCACCATCCGCTCCTGGGCCTCGCTGATCCAGATCTCGTCATAGCGCAGCCCCGCGTACTTCAGCGGCACGCGCTCCAGCTCCACGACGGCCCCCACGTGCTCCCCCATCTCGCCCACCGCACTGCTCAGGCCGCCGGCACCGCAGTCGGTGATCGCCGTGTACAGGCAACCCCCCTCCGCATCGCGCGCCTGCAGCACGGCATCCAGAAAGCGCTTCTCGGTAATCGCGTTGCCGATCTGCACAGCGTGGGAGAATTCGTCGGCGTGCGCGTCGGTGAGTTCGGCGGATGAAAACGTCGCCCCGTGAATGCCGTCGCGTCCGGTACGTCCGCCGATGAGCACGATGTAGTCGCCGGGGCGCGCCGCCTTGGCCACCTTGTCCCGCGGGATCAGGCCGACCGAGCCGCAGAACACGAGCGGATTGCCCAGGTAGCGCGGGTCGAAGTAGACGGCCCCGTTGACCGTCGGGATGCCCATGCGGTTGCCATAATCGGCCACCCCGCGCACGACGCCCCGGAGCACACGCCCCGGGTGCAGCACGCCCTTCGGCAACCGGTCGCGCGGCCAGTCCGAAGGAGCCACGCAGAAGACGTCGGTGCTGGCGATCGGTTTCGCCCCCAGCCCACAACCGATCACGTCACGGATCACGCCCCCGATGCCCGTGGCCGCACCGCCATACGGCTCGATCGCAGAGGGGTGGTTGTGGGTCTCCACCTTGAAGGCGATGCCGAACTCGTCGTCAAAGGCGATCACGCCGGCGTTGTCCTTGAACACCGACAGGCAGTACGGCCCGCGCCGCGCCGCGATGAGCTCGTCGGTGGCGCGGGCGATGGTCTCTTTGAGCAGGTTACCATATCGCCGGGTCTCGGCCTGGTTCGTCGCGGGGCAAGCACGATCCGGCTCTGGCAGCGGCGCCCCGTGGTACCGCACGGCGCTCCTGAGGGTCTTGTGCACACAGTGCTCGGACCAAGTCTGAGCCAGGGTCTCCAACTCCAGATCCGTCGGTTCGCGTCGCAGAAAGTCGAAGCGTCGCTGAATGGCCCGCATCTCTTCTAGGGACAGAAAGAGGTGCGCGTCCCGGGAAAGCCGCTCCAGCCCGCCGTCATCCAGGCCGCGCAGCGGAATGTGCCGCAGCTTGAACTGAAAGACCGGCGGCCGCGGCGCCGGCTGCACGCCCGCCGTCCCGGGGACGATCTGCTCGATGCAGTCGTTGGCCAGGACCCGCCCTACCGCTTCCAGCACGTCGCGCTCGCCAGCACGGCCCCACACCGTGTAACGCCGCGCTGTTCGCACGCGGTCGACGCGAAGACCCTCCGCGCGAAGCTCGGCCAGTGTGCTCTCGGCGACCGGGTCCATGACGCCCGGCCGGAGGTGCACCTCCAACGTCACGGCCCCGCCTTCGGCCGACGGGACCGGGTCGCCCGCACCGAGCACGCCGGCAGTCTCTGTCACCGGGTCGGCGAGCAACTCTCGCGCGATTCGCTCGGCGTCCGCCCGATCAAGGTCACCCTCGAGGTAAAAGAGCCGTGCTGCGACCGCCGCGCCGATCCGGTCGAGGCCGGCGTCGCGCAGCAAGGTGACGAGCGGGCTGTCGAGAAGGGCGCCCCGCGAGTAACGCAGACCAATCTCAACTCGAAAAACGGCCATGATCTGCCGCCAGCGTTGTTCGGCTGAATCGCGCGCACCAGTTGTGGTCAGACGCGCGGATCATACCACAGGTTGAACGCGCGGTCACGCCGCATGCCATTACGGGCAATATCTCGCGGGCCCGAGCCAAAAAACGAGCGCGAAGCACCGGGAAGCGCAAGCTGAGCAGGCAATCGAAAACGAATCTTAACCTATTGTAGGTAATAATCTTAACGATACTTGCCTTCCCGCAGAAGACGAATACCCGTCCACAATCCGGGTCTCTGGTGTGGATTGTTCTTGCGTTCGGCCTATGCAAAGCCGTAGTATACCGCCCCTAAGCAGGCGGAATTGGGTACAAGATGGAGCTTAGCGAGGCGCGGCCTGCCTGCTGGTATAATAAGGGGTATATGAGTACGCAGCCAAACGGTTCGGGCCTGCCGTCGGCCAGTGTCACGCATGTGCTCGACTTTGAGAAACCCATCGCAAAGATGGAGCAGGAGATCCTCCGTCTGGAGGCTCTTCAGGTCGAGTCGGGGCGCGATTACTCGGAGGTAATCACCGGCATTCGCCAGCAGTTGCAGAACGCGCTGCGGCAATCGTATGCGGACCTGTCTGCCTGGGAGAAGGTGCTCGTGGCGCGGCACCCGCGCCGGCCGCTCACGCGCGACTATATCCGCATGATCACGCAGGACTTCTGCGAGTTGCACGGCGACAAGGCGTACGGAGACGACAAGGCGATCGTCTGCGGCTTTGCCCGGCTCGCGGGGCATCGAGTGATGCTTATCGGACATCAGAAAGGGCGCGAGACCCGCGAGAAGATCGAGGTCAATTTCGGCTGTGCCCATCCCGACGGGTACCGCAAAGCCCTGCACAAGATGCAACTGGCCGCCAAGTTCAAGGTGCCGGTCGTCTGCCTCGTCGACACGCCCGGGGCTTATCCGGGGGTCGAGGCCGAGGAGCGCGGCATCGCGCGGGCCATCGCCGTCAGCCTGCTGGAGATGTCCCGGCTGCCGACGCCGATTGTGGCAGTTATCATCGGCGAGGGCGGCAGTGGCGGGGCTCTTGGCATAGCGGTGGCGGATCAGGTGGCGGTCATGGAGCACGCTTACTACTCCGTGATCAGTCCGGAGGGGTGTGCCGCGATCCTGTGGAAGTCCGGTGAGTACGCCCCCCAGGCTGCCGAAGCGCTACGACTGACACCCCAGGAGCTCAAACGCCTGGACCTAATCGATGCGGTTATTCCGGAGCCGCTCGGGGCCGCGCACCGCGACCCGGAGGTGGCGGCCAAGAGCGTTGTCGAGTGGATCGGCAAGATGCTGCGCGACTTACGCCGGCTGAAGCCCGAGACGCTCCTCAAACGCCGGTACGAGCGGTTACGCAAGTTGGGAACTGCATTTACGCAACCACGGCCGATTGAGAGCAAGACACCGCGGCGTGGCCGCCGTTCAAGGTCAGTGGCGGCGGCCGAAGAGGCTTGACAGGTTCACCTGCGCGGGGGTGCGAAGGTGGCGCAGCAGCGACTAGTGAAGAGTGGGCCGCGCGCGAGATCGCACTTGAAGCGGTCACGGACCCGAGTTCCCTGCGGAGTTCGGGGGTCACCGCGATGAATGACTCCGCGACGCAGCCGCTCGATATTGAGCTGGACCGCACGAAGGAATTGCGGATACGCTGGTCGGACGGGGCTCTCAGCGTGATCCCGCTCGCGACACTCCGAAAGGCGTGCCCGTGCGCCGGGTGCCGCGCCGAGCAGGAGCAAGCGACGAAGCAGGCGCTGCCGGTCGTGCCCGACCCCGCAACGCAGCACGACATGGCGGAAGCCGAGCAGGCGCGGTTGGTCGGCAATTACGCGCTGCGGGTGCGCTGGAAGGACGGGCATGACACGGGCATCTACGACTACGGGCTGCTGCGCTCGCTGGGTCTGGTCAGCGGCGGAGGCAAGGTGTGACGAGGTAAGGGCATATCCGTGAACCAGTTACGGTCAGTGGCGTATAACTATGGGGTGGGCCCAGAATTCTCTGGGCCTGCCGTGCGCGGGCTGATATAATTGGATTTTCGACTGAGACGCGAGAGTGAGGTAACCCCTTGGCAGAAAGAACGATGAACAACGCAGCGGTGGGCAGTTCAGTGCTGCAAGCCACTGACCTGCATCTGTTTGTGTTCGACCGCGCGCTGCACCCGGAGCTCTTCCAGCACTTCGCCGACTACCGGGTCGAGCAGGGCCAGTATGTGGCCGAGATCTGGATTATCGGGCTTAGCCATGCGGTGACCGTTACGAGCGGACAGCACTCCCTCACCGAGCTCCTCGCGCGCGAGAGCGACACGCTGCCGACGCGAGGTATCTTGTCGCGCTTCCGCCTGAAAGGCGAGCGCGATCACGAGCGGAAGACGCCCGACGGGTGGAGCTACTTGGTGAGCACGCAGGTCGAGACCATGGACGAGGCCCTGTATAAGTCCGTGCATAACGATCTGCTGCGCCACACGGAGAAACGGGGCTGGTTCCAGTCGTATGAGGCGTGGGCCGAGGGCGACTTGGTGCCGTTCACGTACATCGACTACGAGGCGCGCGACCGCGAGTTTCACGTGCACGCGTTTCACGCGTATCCGGCGGAGCGCACGCTGGTCAAGACGCAATCGATCATCGAGCTGCCGGGTTAAGCGGCAGCAGGGTCTTGAGCGCGGCCACCCGCGGTGCGTCGGAAGCGACCACGGGTGGCCGGTTGATTTCCATGTCGGCGAGCCAACCAGACGTCATCCGCGTGGCCGGGGCCCGCGAGCACAATCTCCAGGATGTCAACCTGGAGATGCCCAAAAACCGGCTCATCTGCTTCACCGGCGTGTCCGGGAGCGGCAAGAGCAGCCTCGCGTTCGACACGCTGTACGCCGAGGGCCAGCGGCGCTACGTCGAGTCGCTGAGCGCATACGCGCGGCAGTTCCTGGGACAATTGCCTAAGCCCGACGTGGACCAGATCTCCGGCCTAGCGCCGGCGATCTCCATCCAGCAGAAGACGAGCGGCTGGAATCCCCGGAGCACGGTGGGGACCATCACGCAGATCCACGACTATGCGCGGGTGCTCTTTGCGCGGGCCGGCACTCAGCACTGCCCGCAGTGCGGCGAACGCATCAGTGCCCAAACACGCGAGCAGATGGTGGGACGGGTGCTCGCGCTCCCCGAGGGGACGCGCGTGCTGATCCTGGCGCCGAAGGTCCGGGCGCAAAAAGGGGAGTACCGCGACCTGTTTCAGGAGTTGGTCCGGCAGGGTTTCGCGCGGGCCCGCGTGGACGGGGAGGTCATCGATCTGTCGAACCCGCCGCCGCTCGACCGTTACCGCCGCCACCACATCGAAGTGGTCGTGGATCGCCTGGTCGTGCACGGCGGCCTGCGGAGCCGCGCCGCCGAAGCGGTCGATCTAGCCCTCGCCGCCGGCGATGGAGCCGCGATCGTCGCGCTCGTACCTGGGGAACCGGAAGGCAGGGGCAGCCAGCCGCGGCGGGCGCGCCGGCCGGCGCGCGGCGCGAGCGGCGACATCCTGCTCTCGGCGGGCTTTGCGTGCACGCGTTGCGCGCTGAGTCTTGAGCCGCCCAACCCGCAGCTCTTCAGCTTCAACAGCCCACAGGGCATGTGCCTGCACTGCGACGGGTTGGGCACGCGGTATGACTTCGACCCCGCACTGCTGGTGCCAGACCCGACGCTGGATTTCCTCGCCCCGTGCATCGCGGCTTTGCGCCGGCCGCCAGGGCGCTGGCGCCGCCACATCTATGAAGGCGTGGCCTCGTACCTGGACATTGATCTGCGTACGCCCTGGCGGGACCTGCCCGCGAAGGCGCGCCGGGCGCTGCTGTACGGTACGGGCGACGCGCACATCACGTTCGAGTGGAAGGGGCGCTTCGGCACATGGAAGCACGGCGGGACCTTCGAGGGAGTGATCGCCGAGCTGCAAGCACGGCACAAGAAATCGGCCTCGTCGATGGTCCGCCGTTTCTACGAGCAGTTCATGCGGCAGGCGACGTGCCCGCATTGTCGTGGGGGCCGGTTGAATCCGCAGGCGCTGGCCGTGCGGCTGACCGGCCGACCGGAGGGTCCCGGCGCGCCAGCCGTGGCGCTCACGATCGACGCGGCGAGCCGACTGCCGATCCGCAAGGCGCTGGAGTTTTTCGGCCAGTTGGAGCTGGACGGCGTGCAACGCGTCATCGCCGAGGAGCCGCTGAAGGAGATTCGCGCGCGGCTGCAGTTTCTGCTCGACGTGGGGCTGGATTACCTGACGCTCGACCGCGCGGCGCCGACGTTGTCGGGCGGTGAATCGCAGCGGATTCGGCTCGCGAGCCAGATCGGGTGCGGGCTGGTCGGAGTTCTGTACGTGCTTGATGAGCCGAGCATCGGCCTGCATCCGCGGGACAACCGCCGGTTGCTGGCTTCGCTCCAGCGGCTGCGCGACATGGGCAACACGGTGATCGTGGTGGAGCACGACCGCGACACGATGGCAGCGGCGGATTACCTCGTGGACTTCGGGCCCGGGCCCGGGGCGCGCGGGGGGCAGGTCGTGGCCCAAGGCTCGGTGAAAGACCTCGCCGCCGAGCCCATGTCGGTCACCGGGGCCTACCTCGCCGGCCGGGCGGCGATCCCCCTGCCCGCGACCCGCCGCCCCATAACAGCCTGCTGAAAGAGGGGCTGGGGGGCCGTTGAAAAAGGGGTACAGGCACCTCGCCAGCGCACGTTTTCGCGAGCAACAAACGAGTCGGGCTCGGAGCCAGTCCCCCTTTTTCAACGGCCCCCCAGCCCCTCTTTCCGTGGACTCATAAACCGTCGTTCCTGGCACCCGTGCGATACATGTAATTCCCCGTGTCAATCTTACCGATACGACAGCGGAAGCCGTCCGCGCTCTATACCAGAGGCCGTAACCGATGCCAGTAACAATGATCTGTCCCAATCTGAAGTGCGGCCGTACGGTCGTAGCCGCCGAGTCAGCACGGGGGAAGGTCGTGCGGTGTGCGCACTGCCAAATCCTGTTTCTGGTCCCCCGGGATGCGCGGAACACCGGGGAAGGTAAACCGCCCGAGCCGCCGCCGCAGCAGGCGGAAGAGGCGAAGCGTCGGGGGCGACGATGACACTGACTGCGGCGCACGCAGGCAGGGCCCTACAGCCTGATGGAATCCAAACCGCCCGACAACGTGGAACGCGGTCTCCGGTCGCAACCAGGCATCGCCCCCCCGGTTGAGCCGCCCCACCCTCTAGTCCCAATAGACGTAGCACCACAATCGCCCGCGACCCCACCGGGAACGTCCCAAGCGATCCTGCGCCTGGGCGCGGTTTTCGCACGGGAACCCGAGCTTATTTCGGCGTGCCTGCAGGGCATCGAGCAGCAACCGCCAGAATGGGCTCGGCTGGTTCTCGGAGCCGCCGAGCTGGCCCTCGCCGGACAGCCGGGCTACGCGGACCTGTATTACCATGCCAGCCGGGCCGCGGTGGCGGCCGGCGAATATGAGACCGCCGCACGCTTGCTGGAACAGGCGCTGCGGGTGAATCCGGGCTACCATGACGCGCTGGTGCTGGCGGCGCGTGTGGACTGGCAGCGCGGCCAAACGCCGGCCGCCCGGAAGCACCTGGAAGCGGCCGTGCGCAGCGGGGCAGACTACCCCGACGTACACGTGCTACTGGGCAACGTGTACCGTCAGGAGGGGGATTCGCTACGCGCGCGGCAGTCGTACCAGCGCGCGCTCGCGCTGAACGCCCGTCTGCCCGAGGCCCGCGCCGCCCTGGCAGAATTGCCGCCGACGCCGAGAGGCAGGGAGAGCCATGAGCTACCTGCTTGAAGCGTTGGGGCGCGGGCTGCTGGCCGATCTGCGCACCGCATTCGAGAAGCAGTTGCCGGGGCTGCCGGAAGACAAGCTGGAATGCCTGCAGGCGCGGTTCGCGGGCTCCCCTACTTCGCTGGATCTGGCCCTACGGCTGGGGATGGCGTATCTGCACGAGGCGCGGTTCAACGAAGCCTGCGGAGCGCTCGAGGCGGCGCGCGCGCTCGCGCCCACCTCTGTTCCGGCCCGGCTAGGCCTGGCGTGCGTGCACGACGAGCTCGGGCAACTGGACCGCTGCCTGGAATACCTGCGGGAGGCCGAACGGCTGGACCCGCGCGACCCGGCCATCGCGTTCGGCATCGGGTTCTGTCACGAGCGCATGGGCGAGGCGCGGGAAGCGCAGGACGGCTACCGGCGGGCGATTGAGCTCTGCCCACAGCTCCGCAACGCGTACGAGCGCCTGGCGGCCCTGGCGCTGCGCGGCGGGTTGTGGGATGAGGCGATCGGGCAGTACGAGCGGCTGGCCGAGATGGAGCCGGATGACCTGGACGTCCTGCTGACGCTCGGCAACTTGTACTTGCAGGTGCACCGGCCCGCCGACGCGATCGAGCAATACCAGCAAGCCCTGTTGATCGAGCCCGAGGGCCACGACGGCACGCTGGCCACGGCGGAGAACCTCGTCGAGGAAGGCCGCCTGGAAGAGGCGATCCAAACCCTCGAGCGGCTCGTGCACAAGTACCCGGGCATGGCCCCGTTCCACGTGCGGCTGGGGGACCTGTACGTCAAGGCCGGCGACGACACACGGGCGACCGAGGAGTATCGCGTCGCCCTGTCCACACAGCCCGGCTTCCTTGAAGCGACGGTCAAGCTCGGGACGCAGCACATGCGGCAGCGACGTTACGTCGACGCCGCGGTCACCTTCAATCGCGCGATCGAGCTGAACGACCGGCTCATCGCCGCGTTCGTCGGGCTGGGCGTGGCGCAGCACGACTGTGGCCGGGTGCACGAATCGCTGGCGACGTTCGACCTGGCCGCCAGCCTCGAGCCGAGTACGACGCTGCTGTTCTCCGAGACGACCCGTCTGCATCTGAAGTCGGAGCGACCGAGCGATGCGGACGCCGACGACGGGGGCGCGCCGGCGGTCTCTCCGGACGGCGACGTACTCCTGGCCGAAGCCCTCCGCCGCCACGAGCAGGCGCTGCAGAGCTCGCCGAACCACGCCGACCTGCACTACCGGTACGGACTGCTGTTGCGGCAGGTCGGGCGTCACGAGGACGCGCTGCGGGCCTTCCGCAACGCGGTCACGATCAACCCGAACTACTGCAAGGCCCTGGTGAAGCTGGCGATCTGCGAGAAGGAGGTGGGGGAGATCGACGAGGCCATCGCGACGTTCCAGCGCGCCCTGCGCCTCAACGACAAGTTCGCGGACGTGCACTATCAGCTCGGGCTGCTCTTTGCCCAGCGCAACCAGTTCGAGCTGGCGGTCGAGCAGTTCGAGCAGGCGGTGGCGCAGCGCGGTCAGAACCCCTCCTTCCGGGCGAACGTGGCCCTGGCGCTCCAGAACCTCGGCATGCTGGATCGGGCCACGGCCACCTGGCGTTCGATCTGCGACCTGGTGCCCGCACCCGACCAACTGGCCACACGCGAACAAGCCTTGCGCGACGCGGGTCGGCGTCACGAAAAGGGGTAGGTTTACGCCGCGCGGGCCAAGGGGCGGGT
>CAZWYT010000097.1:0-14478 GCA_964638325.1 uncultured Planctomycetales bacterium
ATCGGCGACGACATCAAGAGCCAGTTCGGGGCCACCATCGTGCACCGCATGCTGGCCCGGCTGATGTGCGACCGCGGCGTGAAGCTCGATCGCACCTATCAACTCAACACCGGCGGCAACACCGATTTCCTCAATATGCTGGAGCAGTCCAGGCTGCGGTCAAAGCGGATTTCCAAGACGGAGTCCGTGCAGTCGCAGCTCGACGTCCCGCTGGACGAGCGGAACATCCACATCGGCCCGTCTGACTTTGTGGCTTGGCAGAAGGACAACAAGGTCTGCTTCATGCGGCTGGAGTACCGCGGTTTCGGCGACGTGCCCGCGAATATCGAGCTGCGGCTCAGCGTCGAGGACTCGCCCAACAGTGCCGGCATGACCATCGACTGCATCCGCTGCGCGAAGCTCGCGCTCGACCGCGGCATCGGCGGCCCGCTGATCGAGATTTCGGCCTTCACGATGAAGCACCCGCCCAAGCAGATGCGCGACTCCGAAGCCCGCGTGGCGCTGGAGCGCTGGATCGCGGGCCGGTAGCGTCGGGCCTCCGCGCCTGACGTTGTCGCGCGGGCGCAGTCTCCAGCCACACTGTCAGGGCGGCAGCTCGCCGGGGTTCCTTGAGAAATACGTTGTGCGGATGGCCTCCCACACCTCGCGCGGGATCAGCCAGTAGAGCACGAGGGCCCCGGTAAGCACCACGAGCAGGTAGATTAGCCGCAACACCAGGTACCTGCGCAGCGACCGTCCCATCGTGCCCTTCCTCGCCGGCATTCTACAGCGCACGAGTGATGCCGCCATGTTCCCGGCCGCAACCGGCGCTGGGACGCTCGGGTTTCGTCGTGGCCGTCAGCCGGGGTAGAGTAGCCATTCAGGACAGGTCAGCCGGAGCCCGGCCGTGGTCGATTTGAAAACATTTGGGGCCAACATCTACCTGCTGATCGGCTTGCTGATCTGCCTGGCGGTCGTTGCCATTCTCATCGTGGCGGCCTGGACGCTGCTCAAGATCGCGGTCTGGCGATCAAGCCAGAGGAAGGCCGCCGAGCAGGAGCACCGCCGCAAGCTGCGTCCGGACGGCCAGCCCTACCCGCCCGCTGCTGCGGGGATCTGCGGCCGCTGCCAGCAGGCCGGCGAGGTCGTCTATCACCTCCCGTCCGGCGAGCGTTTTTGCCCGGAGTGCTACGAGGTCCAGGTGGCCGCGCACGATGCATAGCGCGCCTGGCAAAGCCTGGGTGGGGCAGGCCCCCTGCCGGCCATCGATGGGCACGTGTTCACCTGCGGGTGCGGGCGCACCCGGCCAGACAGCTTGGTGCAAATCGTTCGGCGCTGTATACTGAACGCAGCGCGGGGAACCGAAACTGAGGCCCGAGGGGGGCGGCGCGGTTTCCCGCCAGTCGCGGCGACCGGGGCGTGGGTACGCCCAGGGCACGACAGGGACTTCGTGTCCAGTGGAGGATGGCGAGCCATGAGGAACATGGAGCGGGCTCTCGGGTGCCTTGTCGTCGGGTTGTCGTTAGTCGCCGTGGCCAGCGGGCAGGACGTGGGATCAATTGTGGGTTGGGGAGAGCAGGTCGTCGTGCCGCAGTCGGAATTGACCGACCTCGTCGCCGTCGCGGCGGCTGGGGACCACAGCCTGGGCCTGAAGGCCGACGGCTCGATCGTGGCGTGGGGACGGAACGACTACGGTCAGTGCAACGTCCCGGCGCCAAACAGCGGCTTCGTCGCCGCAGCGGCGGGCTACTGGCACAACCTGGGCCTGAAGGCCGACGGCTCGGTCGTAGCGTGGGGATGGAACTACTACGGCCAATGCAACGTCCCCGCGCCCAACAGCGGTTTCGTCGGCGTAGCGGCGGGCAACTACCATAGCCTGGGTCTGAAGGCCGACGGCTCGGTCGTGGCGTGGGGATGGAACGACTACGGTCAGTGCAACATCCCGGCGCCCAACAACGATTTCGTCGCCGTAGCGGCGGGCGGAGGAGATGGATATGCCGGCCACAGCTTGGGCCTGAAGGCTGACGGCTCGGTCGTGGCGTGGGGATTGAACTACTCCGGCCAATGCAACGTTCCGGCGCCCAACAGCGGCTTCGTCGCCGTCGCGGCGGGCGGCATCCACAGCCTGGGCTTGAAAGCCGATGGCTCGATCGTGGCGTGGGGAAACAACTTCTACGGCCAATGCGACATTGCGCCACCCAACAGCGCCTTCGCTGGCATCGCGGCGGGCGAGTACCACAGCCTGGGCCTGAAGGCCGACGGCTCGATCGTGGGCTGGGGATACGACTACTACGGGCAGTGCAGCGGTTCGCCGCCCGACAGCGGCTCCGTCGCCGTCGCGGCGGGCTTCACGCACAGTCTGAGTCTGAAGGCTAACGGCTCGATCGTGGCGTGGGGAGGCAACGAGCAGGGGCAATGCAATGTTCCGGTGCCCAACGCCGGTTTGATCGGCGTCGCAGGGGGCTACTACCACAGTCTGGGCCTGAAGGCCGACGGCTCGATCGTCGCATGGGGGCCCAATGGCGCCGGCCAATGCAACGTCCCGGCGCCTAATAGCGGCTTCGCCGCTGTCGCGGCGGGCGGAGGGTATCCATTCGCGGGCCACAGCTTGGCGCTGAAGGTAGATGGCTCGATTGTGGCGTGGGGAGGCAACCAGTTAGGCGAATGCAACGTCCCCGCACCCAACAGCGGGTTCGTCGCCGTCGCGGGGGGCGGGGCCCACAGCCTGGGCCTGAAGGCCGACGGCTCGATTGTGGCGTGGGGATGGAACGACTCCGGCCAATGCAACGTCCCAGCGCCCAACACCGGCTTCGTCGGCGTCGCGGGGGGCTGGTACCACAGCCTGGGCCTGAAGGCCGACGGCTCGATCGTGGCGTGGGGAGACAACTGGGGCGGCCAATGCAACGTCCCGGCGCCCAACAGCGGCTTCGTCGCCGTTGCGGCGGGCGAGTACTTCAGCCTGGGCTTGAAGGCCGACGGCTCGATTGTGGCGTGGGGATACAACGCCCACGGCCAATGCAACGTCCCAGCGCCCAACACCGGCTTCGTCGCCGTTGCCGCCGGCGCGTACCACATCCTGGGCCTGAAGGCCGACGGCTCGATTGTGGCGTGGGGATGGAACAACTACGCTCAATGCAACGTCCCGTCGCCCAACTGCGGCTTCGTCGCCATCGCGGCGCGCGGGTACCGCAGCCTGGGCGTGAAGGCCTTCTATGGCGACTTGAACTGCGACGGCACGGTTGACTTCGCCGATATCAACCCGTTCGTGCTCTACCTCTCGAACTTGGCCGAATGGCAGGCCGCGTATCCGCGTTGCCACGCGCTCAACGGCGACATCAATGGCGACGGCACATACGGTCAGGCTTCCTTCGGTGACATCAACCCGTTCATCGCGCTGCTGGCCGGCGGCGGTTGACGGACGTGGGCATGCCCGTTGCCTGGAGCGGACATGTCCATAGCGCCGGCCCCCTGAAAGGCAGGTCGCGTCCGCCGCGGCGGACTTGACCTGCCCTACCCTGGCTCTACTCCTTCTTCGAGAAATCCACCTTCGGCACCTGCTTCGCCGCCTCGGGGATTTCGAAGTACTCCGCCGGCTTCACCTTGGCCCAGCGGCAGTACATCCCGCTGACCAGGCCGCGGCAGTACGTGTTCAGCTCCTGCACCGCTTCGTTGTAGCGCATGCGCTCGACCGCGATCCGGTTCTCCGTGCCTTCAAGCTGCGTCTGGAGGTCCAGGAAGCTCGCCTGGGCCTTCAGCTCGGGGTACTTCTCATTCAGCACCAGCAGCCGCGACAACGCCCGCTCCAATCCGTTGGCCGCCTCGACCTTTTCGGGCTGGTTGCCAGCTTGGAAATACTTCGTCCGGGCGTTGGCGATGTCCGTGAAGATCTCCTTCTCGTGCGACGCGTACCCCTTCACGGTCTCGACGAGATTGGGGATCAGGTCGTAGCGGCGTTGCAGGACGTTGTCGATCTGGGCCCAACTGCTCTTGACGGTCTCCTGGAGCTTGACGGCCTTGTTGTAGCCGCCAACGCCACAACTGCCGAGCACCAGCCCGATCACGACGACGACGAACACGATGCCGAGAAGCGCGCCGCCGAAGCTCGAATGTTTGCTCATGTTGATCGCCTGTCCACAGGTATTGCAGAAACTGGCCGCGGGCGACACTACGCCGCCGCATTTTGGACACGTGTTACCAGCCACCGGATGCACCTCCGCCCCCGAAGGAACCGCCGCCCCCGCCGCCGAAGCTGCCGCCGCCGAAGCCGCTGCCGCCAAACCCACCTCCACCCCAGCCGCCGCCCCAGTTACGGTGGCCATAATGCTCGCTGCTCATTCCGCCCAGGAGCAGCCAGGGCCACAGTCCCTGGGTGTAACGCCGGTTGCGGTAGATGTAGTAGCCGCGGCCAAACAGCGACGACAGCACCGCGACCACGACGATCATGAAAACCGCAAAAAACAAGCGACCGACGAGTCGTTCGCTGCGATAGATTTCATCCTCGGGCGGCGCGCCGCCGATGGTTACGCCGGCGCCGCCCGCCACCTTGTTCAGCAGCACCAATGCGCCAGCGTAGATGCCGCCGCTGTAGTCGCCCTGCTTGAAATGTGGGACGAACACGTCGCGGCCGATGCGCCCGCAGAACGCGTCCGGCAAAGTGGCCTCGAGGCCATAGCCGACCTCGAAGGTCCACTGCCGATCCTTGATCGCGATGACGATCAAGACGCCGTTGCTGCGGTCCTTGCGGCCGAGCTTCCACTTCTCGGCGGTCTGGAGCGCGAAATCGCGGATCGGCACGGCGCCGGTGCTGTCCACCGTCAGCACGATCATCTGGGCCGTGGTTTTCTGCTCCAGTTCCTTGAGATATCCGTTCAGCTTTTGGAACGTGCCACGGTCGATCACGCCGGCCAGGTCGACCACGTAATCGGCCGGTCGGCTCGGCAATTCCTGGGCGGTCGCCACCCGAGCCTGGCTCAGCACCACGAGCAGGGCCAGCACAGCCGCGCGCGCCGCCGACGTTTTGCAGTTTCTCACAGCCATGGCATTCGCATATCGTAGGTCAGGCTTCGCGGGCGCCCTATTCCAAGATGCAGTGATGTTTGTAATCAGCCGGGCTTTGCGTCCAGCTTGTCCATGTAGCCCGCCAGTGCGGCCAGGTCTTCGTAGAACCGCTCGAAAGCCGTGAAGTCCACGCGGCCCGCAGCGGCCACGACCGCCTGGAGCCCGTCGAGCTTCAGGCCGGCGACGTCGGCCGCCTGCGCCACCAGCTCGGCCGACAACCGCGGCGGCGTGCGGCCCGCCAGGTGCAGTACGCCGTGCAGGACGCGCATCGCGCGCTCCGCTTCCTGTCGGCAGACGGCGCCCAGGTGTTTGTACTTTCCGGCGGCGGCCAGCAGCCCCTGGCGGAGGTGGATCAACTCGCTCTTGAGCTCCCGCTCGCATTGCAGCCGCACGTCGGCCCGTCCGAACTGCAATGCGGCGAAGTGGTCTTCCCCGCTCAGCAGGACGTGCTGGTGTTGGATTTCCAGCAGCTCGAGCGGAAACGTGTCGCACGATTGCGCGATGTACTCGGGCGTCATCATCAGCGGGGCCCGCAGCCCCAGCTTCCCCAGCCGCACCCCTTCGCGCGCCAACTCGTCCAGCATCCGCAGGTCGAATTGACGCAGGACGGCGACGCTCCGCGCCGGCGTGCCGTCATACAGCGGGTCATCCACCAGCCAGCCGCCGAACGCGCTCAGCTCGAGCAGGTGGTCGCCGACGAGCCTCGCGAGCAATGTCGCCAGCTCGCGGAACGGCGGCCGCGTGCTGGCCGGCAGCTTCTCCACGTTGACGCGCACTTCGGTCATCGTTGCACCTCGTCCTCACGCGACACCGTAGCAGCCGGCGTGTCACCGCTGTGCGTCGCAGGCCTGCCATGCGACCCTGGCGCTCTTCGGCGCGGATCCATTGTATGGAGCGTGTATTGCGCCGCCACCGCTTGCCGTCAGCTCGTGCAAGAAAACCGCGCTGGCCGGCGGGCCGCAGCGTGTGGATTCGACAACTTCCTACGAACAGAGCGTGCGGGGCTTTGAATCCCCTTGCCCGGATGAGGTATACTTAAGCTATGCAGGGCAGACCCAGTTTGCCCAGCGGCTGGTGCAGGCGGGATGGAGGAGCACGCCCAAGGTGCAGCGAGGATCTGTCCCCGGCCAGTAGTGATACAGGTTCCTACCGCGGCCCTGCGGTCGCGGTGGTGGCGAGGGGCGCTAGGCCATGCCAGTCATTCCTGCAAGGAGGAAGTGCGATGCGCGCAACGCAGCAACGAGTTGTGACAGTCGTGGGATGCACGGTGACGATGGTGCTATGCGGTGCCGCGGTGCTCGCGGAGGAGCCGCGCGGCGGGACGGTGGAAGGGCAGCACGCCGCCGCCCAGGTCAGCCAGGAGCACTACATTGCGGTGCACAGCGACCTGCTGTACACCCATGACGGCGATGATCGCCTGTTGGGTCCGGAGCACGACCTGGCCCGCGACAACGTTCAGGCGCTGTTCGCCCAGTACGGGCTAGCGACCAGCATCGAGTCATTCGACTTCTGGGGGTACGTGGGCTACAACGTCGTCGGCCAGCGCACCGGCACAACCCGGCCCGACGACATTTATATCGTCGGAGCGCACTATGACTCGGTGACCTTCGAATGGGCCGGCGCCCCCGGCGCCGACGACAACGCTACCGGCGTCGCCGCCGTACTCGAGATGGCCCGGCTGATCTCCCAATGGGAGTCGGAAGCGACGATCCGCTTTATCGCTTTCGACCGCGAAGAATGGGGATTGTTCGGCAGCGAGGCGTATGTCGAGACGCATCTGGCGGACAACATCCTCGGCATGCTGTCCCTCGACATGCTGGCCTTCCGCCTTGATGAACACAACCAGGCTCTCGTCGGCGGTCGCCCGCAATCGGATGACGTGAAATCCGCCTTGATCTCCTCCCTGGCTGACTACGCGGGGATCGCCGCGACCGACGTCGGCGAGGCCGACTACAGCGACCATGCCCCTTTCGAGTGGTCAGGCTTCCACGCCGCCGTGCTCGATGAATACGATCTCTGGGAAAATCCCTACTTCCATACGCTGTTGGACTCCGTCGACACCTGGAACTACATTGATTACCCCTACGCGACCACGCTCACGCGTGGGGTGCTGGGCTGGCTGGTGGATGCGGCGGGGATCACGCCGAAGCATCCGGCGGGGGACGTGAACTGCGACGCGAGCGTGGATGCTGCGGATATCAATCCCTTTGTCCTGGCGCTCAGTGATCCCGCCGGATACGCCGCCGCCTATCCGGATTGCCACTGGATCAACGCCGACTGCAACGGCGATGGCCAGGTGGACTTCGGCGACATCAACCCGTTCATGGCGTGGTTCTATGGGGCGTGCCAGGGGCCACAGGGAGTGGGGGAGTGGTGGACCACGGATGCGCCGGAGGACCTTCTGGGGACGGCGGTGGCGGTCAGCGGCAGCTTCGCGGCGGTGGGCTCGAACGCGGAGGACATCGGGAGCTTTTCCGGTTCCGTGTTGGTGCTCGAGCAGGTGGCGGGCGTCTGGGGGCCGGTGGCTCGACTGACCTCGCCGAGTGGCAGCCCCGATGACCTGTTTGGGCAGGTGGTGGCACTGGAGGGGAGCACGCTGCTGGTGGGGGCGGCGTGGGACGGGGAGGTGGCACCCTATGCTGGCGCGGTGTACGTCTTTGAGCGGGTGGGGGGTACCTGGACGCCGACCAGCAAGCTGATGGCCGTGGATGGGGCGCCGGACGACGGTTTTGGTCGGGCGGTGGCGATCAGTGGCGACACGGTAGTGGTGGGTGCGCCAGGCGTCGACGGGTCGGCTTTCGACGGTGGAGCGGCGTACGTGTTTGAGCGGGAAGGGGAAACGTGGACGCAGGTCGCGGAATTGACGGCGTCGGATGGGGCGGACAGTGACGCCTTCGGATTCTCGGTGGGGCTGAGTGGCGACACAGTGGTGGTGGGGGCGATTTATCACAATGCGGCGCGCGGGGCGGCGTATGTGTTTGAGCCGAGTGCCGACGGATGGGCGCAGGTCGCCAAGCTCATGGTCGCGGACGGGCTGCCGGATGACCGCTTGGGCTGCGCGGTTGCCATCAGCGGGGAGAAGGCGGTTATTGGGGCCCGCCGGCTGCAGGCGGCGGCTTTCGGCCGCAGTCTGGCATACGTTTTCGAGTGCCTGAATGGAAGCTGGACGCAGACGGCCAAGCTCGGCTCATGGAGCAGCACCAATCGTGTGGCCGTGGCCATCGACGCGGACACGATCCTGGTGGGCCGCGATCATGGCAACCTGCCTTCGAACAGCGGCATAGTGTACGTCTTCCGCCCAGTGAATGGCGCGTGGTCGGGGGTTGGGCAACTGGCGGCATGGGATGGGGTTGCCGGCGAGCTGTTCGGTGGCGCCGTTGCCCTGTGCGGGAGCACCGCGGTGGTCGGGGCCATGTTTCCCCCGGTGCCGGCGGGAGCCAATGGTGCGGCGTATGTCTTTGACCTGAACGGAGACGGGGTGCCGCGGATCGTGCAGCCCCCCGCTGACCAGAGCGTGAGCCCTGGCGGCGTGGCGACATTCGCCGTCAACGCGACGGGGCCGGGTGAACTGAGCTACCGTTGGCGCAAGGATGGGCATCGTCTGTTGGATGACGGGCACATTTCAGGCGCCACCTCCCCTGTGCTGACGATAAACCCGGTCGGTCCGGAGGACGCCGGAGTGTATGATGTGGTTATCCGCAGCCTGTGCGGCTCGGTGACCAGCGGTCCTGCGACTCTGGACGTGACGATGCCCGCCGCGGCCCAATAAGCGCAAGTAGTCGCAGAGGCGGCCCGTCCGCGGGCCGGCTGGAACCGGGCGGAGGACCGCCCAGCTCTGCTTGGCCGGCCGCTACGGACGGTCCACCAGTTGCTGCGCGAGCTCGGCCGCGGTGGTTACCGGCCGCTGGCACGCGTAATTGCGGCAGACGTACGCGGTCGGTTGGCCGTCGAGGGCCTGCCGGTTAGCCAGGAGGGGGGAGTTCACGCCGTCAGACGGCCGGGCCGGATTACGCAGCATCAACACGCGGTTGGGCAAATATGTGTCGTACACCTGCTTGAGCAGGGCCTGCGTGCCGGGGGCGGACGGGGCGCCGACGATCGCGATCTCGGTCGGCCCCGCACCGGCGAAGTCGACCGCGGCCAGGAACCGTTCGGAGGTCCACGGAGAGCTTTGTACCTGGCCCGCCAGCGTGTCCATCATCTGGTCGGCGTGCACCCGCAGTTGCGCGTCGCCGAGCATCACCGCCAGCCGCAGCAGGTTCATCAGTTGCATGGAATTGCCCGACGGAACCGCCCCGTCGCGCACGTCCTTGCTCCGCGCGAGCACCGCTTCGTGGTCAGCGGACGTGAAGAAGAACCCGCCGTGTTCCGCGTCCCAGTAGCGCTTGATTGCGATCCGGTTCAGTTCCGCCGCCGGCTTGAGCCAACGCTCGTCGAACGTCGCCTCGTACAGCTCGAGGAGCCCCTCGATCAGCGCGGCATAATCGGCGAGGAACGCCGCGCTCGAGGTCTGGCCGCGGCAGTAGGACCGCAACAGGCGGCCCGCGCCGAACTGCGCTTTCAAAAGGAAGCGCGCCGCCCGCGTGGCGGCGTCGATGTACTTCGGCTCATCTAGCACGCACCCGCCACGCGCCAGACTCGCGATCATCAGCCCGTTCCACTCGCACAGAATCTTGTCATCCAGCGCGGGCGGGATACGCTGGCTGCGGGCAGCCAGAAGCCGCTCGCGCCCGTGCGTCAGGCGCTGCTCGCACTCGTCGGCAGTGATTCCGTACAGCTTGGCACAACACGCGTAGCTGCGCAGCTCGCGGAGGACGCTCTTGGGCGCGTCGGGATCGTGCGGATCTTTCCAGTTCCCCGATTCGCTGACGTCGTAGTGAGCGCAGAACAGATCGCCGTCCTCCTTCCCGACGATCTCCAGCACCTCCGGACGCGTCCAGGCATAGTACTTGCCTTCGACGCCTTCGCTGTCGGCGTCGCGCGAGCTGTAGAAACCGCCGTCGGGGGCCTGCAGGTCCGCCAGCACGTAATCGAGGATGCCGCGTGCGACGCGCGCGTACAGCGGCTTGTGCGTGAGCTGGTAGGCGTCCAGGTAGGCCCGGCTGACCAGGGCCTGGTCGTACAGCATCTTCTCAAAATGGGGCACGTGCCATTCGACGTCGGTGCTATAGCGGTGGATCCCGCCGCCAAGCTGGTCATAGATCCCGCCCATCGCCATGTGATCGAGCGTCCGCTCGGTCAGCTCGAGGAACTGCTTTCGTCGCGCTGTCCCTGCGGGCCGCCGGACGGCCGAGCGCAGCAGCACGTCCAGCGCCATGCTGGGTGGAAACTTGTTGGTGCTCCCGCTGATCACGCCGCCGCTCACCGGGTCGAAGGCGCCCGCCAGCAGCTCGGCGGCCTGATCGAGGGTGGCCAGGGACAACTTCGCGTCCGCCGCCGGCACCGCCTGCAAGCCCGCGCGCACCACGTCGGTCAGCTTATCGGCCTGGGTGGCGATGTCCTCGCGGTGCTGCCCCCAGGCCTTGGCGATCGCCTGGCACAGCTCCAGAAACCCCGGACGGCCACCCTGGCTGGTGGGCGGGAAATACGTGCCCGCAAAGAACGGCTTCTGGTCGGGCGTGAGCCATACGCTCATCGGCCAGCCGCCCTGCCCCTGGTTCAGGACCAGCGTGGCCTGCATGTAAATCTCATCCAGATCCGGACGTTCCTCCCGGTCCACTTTGATGCTCACGAAATTCTCGTTCATCACCGCCGCCACGTCCGGATTCTCGAAGCTCTCGTGCGCCATCACGTGACACCAATGGCACGCCGCGTAACCGATGCTGAGGAAGATCGGCTTGTCCTCCCGGCGGGCCCGCGCGAGGCCCTCGGGGCCCCACTCGTACCAGTCCACGGGGTTGTGGGCGTGCTGCCGCAGGTAGGGCGCTGCTGCGTTTGCCAGCCGATTCGCGGCCTGATTCGTCGTCATCGGTCGATTCACCGGGTTTGTGGGTGGGTCGTTCCCGGCCGCAACGACCGGTAACAACGCCGCCAGCGCGCTGCGCGCCCAACACAAGACCTGCCCGATCGCCGTCTCCTCACGACACCACGTGTCGCCCGTAGGCCTCTGTAGATTCTTGGCGCGCCGCGGCGAAAATCAACACGCACGGACCGGCGGCCCTCGCGGTCGGTGAAACATCGGTCCGCGCGTCGGTTGAACTCCCTTACCGACGGTCGCCGGCCAGCGTTTCGCCGAAGCAGTAGAGCACGCCTTCCTCCGTGCCGATGACGAGGCAGCCCTCGCCCACCGCCGGGGAGGCCGAGATCGCACCGCCGGCCTCGAACCGCCAGAGCTCTTTGCCTGTGGCCACCTCCACGGCGTAGAGGTTTCCATCCGCCGACCCGCAGAACACCCGCGGCCCGACGACCACGGGCGATGAGTCGATCCGGCCCTTGGCGACGAACTTCCAGCGCGCCTGGCCGGTACCCGCGTCCAGCGCCCGCAGGCGCTTGTCCTGTCCGCCGACGAAGATCAGCTTGTCGGTCACGGCGGCCGAGGAGAGAAACGGGAACTGCCGCTGTGGGTCCTCGAAGCGCCACAACACCTGTCCGGCCGGCCAATCGATAGCGACCACCTGCTCCCCGTACGTTCCCAGGAAGACCCGTCCGCCGCGCACCGCCGCCGCGGCCCCGCTCACCGAGCCCAGCGCGACCTTTCGAATCAGGCTTCCGTCGGTCAAACGGACGACGTGCAGATGGCCATCGCAGGCGGCGACGAGGACCGCGTCGTCCGCGATTCCCGGCGTGCCGTGGACACGCTCGCCCACGTCGTACTTCCACAGCAGGCTGCCGTCGGCGATTTTCAGGCAGTAGAGGTTGCCGTCGTAGGACCCGAATACGAGGCGCTCACCCTGGTGATTGGCCGACGAGATGACGCGGCTACCCGCCTGGAACGTCCAGCGCCCGGCCCCCGTCTGCGCGTCGCACGCGTGCGCCACGCCGGCTTCGTTCCCGAAGACGACCAGTCCGGCGACGACCGTCGGCGACGATTGAATCGCATCCTCGGTCGGGTACTCCCACTTCACTTCTCCCGTCTTCAGATCGAGCGCCACGAGCTTGCCGTCGTCCGCCCCGACGTACACGACGCCGCCGACAATCGCCGCCGTCGACGAGATCCCTTCGCCCAGCTCGTGCTTCCAGCGCACGCCGAGCTTTTCCGGCAAGTCGCTGTCGGCGACACCGGTGAGCTGTGGATTGCCGCGAAACATGGGCCAGTCCGGTCCGAGGCTCGGCGTGCTGGCGGGGGCGGAGGCGGGTTGGCTGACCGGCTGGGACGCCGGCTGTGCCAGGGCCGGGCCGGTCACGCCAACGAGACCTATGAGAACAACGAGTCCGGCGATCGGGACATTCGCTGGGCGGCTTGACAACATTCAACAATCCTTCTTGAGGCAGTTCTGGTACACTTCTCGCATACGTCCGTAGCCACAACGCGGTGGAGAAGACCCGGTGCTGCGCCGGCGTGCGTTTACGCTGATCGAGCTCCTCGTCGTGGTCGCGATCATCGCGCTGTTGCTGGCCATGCTCCTGCCCGCGCTGCATGGGGCCCGCGCCCAGGCCAAACGCGTTAAATGCCAGGCCCACCTGCGTTCCATTGGCCATGCGCTGCAATTCTACCTCGCCGACAGCCGCGACATCTTTCCCGACGCGCCGTTCTACGGCTGCCTTGGTTACATCGGTCGCAGCCCGTACCACGCCCTGCTCGGCAGCCACATCCCCGAGCACCTGCGGCCCATGAACCGCTACTTCGGCGTGGAATACGACCAGGTCGGCGAGGGGCTCCAGGTCGAACGCAAGCGGAACGACCTGTTCGAGTGCCCGGCCGATGCCGGCGACGCGTACTTCAAGCTGCCTGGCAAGTACTTCGTCGAGCACGGCACCAGCTACACCTACGCCAGCGAGATCGCCGAGTTCCCCGTTCCGACGTTCGGCGTGCTGAGCTGCCGCCGGCTACGCTTGGCGGATATCCGCTACACGACGAAGAAGATCGTGTTCCAGGAGCCGGTGTTCAACCCGTCGTTCGACCTGACCGACCCGCGGGCGGCGTGGCATCACGAGGGCCGCCATCACGGCAACCTGCTGTTCGCGGACCACCACGTCGAGTTCCAGTTCACGCACATCCTCGACGTCATGGCGGTCCCGGATGAAAACGGGCCGTACTACTGATCGGATGAGCGGGCGCAGCCATGAGGGTCGTATATCTGGCCGCCGGTGCCGCCGGCATGTATTGCGGCAGTTGCCTGCACGACAACCGGCTCGCGGGAGCGCTGCGTGCGCAGGGCCGCGACGTCGTCCTGGTTCCGTTGTACACGCCGTTACGCACCGACGAGACCGACTTTAGCGAGCGCCGTGTCTATTACGGCGGGCTGAACGTCTATCTCCAGCAAACCGCGGCCCTTTTCCGCCGCACGCCGGAGTTTCTCGACCGCCTCCTGGACGCCCCGACCTTGCTCCGCGGTGTCGGGCGTTTCGCAACGCGCACCCGGCCGGAGGCGGTCGGCGCGCTGACCCTCTCGGTGCTGCAGGGCGCGCAGGGTCGGCAACGCAAGGAGCTCGAAAAGCTCATTCGCGGCCTGAGCGAGTTGCGGCCGAACCTGGTGCACCTGCCCAATTTGATGTTCGTCGGCCTGGCCGCGGCGCTCAAGGACGCGCTGCAGGTGCCCGTGCTCTGCGGTCTCACCGGCGAAGACATCTTCCTGGACCACTTGCCGCCGCCGTATCGCGCGCAGGTCTTCGAGCTGATCGGCGCCCGGGCTCGCGACATCGACGGCTTCGTCGCGCTGACGGACTACTACGCCCGGCACGCGGTCGCGCATTTCGGCTTGCCCGCCGAGCGCGTGCACCGCATTCCCATGGGCATTCGCGTGGACGACTTTCACCGGCCGGCGGCTCCAGTCGAGCGCCCGTTCGTCATTGGCTACCTGGCGCGCATCTGCCCCAAAAAGGGCTTGGCGGAGCTCGCGCGCGCGTTTATGGCCCTGCGGCAGCGCGGGCACGACTGTCGCCTGCACGCCGCGGGTTATCTGGGTGCGGCCGACAAGCCGTACCTGGCACGGATTGCTGACGAGTTGCAGACGGCCGGCGTCCGCGACGGATTCGAGTACGTCGGCGAGGTCGGCCGCGAGGCGAAGCGCGAGTTCCTGGAATCGCTGCACGTCCTGTCGGTGCCCACCTCGTACCCGGAGTCCAAGGGCCTGTATGTGCTCGAAGCGCTGGCCGCCGGCGTACCTGTCGTCCAGCCGGCCCACGGGTCGTTCCCCGAGTTGATCGCGGCGACGGGCGGCGGCGTGCTGTACGAGCCGGGTAATATGCCCGCCCTCGCGGATGCGCTGGCCGGGCTGATGGACGAAGCGCCCCGGCGGCAGCAACTCGCCGCCCAGGGCCGCGCCGCCGTGCACCGCGATT
>CAZWYT010000098.1:0-14373 GCA_964638325.1 uncultured Planctomycetales bacterium
ATCCGGCAGCTTCGGCGGGTGCGACGGTTCGGGGAAACCTGACGCCGCCGCCGAGTGCGGGCTCAGGGACGGGCCGACGACCGCCACACTTCACCGAGACTACCAGGGCTACCAGGGAGAGAGTGCATGCCCGATCGGCGTGTGGGTGCGGACCGCTTCTATGGTGGATGCCGCGCGAGGTAGGGCACTATGAGCGCCGGTGGGCGAGCCAGACAATTCGACGGCAGTCAGCCGAGGCGCCGCTTGCGCTTCGGGAATACGCGTTCCGGCGACACTGGACGCAGTCGCGGCGTGTGCCGCGGGGGTGCGCTGGCTTGTTTGGAAAACGGAAGTGGAGGCGGTGCGATGAAAGCGGTGTTTCGCATTTCGATATTGGTCTGGGCGGGCATGATCCTCGGGAATCTGGGCCGAGGGGCACCGGCTCGGGGCCAGGACGTGGCCATCATCGCGTGGGGCCAACTGAACACAAGCGTGGTCGTCCCGGGGCGCGTGCCGGAGGATCTGGTGGCCATTGCGGCGAACGGAGCGCACAATCTTGCCCTGAAAGCGGACGGCTCGATTATCGCGTGGGGATACAACGAGCCCGGCCAATGCAACGTCCCGGCGCCCAACAGCGGCTTCGTCGTCGTCGCGGCGGGTGGCGCCCACAGCCTGGGCCTGAAGTCCGACGGCTCGATCGCGGCGTGGGGAGACAACAGCTACGCCCAATGCGACGTCCCGGCGCCGAACAGCGGCTTCGTCGCTGTCGCGGGGGGCGGATCCCACAGCCTGGGGCTCAAGGACGATGGCTCGATCGTGGCGTGGGGGAACAACTTCCAGGGCCAATGCGACATCTCGGCGCCGAACAGCGGCTTTGTCGCCGTCGCGGCGGGTGGCGCCCACAGCCTGGGACTGAAGGCGGACGGCTCGATCGTGGCGTGGGGATACAACGGGTACGGCCAATGCGACGCGCCCGCGCCGAACAACAGCTTCGTCGCCGTTGCGGCGGGGTCCTACCACAGCCTGGGCCTGAAGGCCAACGGGTCGGTCGTGGCGTGGGGACGCAACGACAGCGGCCAATGCGACGTCCCAGCGCCGAACAGCGACTTCGCCGCGGTGGCAGCAGGTGGGTCCCACAGCCTGGCCCTGAAGGCGGACGGCTCGATCGTCGCGTGGGGAGATAACGGTTCCCACCAAAGTGAGGTTCCGTCGCCGAACAGCAGCTTCGTCGCCGTCGCGGGGGCCGGATCCCACAGCGTGGGCCTGAAGGCCGACGGCTCGGTCGTGGCGTGGGGAGACAACTTCCTGGGCCAATGCAACGCCCCGTCGCGTACCGGCGGCTTCGTTGCCGTGGCAGGAGGTCAATACCACAGCCTGGGTCTGAAGGCCGATGGCTCGATCGTGACCTGGGGGCAGAACCTCTACGGGCAATGCGACGTCCCCGCGCTAAACAGCGGTTTCGTCGGCGTTGCTGGGGGCGAGCGCCACAGTCTCGGCCTGAAGGGCAACGGCTCGATCGTGGCCTGGGGCGACAACTGGGCTGGTCAATGTGACGTTCCGCTGCCCAACACGGACTTCGTCGCCGTCGCGGCCAGCTCAAACCACAGCCTGGGCCTGAAGGCCGACGGCTCGATCGTGGCCTGGGGCACCTGGTGGCACGGCGAATGTGACGTCCCGGCACCCAATAGCGAATTCGTCGGCGTTGGGGCGGGTTTCTTGCATAGTCTGGGTCTGAAGACTGACGGCTCGATCGTGGCGTGGGGCGACAACCTTTTCGGCGAATCCAACGTCCCGGCGCCCAACATCGATTTTGTCGCGGTCGCGGCGGGTGGCTTTCACAGCTTGGGCGTGAAGGCAGACGGCTCGATCGTGGCCTGGGGATACAACACTTCCGGCCAGTGCAACGTCCCAACGCCCAACGGCGGCTTTGTCGCGGCCGCGGGGGGCGGCTGGCACAGCGTGGGTCTGAAGGCCGACGGCTCGGTCGTGGCGTGGGGAGACAATGACTATGGGCAGTGCGACGTTCCGGCCGCCAACGGTGGCTTCAGCGCCGTTGCGGCCGGCGATACGCATGGCCTGGGCCTGAAGGCCTCCTACGGCGACCTGAACTGCGACGGCTTCTTCGACTTCGCCGACATCAACCCCTTTGTGCTGTACCTGTTGGACAACGCCGCTTGGCACGCGGCTTATCCGCGCTGCCCCGCGCTCAACGGCGACATCAATCAGGACGGCACCTTCGGGCAGTCGTCCTTCGGCGACATCAACCCCTTCGTGGCGCTGCTGAGCGCGAGCTGCCCGGCAACCGGCGCGTGCTGCTTCGCCGATGCCAGTTGCACCGTGACGATTCCGGCGTACTGCAGCGGGACGTGGCAGGGGGTGAACACGACCTGCGATCCGAATCCTTGCGAGCTGCCAACCGGCGCCTGCTGCTACGCCGACGGCAGTTGCGACATCATGAGCGCAGCCGCGTGTGCGGCGGACGGCGGCACCTACGAAGGGGACGACACCGGTTGCGAGCCGAATCCCTGCCCCGCGTGTAACTGGATCCAACTCGCGCCGGAAGACGCGCCGTCGCCGCGCATGGATTACGGCTTGACGTACGACAGCGCCCGCGGCGTGTTGGTCTTATTCGGCGGATGGGACGGCGGCAGCGGCCACTACGGTGACACCTGGGAGTGGGATGGCGCCCACTGGATGAGGAGAGCGGACAGCGGCCCCGCGCCGCGCGGATGCACTCGTCTGGCCTACGACCTCGCGCGGGGCGTGACGGTGCTGTTCGGCGGTGCCGATTCAAACCACGTCTATGGCGATACGTGGGAGTGGAACGGAACGGCTTGGCTACAGAGGTCAGAGGAGGGTCCGGCGCCACGCGACCGGCACGGCCTGGTCTACGACAGTGCGCGCGGCGTGACCGTCCTGTTCGGCGGCTGGGGAGAGAGCGCGGACCTCATCTATGGGGACACCTGGGAGTGGAACGGTACCACCTGGACGCAGCGGTCGGACAGCGGGCCTGCAGCGCGCATTGAGTTCGGGATGGTATACGACAGCGCTCGCGCGTGTACGGCTCTTTTCGGTGGCGCTGAATACGACACACTCGATGGCGAGACGTGGGAATGGAATGGCACATATTGGACGAAGCGGTCGGAAGATGGCCCTCCGGCACGTTGGGGTCCGGCGATGGCCTACGATACTGGTCGCGCGGTCTCTGTTCTCTTCGCCGGCAACGCTGCCAGCGGCTGGCTCTGCGACACCTGGGAGTGGGATGGAACAGACTGGACACACAAGTCGGACAGCGGTCCGTCACGACGCTGGGCGTGTGACATGGCGTATGACGGCCTACGAAGCGTGATCACGCTCTTCGGAGGTCACGGCGCAGGCGGCGTGCGCAGCGACACCTGGCAGCTCGCCTGTGGTCAGCCTACGGGGGCGTGCTGCGACGCCGATGACTCTTGTGCTGTGACGACCCTGGCCGATTGCACCTGGACGTGGCAGGGAGTGAACACCACCTGTGAGCCGAATCCTTGCGTGCCGCTGACCGGCGCATGCTGCTATGCCGATGACTCTTGTGCGGTGACGACCCCGGCCGATTGCACCGGGACGTGGCGGGGGGCGAACACGACCTGCGATCCGAATCCTTGCCCAGCGACCGGCGCCTGCTGCTACGCCGACGGTTCTTGTGTTGTGACGATCCAGGCCGATTGCACCGGGACGTGGCAGGGGGCGTACACAACGTGCGATCCGAATCCTTGCCCCCCGATCGGCGCCTGCTGCTACACCGATGGCTCTTGTGCTGTGACGGCCCAGGCCGATTGCCCCGGGGAGTGGCAGGGGGCGAACACGACCTGCGATCCGAGTCCTTGCCCGCCGACCGGCGCGTGCTGCTACGCCTACCACAGTTGTGCCGTGATGACCCAGGCCGGTTGCACCGGAACGTGGCAGGGGGCGGACACGACCTGCGATCCGAATCCTTGCGCGTTGCTGACAGCCGCGTGCTGTCATGCCGACGGAACGTGTGACCTGACCACCGAGGCGGACTGTGCGGGGATGTGGTGGGGATTGGGAACGAACTGCACTCCCAACCCCTGTCCGCCGCCGGGTGGCGCGGAGGACGGGGGGGCGATCGTGGCTTGGGGCGGTCAGGTCATCGTGCCGCAGAACACACTCACCGGCCTCGTCGCCATTGCGGGGGGCGACGACCATAGCCTGGGCCTGAAGAGTGACGGCTCGATCGTAGCCTGGGGAAGTAACCTCGACAATCATAGCGATTACTCTGGCCAATGCAACGTCCCGGCGCCCAACAGCGGCTTTGTCGCCATCGCCGCGGGAGGGTATCACAACCTGGGCCTGAAGGCGGACGGCTCGGTCGTCGCATGGGGATGTAACTTTTGTGGCCAATGCAACGTCCCGGCGCCCAACGAGGGCTTTGTCGGCGTCGCCGCGGGCTGGTACCACAGCCTCGGCCTGGAGGCCGACGGCTCGATTGTGGCGTGGGGCTGGAACACCTACGGGCAATGCAACGTCCCGGCACCCAACAGCGGCTTCATCGCCATCGCTGCGGGTACTGAGCACAGTCTGGGCCTGAAAGCCGATGGCTCGGTAGTGGCCTGGGGAGCCAACTGGTACGGCCAATGCAACGTCCCGGCCCCCAACAGCGGCTTCGTCGCCGTCGCGGCGGGCTCGCGCCACAGCCTGGGCCTGAAGGCCGACGGCTCCATCGTGGCGTGGGGGTACAACGCGGACGGCCAATGCGACATCCCCGCGCCCAACAGCGATTACGTAGCCATCGCCGCGGGTTCGTACCATAGCCTGGGTCTGAAGGCCGATGGCTCGATCATGGCGTGGGGCGGCAACAATGAGTGGCACGGAAGCTACGTGGGGCAATGCGTCGTCCCGGCGCCCAACACTGGTTTCGTCGCCGTTGCCGCGGGCTTATGCCATAGCCTGGGACTGAAGGGCGACGGCTTGGTCGTCGCGTGGGGAGACAACAGCTACGGTCAGTGCAACGTCCCGACACCCAACAGCGGCTACGGCAGCGGCGCGGTGGGCTACGCCCACAGCCTGGGGCGGAAGGCCGACGGGTCGATCGTGGCGTGGGGATGGAATTACGATTGGGACGGAAACCATACGCGTCAGTGCGAAGTCCCGGCGCCCAACATTGATTTCGTCGCCGTCGCCGCGGGCTACTTCCACAGCCTGGGGCTGAAGGCCAGCGGCTCGATTGTGGCGTGGGGAGACAACTGGTACGGTGAATGCAACGTCCCAGGACCCAACAGCGGCTTCGTCACCGTCGCGGCGGGCTCCTTCCACAGCCTGGGGCTGAAGGCCGACGGCTCAATCGTGACGTGGGGGGAAGGCGGGTGGCCTGGTGACCCGCCGGCGCCTAACAGCGGCTTCGTCGCCGCCACGACGGGCGGTCACCACAGCCTGGGAGTGAAGGCCGATGGCTCAGTTGTGGCGTGGGGAAGCAACAGCTCGGGCCAATGCAATGTCCCAGCACCCAACAGCGGCTTCGTCGCCGTCGCGGCGGGCGATTCACACAGCCTGGGGCTGAAGGCCGACAGCTCGATCGTGGCGTGGGGAGACAACTATTACGGCCAATGCAGCATCCCGGCGCCCAACAGTGGCTTCGTTGCCATCGCGGCGAGCTGGCACCACAGCCTGGGCCTGAAGGCCGACGGCTCGATCGTGGCGTGGGGAGACAACGGCTACGGCCAGTGCAACGTCCCGGCGCTCAACAGCGGCTTCATCGCCGTGGCGGCGGGTCTTAGGCATAGCCTGGGCGTGAAGGCGCCGCTTACCGGCGCATGCTGCTACGGCGATGAGAGTTGTGCTGTAACGACCCCGGCGAATTGCACCGGGACGTGGTTGGGGGTGAACACGACCTGCGATCCGAATCCCTGCCCGCTGCCCGGTGCCTGCTGCTGGGCAGACGGTTCATGCACCAGCGCGTTGCCCTCGGCGTGTGGCGGCGACTACGGCGGCGCGTTCACCGCGTGCGCCGCCCAGGACTGCAACAGCAACGGCGTGGACGACTTCTGCGACATCCACAGCGGCTATAGCAGCGACTGCAACCAGAACGGCATCCCCGATGAATGCGAGCCCTGGCAGGACTGCAATGGCAACGGCATCCAGGACTTCTGCGATATCGCCGATTGCGACGGCAGCGCGTGGTGCAGCGACTGCAATGACAACGGCGTCCTTGATTACTGCGAGGTGCCCCCGCCGTTGGGGAACTGCGAAGGTCCCGATTGCAGCGACGACTGTCAGCCGAACGGCATTCCGGATGAATGCGAGGTGGACTGCAACTACAACGGCATGCCGGATGATTGCGACTTCGCAAACTGCCTGCCGGGCGAGTGGTGGTGTCAGGATTGCCAGCCAAACGGTTACCTGGACGAGTGCGATCTGATGTACTTCGGCAGCGAGGACTGCAACGCCAATGTGATCCCGGACGAGTGCGACATCGCCAGCGGGTTCAGCCAGGACTGCAACGGCAACGGCGTCCCGGACGAGTGCGACATCGCCAATTGCCAGGGTGAGCCGTGGTGCTGCGACTGTCAAGGCGACGGCATCCCAGATGGCTGCCAGCTCAACGACAAGGATGGCGGGTACTACCTGCAGTGGGACGACGGCTCCACCGAGAACTCGCTCGGACTGACGGCGGGCGGCGAGCTGTGCTGGCTGGCGCACTTCACCAAACCGGTCGGGGAGCCCACGTGCAGAGTCCTTGCCATCGAGACGAGCTTCGGCACGCCGGCCTATTCCGGCCGCTCGGGCGTCAGTGCGGGCCAGCCGCTGCGTGTGTACGTCTGGAACGATCCAAACGGCGACGGGAACCCGAGCGACGCGGCGTTCCTGGGTGAGGTCGCGGGCGTGGTCGACGGAAACGCCATCGACTCCGATCAGCCCCAGCGGGTCGAGGTCAATATCGGCCAGAATACAGCGGAGAGCTTTTTCATCGGCGCCTCGGTCGTGACGCCGGCCAGCACGTTCCCGAGCCCGATGGACGAGAACGGGCCGCAGTACAACCACGCCTGGATCGCGTTCAACTCGGTGCCGTTCGACCCGGTGAATCTCGGTAACCTCTACAACATGACCGACATCGGCTATGCCTGCAACTGGATGCTGCGCGTCGAAGTCGGCAACTCGAACTGCGGGGCCAACGACTGCAATTGCGACGGCATTCCGGATGAATGTGACATCGGCGTCGAATGGGGCGGGAACTGCGTCGCGCCGGGCGCGCCCTGTTACCCGGCGGAGTGTGAGAGCGACTGGAACGGCGACGGCATTCCGGACTCGTGCGAGCTGTGTGGCGATCTTGATAGCGACGCGAACATCGATCTCGACGATTACTGGGTGTTTGTCGACTCGTTCGGCACGTGCGTCGGCGATCCGAAGTACAACGTTGCCGCAGACATGGACGGCGACGGCTGCATCACGCTGCTTGATTACCAGGCCTGGCGAATGTGCTACCTGATGGCCAATGGCAAGGAGTTCGTGGCCCCCAGGCCGCAGCCGATGTCAAAGCCCGCCGTGGCGAGGTAGCCTCGTCTCCCTGTGGGCGACGTCCCCGGGCCTCGCTGATCTTTCTCCGCCTTCGGCCGCGCACGGCCGGCGCTATCGCGCGCCGCTCAGTAGCGCCACGAACGGGTTGATGTCGCTGAACGCACCTTGCCCGTATGTCCCGTCGGAGTTGATGTCGCCGACGACGGCCGGGCAGTTCGGGTGTGCAGCTTGCCCTGCCGTTCGGCCTGGAGAGTGTAGTGGAAGATGCTGGCCAGCACCTCGGCCGCGGCCTCCTCACGCTCGCCGCGCGGCAGACGGCGGACGAAGTTGCGGCAGCGGCCGCTGAGCTTGCCCAGGTGCTCATCAAACCAGGTGCGGGCGGCAGATTGGACGACGGGGGCTGTGGCACTGAGAGTTGACATCGGCGGGACCTCCGTATGGACGGAGGGCCGTGGCTTTTGGAAGGCCCGCCCGAGCGAGCCGAGCGCGTCGTGAAGCCCCCGTTGGGGGCGTGAGCCCCGCACGGCGCCGGTTGCTGATCTGGTCGTCGGGCGCCGCCTGGACTTCCGGAAGCCGATCTAAGCTCTGACCAGGGATAAATGGGAGCGAGTCGTACGACGGAGGCGGCAGGCCTCGCGGCGACGGTATGTAGTCCGCCTGGATCTCAACGGGATATGTCCAGGGACCCTGAGCCCGACGTGCGAGGCAGCGTCCCGGGCTCAGTGCCGGAAGCACGAGATGGGCCTCAGGGGGAAGTTGGAGGCTTCGACGGGCCGCAAGTATGGAGCGTTCGCCTGATTGGCTGAAGACGAACTGATATTGCGATTCCGACAGAACATACGGCCCGGCGTGGCTAAGGCTACCCGCGCCACGCCTGCTTCGTGTGCCGGAGAATCTGCCCATCCCACACGGAGCGGGGGTTCGGGCGGTTGCTGAGAAACTCCACCTTGATGTCGGCTCCGCCCTCGTCGTGCGCACGGGAGACGTGCAGGGGCTGGCCCACACCTCTGCGTCAAGCTCTTCCTGGGTCAGCCGAGCGACCTTTCCGTTCATGTTCTCGCTCCAGATCGCCGTCCGCAAATCGCGGCAGCCCGCGCGGTTGTCGGGCGCCTTGCCCTCTACTTGCCTCGCGCGGGGACTATGACTAAAACTATGACTAAAATGTTGGGCAACATGTGCTACATGTTGCACATGTGGAGCGTCAACGAGTCATTGTAACCGCCTGAAATGACCGTTAGTTGCGGCAGTTTCGACACTTACGTGTCGAGCAGCTAAACGGGCTCATAACCCGGCGAGCTCATAGAATGAGCCTCACGATGTCCGGCCGTTCAGGCTGGCAGTCGTGGTGAACGACCCCGACGTGCCACCGAGGTGCGGCCCCAGAGGTTGCCCGCACCCGGAACCACGGCTCGGCGGGGGCTTGCTCGTACGCTCGCGCGCTAGGCGGCTTGGTACAGGGCGTTCCGATGGGCACGACTTTCCATGGGCAGCGTACCCGGCCAGAATGCGCCCGCGGCGCGCACGGGTTCCCGGTGCCCGGATCACAGGTCGGGCGCACGCGGCGGCCTGGACCAGTTTTGCCGGGCTAAGCATCCGTGTGCGGTATCAGTGGCGGCTGTGCTGCGCCTTAGGATCACGGCCAGGGAGACGACCATGCTCGCTCGTTACAAGATCTACAGGGGCAAGCGGCCACCATTGGACCCACTGCCCGATGGGATCCGGCAAGACTCGCGGTACCGAACCAGGCACCCGCTGCGGCCAGCAGAGCAAATGGTGAAGGAGTACCTGGCCTCGCCGGACGAGACCGCCTGGCGGAAGTTCCGCAAGGCGTATCTGGCCCTGTTGGACGAGCGGTTCCGCAAGGACAGAACGGCGTTTGACCGGCTGGCGGACTTGGCCACCGAAAACGACGTGTTCCTCGGCTGCAGTTGCCCGACGAAGATCAACCCGAGAGTGGACCGCTGTCACACGTTTCTGGCCCTCGAGTTCATGGGGCGCAAGTACCGGACGCTGCAGATCGAGTTCCCGCGGACTCATGGTTGATAGGCCGCGACTCTCAAGCAGGCGGCATCCACCGCGGGAGACCGGCGTCCCCCATTCATTCTCAGTCCAAGTGGACGCCGGCGTGCCGTAGCCTCTCCACGGCTACCGGGTACGGTACCACCACCTCCTCCTCCAGGCTGTCGAGCAGCGCCGGATGAATCGCGGCGAGGCGGTGCAGGAGGCTGCGCCGCTCTTCAGGCGAAGTAAACCTCGGGTCGGCGGTCATGGCGGCGACGTGCACGCTCGCTCCGGCTTCCAGCAAGTTGACGATGGCCTGAAACGGCAGCTCGAAACTGTCAGGGATCGCGCCAGTCTTCCAAGCGAACGCCTCAGGCGTGCCGGCCTTCAGCGCGATCCGCGTGTGGACCTTCTTGAAGCGGGCGATCTCGCGGGCGTACTCGCGATCAGCCCCGATCAGGATGCCGTTGGTTTCGAGGATGAACAAGCGGAAGGGCGAGTTCTCCACCAGCTCCAGCAGGCCCAGCAGGTGCTCCTTTCCCAGTGTCGGCTCAGCCCCGGAGATGCGGACCTGGTCCACGCCGCCCTTTCGGGCTGCCCGGGTAAGCCGGCGAAAAGCCTCGGCTGGAGAGCAGAACTCGCCGTATTGCTCCGGGAAGTCGCGGCTCCAGCTCACCCAGCAGAACACGCACCGCAGGCAGCAGCCGCAGGCGTAGCCGGTCGCGATCCCGCCGTACATCCGTACGCAACGGAACGCGGTGTACTTCCGCTGGTCGCTGCGGCAGACAATCTGTTCCGTTTGCCGGGCAAGCTCCAACGGATCGAAAGGAGCACAGCCCGGTTCCAGGAAGCGCGGGTAGGCCTGCTCGCGGTCTCTCATCGCCGCACTCTCGCCCGACCGGCCGCGGGGCACCAGGCTGCCAGAGGGCAGCTATCGTGTTTTCCCTTGCGGCAATAGCCAAGCCCCAACCGCACCAGCGCGGCCTCGAAGTCCACAAACGTGGATCCTCGCGCGCGGCTCGTCCTCCATTGTTTCTGCAAAGCCTCCAGCGCCTGCTCGCCGCTCCCCATCTTCTCGCTCAGGAGGCCGAGGCATCGGGCTGCCAGAGCCGCCGGGGCGGACAGGGCCGCCTGCGCCTTGGGCCAGATGCCGCGCAGCTCGCGCAGGAAGATGTTGGCGGTCACGGGACCTATGCCCTTCCCGATGTCCGTGAGCCGCCGTTCCAGGTCCCTGGGATCAGCGGCGGCGGCGTGAACGTTGCCAAGCTCCCCGCCGTAGTGTCCGATGAGATCGGTGCTGATCGCGAGCAACTTCGTGGCCGTGCTGAAGTCGTAGCGCACGTAGCCGCCGGCGTCGAGCATCTGCACGAGGCTGTCCCAGCCTGTTTCCCGGATGCTCTCGGGCGTCAATACGTTGTGCTTCTGGAACTCGCGGTAGGTGCGGGTGGCGATGGTCGTGGAGATCCGCGCGCCGTACAGGAACGAGGCCAGGAACCACTTGAAGACCTCTGGCTCTGAACCGCCGGCCAGCTTGATGCCCAGCCCCCGTGAAAAGCTGCCTCCCAGCCGCTTGACCAGCTCCCTGACGACTGCCGCGGCCATCGCGAATCGTCCTCCGATCTACCGCAGGGGTACGGAGCCTACTGCCGTTTCAACATGTCAGATGCAGCGCCGCTGCAACGTGCTCCCCCCGTCCGAGGCGAGCGTTGTAGATCTCCACCGCCTGACCCGTTGGACCACAGGTCACCTCGATCCCTGCCTCTTCGAGTCGGCGAAGTGTCTCGCCGGGGACACGCATCTGCCCGTAGACCCCTTGACCGATGACGAGCACCCGCGGAGCGGCTTTCAGGACGGCGGTGAGGTCACTCGCTGCGAGCGTGTGTCCTTCTGCCCGCCGCCAGTTAGCCTCCACGCCGCTGGGCAAGACAATGACATCCGACGTGTATGCCTGGCCATCGATCTCGATGCAGCCGAACTTGTAGGCGTCGATTCTGGGTTGCTCGCGCATGGTCCAGTTCCTTGACCGCACAGGCCGTGCTCACAATCCGACGCGCTCAGCAACCTCCGCCACACAGAAGCCCGCGCGCTCGATCTGTCGGCGCGCGGGGCTGTCGGCTTGCAGAGCTGGGTTGGTGTGATTCAGGTGGATGAACCGGATCTTGGCCCGCTCAGCGGGGGCAATAGCTGCGAAACGCTGCATGCTGTCCTCGATGAACGGGTGGGGAACTTCGGCCATGCTTCGGCCCGGGATCTCGCCTTCGGCGAAGAACGTGCCGTCCAGATAGGCGACATCGACCTCGGCGATCAGCTTCTCGATCGGCCGGTTCCAGCGCTCCCATTTGTCGATATCGGAGATGTAGAGCACGGAGTGGTTCGGTCCCTTGATCCGGAAACCGACGGTCTCCGAATACTCGTCGCGGTGCGGCACCGGTATAGGTGTGGCGGTCAGCCGTCCGTTGAGCGCCACCGGCTCGTCCGCGCGAAGTGTGTGCAGCTCGATGTTTTCGAGCCGTACCAGTTGATCCCACGGGCCGTTGCTCGCAAGGAACTCGCGCATGCGTGGCATGGCGTACACCGGCACTCTCCGTGCGCCAATCGCCTCCCGCCCCAGGTGCATCAGCCCGGTGTAGTGGCCCATGTGTGCGTGCGTGAGGAGGATGCCCGCAAGGCCAGGAACGGATGTGGACGGCGCGAGCCCATCAAGGGCTCGGAGCTGCTGGGGGAAATCCGGCGTCGCATCCAACAACCAGCGGTCGCCCGTCGCGGGGTCGACAATGCCGAGGCACGATACGCCGCGGCGTGGTGACGCATCGCGCCAGGCCCGTGCGCAGCATTCCCGTTGGCAACCGGCCTGCGGATAGCCGCCATCCTGCGCGATGCCGAGCACGACCAGATAGGGTTCGGTTGGCTTGGTGACAGGCGGCTGTTGTTGAGGCGAGGTTGACTCATTAGCTGTCTGACCGGACTGCTGGGCGGCACACGGGATGCCAAGGTACACGGCCAAGATCAAGAGCAGGCCTGCCAGGCCAGCTTGTGGTTCCATGTGGGCTTGCACCTCCGCACGTGGTGATCTTAGCGAATCCGAAACGCTGTGTGCGCCAAGCGAGGATCCATTCGTGATTCCTTAAGCGATCGCGAGTGTCGCGAGGGTGGCTCAACCGACCCGGTTCACCAAGCCGGCGTTTTCGGCCGCCCTGCGGATACGCGTGTCAAGTTGACGCTTGTACTCGCGGCCGTCGGCGCGGCTGAACAACAGGCAGCGATAGCGCTCAAGCAGGTCCGGGTGCTGGCGCCGGATAACCTCCTGCACGCTGGGCCAGACGCGCGGGCGGGCGTTCAGCGTGTCGGTCCAGACGCGATCTACGCGTGTCTCAGCTGCCAGCGCAAAGAGCTCTGCGAGGGCCGCGTCGGTGTCGCTGATACCTGGCAGCAGCGGCCCGAACATCACCGCAGTCTCCAGGCCCGCCGCCTTGGCCTGGCGGAGGACTTCCACGCGGTCGGAGACCGAGGACGCCCCCGGTTCCCAGATCCGCGCCCAGCGCTCGTCGGGTGTCGTGATCGTCACGCCCACGCGCACGTTTCGGTTGCGGAAGATGCCCAGGTCGCGCAGGACTAGTCCGCTCTTCGTCAGGATGCTCAATCGGAACCCGGCGTCGAGCAGCAGGCGGCAGCATTCGCGGGTGAGCCGATACTGCTCCTCGATCGGTTGCCAGCCGTCGCAGGCGCTGCATGTGAACACGTCGCCGGGCGAAAGTCGGCGGAGCTGGCGAGCCAGGACCTGGGCTGCGTTGACCTTCACGTCCACGAACTGGCCCCATTCCTCGGCGTGAGGGTGAAAGCGCTGCATGAAGCGCGCATAGCAGTATCCGCAGCCGTGTTCGCAGCCCGTGTAGCAGTTGAACGAGTAATCGTCGATGGCACACCGGTTGAGCAGACTCCGGCAACGCACTTCGCGTACCGCCACACCGCGCGGCGTGAGCTTGTCCGCCGGTTGGGCGGCTGCGAACGAGTCGAACAACGATCCCTGGCTCGCTTTGCTCATGCCTATGCGTCCGTTTGCGCCCTGAGCCGATGCGAGCATACCGACGATCAGGCGAACTCGTCCAAGAGAATCCCTCGCAACACGAGAACCGATCTCTCAGACGGCTTCGCCCGCCGGTAAGCTCGCTGGGGACTTGCCGTGCCTTCGCTCAAAGCCGCGCTGTTGCCCCTCCCACCCAGGGATCGGAAGATACCCCGAACTCGGCGACCGTGAACCGTTGATACCCACCGGCTGCCGTTCTGCCGGTGACCGGTGCGCAGCACCGCCTGCGGAGTACCGCTGTGCCAGATGACGCCTTGGACCGGATTCGAGAGTTGCTCCGCTCGGCGGGGATTACGTTCCGCGAGGTCGAGCACGAACCGACGCACACCTCCGAGGAGTCCGCCCGCGCCCGCGGCGAAGATCTCAAGGTTGGCGGCAAGGCGCTGGTCCTCAAGGTCGATGACGCGTTCCGGTTGTTCGTGCTCAGCGCGGCCCGGCAGCTCGATTCGGGCGCCATCAAGCATTACTTTGGCGCGAAGAGGCAGCGTTTTGCCACACGTGAGGAGTTGCACGAAATGACGGGACTGACACCGGGCGCTGTGCCGCCGTTCGGAAGGCCGATCCTGCCTTTCGATTTGTTTGCCGACGACTCAATCCTGGAGAGCGAGAGAATCGCGTTCAACGCGGGGTCGCTCACGACCTCGATCATCATGAGCGTCAAGGACTACATGCGCGTTGACCTGCCCCCAGTTTATGTACCAGTTGCTATGAGAGTCGGACCAAGGTTTCGATCCTCGCCCGGCCTCTGCTCCGGTGCTCTCCGGGGGGGAAGAAGCCGGGGGTTTGGGGGCAGCGCCCCCAAG
>CAZWYT010000099.1:0-14252 GCA_964638325.1 uncultured Planctomycetales bacterium
CTGCCGGGCAATGGACTCTCATAACACCTGGATCAGTTTTTGGGGAGCAGGCCACCCGGCGGCGCATCTTCACGGCGTCGACATCGAAATGGTACCCGTCGGAAACCGTGCAGAACCAGATGTCCTCGCTTGTGTTCTTCCAGTTCGACTTCGCGCCGCGGCCCTTCTCTCGTTCCCATGTAATACGGTTGCGGATCGTCAGGTGCCGCGAAGCGGCCTCGAAAATGGAATGTGACGTATGCCAGTCCCCGCAAATGTAGACCGTCGCGGTCACCCGCAACAGAGGGATCATCGTCTGAAGGATGGAGTCCAGCCACGCCGCGTATTCATCCTCAGTCTTGCGGGAGAACCTCCGACCGTTGAAGCACTTATCAAGGTTGTAGGGCGGGTCCAGAACGAGTAGGTCCACGCATTGCGGTGGAAATAGCGATGCGCATCTGGCGTAGTCGCCGCAGATTACTCCTTCTGGTGGCTCTGACCACCGCTTCTGAGGGAGCTCGGTAATCAGTCTCTCCTTGAGACGGCTTCTATCGGCTTCCACCAAGTTCACCGTTCGGTTGCGCGGCGCTCGTTGCTTCATCGTAGCGTGAGAGAGCATTACGCGGTTCTCCCATCGTGCGACCACATCAATCGGATTCTGCATGAATGATGGCCGGTCCGCGATCCGACGTCCAGCCCCTTTGCGCATGCAGAACGCGTTTATCAGGTCCAGTACGTCATCACCGGTGAAATGTCGCCCGTACCTGTCGTGGCGGGGGCAAGTGATTGGGACTCGCACCGTGGAGCCGCCCCCGCGATCGTGACGGCATTATACCGCGCGGCGAGCCGGACGGCGATGGGCCGGTCGCGGTGCGGATCGGCCGACGAGGTGCCGGCTAACCGGGGGTGCGGCGTCCCCCGCCTGCTGGCGGCGTTGCTCCAGCGGCCCTGCGAGGGAGTCGTCAAGGTGTGGTCGCATGACGGCGTCGGCCATGTTGCGGGTACGCGGCGATTGCGGTTTGGGTCACGCGGCGAAGTCGTTTCTCGTGCGGGAACGGGCGGGAATCTCTTCCCGCGGTGCAGGATGCCGGGTCCGTGGCCCCGCCCCCACGCCTGCAAGCCAATTGGGGATTCGCCTCGCGGGCCATATAATCCCAGCCGAGTGAGGTTAGGTGTATAGATGAAGACTCGCCGCAGGGAACCCGAAATCGTGCTTCGTAACGGCAAGCCGGCGGCTGTAATCCTCGACATCGCGCAGTACGAGGAGCTGTTAGGGCGGGCCGAGGACACGTACGACCTGGCGCGCTTGCGGAGCATGCGCGCCAAGCCACAACGCTTCAAGGAACTAGGCGACTTTCTCCGGGGGCGCCGGCCCCGTGTATGAGATCTTGCTCAGCAGCCAGGCGCAACGGGACCTGCGCCGCCTGCCTCGCCCGCAGGAGAAACCGCCGTGAAGATCCTCGGCTTCGACATCGAGATCTCCAATGTCTTCGACCTTCGCCCCGGCGAGGACATCGAAAAGTACGCGCCGTTCGACGTCGCGGTCGCCGCGACGCAGATTGCCGGCGGTGAGCACCGCCTGTGGTTTTCGCCCGGTCCCGCCGGCCGGCCGCTGGCCAATCTGGAGTCCCGGCACGCGCGGGAACTGCTGGAGTATCTCGAGCAGATGCAGCGCGCTGGGCACGCCATCTGCGCGTGGAACGGGCTGAGCTTTGATCTGCAGTGGATCGCCCGCGCTGCCGGCGACGTGCCGACTGCGTCGCGCATCGCCCGTGCCATGTACGACCCCATGTTTCAATTCTTCAAGTTGAAGGGCTTTCCCGTTGGACTGGCGGCCGTCGCCGAGGGACTGGGCATCGGCATGCAGAAGAGCATGAACGCCGCCGACGCGCCGCGCGAATGGCAAGCGGGGAATCACGAGCGGGTCTGCGAATACGTGTTGGGCGACGCGCGGATGACAAACGAGATCGTCTCGGCCATCGTGCGCCGCCGTGAGATCGCCTGGGTCACGCAGCGCGGCAAGCGCTCGACGGTTCCGCTGCCGCGTCTGCGCACTGTCGAGGAGTGCCTGCGCGACCCGCTGCCGGATCAGTCGTGGATGAGCAGCCCGATCCCGCAGGAGAAGTTCACACGCTGGCTGGCGTCGTAGGGCAACGGCGAAAATAGGGACAGTCACCTATTTCCGGCACAGAAATAGGTGACTGTCCCTATTTTATGTATTTTAGAGGGTGACTCGGCAGGTCTCGTCCGCCGTGGCGGACTCGACCTGCCCTACACACTCACTCAATCATCGTCGTCATCGTGGCCGAAGTCCCACAGGCCGACGTGGATGTTGTCATCGTCATCGGTCGACACATCGACCCCGACCCAGCCCAACGCACTCGTGATGGGCCGCCAGCAGCCGTTGAAATCGACGACGATGGCCGAGAGCACAAACGGCAGAATGATCAACTTTCTCATCACGCGGTTCATAAGCGTGCTCCTCTGCCTGCATAGACCCCGGCCGGGCCTCAGGGTTAGCGGGCAGGGCCCACGGTGCGCACGATCCCGCCGGGCCGAGACGGGAATCTTGGCCCAGCACGTGATAAAGTGATAACGTGTTGGTCCGGTGTGAGCAAGGATTCTCGCACCGCCCGCGATGTCCAGCGTCTCGGTCGCCTGAGAGCTCCGCTCATGACCTCCCGCGAAATCGTCCGCCGCGCCATCACGTTCAACAACCCCCCGCGACTGCCGCTGAAGTTCGACATCGTCGGCGTCAATGACTGTTACGACGTTTGGACCGTCGATCCGACGGGCTGGGACTGGAGCTTTCAGGGCCGGGCCACGGACGAGTGGGGCTGCGTGTGGGGTAAGACCGGCGTCTCGAACACCGGCCAGGTCGTCGGGCATCCACTGGCCGACATTACGCAAGTCAAGAACTACCGGTGGCCCGATCCCAGCGATCCGCGCCGCTACGCCGGCTTCGAGCAGCAGCTCGCCGGCGCCGGCGACAAGTTCGTCATGTTCTGCTTCGGGCAGGGCATGTGGGAACGCCTGCACATGCTGGTGGGCATGGACCAGGCCCTGCGTGCCTTCGTCCGCCATAAGGACGAGGTGCACGAGATTCTCGACCGCGTGCTGGAGCATCACCTGCGCGTGCTGATGAGATGCCACGAGATCGCGCAGGGCGAAAAAAGGGACAGGCACCTCCCCGCTGAAGCGGCTCGCGAAAAAAGGGACAGGCACCTCGCCGCTGAAGCGGCTCGGAGCCAGTCCCTTTTTTCGCTGGATGCGGCGGCGATGGCCGACGACTGGGGCGTGCAGGATCGCGCGTTCATCAGCGTGAAAATGTTCCGCGAGTTCTTCAAGCCGCGCTACCAGCGCTGGTTCGATGAAATCAAAGGCCTCGGGCTGCACACCTGGCTGCACTCGTGCGGCAAGATCAACACGATCGTGCCCGAGCTGATCGACTGCGGCCTGGAGGTCATCAACAACCAGCAGCCGAACACGGTCGGCCTGCGCGAGTTCGGCGACGCGTTCCGCGGGAAGATCTGCTTCGAGGCCATCGTCGACACCCAGAGCACCCTGCCGCGCGGCACGTACGACGAAATCCGCGCGCAGGCCCGCGACATCTGCCAGTACTACGGCACGCCGCAGGGCGGCCTCATCGCCAGCGACTATAACGATGCGGAGGCGATCGGCGTCGCGACGGACCGCCGCTATGCGATGTTCGAGGCCTTCGCCGAGGAGGGGGGGTATCCGAACTACCGGGAGATCGTCGCGCGGGCCCGGCGCGGCGAAATCACGGCCGGCCATTCTTGGGGCCGCCAGACCGAGGCTTGAGACGCCGCGCTGCGCTGGCCCGACGCAGCCGTTGGCATTCCGGCCTCTGGGAACACCCTACAGTTCGCAGGCTGTGCTGCCGATAACTCCGAACGCCAGAGGGGCTGTCTGGACGGTCCGCCCCAGCGTGAGCGCAGAAGTTGCGCGCTGGCGCGCGACGAGCCTTCTCGGCTGCGGTATGGAGCCAGTCCGGTGCACTGTCTCGTTCGCACGCCCGATTCGAGACCGCGGATCAGCGTGGCGTGCGACGACGTTATGCCGACGATCGCTGGCTGTCGCCGGGGCGTCTGGACTGGTCCCCGCGTCGCCGCACGGTCCGCCGGCCGGCTTATAGGGCCTCAAGAAAACCCGCCCGTCCCACTTGTCTCGCACGCGCAAGTTTTCGATGAAACAAGGAGGGAGCGCAGTTTTCCGGGGCAACGCGGCCGGTGCGAGAGGCGTATGAAGCCGGTCCTCTTTGTCATCTGCTTCACGCTGGGCGTGACCCTGATGGTCTTCAGCGGCTACCTGCCGCAGTCGGCCAACGCCCGCGGAAGGGCCGGCGCGGTGGGGGCTTCGGACCGCCATGCGGCGGACCGGTCAGTCCTCCCGCGCACCGTCACACGCCGAGTCCTAAGTCAACAGCAGGACGATGCGGCGGAGTCGGACCAGACCGCCGCAGGTGTGGGACTCGACGACCGGCTTGCGCCGGCGATCACGGACTCACCGACTGCCGATGGCGTTGCTGCTCTCCAGGAAGAAATAGCGCAAGCGGTTTCGGAGGAGCCGACCGCCGAGCAGACGCCGGCGAATTCCAGTCCTGCCGAGACGGCGATGGCCGACGAATCGACGGCGAGTGCCGACGAGGCGCCGCTTTACGCGGACGCGGGGCCAGACCGTATCGTCTGGAGCGGGTGGGACGAGCTGACGCTCGATGGCAGCGCCAGTAGTGGCCGCGAGTTAGCTTACCACTGGAAGCAGGCCAGCGGCCCGAAAGCGCTGGTGATCGAGCAGGAGGCCCAGGCGGCAACCGTGGCCCGCGGGCTGCTGGGTGACGGTCGCGTGGGCTGGCGGGCCGCGGGGTACGAGTTTGAGCTGACCGTCACTGACGCGTCCGGCGCACAGGACGTGGACTATGTGAAATACACGGTCTGCTCGGCCCCGCCGTTGAAGATCAAGCCCACGCCCGGGCGGCGGTTTGAGTTGCGTAACGGTTATCAACTGGCGCATTTTGTGTCCTGGGTCACGAACCTAGAGACGTACGAATCGCTGTTCGAGATTGCGTCGCCCGTGGAGCTTACGATCACGAAGGTGGCGGGCGATGCCTGCGAGGTGACGGGCGGCAAGCTGGACGGCACATACCTGTATCAGGTCGTCGTCTATGGGCAGGAGGGCCAGGCCGCCTCGTGGGTGGAGCTCCTCGTCGACACGGAAGACAAGATCCCGGGGATCGTGCAGTTGGGTGTGAACTGGGAAGCGCGTCCGAACGATGACATCGATCCGCGCGTGCGTGCAGGTCAGTAGGTCATGAGCACCGTGCTTTGGTTTCTGGGTTTCGGGCTCATGCTGCTCAGCTTCGGCTTTCTCTTTGGAAGGTCAGAAGAGTCCCATCAGCCACGGATCAGCGTTGAGCCCTGGTGGCCGGACAGCGACGGTCGACGCTAGCCTCTCCAAACCACCAAGACACAAAGACACCAAGGGACTGGATTCTGCATCCATGCGCCTCTTGGTGCCTTGGTCGTATTACGGCGCGGTTGGAGCCGGCTCCTGCTTGGTCTCCGCGCCCTGGGTCTCCGTAGGCGCCTGCTTCGGTACCGCGCTGATGCGGAAGGTGCGGGCCGGCTGGTCGTACTTCTTGAAAATGCTTTGAACCTGCTCGGCGGTCAGCGCGTCGTACGCTTCCGGGATGTTCTTCAAATCCGCCAGCTTAACCTTGTGCAAGTCGAGCGTCTGGAGCTGACCCAACCAGAAACGCGGCTCTTTCAGCTCGGTGTCCAGGTGGTTGCGGATTTGCTTCTTGGCATTCTCCAGCTCCTCGGCCGTCGGCCCCGGGTCGGCGAAGGCCTGGAAAATCGTCTCGACTTCCTGGATGACGTCATCCGCTTTGTCCGGTGCGCAGGGGGCGCCGCTGAAGAAAACCCCCGAATCCACGTACGCCCGCCCAGGTCCGTTCACCGCCTCGATCGAGTACACCAGGCCCAGTTCCTCACGCACGCGCTTGATGAGACGGCTGTCCAGAATGTTGGCCGTCACATTGAGGGCGCGCACGTCCGTGATGTTCGTTGCCTCGCAGCCCAGAAAGCCGGCGACCACCATGGCCTGCGGCGTGATGGTGTCGACTTCGACGCGGCTGACCAGCGGACCCGGCCCGCGCTTGAGCACCCGCAGCTTGTCGAGGTGCTCCGCCGTACGCGGCCGCTTTGGCAGCGAGCCGATGTACTTCTCGACCAGCGGCAGCGCGTCCTTGAGGCTGATCTCGCCGACCACGGCGACTTCAATCGGCGCCTCGCGGCACAGCCGCTCGAACCACGCCTGCGCCCGGTCGGGCGTCTGCGCCTCGATCTGCGCCGGCTTGAGCAGCACGACCCGCCGCGGATCGTCGCCGCTGATGGCGCGGAGAAAAGCATCGAACGCCATGTACGGCGGCTGCTTACTGGCCGTTTCGTACTGCTGGAGCGCCTCCTGTTTCCAGTTGTCGAACGCACTCGGCTCGAGCCTGCCGTCGGTGAGCAGGGCATAAGCGAGCTGGAGACCGGGTTCCAGGTCCTTCGGCGAGCCGATCACGGTGACCGTAAACGCGTCATCCTGGGAGCTGCCGCCGACATTCACGTTCTTGCCGGTCATGATGTCCTGGATGTCCGTGGACGTCAGGCGATGGGTGGCTGGTTGCGCCAAGATGAGCGCGGCGACGGCCGTCACGCCGGCGTTCTGTGCCGTTTCCTCGATCTGGCCGCCGGCCAGCGTGATGCTCACGAGCACCAAGTCTTTCTTGTAGTCCATAAACCGGTGGTGGATGCGCACGCCGTTTTCAAACCAGCCGCTGGTAATGCCCAAGTCGGCATCCATTTCCGACGCGACCAGCTTGCCCGGCGGGGGCTCTTGTTCGAGCAGGGTGGTGGCGCGCTCTTCCGCGGAAGGCGGCTCCACCTGGTGGGCCTCGGCCGCCCGCGCCGCGGCGAGCACCTCGTCCTCGCTCGGCAGCTTCACGTCCTCTTTCTGCGGCCTAGTAAGCACGAAGGCGAGCGTGCCCGGCTTGAAGTTGGCCGCAAACGCCCGGTTGACCTCGTCGACCTTGACTGTGGGCAGGAGCTTCTGCAAGAGCTCCAGATGCTGTTGTGCCGCGAGGATCGGCTCATGGTCGTTTACGCTCCGCGCCATCTCGAATAGGATCCCCTGGGCGTTGCGGGTGGGCTCCTTGCGCATCTGGTCCTCGGCTGAGGAGAGCAGTTCCCGCTTGCACAGGTCAAACTCGCGTTCGAGGAAGCCGAACTCGCGCGCCCGGTCGACCTCGGCGACCAGTTGGTCCAGCATCGGTTCCCAGTCCTTGGGCTCGCCGACGGCACTGGCGTTCACCAGCATGGCGTCGTTGAAGAAGCTCGTCACCTGGGCACTGGCTTCGCGGTAGCGCGCCGCGCCCTTCTTGATCTGCTCCGAGAAACGCCGGCCGATGATCCACGACCCGATCTGCTCGAGCAGCTCCACGCGCGCTTGCTCGACGGTCGTGGTCGGCGGCCGCGCCGGCAGGATGTTGTAGATATCGACGTTGCCCTCCGCGTACTCCGGGTCCGACAGAACCAGCGCCCGCTCCTGCGTGAACGGCTTCAGCTCCGGCCCCGGCAGCGGCTTCGCCGGCGCCGTGCTCTTGTACTGGCCGAACCACTTCTCGATTAGCGGCAGGTAGGGCTCGGGTGCGGCGTCGCCGACGAGCATGAGCGCGACGCGCTCGGGCCGATACCAGGTGCGGTAAAAGCCGTCGAAGTCCGCCCGCTTCACGTCCTTAATTACCTTCTCCAGACCGATGGGCAAGCGCTGACCCAGACGCGAGCCCGCGAACAGCTTCTCGAAAAGCTGATCGCGCAGCCGCTGCTCAGCGCTCATCCCGGCCCGTTGCTCGGCCAGGACGACGGCGCGCTCTTTTTCGATCTCGTCCTCCACGAGCGACAGCCGAAACGCGTAGTCGCTCAGCACCATCAGGCCCTTGTTCATCTGCGCGGTGGTGGTGTCCGGCAGAAACAGCAGGTACACGGTCTGATCGAAGCCGGTGAACGCGTTCAGGTCGCGCCCGAACTCCATGCCAATGCTTTCGAAGTACGGCATGAGCTGGCCGGGCGGGAAGTTCTCCGAGCCGTTGAAGGCCATGTGCTCCAGGAAGTGGGCCAGTCCGCGCTCCTCTTCGGCCTCGCTGAGCGAGCCGGAGCGAACGTGGATCAGCAGTGCCATCTTCCCCGGCGGCACGTCGTGCTGTCGGTACATCCACGTCACGCCATTGGAGAGCTTCCCGGTCTGGATGCGGGAGTCCGTGGGCAGCGGCTCGTCTCCCGGCGACAGTGTCGCGGACAACGCGGAGACGAGCAGGGCGGCGGTTCGAAGCGGTAGTCTGATCATGGTGCTGGTGTTCCTGTTGCTGAAGGGTGGGCATCCTCAAGTCAGCCGAAACGTGGAAGTATACCGGCGGCGGCTGGCCCCGCGAGCACAGGGCAGCGGAATGAAAGCGGATCGGGGCCTCACACGCGTTGCGTACGACTCTGGCGCGTAGCGGTCCGCCGGCGCGGGCGTGCGAAGGCGCTGGTTTCCGGTGTCAAAGCGGGCGATGCAGGTGATGGGCCGTTACATCCAGAGGCGATTCGCCCGAGTATTTATTATCGGACTATGAAAACGAACGAAAAAGCCAGCAGAAAATTTTCTGTCGGCCTGGAGGTGGCTAAAACTAGTTTTTACAAGCGCTAACGAATTCGTGCGCTGCGACGCGGCAAGCTCTCTGGGGCCTATCCCTGTTGACCTGCTAGACCACTCCGCGGCACGGTGCCTATAAGTGCATGTAGTCCACCTCCCGTCCTTAACGGGAGCCAAAGGGCCGGGAGGCATCAAGGGACGCGCGAAGCAGTTGAGGACCGGCCCCGGGGTCGGTCCTCGCTTTTTTGATGCACCGCTGGCTCCCCTTTTGTGGTGCTTCAACCGGCGGAGGTGCACCCGCCTCGCGCGGACTGCCCTCCGCCGCGTTATGGGGGGCGGCCAACTCCAGCCAACTACCGTGCGCGGGAACACGCACGGCCGTATCGTCCCAGCGCTCGAAGCTGCTGCCTACCCGTGGCCCGCGTTCGATCGCGCCGGCCGGTCAAGTGTGGGCGTTATCGCGCGTTGGGCGCGCGGCGCGCTCGTCGGGCACTTTTTTCGGGATGTCGACTGGACTTCCGTCCGGGAGGCGGCCTAAGAAATGATACCTCCTCCTCCTCCCTGGGGACCCGGCATTCGCGGGTCCTCTTTTTTTTTTCGAGCGCGCGCCCGGTTTTCTGCCGACGGGTCGGCCGAAACGCCTCCCGGTGCTGGACATTCGCCAACTTGCAGTGCTAGAGTTTCTCGGAAAGGCGATTCATGCCTCTTCCGCAGCAGGCGACACCGCCGAGCAAAGGCCGTGTGTCTGTCTGTTAACAAAGCGGGCGAGGACCCAGGGTGTGGCGGTCCTCGCCCCTTGATGCACCACCTGGCTCCCCGTGGGGTGGTGCGAACCGAGGCGGACGGGCGCCTGTTCCGGAGCGGGCTGCCCTCCGCCTGGGTATTCGATTCACTGCCCCCCGCCGACTCGATAACCCCGTTCCCATGATGTGCGATTTTATCTTCCCCGGTCTGTTAAAACAACGGGCTCGGCTCAGCCAAAGTGAATGGGCTCCGGGGCGATCGCGCGTTCCGATAACCCCACATCGCCTTCAGGGAACTGGAACGTGGTCGAGCACGTGCCGCACGACGTCGTCGCTGGTCTTCTCCTCCGCCTCTGCCTCGTAGCTCACGATCACGCGATGCCGCAGCACATCCGGCGCGATGTCCTTCACGTCCTGCGGCGTCACGTAGCCGCGGCCCGCGAGAAACGCCATCGCCCGGGCACCCCGGGCGAGATAGATGCTGGCGCGCGGCGAGGCTCCGTACTCGATCCAGTCGCCGACTTGCAGGCCGTGCTCCTGCGGGGCGCGCGTCGCGTGCACGAGCGTGACGATGTAGTCCTTGACCTTGTCGTCCATGTAGATCTCGTCGAGGACCGCACGGGCGGCGAACACCTGCTGCGGATCGAGCACCTCGGCTACCTGCGGGATGCCCCGCTGGGGGGCCATGCGATCGAGGATCAGCCGCTCTTCCTCGCGCGTCGGATAGTCCACCAGCAGCTTGAGCATGAAGCGGTCGACTTGGGCCTCCGGCAGCGGGTACGTCCCTTCCTGCTCGATGGGGTTTTGCGTGGCCAGGACCAGGAACGGCTGATCGAGCGGGAAGGTCTGCTCGCCGATCGTCACCTGGCGCTCCTGCATCGCTTCGAGCAGCGCGCTCTGCACTTTGGCCGGCGCACGGTTGATCTCGTCGGCCAGCACGAGGTTGGCGAAGATCGGGCCGCGCTTGACCGCGAAGCTGCCGTCTTTGGGCTGGAAGACCAGGGTGCCGATGATGTCGGCCGGGAGCAGGTCGGGCGTGAACTGGATGCGTTGAAAGCGGGTGCGGATCGCGCGGGCCAGACAGGCGACGGCGGTGGTCTTCGCCAGGCCCGGGACGCCCTCCAGCAGGATGTGGCCGTCGGCGAGCAGGCCGACCAGCATCTTGCGCAGCAGTTGTTCTTGCCCAACGATGACGCGGTGGATTTCCGCCAGGAGCCGGTCGAAGTGCTCGCAGTGCTGCCTTACGAGTTGTCCCACCTGTTGGACTTCGGAATGGGCGACGGCCATCGAAGGCTACCTCCTCGGGCATGCGGCCCGGACGCAGGAAAAGGCTAGCGTCTGGCGGGGCAAAATCAATGTCGGCGGTGCGCTTGACGGTTGGCCCGCGAGGCGTTAGGAGTTTCGCCGCCGTCGCCTTTGCAGCCGATGCTTTCCGGGACGAGCGCGGTAACTGTTGAGCGGGAGGAGTGTGCATGTCCGAGGTCTGCAACGTCGCGCTGTTGGGTCAGAAGTTCATGGGGCGGGCGCACAGCAATGCGTACCTCAAGGCCGCCCGCTTCTTCAACCTGCCCCGGCAGCCGGTCATGCACACGATCGCCGGCCTGGACCTGATCGCGCTGGCGCCGTTTGCGGCCCGCTGGGGCTGGAAAAACTACAGCACGACCTGGAAGGACGTCGTCCGCAGCTCCGAGATCGACCTGGTTGACGTCAGCACGCCGAACTACATGCATGCCGAGCAGGCCGTCGCGGCGCTCGCGGCCGGCAAACACGTGGCCTGCGAGAAGCCCCTGGCTCACACGCTGCGCGATGCCCGCGCCATGAAGAACGCCGCCTTGCGCGCCCGCAAGTGCAAGACCTTCGTCTGGTACAACTTCCGGCGCTGCCCGGCGGTGGCACTGGCCCATCGGCTCGTCAAGGAGGGCCGGCTCGGGCGGATCTACCACGTCCGCGCTTCCTACTTGCAGAGCTGGGGCGGGCCGGAGACGCCGCTGGCGTGGCGGTTTCAGAAGAAGTACGCCGGCACGGGTGCCCACGGTGATCTCAATGCGCACATCGTCGATCTGGCCCGGTTCATCACCGGGCAGGAGATTGTGGAGGTCTGCGGCGCGGTCGCGGAGACGTTCGTCCCCGAGCGGCCGCTGCCTTCGGCCGCCGCCCGCAGCCTGATTCCCAGTGCCATGCCCGGCAAAGGCCGGATGGGCAAGAGCGACGTGGATGACTGCGTGTTGTTTCTGGCCCGTTTCAAGGACGGGTCGCTGGGCAGCTTCGAGGCGTCCCGCGTGGCCACCGGTAACCTGAACAACAACAACATCGAGGTCAGCGGCGAGCTCGGCGCCCTGCGCTTCGGCTTCGAGGACATGAACGTCCTGTGGTTCTTCGACAACCGCGACCCCAAGCAGACCGCCGGCTGGCGCCGGATCGTCTGCACGACGGCGGGCGAGCACCCCTACGCCGGGGCCTGGTGGCCCGAGGGCTGCATCATCGGGTACGAGCACACGTTCGTGAACATGGTGGCGGACATGATGGCCGTGCTGGCGGGCGAGCCGCCGACCGTCCCGCTGCCGGATTTTGCCGACGCGTACGAGACCCAGCGGGTGCTCGAGGCCGCGATGCTGGCCGCCAAACACCGCGCGGCGGTGAAGCTGACAGAAATCAAGTAGCGTCAGGCCTCGTGCCTGACGTAGCCGTCTCCGCAAAAAAAACGGGGACTGGCTCCGCGCCACCCGCGTCTGGTTTGCAGGAAACGCCCTCCCGCGGTGCCTGTCCCCGTTTTTTTTCTCATGCTCGGCCTCTGCGCCTGACGTGTGTCCGTGCCACAGCCGCCCCCGGCTGTGCAGATCCAGCGGCCCGCGGTGGCGTGGGCGTCTCGCCCGCGAATCGCGTGGCTGGGTGTGACCAGGTTTTGTGGCGGATCGAAGGAGCTCGAAGGGCGATTGGCAGTAGCCCCGGGCGCCAGGCCGGGTCCCAGCAATACGGGCGGCGCGCCGCGCGTGTATACTGGAGGGAGAACGCGGACGGCGGAGCGACACCATGACGATTCAGCAGTTCCGCGAGCGCCTGGGGCGCATGTCCGCCACGGAGCTCGCGCAGCTCCAGGACGTGATCGCGCTGGACGATAACCTCGACGGGCGCAGCCGTCGGGCCTGCCTCGTCATCGTCGGCGAGGAGCTGGAACTCCGGCGACACGAGGGCCTCGATCGCACGATCGAGCGGGCCCTGACCCGGCCGGATGAAGAGTTGCTGAAGCTGGTGGGGTTCGCGCTCGGATTCTATCTTGGAATGCGGCTCGGCTAGACGCGGGCCAGAGTTCGACCGCGAGCCCGGGCGAAATGACGGTTGGAGTAAGCGGGTACGCAATGATACGCCACAACAATGCCTCTGCCGAAGTGAGGTATTTTCTCGCCGGTGACCTGTCTCGCCTTAAGCGGCGTTACGAGGAGAGGTTTACGAAGCGCCTCAGCTACGACGGTCAGTCGGTTCTGGCTTGCGATCAAGATCAGCTTGATCAGGAGGTCCAAACGTGGGCAACGGTGAGCGGCCTTGGAGACGTGATTCCGCACATCATCCGTTCACAACCGTACGAGAATGCCGAACGCGTCTTTCATGACCTTCGGGAAATGCTCGACACATGGGAGCGCTCGCACCGAGGGTCCGGTTCGCTTGCCCGACACGTAGCGACTTATGAGCTCGACTGGCTGATGGCGCTATCCGCGATCCGCGATGCGTTTAACACAAAGGTGAGCTTCCGATGGATCTTTGAGACCCTGCGGTTTTTCTGGCCAGCCGATGTTGTGGCTCAGTGGATGCACACCCTCTCTCCGGATTACTTCTTCCCCATTTCCGCTGATCTCTTCTGGCGCACGGATCGCTTCCGGCGATACTGCGAAGGCCTAGGGGTCGATTTAGAGTGGCCTGGAATCGATGGATCCGCCATGGAGGCATACTGGGAGGTGGACGCAGCAATCCGCGAGTGGGGCGATGACACCGACATGGAGTCATGGCAACTCTGGGCTGTATTCGAGCACCTCGCACCGAAACTGTTTCCGGACAAAACCGGTCCGTTGCCCGATACGGGGCGTGTCTGGATCGCGATGTCCAGCGAACAGAGTTTTGACGGCTTGGACGATGAGAAAGAGGAAACTCAAACCTGGACCACACACCGGGGAGTGCGTCGCGGGGACAGCGTGTTGATGTACTGCATGACTCCCCGTAAGGCGATCACGCACCGCTTTCGTGCGCTGTGCGACGCGTTTGAGAACCCGTTCGACGACTCGTGGACCGCGGATAAAGTGTGGTCAGAACTGGGTGAGCGAGAGGCTCTGCCATGGATCACGCTTGACGAGATGCGGGCGGACTCAATCCTGTCCACGTGGGGCGTCGTTCGATCCAACTTCCAGGGTGCGAGAAAGACAATCGTCCCGAGCGCCGTCTGGCGGCGAATTGAAGATTTGGTCGAAGTGAAGCGGTCGGATCCCAACTGGGTCCGACGCGCCGCTACCGACTTGTCGAGAGGCGAGGATGGGTCGCGCGCGAAAGCGAAACTCCTGATTCCGCCTCAAGAGGAGGCCGAACTCGAGCGCGAATTCGAGGAGGGGACAGTCAAGCCGCTTTTGCGGGGGCTCGGGCTCGACCTCATGCGACGCGCTGAGCAGCAGAAGCCAATCCGGATGTACGTCGGATCCCGACGCGTGACCAATCGGGCCGACTTTGTTCTGTATGTAGACGACGACCGTCAAGAGCCATTCGTCGTTATTGAGGCCAAGCGCTCCATCGACGAACCAGTGGCCTGCTCCCCAAAAACTGATCCAGGTGTTATGAGAGTCCATTGCCCGGCAG
>CAZWYT010000100.1:0-14111 GCA_964638325.1 uncultured Planctomycetales bacterium
CCATCATTCATGGAGCCGTTCGCCTTGAATTTCAACTAAGAGTAGCACTCACCCCGCTTGTCGACGGCGGCTACTCGATCTGTACGCGAACGGTCTGACACTAAGGATCAGCGACCTCGACCGGCTCATCCAGCGCACTGAGGGCGCGACCGGTGCGTTCATCCGCGAGTTGCTCCGCAAGGCCGCACTGTTCGCGGCTGACGAGCAGCCGGGGCAGCCCATCGTCGTCGACGACCGACACATCGAGCAGGCGCTGCGCGAGTTGGTCATCGAGGGCGGTGATCTGACCAAGAGCCTGTTGGGGTTCCGAGCACAGCCGCGCCGCGAGACTGAAGGATGACGACGGGGTAGTAAGACCAGCTGGCAACTGGGCTCTCGCGTGGCGGTCCAGACAATGCGAGACTTTGAGACCGCCTTTCGTAACTCGATCTCTACCGTGACGTTATGACGCGTGCCTGAGTCTCACAAATCGAAATCGCTGAGACCTCACGTCACTCGCCGTTGAGACCGATGGCAGCCGGACGCCGAACTACGGTCGACTTCACGTCGCTTGACCTGCCGTTCGACTTGGCGCCAGCTTCAGGTGCCCCCGATCCCCTGTGACCTACGAGTGCCGACCGCTTGGACCTGCCACCGGTTCAACCCAGGCTTCCGCCGTCGGCGCAGGCATTCGTGCTGCTCCAGTGCGTTTTCGAAAAGGGACAGATTATGTCCCTTTCTGCAAACGAATTTACAGCCCGTTCTGGGCCGGGTCAACTGGCTCCTCGCGTGGGCTCGTGACGCCAGTCCTCACGCCTACGGTCGGAAGCGGGTCGTGGCGCGGCCGCCGTGTTCTTTGGGCATGAATGCCAGCTTGTCGCGTTTGCCGTCGTGATTCTGATCGCCCGCTGCCGGCGAGAGAAACCTCGAGTCCAAGCCCTATGAATTCGTAATTTGTACGGGTCGAGAAAACTCACTTCTGCGTCTTGGGGCCATCGAACGAGTGGGTCAAAAGTGGGTCAGTCGCGACATGATTGGCACTCGTAAGGCACCTATCTGCTCACTTGCTACTCACTTGAAAACCTCATTCTGACCCAGAAAACGCGGTATAACCCACTGTAGGACAAGGCTTTGCGCTCCGAAGAGCGATTTCCCAAGCTGGACTTCGTCGGAGGCACGCAACGCAGAGCCGAGCGCGCAACCACCGGATGCTGCGCGGTTTCCGGATCGGGTAGATCCACGTCTGCAGCACCAGCGACCAAAACCGCTGCTCAGCAGGTCAGAAATGGGCCAGCGGCGTACCGCAGCTAAAAGACGGTTCGGCCTTCGCCAACCCAGTTTGCGAATCGGCGAAGACCGGACGGCGATCTCCATTTGCACGCGAACCGATTCGAGCCCTACCTGCGCAGCCGGTACTGCCCTCGGGCGACCTTGACGACGTGCAAGAACTTCTGTCGGACTTGAGAATCAAGGCCGTGGTTCGGGACGAACGGTGTGCGGGCAAGCCTCTGGATGTCGCTTTCCATGGCGAGCTACGGACCGAACAGAAGGCCGCCGCAGAGGCCCTAGTTACGCATGACACGGGGGTGTTGTCCGCCACTACCGCCTTCGGAAAAACGGTGGTCGCCGCATGGCTCATAGCACGTCGCGGCGTCAATACGTTGGTTCTCGTGCATCGTCGGCAGTTGCTTGAGCAGTGGGTGGAGCGATTGTCAGCTTTCCTGGGGTTGCCAGCAAAGGCCATCGGCCGGATTGGGGGCGGGCGGAAGAGGCCGACGGGCATGCTCGACGTCGCGGTCATCCAGAGCTTGGTACGCCAGGGCGTCGTGGACGACCTTGTCGGGGGATACGGCCATCTCGTCGTGGATGAGTGTCACCATCTGTCCGCCCACAGCTTTGAGCAGGTGGCCCGTCGAGCGAAGGCGAAGTTTGTCAGCGGCCTGTCTGCCACCGTGACGCGCAAAGACGGCCACCACCCGATCATCTTCATGCAGTGCGGGCCCGTGCGGTATCGCGTCGATGCGAAGGAACAGGCGGCAGCCCGTCCTTTTGAACACACCGTGCTTGTCCGTCCGACGGGGTTCCGTCCGCGGGAAGCGGGCGACCCGGACATGCGGCGCCAATTCCACGATCTGTACAACGAGTTGATCGCAGATGAGGCACGCAATCGGCTCATCTGCGAGGACGTCGTACAGGCAGTCCAGGAAGGCCGGTCGCCTGTCGTGCTGACAGAACGCAATGAGCACCTTGATCGCCTGGCTGGCCGACTATCGCCCGAAGTGCGTCACCTGGTTGTCCTTCGCGGCGGGATGGGGCGGAAGGAGATCGAGACGACCGCCGCCCGGCTGGCGGCAATTCCCGAGAATGAGGGACGGGTGCTGCTGGCCACCGGACGGTACATCGGCGAGGGCTTTGACGACGCTCGGCTGGATACGTTGTTCTTGACGCTGCCAGTGGCATGGCGCGGGACCATTGCACAATACGTGGGCAGATTGCATCGCCTGCATCATCTCAAGCGCGAAGTGCGCGTGTACGACTACGCCGACCTCGACGTTCCCATGCTGGCGCGGATGTTTGACCGACGTTGCCGAGGATACGAGGGGGTTGGTTATACGATTCTACTGCCAGCGAGTGCCGTACCGGGCTGGCCCGCGGATGTTGCGCTTCCTGTGGATCCCAAGTGGAAAGGAGATTACGCGACCAGCGTTCGGCGGCTGGTTCGCGATGAAGTCGATACACCACTGGCGAATCTGTTTGTCCAGGCATCACGAATTGTGCCTTCCGATGCGGAAGGCGCGAACCGTGCGCGGAGTACTACCGAAGCGTTCCTGTATCGTCGTCTGGAGAGTCTACGGGAAACCGCCGGACGGTTTTTCCTGAATGTCGAGTTGCCGATTGCGTTTGACGGGCGGGGACAGATGGAAGTGGACTTGCTCTGTGCGGACGCGCAGGTGGCGGTTGGGCTCGACGGAGCCCAACACCTGGCCGATGCCGATGCGTACCGCCGTGATCGACGCAAAGACCTACTGTTGCAGGAGAACGGCTATTCTGTGCTGCGGTTCCTGGCCGAAGACGTGGGCAAGCGACTCGATGAAGTCCTCGATGCGATCCTACGAATGCTGTCGCACCGAGCGAGAGCGCGATGAGGATGGGAGAATGCAATCCTCAACCCCCATGCTCGCCGCGCTTGCCCGCCGTGTGCCGCACGCGCGATGGCGCACGGGCGCACCAACGGTCGCCGCGTTCTCCGCTCGCGCCGGGTCTCGGGCAAACCAGGTGACGGCCCTGCAAACCGCTCGGGCGAGCGGATAGCATGCAGCCCCGTAGTGGAGCGTTTCGCTTGCGCGGCTCCAGAAGCCGGGCGGCGCGGTCTCCCGCCCCGTGTGAAGGTCGTCAGGCGTTGTGAGAGAATCCCTATGGCGCGCCCAACGAAAGCCACAGTCAATTCGCAGGCTGTCAGGCCTGACACGACGATGAGATGGAGCTCGCTTTCCTGGGAGGAGGTGGATCGCTGGGCCGGAAGCCGCAGCGTGTCGCGCGGCCGAGCCTATCACCGACGGGGGCGCGTCAGGGACCTGATGCTGGCGGAAGATGGCCGACTCCTGGCGACCGTCCTTGGCGGAAACCGATACGTCACCTCGGTTGGATTGGCGCCGGGCGACGAAGGCCGCCGCCGGATCCAATCGACGTGCACCTGCCCCGTCGGCTTCGATGGCTGCAAGCACGCCGTCGCCGTCGTGATCGCGTTCCTCGAAGCGGTGGCTGGCCAGAAGAACGTGCCCGCGGCACGCCCCGATGATCCCCGCTGGGCCAAGCTGACCAATCAGGCCGCAAACTTGGACGATGAGTTCGGCGAGGAGCTCACGGATGAGTCCGACGACGACGCGCCAGAGGATGTTGACGGTCTGGACGTTGAAAGCGGGCCGCGTCGGACCGATCCGGTCTCAAAACCGGCCACGGACGCCGCCCCCCAGAGCGGGAAGCGTCGAACCCGCACGGAGTGGGACGCGCGAATCCGCGCGCATCTGGGCGAGAGGAGCCACGAGGAACTGGTCGAGTTGGTTTGGTCGCTGGTGGCACGTTTTCCTGAGCTGCGGGAGGAGTTTCAGGAGCGTATTGCGCTGGCCGAGGGCGACGCCGGCAGGCTGTTGAATCAGGCCCGGCGGACACTGCACGCCGTAACCGCGGAGGCCGGCTGGCGCAACCACTGGAGCGGCGAGGGGCACACGCCCGATTACACCCGGCTGAAACAAAAACTGGAGCGGCTGGTTGAGGGGGGCCATTTTGACCACGTGCTGGAGCTGGGCAGCGACTTGATCCGGCGCGGCATGCGTCAGATCGAGGAGTCGCACGACGAAGGGGAAACGGTGATGGCGATCTCAGATTGTCTGCCGGTCGTATTCGACGCCCTGGCACGATCGAATCGCCCCGCCCCGGACAAGATCCTGTATGCGATCGACGCGCACCTGCGCGATGAGTACGACGTGATTGGTCCGGCCGCGGGCACGATCCTGGATGCGCGATGGCAGCTCGCGGACTGGTCGGCCGTCGCCGATCGGCTGGCCGATCGGCTGAAAAACACCCCGCGCGGGAAGAACGCGGATGACTTCACGCGCAACTACCGGCGTGATCGGGTCAGCGCGTGGCTGCTGCAGGCCCTGGAGCGCGCCGGCCGCAACGACGAGCTTCTCGCCCTCTACGAGACCGAAGCACGCGTGACGGGCAGCTATCAGCGGCTGGTTGAATACTTGCTTCGTGAGGGCCGATTTGACGACGCCGAGCGTTGGACGCGTGAGGGCATTGAAAAAACCGCCCGGAAATGGCCGGGGATCGCCGACGCGCTGCGCAAGTGCCTGTGTGAACTGGCGCGGCGTCGCAGGAAATGGGATATTGTGGCCGCCCATGCCGCGCACGCTCTTTTCGAGCGCCCGAGCGTACAAGGATTCCAGGAACTCACCGCGGCGGCCGGGAAGGCCAGGTGTGCCGAACGCGTTCGGGCCGCTGCCCTGCAGTTCTTGGAGTCCGGAGTTTCGCCCATTCGCATCGGTCACGGAGGCAAGGGCGAAACGCATGTGACGGTCGATCCGGCCTGGCCGTTGCCGGTACCCGACTACCTGGCGCCAGCTACGCGGATCGGCGCCACAGGGCGAAGCGCATCGCGACCGCATTACGCCGTCTTGCTGGAAATGGCAATGGCCGAGAGAAGATCGGATGATGTGCTCCGATGGTATGATCAAATGGGGGCCTTGGAAAAGCGCTCGCCCCAAGGTGGCGGCGGCTGGGGGGCGTATGGGCATGCTTCCTATTCCGACCAGGTCGCCGTAGCGGTGGCGGCCACGCACCCGGAGCGTGCGCTGGACATCTATCGCCGGGGGCTGGAGGCGCATCTGAAGCTGGCGAATGTGTCGGCGTACGAAAACTGTGCGATCTACCTTCGGAAAATGCGGCCGATCCTGAAATCGTTGGGTCGCGCTGAGGAATGGACCCGTCTTCTGGCCGAAATCCGGCAGGGCTACCGCAATCGCCCCCGATTTATGGAGATTCTCGATACGTTGGAGGGCCGGACGATCTTGCAGACACAAAAGTCCTGCCACGGCCGATGACGGGCGGCGTGTACGCCGACAACTGCGGCCGGGATCTGTACGCTCGTCATCTCGCGAACGCCTGCGCCGCGCCCCGCAGCGATACGGAGCCGGCGGTCACGCCCAATTCGACCACGACAGAACCGATACACCCCGCCGCTTGTACGAGGCATCGCCGCCGTAGACGAGCGCCGCGCCGCCGGCCGGCTGCCGGGCCAGGTTCCGCCAATAGTCGATGCCGGTGAAGAAGTCGCCCGCAATCGTCTGCCCGGACTTGACCTCGATCGGAATCTGCTGCGCCCCCTGGTCGATCAGCAGGTCGATCTCATGCCCGGCCGAATCGCGCCAGAAGTAGATGTCCGGCTCGGCGCCCCGGTTGTAGAAGTTTTTCAGCGCCTCGGACACGACCCAGGTTTCGAAGATCGCGCCACGGGCCGCGTGCGAGATCAGGTCCGCGGCGCTTTGAACCCTCAGCAGGTAGCACAACAGTCCTGTATCGAGGAAATAGAGCTTCGGTGACTTTACCAGGCGCTTGTTGAAGTTGCGGTGGTGCGGTCGCAGCAGGTAGATAACGAAGCTCGCTTCCAGGATCGACAACCACCTCCGCACCGTCGTGTGGGAAACGCCGGCGTCCGCGGCCAGCGACGACGCGTTCAGCAGTTGCCCGCTGCGCCCGGCGCAAAGCCGCACGAACCGGCCGAAGCCCTCGATGTCGCCCACATTGAGCAAGTCGCGAACGTCGCGCTCCAGGTAGGTCTGGTAGTAGTTCGCGAGCCAGTTCTGTGGCTTGAGGCCCTTGTCATGGATTCTTGGGAATCCGCCGGTGAACAGGGTTTCGAACAGATCCGCCGTGGTATCTCGTCCGGTTGAGACCGCGGACTGTCGCATCTGAAGGGACTTGGCGATGTCCCGCAGCGGTCTGCCAATCAGTTCGGACCGACTGAACGGCAGCAGCCGCAGCACGGCGCAGCGACCGGCCAGCGTCTGGCCGACGCGATGCAGGAGCAGGAAGTTCTGCGAGCCGGACAGGATGAAGTGCCCCGGCCGGTCTACCCGATCTACGATTCCCTGGATGTACGAGAAGAGGTCCGGCACCCGCTGAACCTCGTCCAGGATCACCCGGCCGCGAAACTGATCCAGGAAGCCGCGGGGGTCCTCCGTGGCGAACGCCCGCGCATCGGGGTCTTCAAGCGATGCGTAGCGATGGCCGGAAAAGGCCGCCCGCACGAGCGTCGTCTTGCCGGACTGACGTGGTCCCGTCACGGTTACGACCGGATAGTCCCGGGCCGCGGCCTTGAGTGTTTTCGACAGATGTCGGGCAAGCATCGGCGGCTCCTGTGCAAATTGAATTCGCGATATTCAATATGCAAGGGCCGCGACGGTCTGTCAACGAGACATCCAAGCTGCGAACGGACCTGCTCTTCGTGAAACGGCTTACAGGAATCGCGGCTCCAGGGGCAGCGGCCCGCGCGCCGGAGATCATACGTCTGGGGAAGGCGCTGCCGACTTCCAGCTTTCCTGGAAGGAGTCGTCCCCCGATAGCTGCGTCGAACCTCATTTCTGAGCCGAAAACGGGCATATGTACGCGCCGAGCTGGCGCTGAACATGTGCGAATTGCCACGAAAACTGCCACGAATGGGCTTTCAGCCGGCAGAAACGACGAGTACCCCAGATTCACAACCTGCGGCGTCAGAAGAACTTACCGAAACAGCGGGCGATGGGATTCGAACCCACGACGTCCAGCTTGGGAAGCTGGCATTCTACCACTGAATTACGCCCGCGAACGCGGTTTTTCTCTACTTAAGCAAAGCTTTTTTCTCTACTTAAGCCACGGCCGCCGCTATAATGGCCGGCGCCGAGCACCCGGCATTATACCCGGACCTGCGGCATGGCCAAGACCCGACAGCGAATCCCGAAGTTGAAATTTACGGCCTGGCGAAACGTCGGCTGGCACGTCTCCTACCGCGATACAGAAACCCGCTCTCCTCGTAAGCACGTGTTCAACATCCGGGAACGCGAACGTGAAGCCGAGGCCCGAATCCTGTACCACGCCTGGGTCTTGGAGCACATCGGCGGCGACCCAAACACCAAGTTCCCGACGAAGGCCAAGCTCCCGCCGCACCCAAACAGGCGCAGCAAGCTCCTTTCCGGCAGCATCCTCGAAATCGTCAGCGCGTTCAGGGCCTCTGAGCGGTCGCGAACCCGGCAGAGCAACGAGCCTCGACGACGCGGCACCATCGCAGCGCCGGTGTTCCGAGACCGCAAGAAGGCCATCCGCGACTTCCTCGAATTCCTCAACGCCCGCTACGGAGCGGGCGCCATCGGCAAAATGCGCCTCGCCGACCTCTCGATGGCCGATGTCGAGGCGTACAACCGGGACATCGTTAAGAAGGGCTATTCCGCCTCCCAGGTCGCCAAACGCCTGCAACTCGTCAAGGCCATCATCGACCGCGGCGGGCGACCCGAGCACGGCGGTCAAATGATCACGTGGAACTGGGACTCGCGTGACATTGCGCACGGTGCGCCGACGCGGGAACGGCCACTCCCTACTGTCGCTCAGCTCAAGAAGCTACTCGCCGCAACGAACCTTCGCGGAAAGACCATGATATGGCTCGGCATCGGTCTGGGACTTGGGGCGCGCGACCTCGCGGCCGTTCGCGTGGGACAGATCGCAGAGGACGCCTACGACCTCCGTCGCCCCAAGACCGGTGTCGAGCGCTTCGGCACCACGCCTCCGCTCGTCTACGCGTATGTCCACAAGTACCAAGCCACCCAACGCCGCGCCACCGGCCAGCTTCTTTTCGTTACGCGAAACGGCGTGCCACTTGTCACTCCAACCTCCAACGCGGTTACGTTGTGGTGGAGCAAGCTCCGGACGAGAGCGGGCGAGAAGAAAGCCACGCTGCCTGGCTTTTACACGCTGCGACACCTCGGAGCCACCGAATTCGGCTCCCGACCGGGAACCTCAATCGGGGATGTGAAACGCTGGCTCGGCCACGCGATGAGCTCAGACGTTGCCGACTTGTACATGCGCCCAGTCCGGCCGGAATACCGTGAGGTCGTGCAATGGGTGCGAAGAAGGCTCCTCTCACCCCGATATCGTGTCAGCTAGGGCAAAGGCGCACGCGCTGGCTCCAAACCTGCAATCTCCAGCAGCACATCACAGCAAGAGACGGCTTCATGAGGAACCCTCGGCTCCGGCATGCCGGCAGAACCGGGTCCAAGTGGGTTGCCCACCAGGTGCGGCCTGCCTAGCCGTCGTCTCGGGTCCCAAGGGCCTAACGGCCTCGCCGGGCGAGGACCCGAGGCGACGGCTTAAACGGCAGACCGCAGCGGCAGGCGCCTGCTGCGAGTAGACAGCCCGAGCCGGCGAGGAAATGCCTGTCGGCGGCCGCGCCGCCGCGTGACTACGAGCGGACCATGCAGCAGAGCCAGTACGTGTTCGGCTCGTTCGGGGCATCAGCCCTCGCAACGGGACGATGGGAACCGCTCATTCGGTCGGCAATCGAATTCGCTGCAGTGACCTCGCGATGCACGAGCGTCGGCAGGACGCGGGCCAGGATGCTACGAAGAGGCACAGGCATGGGCGTGGTAAGGATCTCTCGCGATTGGACTCCGCCGGCGCATGCCGATTGCAGGCCACCGTCGGTGCGTGTCCTCGGAGTAAGCTCGTTATCCGCTGCCGACGGCCGTAGGCGGCTCAGCGCGCACCGGGCAGCATCCTCGTCTGCCAGCGTGATGGTTGCCCAATGGCGGCGGCGTACGTTCGAAGCGAAAAGCCCGGGTGCGTTGCGGGTTGCGACGCTGCGGGCGTGCTCTGCTGCCGCAAAGAAGTTCAATCGCTCCGCTTCGCTTCGATTCACGTGGCCCGCTCTGCAGGCCTGCTCAAATAGACATGCCAGACGCGCGCTATCCGTGAGGTCAGCCGGCACGATATGCCGCAGCGATGGCCTCGGATGGCTGGTCCGTTGTGCTGGAACACCAGCACCGCGGTTCGCCGGCGGGTTCTGGTTTGTGAAGATCCGAAGGAGTTCAGGTTCTCTTATAAGGGGTGGTAAATCACCGCGGGGAACGGGCGCGCGGGGTGGCAATTCACGCCGGCGACTCATCGGGGATGCCCACGCGAGATTGACCGTAACCAGGCGCCCACAGCGGTTCAGGAACCTCTGTCCGACTGGCTCGAACCGGAGCAAGCCCAATTCAACAAGCGTCTTTCGGGCCGCCTTGACGTTGCGGACGTCGACGCCGAAAAGGTCGCTGATCCAGCTTGCCTTGCAGGTCCCTGTCGGTCGGCATTCGCCAGGCCGGTAGTACAGGCATCGCAGCAAGTGTCCGAACACCGTAGCCAGGCTGACGCGTGTTCCCGTCCGGGCTAGGAACTTGATGACCAGCCGTGGGACAGGTATGCGCCGGGCATGGTTGGGGACTTCCACCAGGAACTCGCCCAGCTCAGACTGCTCGTCTACACACGCCGCGCGGATAGGCTGGCCGACCCGAACCAGCGTCTGGGACCAATTCACAAGTCCGCGTGCGGAAAGCCGGCGGAGGCACCGCCGGATCTCCTGCTCGCTGTCGTTTCCGACCAACTTGCGTACCTCACCGACGGCAAAGCACGGTAAACGCCCCCGAGGAAGGCCACAGCGCCGCGCTACGACCTCAAAACACGCCAGCCATACCCGGAGGTCCAACCGGGTCAGGAAACGCCGCCTGTAGGCCCACCACGCCCCTAGAACGGCCGTTCCCGAGATGAAGCAGAACCCGCCGACGGGTTTCCGGCGGGCGGCGGCCTGGGGGCCGCAGAGACTTGCCCATTTCTTCATGATTTCAGAACGTTGTTTGGCCGGACGCTTCGATGGGTGTCCGGATTGCCCCGAGGGCCGAAACAAGGCCATACACGACGGGTCTGGCGCGCCCAGCGACGACAATTGACAGGTGATGGGCAAGTGCGCTACGGTGAGGTTGCAGCCTTCATCGAGCGTGCCGCCCACAGTTGAGGGGAGCGCGCGACCACCCGAGCGACCGCCGCCAGGCGGTTGCTCGCCGTTGGGCCTAATCTTCTCGATCCTCCTAAACTTGCTTGTTCTCTGGCCGATGCACGCCGACGCACTCTCGATTCGCACAACGCATCCCGGCCACCGCCTGCATACCGCGCTTTCCAGGTAGGCGCAATACAGATTCGACCAGCATCGACGACTCGGCCGGCGGGGCAGCCCGCCGACGGGGCCGCTGGCCCGTCCGCTCGCCGGCTGGCGAGGCGCCCGTGGTGCGCCGGCCGGGGCTTGCCAGGAACTCGCAAGTCAGCGCTTGTGCTGTGAAAGTGATCCGTGCTACGGATTGAGCTGCGGCGACCCTGCGTGCTGGTTGGGCGGTGGGCCGGCCCGCCGGCCCGCGCGCGACCGGGGCGACCGGAGGGCCGTCAAGCCGCATGCACCCCGTTCATTACACAAAGAGCTCTATGAAACACACCCCGTTCGGCATCGTCATCGCAGTTGGCAATCAGAAAGGCGGAGTCGGCAAGACCACGAACAGCGTCCACATCGCAGCGGCCTTTGGTCTTGCCGGCTACCGGTGCCTGATCATGGACCTCGACCCAGCCGCGGGCGCGACCAAACACCTGGGGGTCGCGGCCAACAGCTTCGCCGGGTCACTCGAACTGCTCACGTCCGACGAGCCGCTCCAGAACCTCGTGATTGCGGACCGCATGCCCAAAGGCGTGGAGCTCATCGCGTCGCGCCCGCAACTTTCCGAACTCGATACGTTGATGTCCAAGTTCACGGACCGGACCACCATCCTCGACCGGCCCTTGGCGGACGCCCGTCGGGAGTACGATTTCGTGTTCCTCGACACACCTCCGTCCGCCGCGGCGACTACCACCGTCGCGACGTACGCAGCGGCGGAGTGGTTTCTGCTGTCCGCGTTTCCCCATCCGCTTTCATTGAGCGGACTTACGGAAGCCTTCAACGACATCGCGGACGTGCGCCGGCGGCGCAACCCACGGCTGGAGGTGCTCGGTGTCGTGTTCACCAATGTCGACGGGCGCGCGACGCGGCTGCGCGCGGAGCTCGAAGCCGTCGTCAGCGCTGCACTGCCGGGGCGGCGCTTTGAAACCTCGATTTCCCAGGCCGTCATCCTGCCGGAACTCTCCGGCCGCGGCAAAACACTCTTCCAGCTTTCGAATTTCACCAAGCTGCGCGTCGCGAACCAGTACCTCCGTCTGGCCGCCGAGATTGAGTACCGCGTCCGTAACCGCGAGGCGTTTCTCGCGGGGGACTTGCGGCCGTTCCCCGCCGAGGCCGGCTGCACGCCGCATGTACTCGACGTTCCCGACGAATCCAACTCGGCCCTGCAAACGCACATTTGATGGAGGATCTTCATGGCGCGAGCATTGGTTCATTCGCCGCCTTCCAGCACCGTTGCCCGATTATTGGACGCGAGCGCGGCGGCGCGTGCTACCAGCGCTGCGCCCATGGCGCCGTCCAGCGTCGCGACCGAGCAGGGACTACCGCCGAAGCAGGATTCAGGGACAGTCACCAACTCGGAATGTGCGAGCATCAAGCGCGAGCTGACGCTTAGTCCGGCGGGCGACGACGTATTTGAGCAGCTCATCGAGCTGTACCGCCGGGCCACGGGGACCCGCCTGAGCGCCAGCCATCTCACGCGGGCCATGCTGCGGGGGTTGGCTCACTGCCTCCCGGCCTTGCAGCGCGAGGCGCGTCGCATCGGCCGGCTGAAACTGCCCAGCAACGCCCGTGGGCGCGAGCTGGAGCGCGAACGGTTCGAGGAGCGTATCGCCCGAGCTTTCATCGCCGGCGTCCGGGCGGCACCAGGGGCGGAGCCGAACTAGGCATAGAGTGCTTGCGCCGTCTGCGTGGCCGACTGGGTCTGTTCGGCGCTAGCTCCCGGGGTGCCTCACTGTTGGAGTATCGCGGCGCAGCCGGGCGGGCTGTGCCAGCGAGTGCGCGGCCGAGCCGACGCCGTGGGGGCGCCAAAGCGCGTAGGTCACACGACTCCATGACTCTCGCATAACAAGGGCGTCAGGTGAAGCGTGCCGGCCATACGGCCAAGGTTAGGAGGTACATCATGAGCGAAAACGCGAATCGACCCATCAACGAGATCCGTTATGGCAGCGTCAAGGTGGTTATCTGGCGGAACCAAACCGCCAACGGCCACATGTACAACGTCACCGTCGCCCGCCTGTACAAGGAGGGCGACGACTGGAAGGAATCGCACAGCTTTGGCCAGGACGACCTGCTCGTCCTCGCCCAGGCGCTCGAAGACGCGTTTCACGTCATCCACGCCCACAAGAACGGCGGATCCGCGACGTAAACGGATCCAGCGGTGTCCGCCCGGCCGCGTCGTGCGACCGGCCACAAGGTGCATGCCCGCGGGCGGCCCGCCCACCTGACACCTGAGCAGAGTGGTGGGCCGGGGGGGCGGTTCGGCGTCGCGGAGCGGCTCGCAACTTTGAAGCGGTCGCTCCGCGGGACTCGGTCGTTAGCGGACGGATCGCTGCGATCGTAACCGACTTGGGTGATTGATTCCGACCTAAGAGTTACGTTGGTGCTCGCCTTTTCCGGAGGCCTCGGATCGCGAAACTCCTGGTCGGCGCCACCTACGGTTTGGCGCGGGAGGGGCCTGAAGCTGGTGACTGCGACCGCCGTGGGATCGGCCACGCGGAAGGAGGGCGGGGCAAAAGCCCAACCCCCCAAGCGCCTTTCACAGCGCGGCCCGGTTCGAACGGATCTTTTTCACACCTGTGGCATCTTGCGATGCAGAACCGCAGAAAACACGGGGGTATATATGACAAGCAAACCAGTCATGACATTTCGCGAGGGGGCCATCGGGGCATCAGTCTGGCGGCGGCAGACGAAGGCCGGAGGCTATTACGACTTTACGCTGAGCCGGTGCTTTCAGCAGGCCGATGGCAGCTTCGGCTATTCGAGTTGTTTTTATGCGTCGCACGCTGACGCCCTGAAAGCCGTTATCCGGAGAGCCACGAGTTGGATGCGAGAGCAGAGGGACGCGGATAGGTCGCCGGCCGCGAGCGAGAACGAGAAGTCGTTGATGATTGGAGAGGGGGCCTATGAGTGAAAAGGACACGACGACAAGCACCGATGGTAAGCACCCACCGCGAATCTACGTAGCCTCACTGGCGGACTGTACCGCCGGGCGGCTGCACGGCCGCTGGATTGACGCGGACCAGCCCGTCGAGACCATCCGGGAGCAGATAGCCGAGATGCTGGCGAAGTCGCCCCTGCCGGTGGCCGAAGAGTGGGCCATTCACGACTATGAGAACTTCGGGGAGCTCGCCCTTTCGGAGTTTGAGGACCTCGACCATGTGGCCCAGGTGGCCCGCTCAATCGTCCAGTACGGTCCGGTGTTCGCGGGACTGGTCAACTATGTCGGAGGGGTTTCTGAGGTTGAGGAAGCGCGTCTACGTATGGAGGACGGCTACCGGGGGGTGTTCAACAGTCTGGCGCACTACGCGAAGGAGACTGGCCTGCTCCCCAAAAACTGATCCAGGTGTTATGAGAGTCCATTGCCCGGCAG
>CAZWYT010000101.1:0-5244 GCA_964638325.1 uncultured Planctomycetales bacterium
CCGACTAGCACCTAGGCACCACTGGCGATTGTGAACGTCCACGTTGAGGCGTAGGTGCCGGGCACCTGCCCGCCCGGAATTGTGAGTCTGAATTCCGTTGGCAGGTCCCATTCGGCCCACAGACCCGCGCCAGCCGGTCCGACATTCGTCCACTTGTACGGCACGGCATTGATGGGACAGGCCACTGCGCACGTCCCGAGGATGCCGGGTCCCATCGTGTTGGTCGAGCCGGGGACCATGATTGCCGGGAGCGCCTTGAGTTCCAGCGTCGAAAACGTATTCGCGCCGCTGGTGAACGGCGTCGCCGAGGCGGTCAGGTTCCAACCCAGCCCGGAAAAAGTCAGGTCGGAGGCGCGCATGTCCGGCGTCATCGGCATGAAAGCGTGGACGTAGGGCGACGCACTGAAAGTATGCGGCCCGAAGTCCACGAGCGAGTCGCTGGTGATGCTCAGCGCCCCGCCACTGATGACTACGGAGCCATCAGCGAACGCTGCGAGCGGCATGGCCAGAATGGCCAATAGCCCGAGCAGCGTCACAACCTTGAGAATCTTGGTCATGGTCTATCTCCCTGAGAGGAGTCGCCGGGGCGTCCGGCGGGCCGTCGAGCCTTGCCGATAGTAGGTATCACCATACTCGCCGCCTACCACCTCCTTCCCGTCTGGCGCGCTTGATAATGATGAGCCAGACAACGATGGCCGCCGCAGCCGCCGCGCACAGGATGCCGAACACAAGCAGCCATGTCCCGGCGTGCATGGCAAGCCACGCGCTCACCTCGGCCATGACCGACTGCGTCCGGGTCGCCTGCGCCTGCTGGCTCTCGGACGCCACGACCGCGACGACGCCCTGCCAGTCAGTCCGGCATTCGCCGTCATCGGTGAGTCTCACGACGGCTTGGTAATCGCCTGCGGGCGGGGCCGCAGTCGGCAGGTCGTAGAACACACGGCACCACGAGCACACCGCACCATAGTCCAGTGCGAACGTCTGCGGCTGAGGTGTGTCGAGTACCAGCGTCCCGCGGCCTTGCCATGGCATGCCACCGCCATTCGTACCCGCCAGCGTCATGCTCCACTGGCCCGACGCGGAGAACGCAGCGGCGAGGCCATCGACCCGGAACCCACACGACGGCACCGGCTCGCCGACCGTGACGATTGCCCTCACGCCGACACGACTCACGATTCGAATCTGCATCCCCGATTGCTCCGCCGTCTCGGGCGGCAGGCTGGCCACGAGGCCGAAGGCATGCACGCCGGGCAGCGCATCGCTCGGAATGGAAATGCGCAGGGGGATGTCGAGAGCGATACCGGGTTCGAGGACCAGCGGCAGGTCATCGAAGTCGAGCCACGCCGCCGCATCGCTCTTGTCCGCGGTGTCCGCGGGGAAGCAGAACCCGCCCCGCCAGCAGGCTTGCGGGCCGACCGTTGACAATGTCAGGGCGATGGGCGAGTCGGTCGAGTTGCTGGCCACGAGCGCCGTGTCAATCACGTCGCCCGGCTGGCCGCTCACCGCGAGCACCGGCCCGCCGTCGGCTGGCCGGATGCCCCACACGGGAGGCCCGCCCTCGGCAGCGGCGGCGATTGGAAATGCCCCGAACGTCAGCAGCAGCCCGAGGCTGATGGCAAGTCGTGTTCTACCTGCGGCCTTGGTCATCGGTCGCCGTGCTTTCGCAGCGGCACGCCATCGAAGTCGCTGCGCCTGTATCCCCAGCGGCGAATCATCATCCGCCGCTCGGCGGGGTCGTCGCACTTGCAAGAGCCATCCGGTCGATAGTGCGACGGCAGCAGGATGACGTGCGGGCAGCGGCGAATGTCGTCGTAGTGCATCACTTGGACGGTCATGGTCATGCAGTCACCTCCTGGGATTGGAAATCGCGAGTCGGGAGTCATCGCGTGCGCCCGATGCGCCACAGCGCCCACACAATCGAACAGGTTGCGGCGAGCAATGGAAGGGCGAGCAGCAGGAGCACAGCGAGTCCCCCGAGGTGCGCCTACCTCAAGTCGAGGTAGGGCGTACCTAACTGTAAGGTATTCTATGCAGGAAGGCAAGGGCCAGCCGGTAGGACCTTCAGGCGGGGCGGCGGGCCGGGGCCGGACGGCAGGCAAGCCCACAGGCGGCCCCCAGCGGGGCGCAGCGGGGTCCTTGGGTAGTAGATGACCTTGTGAGCCGGAGCCTGCGAAGGGCGAGGGTTTGCGTGTACTCGCTACCGGCTACCAGACGTCGAGGTCGTCGAGCCAGTCATCGCTTGGCAGCCTGCGCGGGTCCCTCTGGCGGCGGCGTGATGGCTGGCGCTCGGGTCCCCACGCTGCGTAGTCCGGGGGCAGCGCCCACACGGGCGCAACGTCGTCGAGCCAATGCCATCCACTAGCCAGCGCCAAGAGGTGGCCGTTGTGTATGGCTCCGCATCGACGACGCAGCCGGATGACTTCCCACCTCAGAGTCCCCGGAGCCATCCCGCCGCCGATGGACTTTGGTAATCCGCGGCGCAGCGTCTGCCCGCGAGCAAGCATCGCCAGCAGGTGCCGGTCGCGTGACGAGGGGTCGAAGGGCGGGAGGATTCGAGGGATTGGAAATAACAGGCCGACGAGGATGCCATGCCACGCGGCGGCCTCAAGTGTTGGAGCGAGTAGCGACCACATCGCCCTGCGCAATCGCGAGCGGATGGCGACTAATGTCGTCGCGTACAGGTCCGCGACTTCGGCGGGTGTCCGGCCATGACACCATGCTTGCAGGGCGAGGCGGTCGTTCGGCCCCGGTGGCTCTGCCTGAAGTTGCCACGAGAGACTCTCGGCGAACAGTTCGACGACCGTGCCAGTTTCGAGCATCGCACCTCGACTGTCTATCACGATGGCCGGGACGGCGCACGCCTTCGGGCAGAGCAAGTACACGCTGCCGGATGTCGCGCGGACCCGCAAACGCAACCCGCCCGGATGACATCCGGGGACGGATGGTCCGAGCGGGGTGCCGGAGGCCATGCCGAGGCGCGGGGTCCTCGGCGTGGGGCCGTCGGTGTGGAGTTCCGACCGGCCTGTGTCGCCCACCAGTAGCCCCGCGCTCGCGGCAGGGCGAGGCCTTCGCTGATGGGCGGAACAGGCGGGGCGAGGTGCGACGCTCGCCCAGCCCGTCGAGTTGGAGTGCATCACGGCGCGCGAGGAGGTCAGGCCGGGACACGCCGGGAATGCCAGATTGGTAATGCGCTAGCGCGGGTTGCCCTTCAGCCCACGCTGCGCGGCTTGCTGAGCGGCGACGACCGTCGACCCGAAGAGTCCCACGTTGCTGCCGTTGCGTGTGTGTTCTAGGCTCTCGGGGTCCCTAAAGGGTCGGGCACCCGGAGCGCCGTCGCACACGCTGAGGGCATTGTCCCTTGCCTCGACCGTCGCAAAGTAGGCGTCGAGTTCTCGGCAGTACACGCCCGCAGGTCCGACCCGCTGCATGTCGCGGCTCGGGTCATTGAATCCCATTGCCGCCGATTGCTGGGCGACCGCCGAATGCACCGAACGCTCGACGGCCACCTCGACGCCGGGACGTGGCGGCAGCCCGACGCTGCGCCTGACCAAATCGCCGACTGCGAAAACTACGCTTGGCCTGCCGGTCGAGGAGTCGACGCCCTGACTGGCGTGCCCCCGGACGACCAGCGACGGCTCATCGCGTGCGACCAGCGACCCACGGCGCACAAAGCCCCGAGCGTCGGCGGCCTTCGGAACGAGTCGAGAGTTTCGGCGGTCGATGGCCGCCTGTTCATTGCGAAAACGCTGGGCCAAGAGTCCCATGTCATCCTCCTCGGAATGTTGAACGGATTGGAAAAGCCGCGCCTCCACATTCGCCCGATGGACCAGCGCGTCGGGCGTTGTCCCGTCCCTCATCGTGAGGGCGCGGTACTCGTCTTCGGTCAGCACGTCCGCCCCGCCTTGTGATGGGTCGAGGGCAATAAACGAATCGCCCGCGTCGAGCGCCGCTCGGAGGTTTGGAAATACGCCATCCAAGTTGTCCAGCAGCCGCATGCGCGTCGCCTTCCCGTTGCTCCAGTCATGGAGGGTCAGGATGTATCCGGGGCCGAGGGCCTGCGGGCGAACGCTTGCCCGGCGGGTATACAGGGACTTGCTATACACGACCCCGTCGGGCGACTGCCATCCTTCCGACCGCATGACCGGGCGATGGTTTGGCGGGCGAGGTTCAAGCCGGGCCTGACGCTTCACCGCGGCATTCAACATGGCAGGCATGCGGCCACGCAACCGCCCGAGTTGGTATTGCAGCGTCGCCGCAATCCCCCGAGCGACCACGGCCTGCGTGTGAGCCGTCGAGGCCGTCCAGCCATCCTCGACAAGTCCCTGTCCGACGGCCCCGGCAATCTCGTCCAGCACCTCGGCCTCGGCGGCCTCGACCTCGTCCGGCATCATGGCCTCGGGGTCGAGGTTGGCGGCCTTGAACACGAGCGCCGTATCGCGTGCGCGCTCCAGCGTGTCGGCGAGGTCGCCGGGATAGCCTGACTCAGACTGAAGCACGTCGAGGGAACGCAGGGCGCGGGCCTTGGCTTCGAGGTCACGTTTGGAACGTGCGTCGATGATGGCGCACAGGTCTTCCTCGCCGGGCCGCGACTGGATGATGCTGCGGCAGTCGTCCAATTTGCTGGAGGTCATGTCTGCATCCCCGGCCCGAGCATCTTGGCAATCCTTCGCCGGGCCGCGTGCTTGGCAGCCGCGAGACTGCCGCCCTTATGCGGATGCCGCGCGCCTTTCGCCGTTCCCCTGCGCGCCCTGTGCTTGCCGCGGCCCGCCCGATTCTCGGTGGCGGCTTGCACCAGAGTCAACGCGTGATGTCTCACGGCAGGCGGGGTTGATAATGCCCCGGAGTTCCCCAACGTCAGCGGGGAACATCCGAGGAGTTTTCGATACGCCCTTTTGCCCAGCGACAAAGCCGTGCCCCGTGCGATGCGCAGCCGCTCGGCGACTTGAGAATAAGGCAGCCCGCGCTCGACAAGCAGCAGCACCTGCCTCTCGCGAGGCGATAGCGCGGCGAGGACGTTGACGGCGTCCGGCTTGGTCACTTTTTGCAGCATCCGCCCGTCCCTCGCATGCGGCTCTTGGCGCGCTCAATGACAATCGCGCTCCTGATATTCGACCGCACGACCGGCTCGCCGTCGAGAAGAATGCTCTTGTTGGCGATGCGCTCGAACAGTTGTCTCGGCGGCATGTTCAGCCGGGCGCATGCGCGATTGATTAGGACGGATGGCGTGCCTCGCGACGACCAGCC
>CAZWYT010000101.1:5344-10472 GCA_964638325.1 uncultured Planctomycetales bacterium
CGGTCGCCGACGCCGATGATACTGGCCGCCAGTGCCAGCGTCCCGACGCCGCCCTCGGTCCGCGCCCTGTCCATCACGGCGATGCCGTCGAACGCCAGCCCATCGCACGCCGAAGACGGATGCAGGCCCATGGCTTGGGTGTGATACACGCCGCTGCTCGTGTCGTCGTCGGGAGGTTCCCACCATACGAGGCATAGGACCATCGCACCGGGTACGCAGGGAGACGGGCGCAGAACAACGAGCCACGCATCGTCGCCCTGTTCGATAACTATGCTAGCCCCGGCGCTCGGGACCCACGTCAGCCCGAGGCTTGGTAATGTCATCGACGCCGCCATTGCGGCGAGGTCATCATCGGTCGGTAGGTCAATCGGTATCGTCATTGGTCGCCCTCCGGCGTCGCAGGTTGGTCGTCGTCTCGATTGGGCGCAGTCTCGATTGGCGGCAGACTTTTCTCCTCAAGCGAACGCAAGTCGCGCTCGGTCTTGTCGAGGCCAGCATGCAGCAGCAGCGCCAGCCGGTCATCGGCCGTCGGCGCGTCTCCCCGTCGGCCCTCCCATGCCCGAGTACCACGAGGCAGTGGCTTTGGAAATAGCGGCGCGGGCGGCGGGAGTTCGGGATGCCTCACGCGCTGCGCAATCTCCTGTACTCGGAGCCGGACTTTCCTGCCGTGCGAGAATTTCAGCAGCCCGAGGTTCACGAGCAGGCCCATCGCCGCGGGGACCAATGACCCTCGCAGGCCGGTCGCCGCCTCTACGGCCTTGGTCGACCACTCGAACGGCTGGCCACCGCCATGCATCAGTAGCAGGTAGGAGAGGACCTGCGCCGTTGCCGCATCCCTCTGGCACACTCGCAGCAGCGGGTCGTCGGCAGCGTTGTCAGTCATCATCGGCCTCCTGTTCATAGCGCGGTAGGTCATCGGCGTAGGCCCTGCGCCCCGCTTCACTGTTCGGGTCGAGGTGTACGCGCTCGGCCCTCGGGCGCTTGAAGTCCTCGACTTGCTCGGGCGCATAGTTGCCTCGGAGCGCGTACACGAAAACCGCTCCGCGGTTGGCCACTGCCGGATTGTGCAACACGGCCCGCAGCACCGCGTCGGCCATCGCAATGCCGTTGCGGTCGCAGTATGTCAGGAACGACTCAAGGACGTGGTCGGTCCAGCGCAGGTCGGGGATGGCCCGCGCGATTCGCTCAATCGCGCTACCAAGTTCTTGTTGTTGAGTCTCCGCGTAAGAATCTAGGAGGATAGAGAGGGGGGGAGTCAACAACAAAGAGTTAGCGCGATTGGCGGACAAGCCGCAGAGGTGGGGGTTGCGAGCATTGCCCGCCGCCATCCCTGACGGTCCTAATAGCGCGATTGCTGCAATCGCGCTAGGGGGTCCTGCCCTGCGCCGGGACCCGCGACCGGCGATGATTGGTAATCGCGCTAATAGCGCGATTAGGTCGTGCGGCGGGTCAGGAACGGCGTACACGGTCGGCGAAGTCTCACCGAAGGGCGGGTGCCGGGTATCCTTGACAATCGGCTCCACGAGGCCGCGGGCAACGAGGCCGGGATACACCTGTTCGCCATGACGGGTCAGACCATTGAGCGCCCGGCAGGCGGCCATCGTCGGCGAACGATACTCGGCAGCGCGGCCGAGAATGGCCAGAGGACTGCTTACGAGGTGGGTGTCCGGGTCCCGCAGCGCCAGCATGGCGGCGAGGATGCGAATCTCGGCGGGATGCACCGGGTCGGAACGGCGAAGGCGCGCCACGGCCTGACCTCCAGAGGGTCGAGCCTAGCGCGCCATGTCGGCAAGACGGAGGGCGCTTGCGCCGCGAGGCCTAGCCGTTGCCCGCAGGGCAGCACGGCCCCAGCCGTCGCTGGCTGGCTTGCGTCGCCGTTGGCTTTGGGTTACACTAGGGGCCGTGACCCCGAGGGTGCCGCCAGCCCGGCGTCCTCACCGACCGGCCCTACGAAGGCCGGTCTTCTTTTTGGTGAGTGCCCCCATCGTACACCCGCGGCGAGCGTCTCGCAAGTGAGACGGCCCCCGAGATTCGGGGGCCGTCTTATGCCGTGGGTGTGGTGCGACCTGCTAAGAGGAGAGTCCCATCGCCTCCTCGACTCCCGACAGTGTTTCCTCGACGACTGCCCTCATGCGTAGCCGGACGTACTCGAACTCATGGTCAAAGGCAAGCAAGTTGGCCGCGGCATTCGCCAGACGTTCGGCGACTTCGCCTCTTTCGGCAGGCGAAAACTCCGTCCCGTCAGTCTTCCCCTTGGGGGGGTAGACTAGATGCAGCAGTGCTCCGGTGACGGCATTTGTGATGCGGTAGTAATCCGCCCCGGATTGCATAGCGTCGTAGAGCACCTTCGACAAGTCCGTCATTAGTTGCGCTTCCTCAGCCCATCGACGAGGCAGTTGACTCTCGGCCATTCGACTCCTCCGAGTTGCGCGCGGAGAGCGCCGCGCCGCCTTGACAATCCCTACCTGTTCATCCAGTCCGCCACCTCCTCCCGGCGTGCGATGCGCTCCGCCATGCCGGGCAGCGTCGGGCGCGGGCGCGGGTGCGCGTTCGAGAACCGGCAGCCGCATGAGCACTTGAAAAACGGCGGGTCGGGTAGCGGCCCGATGACCTGATGCCCGGCAGGTGCCGTGCTCTGCATCGCCCTCAGCGTCGCCTGTTCGATGGGCAGCGGATGCCTTGGTAATCGCTCGTCAATCATTGCTCACCTCCGCGCCGTTGATGGTCGGCGTGAACCTCTTTGGGCACTACGCCGTGTAGTGCCCGCCGATGGTCGGCGTGAACCTCTTTGGGCACTACGCCGTGTAGTGCCCGCCGAGTGTGGCCGGGTATCACCGTGTTTTTGGGCACTACGGTCAGGAGCGTCCGCAGTTGCTCGCGCTTCCGCTCCGCGCGGGCCTTCTGACGTAGGTGCTGGTCGAGGTCCGCTTGGAGTCGCCGCAGTTTCCCGCCGTCCCGCTCCATCCCGTAGGCCCATTGCTTCTTCTTGGCCCACCGTACCCGCTTGGTCATATCCTGAATCTCGGCTCGCAGGCGGGCCTCGCACCGCGCATCATTCGGGAGGCCGAAGCGGGCACAGAACGCCTCGGATGCCTCGGCACTGCGATTCAGGTGGTCCCATGCGGCCTCAATCGTCGAATGAGGCCCGAGGTACGCTAGGACTTTTTGGCGCACCTTGCCGCCCTCCCTGTAGTTCGCCACGACGTAGAACCCCTTGCCCTTTCGCCGGATGAACATGGCCGGTCAGGGTCCTGTGCCCTTAGTAGCGGGTGTCGGCCTACCTGCGCCCTTGCCCATCACCGCCACCGCCTTCGATAGCGGACCCGGAACGAGTCCGGCTCGACGCTGGCGAAGACCTCCGCCAAGTTTGGAAATCGGAGGCCGGGCACCGGCTCATCGCCATCGTCATCGTCGTAGTCGCTCAGGTCGTAGACGGTTGTGGTGTCAGCCGACTTGTGTCGCAGTGCAACCTGCGCGTTGCGCAGGCCGCGCTGGGCGATGGTGTCGGTCGCCAATGTGCGCCGCAAGTCGTGGCTGGCGAACGCATGGACCTTGGCCACCCGAGCAACCTCGTGGTACGCCTCTTCCATGGATTGATAACCGATACCCCTCGACGGTACCGGCACAGGCACCGGCTCCCGGCTGATGCCACACACGAGCGGCCCGCGCTCGGTCCCGCGCTCGTCGAGCCACCACCGGACCCATTCGAGCGCCGGGCGGAAGTCGCCGCGGAAACGCGCCCGACCATCGCCGCCCTTCGCCGCTTTGATGGTGAGCCACCGCCCATCAGCGTCGAGGTGCCTCACGTCCAGTTTGAGAACCTCGGCGCTGCGCAGCCCGGCCCCGAGTTGCAGCGCAAAGCAGCAGGCGGCACGCGTCCAGTACAACGGTTGCCTTGCCGTCGTCGCCAGCCACACGCAGGCCCGGAGCCATTCGGTGATGTCGTCCTGCGTGAGGTACACGCCGGTTCGCTTGGTCTTGACCCGAGGGCGCTCGCCGGGCAGCAGTTCGATGTCGTGAGTCGGCAGGCCCATCGCCGCAGCCCGGCGCACGGGTCCGCGCGCAGCCGTCAGGACCTTGAGGACGACGGTATCGGCGAAGCCCTCGGCCCGGAGTGCATCCCGCACGCCGAGGAACGACTCGCGGTCGAGGTCCTGCCAGCCGTACGCGCAGCAGGCGAAGACCTCGCGCAGGTCCGCCGACCGCGGCCGCCCGTTCTCGACGGGGGGCTGTTTGGAAATCAGTTGCGCCCAGCCCCGTGGCCCGAGGTGCAGCCTCAAGAACGTGCGCAGGCTCCACACGACACTGCGGTAGGTGCCGGGGTTCGACGCCAGCGAGCCGAGGTACTTGTACCCCGGCGACAAGACGACGCCGCCGCTCGGGACAAGCGCCTTGATAATCTCCGCGTCAATCATCGCCCACCTCCGCCGTCGAGCAGCCGGGTCCAGCGTTCGCGCTGCCATGCCTTCGCACGTCGCACGTCTTCCTCGACGTGGCCGACCCGGACGTAGCCGTGCGCCCGCTTCGAGTGCTTGATAATCCCGGCAGCCTTCAGCCGGTCGAGAGCGCGCCACGTCGCCAGCGACCACAGGCCGCCGCCCAGCGTGTTGAATGCGCCTTCCTCCCGGATGACTCTCAGCACCTGCGCCTCGCGCTCGGCCATCGCCTGTCTGATTCGAGCGTTGCCTGCCTTGGCCTTGGCCTTGGTAATCATGTCAACACCTCCGACTCCACCCCGTGCGCCCACTGGCCCGGAGGCGGGACCGGCCTGACAAGTCCCAGCCCGAGGAGTTCGGTCAGCACCGCGCCGAAGCATTCAACGCATGCCGTCCCGCTCTCGGAGTTGCGACGCTTGAGCCGCGGCGGCAGCGGGTACACGACCCGCCGCGGTGCGCCCGGTTCGATGGCCCGCCCGCAGAATGTACAGGCGGTCATCGCGCCACCTCACCGTCCGGGTCCAGCACCAAGCCCTCGGCAATGAGGACGGCGGCCATTCGACCGTAGGACCCTTGCAGAACGAGGTGCAAGCCGTGGTCGACGATGCGCTGCCACGCCTCAAGCCGTTCCTCGCGCGTGCCGTCGCTGCATCCTTCGACCAGCATGCAGTCGCTGGCGGCCTCGGGGTACA
>CAZWYT010000101.1:10572-13568 GCA_964638325.1 uncultured Planctomycetales bacterium
GCCCCTCCTTTGGGCTGATAGCAGGTTCAAGAGAACCTGCGCCCTAAGCATACCGCAAGGCTACCGCCAGCGCCGTGGTACCTCCGGGCTATCCCACCGCCCGGCTACCCCCGTGTCTATCACGCTCGGGCCGGGCGATTGGTAATGTGCGGCGGGGGGTCCTATTGCGTCGGGGTCCTGGTCATGCCATCATGGGGCTGCTGGGTGCATCGCTCCGACCCGCCCCCCTCGGGCCGGACCTGCGCCCAGCGCGGAACACACCGGGCCTCTCACGCGAGAGGCCCGGCAGTGATTGCAGGGACGATTGGTAAAGGGAGCGGGCCGGGCTACGGCTCAGCCATCAGCATCGGCAGCGGCAGCGGCAGCGAGTCGGTCGAGCAGTTGCGCTTGCGCCTCTTCGCGGCTCAGCACGACGTATCTCTGCGTCGTCGCCAAACTCGAATGCCCTAGCATTTGTTGGATGACGTTGATGGCCACGCCTTCGAGTTGCCATCGCCGGGCGCAGGAGTGCCGGAGCGAGTGCGGCGTCACGTGCACGATATGCCCCGCCTCTTTGGTAGCCGCCTCACTGAGCCGCCGGAACATCATCGTAACGCTCGACGCCTGCAAGGGTCCGATAACCTGCACCTCCGGCTCGGCACCCTTGCAGCCGCCCCGATACCACTTGGCCCACTTCAGCGATTGGGTGTGGTCGATGCTGGGAAACACCCACGGGATATCGCGCTCGGGGAACCAGCGAAGCAGCGTCGCCTTGAGGTGCGTTCGCCATGTGCGCAGCGCCTCATAGCCCTCGCGGCCGAGAGCCGAGCGCCGGTCCTTGTCGCCCTTGCCTGCCTTGACAAAAACGCCGACCACCTTACGCCGGTCGTCGAACGTGAGGTCGGACCACTTCAGATTGGCAACCTCCGACCGCCGCAGCCCCGAACCTAGCATCGTTTGGAAAAGCGCGATATCGCGTTCGGGCAACGCGCTCTTGGTGAGCGAGGTCAGGATGGCCGACCAGTCATCGGGATTGGTGACGTGGTGCGGCTCATCGCTGGGGATGCGCACCTTCTTGAAAAACGGCGCGGCGTCCAGCAGGCCCTCCGCCACCGCAAAATTGAGCAGGGCCGTGGCTCCGCGGCTTAGTGCGTGTACCGTCCGCTTGGTCAGGTCCTTGCGCTTGTCAGGAGTGCGCTTGCCGCTCTTGAGTTTGTGGCCAAGCACCAGTTTCCCGCGCTCCTGCCGCTCGGCCAGCCACGCGCGCACGTCCGCCGCCGTCACCTCGCGAATGCCGACGCCATGCGCGTCGAGGAACGCCGCGAAGGGCTTGGCCGCCCACGCGTAGAAGTCGACCGTATCTTGCGAGAGCATCGCCGTGACGTTCCGTGCCCGCAGGTCGGCGTACACCGCCGTCCATGTCTTGGCCTCGCGGCTGCTCCGGGTCCGCTTGGTCTTGGTCGCCTTGGTCGTCTTGCCTGCTCTGGCTCGGGTCATCCTGACGCCTCCCGTAGGGTTGTCCGCTTTACGTAGTATTAGCCCACTTGCGGTATATGCCCATAGGCCAAGGGTCCTACGCTTGCCCGTTGTGCCGCTTGCGGTACAATTACAGAGAGAGAGCGAGGGAGGGGAGCCGATGCCCGCATCGAACAAGACAAGCATGAACCTCACGCCCGAGGTCAGGATGCTGCTGGCCGACCTCGCCGAAGTGCTGGGCTTGAGCCAGTCCGCAACCATCGACGTGGCCCTCGTCTCCCTCGCCCAGCGCGTCGGCTTGCGGTCGAGCGCCGAGCGGCGACCGCCGTCCGCAGGCGCGCCAGGGGAGCCGCATGTCCCGCGGCCGACGCCGAGGCGCAAGCCCTCGAAGTAGGTTGGAGGTGAGAGGTGGAAACATCGAAGCAGTGGGCCGCACGAGTCAGGCGGGAGTCGGATGCCCGACGGGCCAACCCGGTCTTGAGAGCGCAGGACATCATCGCCTTTCGGGCATGGCTCGCCAACCTGCCGCACGGCCAGCCGCAGGGCGGGACGCTGGTCGTCGGCATCAGACGCCCGAAGTGAAGTAGCACGCCGGGATTGGAAATCAAGAGAGCCGCCCACGAGGGCGGCTCTCACGCTTGCCGGTCCGGTCGGCTCAAAGTTGCGCGATGACGTTCGAGTACAGGTTTCCGATGGACGGCCCGAGCACGGCCAAAATGATAATCACGACCACGGCGACCAGAATCAGAATCAGCGCATACTCGACCAAGCCTTGCCCCTTCATTGTGCCCCTCCCTTCCGCCGAACATTGAACACGACCACAACCTGCCCCGGTCCCGGCAGCGGCAGCATTGGTAAAGAGGCGTGCCACGCATCGGACCACGCCTCATCGTCGAGCACCTGCTGCGGCGTGCGCCCGGCCTCGGCCTGCCGGATGCGGGCGGCCCATGCCACTACCAACGCGTCGGGTTCGGAGTCGCTCAGCGTCATGCGCCCACCGCCTCGCCCGCAGCGTCAGCGTCGTCGTCCCTCACCAACGGCGACGGATGGACGCCGCCGCGCTGGTAGTGGGCGATGCGGTCGAACACGACGTTAGCCTCCAGCACCATGGCCGCCCGGCGCTCGACCGCTGCATGCCGCAGCCCGGCCAGCAGGCCATCGGCACCGGCCTCGCTCAGGACATCGGCCAGCGTGGGGTACGGCTGACGGCACGCCCACGACCTATCGACTTCGAGGCGCAGGCCCCAGGGGAGTCGGACGGATTCCAACTCGCGCAGCGATTGATAACCCAACTCGGCGCAGTCGCGGCCCAGCGGCGAGCACCATCCAAAGAACATGATGTCGTCGCCCTCGCGCCCGGACTCAAAGAACGACCATTCGCCTATGCCTATTGGGTTGAAAATCCGAAGAGGCACCGGCACCGAGTCCGGCGAGTGCCCCTCGTAGGTGTGCAGCGCCGGGAGCCTCGCGAGCATTTCCTTCGTGACTAGCATGTGCATCCCCTTTCGTTTGGTGTCTATCAGGTCCAGTCATACCTACGG
>CAZWYT010000102.1:0-13253 GCA_964638325.1 uncultured Planctomycetales bacterium
CTACCTGGGCGACGGCACGGATTGCGATCCGAATCCGTGCGCGGTCGAGGGCGCCTGCTGCTTCCCACCTCTAAGCTCAAGCTGTGAGGTGCTGACGATGCAGCAGTGCGCGGCGCTGGGCGGTTCCTACCAGGGCCCGGGGACGACGTGCCAGGCCGATTCCTGTATCTGCCCCGGCGACCTGAACTGCGACGGCGTGATAAACTCCGCCGATATCAACCCGTTCGTCCTGATCCTGAGCAACCCGGTGCTCTGGCAACAGACGTACCCGGGTTGCGCAAGTCTCAACGGCGATATCAACGGCAACTTGTCGGTTGGGTTCGACGACATCAACCCGTTCGTCGCGCTGATCGTCCAAGCCCCCATTCAGTGCGCGTATTAGAGCGCCTGTTCGCTAACGACCACGGAACAAAAGCCCCGGCGTGGTGTCTCTCTGAGGCACTGCCGGGGCTTTTCTTTGGCAAGGAAGCCGGGGAACGAACTCTAGTGCGAGCTACTTGGCCGTCACTTTCACGTAGCGCTCTACGCTCTCCAGGTCACGGATCGTATCGACCGTCGCCAGGAGCGAAAGCCGGCGCCCCGCGGCCAACTCGACCGGCGGCGTCGACTTCATCTGATGGTGCCACATCCGCCCGCCGCGCCGCCAGGTCTGCCAGGATGGGCGCTGCCGCTTCTGCCGGCGTTGGTGCCGGCGGACCTCCGGGGTGCGGCCGAGCAGACGCAACAGCGTCTTTCGGGCGGCCGCGCTGCGCGGGGCGGCCGTAATCTCAACCGTTACGGTCGTACCGGGGGTAATGTCCATTTCCTGCTACTCCAGTGGATGAAAAACACCGAGCGCACTAGTATAGATCATACGGAACCAGCGTGCAATGGGGCAGCGCGCCGATGCTGGCGACGCGGTGAAAATGCACGCGCAGAGTACGGAAAGCAGCGTGCCCGCAAAGATCGTAAACGTTCGCGATTCAAACAGTTACGCCTCGGTCCTCGCCGAGGCCGCCGGTGCGCTGCGCGCGGGCCTGCTCGTGATCTTCCCGACCGAGACGGTCTATGGCGTGGCGGCCAGTGCGGCCAATCCCGAGTCGCTCGCGCGCCTGCGGGCCATCAAGGGTCGTTCGGACGTGAAGCCATTCGCCGTTCACCTGGGGCAGCGGCGGCACGCATGCCGCTTCCTGACCTCCGCGTCGCCGCTCGTCAGCCGGCTCATCCGCAAGGTCTGGCCCGGGCCGCTCACACTGCTGTGCGAAGAGCCGGCGCCCGAAAAAACGGAGATCGCCAGGTCCTGCCCCACGGTGCAGTTGCCCGAGCTGTATCATGATGGGGTGGTGGGCCTGCGGTGCCCGGACCACCCGGCGGCAGCGTGGCTGCTGACCGACGCGGACGTCCCGGTGGTGGCGACGAGTGCCAACCGGCACGGTCATCCGCCACCGCTCGACGTGCATGCGGCGTTGGGTGACCTGGAGGGACAGGTTGAGTACGCCGTCGATGCCGGCCCCACGCGTCACAACACGGCCTCCACGATCGTGGAGATTCGGGGGCAGCGCTGGCAGGTCGTACGGCCCGGTGCCTTGGATGAACGGACTCTGGAACGCATGGCGACCAGCGAGATTCTCTTTGTCTGCACGGGTAACTCGTGCCGCTCGCCGATGGCGGAATACCTGTTCCGGCACGAGCTGGCCCGGCGCTTGGGCTGCACGCTGAGCGCGCTGGCGGACGCGGGTTACCGCGTAGTGTCTGCCGGGACGATCGCGGTGCGGGGTGCCGCCGCGTCACTCGGCGCGGTGGAGGAAATGGCACGCCGCGGCATCGATCTGCGCGGCCACCATTCGCAGCCGCTGACCGTGGAGCTGGTGCACCGTGCCGAGCGGATTTACGCGATGTCGCCCGAGCACCGGCAGGCCGTCCTGGACCTGGTGCCGGCGGCGGCGGAGCGTGTGCGGCTGCTCGACGAGCAGGCCCCGGTAGTGGACCCGCTGGGCGGATCGGGGGATGATTACCGGCGTTGTGCCGACCACATTCACCAGGCGCTGAACGCGCGCCTGGAGGAGTTTGTCGATGAAGATCGCAATTGGCAGTGACCACCGCGGCTACGGCGCGAAGGAGCGCATCAAGGCCCTGCTGCAGGGCCTGGGTGCGGAAATCACCGACCACGGCGCCTTCGACAACCGGCCGTGCGATTACCCCGACATCGGGCTCGCCGTCGCCCAAGCCGTGTCGCATGGGGACGTCGATCGGGGAATCCTCTTCTGCGGCAGCGGCATCGGCATGTCCATCACCGCCAACAAAGTGCACGGCGTGCGGGCGGCCCTGTGTCACGATGAATTGACGGCCCAGATGGCCCGGCGGCATAACGACGCCAACATCCTGTGCCTGCCGGCGGATCTGGTCGGCGACGCACTCATGCAGAGCATTGTGCGGATGTGGCTCAACACGGAATTCGAGGGCGGACGCCACGCACGGCGCGTCGACAAGATCGTCGCCTACGAACGCGACCATCCCGGCGGCGACAAGGCGGCGGGGTGCGGCTAGCGGCGGGGTGATAAAGTGACAAGGTGATAACGTGATAAAGGCGCGCGCTTAGACGTTTGCCCCCCCGACCGCCAGCAAGCTACTTTATCACGTTATCACCTTATCACATCCTACTCGAACTGCTCGCCGATCGGCATGCGTCCGGCGACGCCGGCGTGCCATCCGTGCCAGTGCGCGACGGCCGGCTCACCCAGCCGCCAGCACAGCCATACGCGGCGGCCGCCGTGCATTGCGGGGAAGTCCACCAGGCCGGTCCGGCAGTCCTTCAGGACGCAACCCGTGGACGACAGCTCACGGTTGAGATCGTTGAGCTCCTCCACGCACCGACCGATGTCGTCGTTGAGCTCTTCCAGCCGTTCGTGCCGGCGTGTCGCGGCCCGATCGACCCGGCCGGACTCCGGCCCCGCGGGCAGCAACTCCTCGCGCTCGCGGCGCAGCTCGCTGAGTCGTTCGTAGCGGCGGACAACGTCCGTGACGATCTGGCGTACGAGCACGAGGGCCTGGTTGGCGCGCTCGGCCGTGAATACGCGGGTCGTCGTCGTCGGTCCCTTGGGGCTGCTGGCGGTCGTCTTGTCCGTGGCCATGCGGACTCCGTTTGCGTGGGGCAACTAGGCCGGCTCGTCACTCAACAGTAGGCACACGTCGGCGCGGAATCAAACTGGCGTCGCGCAAGGTGTGATCAGCTAACCGCTTGGGAGCGTGCTCACCCCGTTGCCGGCACGCCGAATCCGGGCAACAACCTGAGCGCGCTGAGCGCGATTCCGCCGCACAGGCATAGGAAGAACAAGCCGCAGATGATTCCGGCGGTGAGGCCACGCCAATTGCCGGTGGTCGCCTGGACCAGGCTGGCGATGGCGAGCACGAGCCCGACGACGGCGAAGAGTGTGGCGCCGAGTTGCGGGCCGACGACCCAGGGGTCTTTGGCCGCCTGCTGCTGCAATTCGGTGATGTCGGCTGGGGTCGGTGTCGTAGAGGGGGCCAGCTTGCCGGACCGGACCGCGATGCTGAGCGCGCGGAGCACGCTGGCACTCATCAGCAGCAGTGCCAGCAGCGCGCATAGGAGCGCAAAGCTGCCCAGGGTCCGCGCCGCGCGTTGCCGGGTTAGCGGGACAACCGGCCGGCGCGTGCCGGGCGTGGGCGGAACCTCCGCCGTCGGCCCGCCGGCCGGGGGCCACTCGCCCGCGCTGCCGCCGAGCGCGCGCGCCGCGACGGCCGCCTCGGGCTGATAGGTGGACTGCTGCGGTATGCTCATCACGTGCCGACAATAGGGGCAGGTCGCCGTCTGGCCGGCGTGCTCGTCGTCCACCTCGATCGGCTGACCGCACTGAGCACAGCAGAATTGGATCGGCATAGTGCATTCCCGCTTGGTCGTTTCGCGCCGCCACGGCGCTTGCTTGCCTGGGGTCGCGATGATACTCGCTGCGGGGTGCGGCTGTCACCCCGGCGCCGACTCAAGCGGGGCCCTAGCGCCCGGCCGCCCGGTCTTGAGCAGTTTGCCAGTGGCTCGTACCATGCCGGCCGGCACGGTCTTGGGGGGACTGTTGGAGCGGCAGATGTCTGATACGAACGCCTTCCGCTATCCGATCTGGGTCCGTGGGGATCTCGACGGGTTCTTCGGCCTGATGGTGGACAACCTGGTCCAGGTGCTGCTGATCGTGGCCCTATGCACCGCCATCGCCGGCATCCCGGTGGAGTTCATCTTTACGCGCATGTTGCCCGGCGTGGCGATCAGCTTGGTGGTTGGCAACCTCTTCTATGGCCTTCAGGCGCACTGGGTCGCCCGGCGGCACAACAACCCGACCTGCACCGCGCTGCCCTACGGCATCAACACGCCCTCGGTCATCGCCTATGCGTATTTCATCATGGGACCGGTATACCGCTCGACCGGCAGCGCAGACATGGCGTGGAAAGCCGGCTTGCTCGCGTGCCTCGTCAGTGGCGTGATCGAGTTCACCGGTGCGTTCTACGCCGAGCACCTGCGACGCGTAACGCCACGGGCCGCGCTGCTCGGCGTGCTGGCGGCCGTCGGCATCACCTTCATCGCCGCCGATTTCGCGTTCCGCATTTACACCCGTCCGCTGGTCGGGCTACTGCCGCTGGCGGTGCTGCTGTTGGCCTATTTCGCGCGCTACCGCTTCCCCCTGGGCTTCCCGGGCGGGTTCCTGGCGGTCATCCTGGGCACGGTTATCGCCTGGGGCACGACGCTGCTGGGGCCGTACCTGCACTTCGACGCGGGCAGTTACCTGTTCGGCAGCGTGCAGATGTCGACTCAGGGGCTCCGCGACGCGCTGGCAAGCTTCGGCTGGATCGCCCCCGTCTTCTGCGGCCACGAGCTGCTGGACGCTTTGCGCCACCCCGACCTGCTGGTGAGCTTCCTCACCGTGTCCATCCCAATGGGCGTAATGAACGTGATAGGGTCGCTGCAGAACATCGAGTCGGCCGAGGCCGGCGGCGACCGGTTCGCCACCGGGCCGTCCCTCGCGGTCAACGGCATCGGCAGCATCTGTGCCGGCCTGTTCGGTTCCTGCTTCCCCACCACGATCTACATCGGCCACCCCGGCTGGAAAGCCCTCGGTGCGCGGGCGGGCTATTCCATCCTCAACGGCGTGTTCTTCACGGCGATCTTCCTCTTCGGGCTCGGTCCGTTCATCGCGAAGCTCATTCCCATCGAGGCGGGGGCCGCGATCGTCATGTACATCGGCATCATCATCACGGCCCAGGCTTTCCAGGCGACGCCGAAACAGCACGCGCCCGCGGTGGCCATCGCGCTCTTCCCGGCCCTCGCTGCCTATGTGATCACTTACGCGGGAATGTACTTCGATTTCGCCGGCGGCCGTACGCTCGCAGACCTCGTGCTCGGTGCGCAGCGCGGCATGCCGACGGAATGGCTGCCGGGCCTCTTGACGCTGACCGGGGCGAACTCAGCCTGGATCATCGTCACGCTGATTCTGGCGGCGCTCGGTGCGGCCCTGATCGACAAGCGCTACGCCGCCGCCGCCGTTTGGTGCGGCGTGGCGACTGTGCTCACGGCCCTGGGGCTCATTCACGCGTATCGGCTCGAGGGGAACGTGGTCCATGAGCTGTTCGTGTGGCAGCGCGTGACGCCGGTCGCGGACTCGCTGCCGGCGACCGGGCCGGCGGTGGGCAGCTTCGCGTACCGGGCCTTCCCGGTCGCGGTGGGGTATGCGCTGGCGACGGTTCTGCTCATTCTCGCTGCAGCTCGTTCGCGCCCCACGCGGCCGCCCAATCACGGAGTGGCAGCATAGAAAAGGGGACATTCTGCTTTTCCAGAAAAATCAGAATGTCCCCTTTTTAGCTACTCGTGGCGTAGGGCGTCCACCGGGTCCAGCCGGCTGGCCTTAAACGCGGGGTACAGGCCGCTAACCACACCGACAATCGTCGCCGTCGCAATCGAGGTGATGATAATCGTGGCGTTGACCTCGGTCTTGAAATTCATGTGCTTGAGCACGTTTTCCATGACGTCGGCAAACATCGCGCCGAGGATGAGGCCCAGCGCGCCGCCCAGCATGCTGATCACGAGGGACTCGACCAGGAATTGGACCAGGATGTCGCTACGGCGGGCGCCGACGGCCATGCGCACACCGATCTCGCGTGTCCGCTCCGTAACGGACACGAGCATGATGTTCATGATGCCGATGCCGCCCACGACGAGACTGATCCCCGCGATGCTGTAGAACACGATCTTGAACACCAGCATCGCCTGGTTGATGTTCTGGAGGGCCTCCTCCTGGTTGAAAATGCCGAAGTCGTCGGGCTGCCCGGGGCGGATCTTGTGCACCTTGCGCAGGGCCCGCTTGACCTGGTTCTGCAGCTCTTCGAGCCGCTCCGGCCGCTTGACCGAGATGGTCAGACGATTGAGCCACTTGCGGTTGAAGAAGCGCTTCAGGCCGGCCTGAATGGGGATGTACACGGACTCGTCGGCGTTCAGAAACCCGAGACTGCCGCGCTTCTCCAGCACGCCGATGACGCGATAGGTCGCCCCGCCGACCTTGACCGTCTGTCCCACGGCGTCGGCGCCCCCGAACAGCCTCTCGGCCACCTTGGAGCCCAGCAGGGCGACGGTGGCGTCGGGGCTGTCCGCTTCGGCCTTGCTGAAGTTGCGTCCGCCGCGGTTGGTCTTGAATTCGTGAATCTCGAAGTACGCGGGCGAGGTCGCGACGATGGTGCCGTCCATCGACTTCTGGAAGCGCTTGATGGTCGAGGCCCCGATGGCTTCGGGGGCGACGCGCTCCAGGTCGTCAGGCATGTCGCGGAGCAGGACGTCGATGTCCTCCAGCAGCAGGGTCTGGGCCTGGCCGACGACGCGGTTCTCCACGCGGGCGGATTCGGGGAAGACGAACAGGACGTTGGCCCCGAGGGACTTGAAGCGCTTGAAGATGTCGTTCGACGCGCCCTCGAGGATCGACATGCACGCCACCACCGACGACACGCCGATCAGCACCCCCAGCGTCGCCAGCAGCGACCGCAGAAAGTGGGTGTCGAGGCTGCGGAGCGACGTGATAATCAAGCGCAGGTAGAACATACCGTCGTCGCAATCTTAGTCGTGATAAGGTGATAATGTGATAAGGGAGGCTCGCTGACGCCATGCAATCGGCTGGCACCGCCGCTGATCACGTTTTCACGTTTTCACCCTCCTCGCTCGCAGCGCGACCAGCCCGAACAGCGCCAGGACGCCCTCGAATCCAAACAGCCCGCACCTGGGCAGCGGGTTCGGCGGCTCGGGGAACGCCGGCACGCCCGTCGGCGACTGCCGCTCATTCTCCAGGGCCGTGGTCATCGTCTTCGCCGTCGCCGCGTTCCGCGTCAGGGTAATCACTTCCTGGAGCGTCTCGAGCGGCGTGCCAAGAACGGCGATGAGACCGATGCCATCGGGCTGATTCGCCGCGTCGATCTCGACCGTGGCCCGCAGCGAAAACGGCTGCCCGACGGTGGCTTGGTACGTGTAGTCGAGGATCAGGTTTGGCAGCACAAACGCGCGGAACACTCCCAGTTCGGGGTCAATGGCGGCGAGGTCCGCGTCCAGGATGCCGCTCGTGGGGAAATCGCCTTCGACAGTCGCGTTTACTTGCTGTCCGGTTCCGCCGGCGATGGTCAGTGTGCCCGCGAAGACCTGCACCGGCTCGGCGCCTTCGACTTCCTTTGCAACGATCACCCGCATCGCGATCGTGACGCCGGTCAGGTTCTGTGCGTCCGCTACGGCGAAGACGGCGAGGACGCCGTCGAGGAAGAGCCGGCCGCGCAGTTGCACAGTCTGGCCCGCAGCCGCCAGGCCGACATCCGCCGGTCGCAGCAGGACGTCGCGCAGCTCCTCCGTGCTCGTCTGCGCCGTGTAATAGATTTCTGGGGAGAGGCTGTTCAGCGTCAGATTGATCGCGAACTCCTCCGGATTGGGGCCTTGTGCGGTGGTCGGGTCGGCGAACTGGGCGGCGACCGAGCCGGCCGCCTCGTTCTCCACGTCGGCGAGCCGGGCGATGACCTGCAGCGGGAGCGTCGCGGTCGGGTCCGGGTACGCGTCGCTCGCCTGGTCGCTGCGCGTGTCGGCACCGCTCTTGTGCTCCTGAATTGCGGCGGAGGTGCTGCCGTGGATGGACACGATTTCCCCTCGCCCGGCCTGTGCGAGCCCGGCGACGACCACGACCGCGGCCAGGTCAACAGCCCACTTGTGTGCAAACATGTTCGGTCTCCTCGCGGTGCCACGCCGCACTGACCGGCGTAACCCTCAGCTCATGTGAAGGATAGACGCTGCTGTGCGGCCGGACAAGCGGTGAATGGGCGCGTGGGACGCCGGGTGGCACCGGCAGCTTGCTGCCAGTGCGGTGCTAGGTCGCGAGCTTTTCGCGCAGCCAGCCGACCACCTGATCCTTGTGCACGCGAATCTGCGCCAGGCTGTCCCGGTCGCGGATCGTCACCGTGCCGTCCGTCAGCGTCTGCCCGTCGACCGTTACACAGAACGGCGTGCCGGCCTCGTCCTGCCGCCGATAGCGGCGCCCGATCGCGCCCTTGTCATCATAGAAGGCGGGCATCTGCTTCTTGGCGTCCTTATAGATCGCCTCGGCGATGTCGGGCATGCCCTCTTTCTTGACCAGCGGGAAGACCGCGACCTTGATCGGGGCGAGCTTGGGGTGGAACTTCATCACGACCCGCGTTTGCATGACGCCCTTCTCGTCGGGCGCCTGGTCCTCGCAATAGGCCTCGCACAAGAAGGCCAGCGCGGCCCGGTCCGCACCCGCAGACGGCTCGATCACCGTGGGCAGGAAGCGGTACGGCTCCTTGTTCTTGACCTCCTTGTGTTGCTCCGGCGGATAGTTGGCCTGGTCGCGCTGCCAGGCTTCGTCGTCGAAGTAGGTCAGGTCTTTGCCGCTAAACTTCTGGTGCTGGGTGAGGTCGAAATTGCCGCGATGGGCGACGCCCTCGAGCTCCTGATGCTCGTCGGAGAACGGGAACAGGTACTCGATGTCGGCGCAGGCCTTGGAGTAATGCGCCAGCTCCTCCGGCCCCTGGTCGCGCAGGCGGAGCTTCTCGCTTTTCAGGCCGAGTTTGACGTACCAGTCGAAGCGCACCTTCCGCCAGAACTCGTACCACTGCATCGAGTCGGCCTCGTGGCAGAAGAACTCGATCTCCATCTGCTCGAACTCGCGCGAGCGGAACGTGTAGTTCCGCGGGTTGATCTCGTTGCGAAACGACTTGCCGACTTGCGCAATCCCAAACGGCACCTTCACCCGCGTCGTGTCGAGGACGTTCTTGTAGTTGACGAAGATGCCCTGAGCGGTTTCGGGGCGCAGGTAGACCTTGCTGGCCTCGTCCTGGAGCGCTCCAGCGTGACTCTCGAACATCAGGTTGAACTGCCGTGGCGGGGTGAGATTGCCTCCGCATGCCGGACAGGGAGTAACAAAGTCCCCCGTGCCCTGCTGCTCGGTGGCAAACCGCTTTAGCCATTCCCGCGCATCGGTGAACCGTACGGAGCCACCCCGCGACTCCGCTTCCTGACTGAGCCAGCTCAGCACGACATCCGGGTTACGCACGAGCGCAAGATTGGGGGCGAGTCGCTTTCCCTTTCGCTGAGCCCACTTCTTCAGCTCAAGTCCCGTTGCCATCGAGCCTTGCACTGGGTCGTAGAGGTCCAGGAGTGAGCGCACCCATGCGCTAGCGATGATCTCCTCCCAGGCTTGGTCGCTCCGATACAGCTTTCGACAGAACAAGCAGGACGACATCGGGTCCTTGAACCCGCCCACGTGCCCGCTGGCCTCCCAGACTTTCGGGTTCATGATGATCGAGCAGTCGACGCCGACCATCTCGACCTCGTGGCCGTCGGGGCCGGTGGGGGGGTTGGTGACCATGTCGTGCCACCACAGGTCCTTGATGTTCCGCTTCAGCTCCACCCCCAGCGGGCCGTAATCCCAGAACCCGCCGATGCCGCCGTAAATCTCGCTCGACTGGTAAATGAACCCCCGGCGTTTGCACAAGGCGGTGAGCTTGTCCATGAAGGTGGTGTCGGCGGGCATCGTGGTCCTCGGGTCAGCTTCCAGCGGTCAGCCGCCAGCTATGGACTGGCCGCGGCGTTGCGGCTCCACATGAGCGACGTCGGAACGGCCAACGGCGACGCATGATAGATTGGCCCGCGCGCGGCTGCAAAGTCGGCGGGGTCGCCCCTGGCCGGCACAGTCGATCCGAGCCGCCCCTGTGAAGGGGCGATGCTGCGGGCCGGCCCATGAGTGGGCTGGCGCGGACCGGCGGAGTCGCGTTCTTGACAGGCCAACGCGCAGAGTCTGCGCGAAAAAAATGCCGCACAAAGAACATCCTATAACGCAGTAGACTACCCGTCTTGTCTTCACAAACCAGCACCACGCTAGTTTCGGCAAACCTAACGCGCGAAACGGCTTGCGTGCCGATGGCCGGTACCCCTTTCGACCAACTTCGCCGAAAGTTCGCTGAATGGGGGGACGATAAAAACTCTTGAGGGCACGACGCTGGGTGCCCTGGGTTGGGTGAGACGCCGCTGGCGAGCGGTCGTCGGCGTCAGAAGCCGCGACCAAGCGGTGCCTCGAACTGTGGCGGCGCGCACAGGACGCGCTCGGCCAGAAAGGAAGCACTATGAGTCGCGAACTACCCCGTTGTCACGCCAGGGCCGCGCCGCGCTGCGTGCCGGCCAACAAACCGCATGCGGTTCCGCGAGCGGGTCCGTTGCTCGATCCTCGTCGGCCTGTCCGACTTATCGAGCACCGCAAAGTTAGTGCGGCCCGCGGGAGCGCTGAACGAGCACGTGTGCGCGAGATTCGGCAGCAGATCGCAGCCGGCACGTATTTCACGGACCGCAAGATCGACGTGGCCGTTGATCGCCTTTGGGATGTGTTGAACGACCATCGGGGCCGCGCCCGGCGTGCCACCGCGTAACCGCTACCGATCGGTTGTCCCAGTCTCTTAACCAAGAACGCGACATAGCGCCGGACCTCAGGGCCCGGCGCTTTCGTTTTGACCCGGTCCAAGCCGCACATCGAGCGGCAAGTCGCACAGCCGCGCGTGTTCCTGGATGCAGAACCGGTCGGTCATGCCCGCGACGTAGTCGGCGACCACGCGGTGGATGCCGAGGGTTGCGACGCGCTTGCCGAACCGCGGCGGTAAGGCGTCGGGGTGGGCCACATAGGCGTCGAAGACCGCTGTAAGCATGCAACGCGCCTGGTCGTCGGCCGCAATCAGGCGCTCGCTGCGATACACGTGCTTCCGCAGGAACTGCTCCAATTGCTCGAGTTGCGCATTCACAGGATCAGAGAGGTGCACCGCGGGCGGCGTGTCGGATGCTCGGCCGGCGACGTCTTCCAGCAGGTAGGCCTGGATGCGATCGACGGTGGAGCGGAGGTGTCCGCGCCAGGCATCCGGCGCGCCGCCATGGGGGCCATGATACGCCCGACGCCAGAGCTGCACCTCGTGCAGGGCAGCGGGTTGCAGCAGTTCGGCGTACAAGCCGTCCTGCAAGTCGTGCACGGCGTAGGCCAGCCGGTCGGCCAGGTCCACGACGAGACCCTCGGGCGGCGGCGGTCGGCCGTTCTGGAGCGGGTGCCCGCCGGGCTGATCGTAGGGCGTGCTGTGCTTCGCCAGGCATTCGCGCACGACGCGGGTCAGGTTGAGGCCATGAAACTCGGGGTAGGGGTGTTCCGATTCCTCGACGATGCGCAGCGTGTGCCGGTTGTGCTCAAAGCCGCCCTGGTCGCGCAGGCACTCGGCCAGGGCGCGCTCGCCGGCGTGCCCGAACGGCGGGTGCCCGAGGTCGTGCGCGAGAGCGACGATCTCGGTGAGTTCCGCGTTAAGACCCAGCAGCGCTGCGATGTGGCGCGCCAAGTGCGCGACCTCGAGCGTATGCGTCAGCCGGGTGCGAAAATGGTCGCTGTCGGGTGCGACGAAGACCTGGGTCTTGTGCTGCAGCCGGCGAAAGGCGGCCGAGTGTACGATCCGCTGGCGATCCAGCACGAGCGGGGGCAAGTTCCCGGCCAGCGGGTCCGGATGCTCGCGCGTCAAGTTATGTGTGGAGGGCGGCATCGACGTGCAGTGTAACGACCGCGCGTCCGTTTACGAGCCCGGAGCGTAAGCGACGGGCAGATGGGGGCGCGCTGCGCGGTGGCCCCTCGCTTGCGCTCGGGGCTCGTACCGTGGCCGCTCTTGCGCTTGGGGCTCGTACCGTGGCCGCTCGCTTGGGGTTGGGGCGCGTACGGGAGGCGCGTGCGTCCGTTTACGAGCCCGGAGCGCGAGCGACGGGCAGGCTCATGAGAACGTCGATTCCGGGCGATCCTGCCCCTCGACGACGTATGCGAGTGCGGCTGAGAGGCCACGCTTTTCGTTGATTCAGCGCGTGCTGCCGTGATGGGTCCAAACGGGTTTATCAGGTGCGACCAGGCGGGCGGCGCGCAGGCGCCGTGTGGACCAGGCCTTGAACTCGCTCATCGCCCGCTCGGGCGGGACTTCGGGCGGACACGCCACGACCACGTGCACGTGATTGGAACGCACGTTGACGGCGAGCAGGTCCCAGCCACGGAGGGCACAATGGTCAGCGATCGTCCGTGTAACGACGACGCGACCGCGAGCATCGAGCTCCATCGCCCGCGCGCGGAGGCGGGCCGTTTCCTGCCGTTGATGGGCGCCGTCCGTTGCCAGGCACGGCGTGCCGGGGATGGCGTGGTCGCGATCAACCGAGCCGCGCTCGTCGCCGTGCAACCACGAACCGTGCGTGGTCCAGGTGAGGAAATAGGCCAGTGGAGGCGGCATGTCCACAAGCTATGCGCGCGGGTGGCGTCGTCAAGGGGAGGCGGCGGATTTTCGTACGAGCCCGGAGCGCGAGTGACGGGCTGATGGGGGGCGCGCTGCGCGGTGGCCCCTCGCTTGCGCTCGGGGCTCGTACCGTGCCCCCGCGCTTGCGCTTGGGGCTCGTACGGAGGCGCGAGCGACGGGCACCGCGTGCGTCCGCTACTTCGGCGCCTTTTCCGGCGGGAGGCTCATCGTCACCCGCACCACGTCGCCCTCGGTCTGCGTCTCCACGACCAGGCCGGAGCGATGGAAGATCTTGAGCATCCCGCTGTTCTCGACCAGCACGTAGGCGTGGAACGTATGGATCCCGTGCTCCCGGCCAATCTGCACCAGGCGCTCGAAGAAATACGTCCCCAGCCCTTTGCGCTGCCAGGCGTCCTGGACGGCGAAGGCCACCTCGGCGCTCTCGTGCT
>CAZWYT010000103.1:0-12863 GCA_964638325.1 uncultured Planctomycetales bacterium
GCAGGGCCACTTCAAATAGCGCGGCTTGCACCCCGTGCGAACCGGCTCGCCCATCACTCACGTAGCGCTCGATCGCCTTGTCGCTGGCCACTCGGTACATCAGTGCGGCGCCTTCACGTCTATTTCCCCGATCGAAAAGTTGAACTTGCTCTCCAACTGCCGGGCCGGGCCATCGCGGTCGTGATAGACAGTGCCCTGGTTCACGATGTTGTAGTTGTTGACGACGCTCTGCGCCCGCAGGCCGGGGCGCTGCCCGAAGCTCGGCGTGAACCCCATCGCGAGCAACTCGACGTCGGTGGGCGTAATGAGCGGCGTCGGCTCGTTAAGGGTCTCCGGCCTTGCCGCTTCATCCTGCCCAGTCTGTATTCGCCTGATTTTCCTGACCTGGTTTGCGACCCACGAATATTTTTGAGCCAGCTCGTCCGCGCGCAGGTATGCCTGCATCGTCTCGTAGTCGCCCGGCTTAGCTTCCAACCGCGCCTTCAGAATGGCGGCCTGCGCCGGCGCCCCCGCCACCTCGGCGAAGCCTTCAAACGTCATCCCCTCGGGCAGCCCACTGGCCGTCAAGCCACCCGGTTGCGCCTTCAGAGCCCGATACGCGATGGCGATCTCACCGAAGCCGGCCCGTCCCCCGACCATTGGCGCATTGGCCATCGCACGAGCCTCTCGGCCAGCGGCGTCGCGCCTGTAAACTTGAGCCAGTTGCAGAAATGTACCCCATTCCCCGCTCTTTTCCGCCTCGGCCCGGAAGCGCGAGGCGTCTGCCAGTGTACTGATCTGCGCGCCAGCGCCGAGGCCCACGGCCAGCCGGGCCGCATCTTCGACGCCCCATCCCGCTCCGGCCGCCAAGCTCGCGGCGCGCGTGGCCCGGGCGCCGGTGATCCCATACTCCTTGCCAAGCTTCTGTTCGATTTCCTCCGCAGCGCGGACGGTCCCTTCCGTCCGCGCACCATACCCCTCCAACTGCTCTGGCAGCGTAGCAAGTCGCTGCCCCCGCACCGCTTGGGCCTCGGCGACACCGGCGTTGAGCCGATCCTGCTCGTCGGCGGCCGCTTTGGCCGCGGCCGCGATGTTCCTGAACAAGTTGACCAATAATGTGAGCCCGACCGCGGCGGCGATCCAGCCCGCCAGTGCCGCCCCCGCCGCCGTGAGCAAGGCCACGAGGTTGATCAATTGCCCGGCCAGCCCGCCGAAAGCCCCGCCCAGCATGTTCACGACGCTAATCAGCCCGCGCTTGTGCTGGATGAGCTCTTCGGTTGCGGAACTGTCCTTCTGCGTGGCCGCGGCGACCGCTTCCAGGCCCTTGGCCTCCTCATACGGCCGATTAGCCTCGGCCTGCGCCTTCTCGTGCGCCCGCCAGGCCTTGAAGCCGGCGGAGTCGCCCCCCTGGTCGGCCTTGCGGGCCAATTCTTCGGCGCGCCTGGCCTTCGCCTCCAGGTCCGTCAGGTCGGCCTGGAACTCATACTTGACGATCTCTTTTTGTTCGTCGGCCATCGGCTCTCAATCCTCAACGCCGGGCGCCGGTTCCGCCGCGGCTCGCACGCACAGTGAAGGCCTTCACGGAGCACAGCAGGCGCACCCCTACCACCAGCCCGCGCAGGCACGCGATGTCCAGGTCGGCAGCGGCAACTGTGAGCTCGCGGAGTAGCGTCGCGTGCGGCGAAACACGCCCCTGATTCCGCTGCCGTATCGCGGTGGCGTAGACCGCAACGTCGGCCAAACTCGAATCAGCCGCGGCTTCGAGCAGCACGCGCAGCGCCTGGGCCTGCTCCGGGCTCACCCGTCGCCCCGTCGTTGTCATCGTCTGCGGCACTGGGTCACCTCGCCCGCGCGGCCGCGTGTGTTCTGACCCACACGCGGCGCGCGCCTTCTTCGGGCAAACGATGGAGGCTGGCCACGATCACTGCGATTTCCGCTGACAGATGTTGACCAGTCCGCGCCCGTCGGCCGCGCAGTACGCCACGAATGCCCTGCGATCGTCCGCGAATTCGCGACGCACGGCCGGGTTGCCCCAGTCTTCCGCCGTGTAGAGCGGCTTGCGACCGCGCGCACTCGCGACCGTGGCAGGCGCGGCCGCGTTGCGCGTCGCGCCGCAGATCCTGATGTCGCCGGCCGCGTCGTGCCGCTTGAAGACCGCGAAGCACTCGAAATCGTGACCGAATTCCGCGCGGACGCTCGGATCGGCCCATTCCATGTCGAGCCCGGTCAGCCCGGTCGCGCCGTCCCGCGCGACGAGCGCTGCCGGCTTGCGCCCGCGCGCACTGGCGACAGTGACAGGGCTGACCGCGTATCCCTTCGCCCCGTAGATCGTGATGTGGCCGCGCTGCCGGTGCTCCTCGTAGCCCACGAAGGATTCATAATCTCCGCCGAATTCATCCTGCAATCTGACGCCGCGCTCGTTCACCGTGTTGAGGATCCACGCGCGCTTGAGCGCCGTCTCAGAGGCGTCACCCGTCCCGGCCGCCGCCCGGATGCTTCTGGTCCGGCACTCGCCGCAGTTCACACACTCGACGCCGCCGCCGTGCGGTAAACACCGGGGCCGCACGAAGCCGGTTGCTACAATCGTTGCGTTCATCTTCACTCCTTCATTTGCGGCCTGGGGCCGCGGACGCTCTGGCCCGCGGCGCACCGGCCGCGTCTGTCAATCCTTTGCGTTGTCGCGCCTGACCGGCGCACATGTTCTCGGGCAGCGCTGCTCACAAGCCTGCTGCACCAGCCCTTTCGCGTCCGCGTGCTTCGCGAGCAGCCCGAGCCCCGCCGCCACAAGATCGGGGCACGCGCCCAGAGTCCGTGCGTGGAGTGCCGCCAGAAGTCCAGCGCCCGCCGCGCGCAATTCAATCACCGGGCCGAAGTTGACTCGCCGCACCCATGCGCAGACTAGCACCCGCAACGCACCGAGCTGTTCCATCGCCGCCGCGACACCGCCCAGCCCGAGCGCCCGATCGACGCCGACATCGTCCTCTACGAGCTCGAAGTCCGCGCCGGACCGCTCCAGCCCACGCCTGGCGACTGTCAAGTCGTCTTCGATCCGGCGCAGTGCCAGCAACGTCGCCACTCCGATCTCCTGGGCCTCGGGCGGGTCGCTGCCCGGTGTGTCGGAAAAGAAGGCCATCGGGTCACCGTTCCACGGCCGGTCGAGCAGCTCCCGGACGGTCGGCAAGCTGTCCCCGTCCGGTTCGGTCTCCGTCCTCACCGCCGGCGGCGCTTCCGGCATGTCGTCGCCGCGATCCCCGCCCCTGGCGTCCGGTACCTTGTTGGGCTCCGCGCACGCGCCTTCAGCCGCGGACCTACCTTCCTTGGTCGCCGCCGAGCTGTCACTTTCCGTCGCGGGGCGAACCGGCTCGGCTTGCTCGCAGGGCGCCGGATTCTCCGTGCCGTCGGTCAGCAACGCTCCGGCCGGATCAAGCGCATCGCAAACCGCGTTCACCCGCTGCACGAGTTGCTCAATCATGCCCCGCGGGCCGCTAACTGGGCGGACGAACAGGTCTTCGTTGTCCGGTGTCACTTCCCCGTCGCGGATCAAGGGGATCCAAATGCGGACCTCACAAAGATCGTGCGGCGTTCCCCAGCCGGCCGCCGAGCGGAACTCCGCGAGGTGCTCCTTACCGTCATCGAACAGTAGGGCCTCGAATGCCCGGCGCGCGGCCTGTGCGTCACGTATGCCCGTGGGGGCTGCCCTTGCCGCCATGCCGTGCGCCGGTTGCGCCGCCGCTTGCCTCCCTCTTCGTAACGACCGATTCCGCTGTGTTTTCCGTGCTTCTCCCATTGTCGGACGCCTCAGATTTTGCGACAATCGAGTTGCCGGCGACGAACACGCTTCGCACGCCGGCCTGGCGGCGTCCCGGTCGCGCGGGGCGTCGCCGCTCTTCTTTACGGGATTGTTCACAATCGCCTGCGTCACTTCTTCTCCTTCTTCCCGCCGACCGGCGTTTTGCCGATGCCGACCGTTTCCGGCATCAGGTGCAGGACCAGAATGGTTTCGTGGCCGACGTCCTTCGGATGCAGCTCGTAGCGCCCCGCTAGGGCGGCAGGCTCCAAACCCAACCGCCGGATCGCACGGGCTACGTTTATACTCCGCCGACTGGTATCGCGCTTGGCCTTACCGGCTGTAACCACCGACACCGCGACGCTGCGCATCCGTTCGTCGTCGTGCACGGCGCGCAGTCCCAGCCGAAAGGTTTCCCGGTCTGCGAGCGCGATCACGTAGTGTTCGATCCCGGCCGCCTCCAGGTCGGCCTGGCGGATGGTGAGCCTGCCCGACTTCGCGATCGACACCATGCCCTCCGGCAGCGGCTCCATCGGCTGAAGGTGTCCCGGCTCGACGATCTCAAATGGGGTCATGCTCTACTCCCTCTGCCCGCACCGCGCCTGGCCGCGTTTGCCAGGAGCGAACGCGCGCCCGCTCCTGGCGGCGAGTCGGACTGGCTTCGCGGCACAGACGCACAAGTTCTTCCGACCCGCCCGCGGCATTTACTCTCAGTGCATTCGCGGATCATCCGGTCCGCCTCAAAATGTCCAGGTTCCGGCGGCGAAGTTCCCTCAAAGGTTGCAAATGCCCCTGCAGGGTTCGCAGGGCCGGCCACCGCTGGCCCGCCTTGTCGGCGACCGCGCCGAGTACGCGATGCAGCCCGGCGACCGAGCGCCCGGCGGCGATCCCCGCGACCAGCCGCCGCCACAACCCGCGTTCGATCAGTATCCGATGGGCCCCACATCCTCCCCGGTAGTCGACGAGCTCGATTGCACCGCCCCGCCGGTAGTTGCTCAACCACAGCCGCAAAGTGCGCGCGCTCTTGGCCTTCATCCCGTGCGCCCGCAGCCGCGGGGCAAAGCGGCGCATGAAAGCCACTTGCCGCGACCGCGCGGGCCAGCCGGCCAGATAGGCGGATACGGCGAGCAGGCGGGCGGCGGCCCGTTCCGTCCGCGGCGCGCTCAGACCTGGGATCGCCTTGCGCACCGCGGCGACGGCCTCCCGCCAGCGCAGCCCGCGGATTCCATCCGGTCGGGGCCGGGGCGGGACTGCCCGCCGGTACACTCCGCCAGCGCTGGTCGAACGGCCTTTAATCGCTGTTTCTTGGGCCATTTAACCAGCTTCCAAACCGCCCAGACGCATCGCCGCAACCACGTCAGTTTCTGAAATCACCGCGTCCGCCCCCCCACCGCGCCGGATTGCGAGACAGGCCCCGACCCGTGCCGCGTTGCACGCCCGCCGAATTAGTCCTCGCGCCGTGTTGGCGACGCCCAGCAGCCGGCGAGCGCCGGCCGGCTCGATCGCCCCGATGCCGCGCTTGGTCAGGATGGTGTTCAGCTCGTCCGCGGCCAGCCAGCCGCCAGCGTCTCGCCGCGCGTAGACCACTTGTTCGCCCAAATCGCACCGCAGCCCGATCCGGCTGACCAACGGGCCGAGCAGCGCATCGGCCCGATCATCGACTGCCCGCGTCATCGCCGTCGTACCGAGCAACAACAATCCGCATCCCGCGCCGTCTACGACCGCGGCGCGCAGCGCTTCGAGACCGGCGACCGAGATACCCTGGGCCTCATCGACGACGACGAGCTTGACCGTCTCGCGCAACAGCGCCATTGCGCTCTTGACCGTCACGCGCGGCGGCAACGGCATCGTTCCAGCGCTCGCCGTCGCCACGGCGCGCAGGGCGCCGCGCGCCCCGCGCCCGTCACAATCGGCGCAGAAGCTGACCACGCCGGACAGAGCGGCCTGAACAGTGCCGACGGCCGCCGACTTGCCACACCCCGGCGGACCGCTGACCAGCCCAACTGTGCGCGTATTCGCGACCAGCCGGGCTATTCCGACGACGCTCCGCACGATGGCGGTCGGGACGACATCGGCCTGGGCGAGCGCGCGCCGTCGCGCGTCGGCGCGCATCCAAGACTCGGCCCGGTCCAGCAGGGTTGCCCGTTGCGCAACCGGAATCCGCTCTGGCGAGCGCAGCAGGCAGTCAATCACGGCGGGCTTACATTCGACGCTGCGCGCCAAGGCCGCGGCGCAGTCCCACCGCTTCAGGTGGGCCGCGAGGCGCTTGATGACCGCGCCTTCGTCGACACCCTTGGGCGTAGAACTCGCGGGCATCAGCCGGACCGCCTCGCGTAGCTCGTTTGATTCGTGGGCAATGTCCCACGCCGCCGGAAAAGCTGTACTTGCAGTCATACTCGGGCGCTCCAGGGCGCCGCGGCCGTCCCTGTCCGCCGCGCGCCCCAAAGGAACACCCGCCGCTCCGTCAGCGGGAAACGTCAGGGCCGCCGCGACCGGCAGCAGCCCGGTCACAAGTCGAGATAGCCTAGAAGACCTACGCACCGCGCGCCCCCTTGTCCTCCCCGTCCGTTTCGATGCTACGCCGCCGGTCCTCATGTAATGCGCGTCGCTCATGCCCCACGCGCGCGGCTTGCGCTTCCATGCACTCTGCCAGGCAGACGAGTTGGTCGTCATCCAAGTCGCGCAGGAAGCCGTTGCCTCTCACGGCACCGGGCGGGAACACGACGCGCAGCCGTGGGCGAATGTCAGGCATCGCCGTCCCCCTGCTCCCCTTCGTCGTCGCCGATTCCGGCCAACACGTCGCGCACCGGCGCCGGCGGCTCCGGCCGGGTCGGCGCGTAATCGTCGTCGTCGAGGGGTTCATCGAACATGCGCGGCAATCCGTCGTTCGACAGATCAGCCGCCGGTTGCCCGGCCCAATCCCGCGCGTCTTCCACTCCGAGGTCGAGAAAGCGCGCGTAGGACAGCGGCGGCGTTTCCGCCGCGGGCTCGACCGTAGCACCAAATGATGCCAGCCGGCTCGCCGCCGACGGCACCCCGCGCGACGCGCCCGCCGCGCCGCGCCGCCCCAGCGCGGCCAGCGACGCCGCCGCTTCCGCCGCGCCGGGCAGTAGCTGTATGCCCCGCGGATCGGCCTGCCCCTCCGCGCCGACGGCTACTCGCTGCGCGGCCTGCGCCTCCAAGTAGTGACGCTGGCCGGCGAGTTGCTGAGCGTGTTCGGTGACGCTGCGAAAACTGGCCTGACTGGCCCCGATTGCGGACTTGGCCAGCTTGCGGGCCGCGGCCCGCCGCCGGGCGCCTTCGCGCACTTCGTCCGGCGTGACGCCGCGGAGCCGCTCATTGCGCGCTTCGCAAATGAATCGCCCTTCCAAATCCTGCACGTACACCACGCCGGCGTTGATCGGATCGATCCGGACGTCGACGTCTTGCCCTTGGAGCGGGAACAATGCCAGGTTGCCCTGCCCGTAGTTGGCATGGTGCCACGCCACGCGCACGCCATTGCGGCCAACCTTCGCGCGCTCGATGCGCATCAGCAACAGGTCGAGCACCTCGCGCGGCGCCGTCCGTTTCGGAATGGAATTCGTCGCGAAGACTTCCGCGGGCGTGCGATCCTTCATCCCTTCCCCGCCGTGCGGCCTGTTGTGATACACTTCGACCCACGCCGCGAACAAGTCGCACACTTCGCCCAGCGTGGATAGGTTGATCGCCCCCGCCCGAAGCCGGCCATTCAGCTCTTCGTGGCGCGACTCCGGGTTCCGGCCGCAGTAGGACTCGAACCGCTTGCTGAAATCTTCGCAGACCGTCCCGAAGAGCCGTTCGATCGGCTTGGACTGCGGATGGTATTTGAGCGCCCAGCGTACCGTGATTCCGAGCCGCTGCATTACGCCGTCCACACGCTGCTGGTCGAGTTTCGCGCGCTTGCCGGTGACGCCCTTGGCCTTGTAATCTTTGCCGTTGTCCACCAGGATTTCGAGCGGGGCACCATAGGTCAGGACGGCGAGACGGAACGCCGCTAACAGCGTGTCGCTGTTGGGACTCAGGCTGATCCACCAGCCCACGATCTTCCGGCTGCCCATGTCCAGCCAGCCGGTCAACCACGGCCGGCCCCACTTGCCGTTGTGGAGTATCCAGAAGTCGAGTTGATGATGGTCCCCGACCCACATTTGATTCGCCGCGTACTGTCCCGTCAAGTCGCGCTCGATAAAGGGGGCGTGCTTCGCGGCCCACTTGCGCGGCCCGAGCCGGTGGTAGTCCAGTATGGCGGGCGGCAGATTCTCCACTGCCCACCGCCGGACCGTGCGCAGCGACGGCACCGACCAGCCGTTGTGTTCGGCGCGCACGACGGCATCGCGATAGATGCTGGGCAGCTTCCGCTGCGTGCGGCAGAGTTCAACGCGAAAGAAGTCCTGTGCCGCCGGGCTGAAGCGCTCGGCGTTGGCGTCTTCGTCGTGTCGCGGCCGGCCGACGTCCCACCAGTCGATGCCCCGCTCGGTGTCCCGGCGGAACTCGCGGAGCGACCGGCCCGACCACTTCTTTATCCCGTGCGCGGCGCAGAAGCCTTGCCGCTCCGGGTCCGCCCGAAAGAGCCGGTCCCGCTCGCGCCGCTCCACGCCCGTGAAGCGCTGCTCGTGCGCGCGGAGTTGGCGGGCCAGCTCGCACATGGTGAAGAAACGCCGGCGCTTGGCTTCTGTCCAGGTCGGAATCTGCTCCACCAGCGTCGGCGGGATATAGACGCCGAGCAGGTCATGCACTACCCGGCCCGTCCGTAGGAACAGGAAGTCGCGGAGCGTGCTCCCCGACTCCGGCGGCATGGTCGGGTCCGGTGCGCGCGGCGAAAAGTGCCAGCCGTTTACGAGCTTCTCGACGAGCCCAGCGGTCGCGGGATTCTGGGCGAGCCCCTCAGCATACCGTCGCACGCCGCGGGCCCTGGTCTCTTCGCTCTTTCCGTCCAGCCAGACGGGTACGAGTTCGCGCGCCGAGATCATCCCCAGCGAATCAACCGTCATCCACGGCCCCGGCGCCGGCTTGGGTTCGCCCGCCGGCGTGGCCTGCGCCGCGCCGGTTTCGTCCGGATCGAAGATTCTCAGGGCCGGCTCGCCCATCGTTCCACTCGCTTTGCTATGCCGCGCCGCGGGCCTCCGCGTCGGTCTGTGTCGCGTCACGCCGCCCGCGGGCGGTCCGCGCCGTCCACCGTGTTCTCGCCGCCGCCGGCCGTCCCGGCGTCTGTCGCCGTCGCCGCCGCCGCGGCCTGCTGTTCGCGCAGCTCCACCGCGCGCCGCTCCGCGACGTGCGTCACCACGGACAGAAACACCAACGAAACCAGAGCGCTCGTGAATATGCCGCTGCCCGACGTGCCGCGAAATCGCCGCGTCGTTTCGACGAGCTGGTCCACCACCTCCCGTAAGGCTTGGCGAGCCTCTTCCATGATGGCGTGGTCATCCCAGCCGGTCGTGAGTAGCTCGCGCACGCGACCCCAAAGCTTCCGCTGCACTCCCACAGTGTAGATGGTGACGCTGTCGTATCCCGCACCTACCAGCGCCAACGTGGCGCGCAGCGTGCACACGTTCGCGGCGATCGCCTTCACGGCTTCGCGCATGTCGCGGTCGCGGCCGGCCGGCTCGTCCATTGTCAATCTCTCGGTCATCGTGCACCCTCGCTGATCGGCAGACCGACGGCGTCTGCGGCGTCAATCTGCCCCCCCACCGCCGCCTCGTCGCCCGCCACAATCAAATCCTGTAGCCGCACGCCCAGCGCCCGCGCGATCTTCCTCACAGTTGCTACGCCAATCGGCCGGCCGGTCGCCGCAAGCCAAATCGTCGCTCGCGAGCACCCCGCCCGCGCACCCAGGTCGCCGCGCCCCAGAGCCAGTTCGCAACACCGACGAGCGATCACAGCACCGGAAACTCGCAGTGTTAGCTTCTGTGACATGCGTTCAGTATCGGCACTCTGGTCGCCGCTTGTCAAGTATATGGCGCCGTTACGTCGCATATTTGTTGCCCCCCATTGGCCGTCGCGCATCTTGTGCTAACCCCCGCAACAAGCTAGAGTTGCGGCCCGCATGGCGCGACGGAGCCCGGCAGATCAGTCACAAATCCGCTTCGGGGCCTACCTCAGAATGCTCCGCCAGGCCCGCTCGTTGAGTCTGCGCGCTGCGTCCGAACAGGCCCGAGCCGTGGCAACGGATTCCGGCGGCCGTCTCTCAGGAGCATACATCAATCTGCTCGAACACGGCGTTCCTGCCGCGGTCAGTCTGTCAAAGCTCCTCTCCCTGGCGGCCGTGTACAACACGGGCGTCGAAGCGATGATCGCCCAATTGCCCGAGCCGCTTTTGTCCCAGCGCCTAGCCGATCTAGACTCCTGGCGAGCGGAGGGACGGCCCGTTCCCGAGCCGCTGCGCAGAGTGCCAGGCGCCCACGAGCGGACAGACGCGCAACTGGACGAGCTTTTCGCCAAGCGCGCCCGCGGCTTCGCCGTACCCTGGGGCGAATGGAAAAGCGCCGTAGAACGGGCGGTCCGCGAGTTCCTGCCTTACGCGGTTCTACCGGCGTTTGTCGAGGCTTCGCCGGGCCTTGCAACCGACTTCTGGAAGCTGCATCCGCCGCCCGACCGCCACACCCCTGGCACCGCCTGGAGCGCAGCCCGGTCCAGCGCCTTGGCAATGGTGCCGCTCTCGCCGTGGGCTGAAATCGCCGACACTTTCGTGGCCTGGGCCACGCGCGCGACGGATGCCATTGTCAGCGCCCTTCGCTCGGTCGCTTGGTGGAACCTGGATTTCACGACCAGCGGCGCGTCGTGCCACTTCACCGCGCGCGACATCGACGCCCGCTACGGCTTCGACGCCGTGCCGCCCGGCGTTGTCATCGCCGTGCGGCGCTGGCAGCTCGCCCGGTTTTTGTCTCAGCATGGCGCGCCGGTCAACTGGGACCCACCTGACGAGCCGATCGAAGGCGCCCGCGCGTTTGTCGAGTACCTGCTCCGGCCAGGACCGCGTCTACCGGAATACGCCCCCGACAGGCCGGCGCCCGCGGCGACGATCTGGGGCTCGCTGGCCGCCCTGATGGAACGGGTGCCCGCCCTGCAAGCCGCGAAAACGCCGGAAAACACGGCATTTGTGGAGGCGGTCGCCTCCCTCTTGAACCGCGCCGCGGATCAGCCCGCTTCATCCCGCTCGGTCAAAAAGACCAGCCGCCGCCGGCCGTCCACCTAGCACGCCTAGCACCCCTTGACACAGAGCCCGCCGCTCCGCAGAATCGTACCTTGAAGGATCGTGCGATCGTATACTGCATGGAGGCTGATTTGAAGCGTTCCCCGCCCCGCTCTGCCGATCGCGGCTCGACCTTTGCGGGCGAGCTCGCCCGCCGCGCGGGGCTCCGCATGGTCCGCTTCGCCGTCCCGGCCCGCGAATACCCCTTGATCCAGCGGGCGAAACTCCGCTTCGGCACCGTCGCGGTCGCCGCGCTGCTGGCCCGTTTGTGCCGCGAGGTCCTCAAGTTGTGCCCCACTGCGGGAGTCAGGTAGCCATCTGCGACGCGTCGATCCGATTCGATCCTTACGCGGGCTGCGCTCAGGGCTGCCGGTATTGTTACGTCCGGGCGAAGCGTCCGAACCTGGCCCACGTCCGCCCGGCCGAATCCGTGACAGCTCTGCGCCGCTGGATCTCCGGCGAGCGCACCGCGGAAACCCGCTGGTGTCGCTGGCGAATCCCGCTCCACATTGGTGGTCTGAGTGATCCGTTGCAACCTGCGGAGCGCGCGCAGGGCCGCACGCTGGCTTGTCTGGAGCTGCTCGCCGCCGACCATTATCCCTTCATTTTAAGCACGAAAAGCCTACTCGCGGCCGAAGCGCCGTGGCTCGACGTGCTCAGCTCGTGCAGCGTCGTCCTGAAGTCAGCATGGTCGCGCCGAGTTTCGATCGCCTCGAGCCCGGCGCGCCGCCGTTCGCCGCGCGGCTGCGGATGCTGCCCACTCTGGCCCGGCGAGTTACGCGACTCGTCATCCGCTGCCAGCCATACACGCCGGACGTGCTTGGCCAGGTGCTCCGCGCGCTGCCGCTCTACGCCGCGGCCGGCGCGTGGGGTGTGGTATTTGAAAGTCTGAAGCGGAAGCGCGCCGCGCCCGGGACCGTCAAGGTCGGTGCCGACTGGTGCTACCCCGTCGACGTCCTGGAGCCCGACTTCCTCCGCCTGCGCGATCGCTGTCACGCGCTGGGGCTCGCCTTCCTCTGCGCCGAGAATCGCCTGCGCCGGCTCTCCGGCGTGGCGCATCGTTGTTGTTGCGGTACGGCTGGCCTCGCGGGCTTCCAGCCCAACACCGCCGACCTCAATACCTTACTCTTCGGCGGCCGGCTCCGCTTCCGGGCCGCGATGCGGGAGCCCGGCTCCGGGGTGTGCTTCAAGAGCTTATGCCAGTCGCCGGTTTCCAGTGTTGCCGTGAAGCGGCTGAGCTACGCCGCTGCTTGCGGATCGTCGCGACGGTGCCCGCCTACCGCGCCGCGCTGGGTCTGCCGACCCGGCGACGGGCCTCCGCGGTGCCCCGATAACTGCGCCGCGGCCGTCCCCGCAACTGTTCGGCCCATGTTAGGTCTTTTTGCCCCTCGCCGCGGGGCTCTGAGCGTCCGAGAACCGCTTGTCCGCGCACGCGCTCCCGTTTGTCCGCCTGTCCGCCCGCTAATTATTGTCAGTTCGCGCTCCCGCTGGCGACGGCAACGCTTGTAAACCCTTTGTTGAACGGCAGTCGAAGCGTTTTCGATCCCAAACCCACGCCCGACAGCCGCTACGCTGTTTTCTGTCCCGCAACCGCTCCCATTTGCGGCCAATACGTTATTTTCGGCCCCAATTGATCCGCCCCTGGCCAGCCGGAAGTGCCTGTTCTATCAACCTTTACGGCGTTTTAGCCGTTTCGGCAATCGGCACGTTATTTTCTGTCCCTCAACAGTCGTTGCACGCACACCCCGGGGACGCTGCCTGCTGCGCGGACAGCGAACCGCGCCGGCTCGTCTGGCGAGCCGCTGAGGCACGACGCTGGAGCGGTTTCGCTTTGGCCGTAGCGGCCGGGCGAAAAAAGGTGTCAGGAACCTTTTGTGCCCAGCACCCAAAGGG
>CAZWYT010000104.1:0-12597 GCA_964638325.1 uncultured Planctomycetales bacterium
TGGGGAGAGGACTCGCACCTCCAAACGGTTAAGCATGCTCGGCACACAACAAAAAGGGACAGGCCATAAAGGTCTGTCCCTAAGGAGCTTACGCACTAGCGGGGGCAGGACTCGAACCTGCGACCTCCGGGTTATGAGCCCGTTTAGCCGGGTTCTCGCTAAACGGCTGAATTGCAGTAACTTACGATGGCGTCAACCGGTTGCAATTCCTCGTTCATACTCTCCATGTGCAACATGTTGAACATGTAGAGCAACGGTTTAGTCATAGTTTTGGTCATAGTCGCGGCGCATGTCAAGGTATCTTACAGACCCGGCGGCTCCAATTCTCCTTCCAGGCACGTCTGCCACGTGGCTGGCGGCCGGTGAATGCGCGATCACACAATCGACGAAGCCGCGATCGGTCCGCCGACGAAACTTGCGTCCGGTCCGGCGCCAGCAGGCGGTCACGTCCGCCGCCAGCCGTTTCTGGGCGGCCTGTTGCGGCATTGCTACCGTGCCGCGGCCTGAGCTCTTGCCGGTCGTTCCCACGCAGCGCTGCTTTGGTCGCGAACGTGTATGATCCCACGGCGCGCTCTCGGCGCCGCGCGAACTCGTTAGCCGTCCGAGCGCCGGCACGCCGCCATCAAGAATTCCCACCCCCACGCGGACGATCCCGCACGCCTTCGACATACTGGACCAGCGCTCGTGGACCTGCGCGGTTCGCTCGGCTCATCGATGATTACTGGGAGCCGATTTTCCAGGAGCAGCTCGACGGCTGGATGCGCGATCCGGACTGTTGGCCGGAGGAGTTGACGCGCGAGATGTTCCTCGAGTGGTTCGACTGCGAATTGTGCACGATGGTCTGGGACATGGCCAAGACAAAAATCAAGCGACTGTCCTGATCACAAGCCCGGCATCTCCCCTGCCCGTGCAGTCATCCGCATGCCCTGCCGAATAATGACACCCTACGGGCACGGAAAGCACCCCTGAAAGCCCTGAGTGACATTGGCTACCGTCAGTTTGCCGGGCCTTACCGTCCCGGCGCCTGTGAGTCGTGCCGTGATGGTGGGCAGATCGAACGTCGCGTTCGCCGTTGCGCTCGTTCCGAGCAGAAGCGAACCGCGCTGCTCACCCGTCGGCAGCACGATCCAGCCGGCCCAATAGAACTGGTCACCGACGAAGTTCTTGAAGAGGTAAAACCCGGCGTCGCTGTCGTCCAGCGTCGCCTCGAAGGCCAGATCGGTACCGTCGTCCCGCACGACGCGGCCTTTCGCGACGGTAGATTCAAACTTGGCGGTCAGGCGCGCCGCGCCGCTCACGGAGGTGAGGTCGAGGCCGTCGCCGGCGACCGTACCCTTGAACCACTCGGTAATCGTCAGGTGGTCGTCGCTGGAGCCGTCACAAACGTAGGCCCGCACATCGTTCCCGTTCGTGACGACAGCGACAAAAGCGTCCGAATCCGCGACCCGTCCAACGTAACTTCCAGAACCAACATGCGCGGTGCTGGCGGGACAGCCGCCGATGAGCGGCGACAGCACGCCAAGGAAGACAAGCCGCAACCACCACGCGTGCCGCAGCGCCCTTCTGTCACGCGCGGGGGAAGGACAACAGAGCGCGGCGTGTTTGAGCGCGAGCCACGTGTGGCCGAGTAAGTGTAAGGGCTGCGCCTCGGCAGACTTCGATGGATTGTTGGAAACCGACGGTCGCATGGACAATACCCTTTCCTGAAGAGCTGTTGCTACGGAAAACTCCGTCCGCGTCGATGTGTAAGGAATTACGAGCATCGTCCTCTTATCATCCGTTACGATGCACCCCCACGCAACCCGAACGGAGGCAACCCGATGGACATGATAGGGCTGATCCTCGGCTTCTTCCGCGCGTTCGTCCTTCCCTGCACAGCCCTGGCCGCCGAGAACTTGGCGCTCCGCCAGCAGATCATTGTTCTCCAACGCTCGGTGAAACGCCCGCGGCTGAGGCGTCGCGACCGGGTCTTCTGGGTCTGGCTGTCCCGGCTCTGGGCGGGCTGGCGCTCGTGCCTGATGATCATCAAACCCGAGGCCGTCATCGGTTGGCATCGCCAGAGTTTCCGACTTTATTGGCGCTGGAAGTCGCGGAAGAGGTCTGGTCGTCCAAAGACCGGCGCGGAGATCCGCGAGCTCATTCGGCGGATGGCCCGGGAGAATCCGACGTGGGGCGCGCCGCGGATCCAGTCCGAGCTGGCCTTGCTCGGTCACACAGTGGCCGACTCGACGGTGGCGAAGTACATGGAGCGCGGTCGCAAGCCACCGTCACAGACCTGGCGCACGTTCCTCGAGAATCACGTCGGCGACATCGTCGCGATCGACTTCCTCGTCGTGGCCACGGTGAGTTTCCGCTTGTTGTACTGCTTCGTCGTGCTGCGCCACGACCGGCGGCAGGTGGTCCACTTCAACGTCACGCCGTATCCCACCGCTCGCTGGACGGCTCAGCAGATCGTGGAAGCCTTCCCCTTCGACGAGGCGCCGCGCTTCCTGATTCGGGATCGCGACGGCATCTATGGTCAGGACTTCCGCGAGCGCATCAAGCACCTGGGCATCGAAGAAATTGTCATCGCGTACCGCTCGCCCTGGCAGAATCCACACGTTGAGCGCCTCATCGGCTCGATCCGGCGCGAGTGTTTGGACCACGTGATCGTGCTCAACGAAGCCCACCTGCGGCGGATCCTGGCCGGATACTTCGAGTACTATCACGAATCGCGAACGCATCTGTCGCTCGACCGCAATGCGCCGATTCCCCGTGAGGTTGAGCCGCCAAGCCACGGCCGCGTCATCGCCATCCCGCAAGTGGGCGGGCTGCATCACCGGTACACGCGGGCGGCGTGACGCGACCCGCTATTCCGACCGTCGATGCTGGCCCACCGAGCCTGCCTCACATGCTGACCCTGCGCTGGTGTAGCAAGAAAACCCGCGCTGGCAATCTCCCGCCTGCATCCGCGTGTGACCCGATCGGCCTAGCCCGCCAGTTCAAGCCCTCGCGCGCGGCCCGGAAGACCGCGGATGGAATATTCGGTATCGACAGGGGGCCATGGTCGGGCCCGAGGAAGGCCTCATCTAGTCCGGCGGGCAAGCGCCAGGCGCCAGACTGGGCGCGGACTCAACGGCAGCCGGACCTATAACGACCAGACGTGTACCACGGCCGCATTCGCCTGGTCGGGGCCCAGGCCGCGCTCCACCATGAAAAGACGTCGGCTCTGCACGTCGAACGCCATGCCGCCCGCGTTCCAGCAGGGGGTGTCCTGTAGATAGAACTCCGTCGGACGCCAAACCGCGTAGGGCAGCACAGCCCAGGGATCCTGCTCGCCGCGGGCGCTCCGGCCGAGCGCATGCACGTCATAGAAAATCACTTGTCGCTCGTAGGGCTGGCAGTGATAGCCGTGAGCGTCGCTGCAGGGATCATGGCAGTTAACGGGCGGCTCGTCGTAGCAGTTCGGACCCAATCCTTTGTAGCCGAGCAACAGGATGGCCCGCTGGATCCCGTCGTCAACGAAGGCCCCGCCGGACCAGTCGTCACACATCGTGAAGCCCGGGTAGTCGCACTCGTTGGGGTCGCCCACGTTGGGTCCGCCGCAGCCGGGGAAGCTTACGCGGTAATAGAGCATGGGCAACGCATCCAGATTCCCCGTCGGGCTGTCGCTGTCCCAGGGCTGGAACGCGAACAAAGTAGGCCCCTGCGAGCCGCCGCGGGTCGTCACCGGCTCGGTGGCGTCCACCGGCGTGCCGCGCGAGCGGCCGGTGACCAGCGTGCGCCCGCCGAGGTACTCATCCGCGTACCACGTGGGCACGGAGAAAAGGTAGGCGCCCATCTTCCGGCCGTGGAACGGTGTCTCGTCCGGACCGACGTGGAACATGCCCCGCGCGCCTGTGCCATCCAGGTTCGCCATCCAGATGGTGGGGAAGGTTGCCTCGCCGGCCACCCCCTCCGCGTACCAGAGGACGAGCGAGCCGTACAGCTTGTCCTGCGTTTGCGAGCCGCGCCGCGGCACATACTCCAGATCGTCGACGAAGACGTACTCGCGGTGTACGGTCGCCGCCAAGCCGCCATCGAAGCTCGTCAGCGGAGTCAGCAGCGTCGCCGCCGGCAGGTTCTCCCAGTTTGCCTCGCGGGCCGGCGGGGGGATCGCCACCTCGCCGTAAAAGGCCTGGCAATTCCACGCGGGGTCCCAACACGACTCGCCCGGGTGCGCCGGGTCGGTCACGAGCTCGAAGCCGGTTACGAGCAGCGAGCCGGCGCCGCCGTCGCCGAGGGGATAATAGGACAGCCCGCGCGCCCCCCAGTTGAACTCGGCGGGCAGCCGGAAGGCCCCTTCGTAGGTGAAGTCGGCGGGTTGGAGGCGCTCCGCCGGGACGCCGCCGTCGTCTTGGTCATCGGCCGCCGTCCCGTTGTCGTTTGTGCCGCCATTGCCCCCACCGTTCGAGCTTCCGTCCGTGGTCACATCGTTGCTGTCCTGATTGCCGCCTCCGTCGCCGGCCGGTGGGCGACAGGCGAGAATGGAAGCGAGGGCCAGAGCGGCGGCACAGCCGACAGACGCGAGAAGATCAGACCGGGACATGTTGCTCACTCCCTTCATAAAAACTTGATACGGGTTTGGCACAATCTGGCGATGCCGAAGAGGAGCACCGCTTCGCGTTGGGCGTTCTTTCCTCTCATGTCCAAAGCATTCCACTCCCGCTTTGCCTCGTGCATTCTTACCACAGCCGCTGTGTTTCAGGCAAGGGGCAAAAGAGGTCTATGTGGCCGCACCGCACGAGCACGTGCAAGGCGTCTGACCACACCGGCGTTCAGCACATGGCCGCGCCGGTTTGCTGCGTGTCGCCCGTTGGCTCGCGCCGCCGGTGATCCTCTGGGTTCAACGGGTCTCTGGCTGCGAGTTGGGCCCCGGCTTTGCCTCCGCGCTGACGCGCCGCACGCAGCGCTGAGCCGGACGAGAGACACGCGCGCGAACCTGACCCGCGGGCGAGCAGCCCCTGACGCCCGGCGCGGGTGCCCCGTCCAGCGTCGCCAGCCAGCGGCTCGCGATCGGGATGGGGGCTTGAGCTCGGCGGTCACGACCGGGGTGACCAGGTCTACATCTTTGTGATGAACTCTTTCCACGGCGTCGCATGCAGGGTCTCGGTCGTCGCGTGGCCGTAGCAGCGGATGAGCAGCGCGGCCTTCTCCACGTCGGCTGGATTGTCCGACTCCACGATGTCGACCACGTCGAAGCGGCCCATCAGTGCGTAGCTGTCCTTCCAGTGCACCCTGGGACACTCCGTCTTGATCTTCTGCGACACGGCGTCGGCGAGCTTGCGGAACTCGCTCGGGTCCTTCATCGCGTCCGCTGCCAGCTTACTGAGAATCACGTACGTGGCCATAGTGTGGCTCCTTGATGTGAAAACACGGCCGAATTCTGCCCGTCACACGTGCGCAGCGTGACACGCCGCAGGGTGGCCCGCAAGAGCCGCCGCCGCATTTGTTCCGCACGAGAAGCCGGCCGCACTCGCGCCGCGAGCACAACTCCAAACGACTGCGAGGGGCCCTTCCCGGTTCGGGAATGGCGGCCATGCCGGGTTCCGTCACCTGGCAAGGCAGGCCACAGGCCTGCCCCACCGGCTACCAGGCGAGCTAACGGATCCCCGTGTCGTAGTGGATGGTGGCGTTCGTGAACTCCCCGGCCTCGACCTGCACGCTCTGCGGCGTCCCGATGGGGAATGCGCCGGGCGAAACTGGCTGTGGCGCCAAGAGTTCATGGCCGGGGTACCCGGGCTGGCCGAACTCCCCGTTGGCGTGGGACGTGAAGCGCGTTACCACGCGCAGGCCGCCCGCCGTCTTCACCACGGCGGTCGCCGCCGGCGGCTTGGCTTCCCATTCGGGGCCCGTGTTCGGCCCGATCACTCGGCACTGAGGCCCGACGAGCACGATGCCGGTGATGCCGCTGTCGAAGTCACTGGGAATGCGCACGGGCGGCATCGGGAATCAGCACCAATCGCCGTTTTGTTCAACCGGATCAAATGGTACAATGGGGGTGGTCGGCAGCGGACCGCGCGTTGCGGTTGCCCTACCAACCTGGGGTGCGCTGCAGCCGCTTACCTGAGAGAGGGAGCGAGACATGGCACGCTTACAGTGGTTTCTGCTCGGGGTCTGCGCCGCCGCGATGCTCTTTGGTTGCCAGATGAATCGCGCACGGCCCCTATCGTCTACATCCGTCATCCACGGCGCCGCGGCCGGCACAGCGTCACCGGACTGGCGCCGCGAGCGCGAACGGCGCGCGATGCGTGGCCTGCGCTACGACACCGGCCGGGTTGAGGTCGATGAAGCTTTTGGTGCCACGGTGCCGGGGCGCGGCGACGTCGCCGCCGCCGAGGCCGAGTACGCCCGCGGCCTGGCGTTGCTGGCGGACAACCGCCAGCTCGAAGCCTTGGCTACGTTCACCCGGGCCGTGATCATGACGCCGGACAAGGCGGAGTTTTACGCGGGGCTGGCGCGCGTGCTCATGTATCAGGGCGGGCTGAGCCAGCAAGCGCTGGCGGCGCTGCGCACGGGGCTGGACCTTGCGGCCAACTCCGTTGAGTTGCACTACCTGCTGGCGGAGCTGCACAACCGGCTGGGCCAGCGCGACGCGGCCGTGGCGGAGTATCACACGGTATTGAGCCTCGATCCAGACAACGGGGACGTGCACGCACGGCTGGCCGTGCTCGCATACTACGCGGGAGACAGCGCGGCGGCATGGGAGCACTACCGGACGGCGGGGGCACTCGGCGCCGACGTACCGGTCCAGCTCGTGCCGCTGCTTAACGGCCAGGACGTCGTCACGCCGCGTACGGGGTCGCGATTGGCCCCGGCCGTCGGCCCGCAAGTACGTATGGACTCCGGCGGCGGTACTTATGCAGCCAACGAGACCACCATGGCGTCGCTCGACGGCAGTCCCCTGGAAGTCGTCGGGGCCTGGAATGATTGGCGCCAGCAAGGCAGCTCGGGCGCCGTCCGGATGGGCGTGGGCGTAAGCCTGAACGGTGGCAACACGTGGGTCGATTACGTCCTGCGTCCGCCGCTACCGTACCAGACCACCGTGGAAGGCGACCCGATGACCTGCTACGACCAACGCACAGGCACGCTGTGGGTCGGGGCCATTTCGTTCGCCTACAACGGCGGCATCTTCGTGGCCCGCAAGATCCCGGGCCAGGTGGGCTTCGGCCTGCCCGTCATGGCGTGCCTCGACGGCGGGGCGGACAAGGGGTGGATGGCGGCCGGCCGAGCCTACAATGATCCCAACCAGACGACAGTATACATCACATACAACAACGGATGTCTGCGTTCGACGAACATGGGAATCACGTGGCTCGGCCCCGTTTCGCTCGGGGTAGGACTCGGGTTTCTGCCGCGGGTCGGCCCGAACGGCGAGCTCTACGTGGCCTACTGGGACCTCAACTACGGCGTGCGTCTCAAGAGAAGCCTTAACGGCGGCACAGCGTTTACCACTCACAACATCGCCACGCGCCTCGATTCATGGGACCTCTATTCCGGCTCGCGTATCCCGGGGGACTTTCGCATACCGGAGCTGACCTATCTCGCCGTCGACCCGACCAGCGGCACGTTGTACTGCATTTATTTCGACACCACGAGCTACAGTGGCGGTAATTACAATCTGGACCTCTACTTCTGCAAGTCCACCGACCAGGGTACGAGCTGGACGACTCCGGTCATCATCAACGGCGACAGCACGCCGCCCGGCGACCAGTTCTTCCCGTGGATCGAGGTCGACCAGGTGGGCCGCCTGCACGTGGTGTCGTACGACTCCCGCCGCACGGTCCAGAACGATAGCGACATACACGGGTGGTTTGACGCCTATTACACTTGCAGCCAGGACGGCGGCGCCACGTGGAGCGAGTACTGCCTGACGCCGGCGCCGTTCGACAGCTACAACGATGGCGGCAGCCCGGGCCAGTTCATGGGCGACTACCTCGGCCTGGGCGTGGGCGCCAACCGCGTGTATCCCTGTTACCCGTCCACCCAGAACGGCGACTCGGACATCTTCACGAACGTGATCACCTAGTCCACCCTGGGCGATTTGAACTGCGATGGGAACGTCGACTTCGGCGACATCAACCCGTTCGTGCTCTACTTGTCGGATTACGGCGCCTGGTTGCAGACCTACCCGGGCTGCCCGCCGACCAACGGCGACATCAATGGGGACGGGAGTTATCCGTCGTTTGGCGACATCAACCCGTTCGTGGCGCTGCTGACCGGTGGGTAACGTTATGCCGCCGCGGTTCTCTGCGATGTCCACTCTGGCGGCGCGGACTCGGTAGCGGGGCACGCCCGCGACCGGCGAGTGTAGCTGCTGTGCGGCGGAAATAGGCGAAGCCCGCGGCGTGCTTCCGCCAAGTTCGCGATCCCCGGAGGGCAACTTGGCTGCGCGCTGGCACGTGGTCGCCGACTCCCAGGCCGCCAATGGGTCGCGCTACAACATGAGCGAACAGGACGTGGACGGCAACGGCGAGGCGGAGCTGATTCTCCCCGACTGGAACGGCGGCGGATTCGTGGGTGCATCCCAACGATGACCGGCGCGGTAAAATGCGGCTGGTGTGCGCAGACGGCAGTCGGTCAGGTCTGTCAAAACTGATTGCCAGCGGCCGCCGACTGTGCGGGCGCGCCCCGGGGGACTGGAAGGGTGTGTTGCTCAAGTCCAGGCAGGTTCACCGTGGCGCGGCTGAACGCGCCGCCCCGGACTCAGGCCAAACGTCTGCGCGCCGGAAAATACCTTCTGAAGGAGTTGGAGCATGAGAACCACGTGGCTGAGGACCTGTGGGCTTGTCGCGCTCGGCCTGGCGCTGCTGGCCGTCGTGCCGGCCCGAAGTGACGAGCGTCAGGCGAACAAGCTCGAGGGGATCGTCGTGTTCAAGGAGGACGGGCGCCCGGCCGCCGGCGTGCCGGTCGCCATGGCCCAGGGCGAGAAGGGGTACATCTACTTCAGCGAAGAGGGGCTCGCCGGTAATGGAGACCGGGATACGGTTCTGCAATTCTTCGCCAAGCCGAACTCGCAGCATTTCAGCGAGGCCGTTACCGATAGCACGGGACGGTTCACCTTGGCCGGCTTCGCCGTCTCGGACCAGCCCTGCACGGTGGTCGCTGGCGCACCGGAGTCCGGCTACGCGCTGCGGACCGGAGTTTGCCCGCAGGACTTCAGCGGCGCTGCGCCGCTGAAACTTGAGCTCGAGCAACCGGCCTTCCTCAATGTGACCCCGCCGCGCGCGACCGCGAAGTCGCTGCGGGTCGGGCTCGCCGTGGCGCTGGCGCCCACGACTCCGGCGGCCGAACCGGCTAAGGCGACCGGCACATCTGGAACCGAGAACCCCGAGACCGAGCGGGTGTCCTTCAGCAGCCCGTTGCTGTGGCGCGGCTCCCGAGGTAAGCCGATGCGCATCGGGCCACTCCCCGGCGGCCAGAAGTACAAGGTGACCGCCTCGGCTTCGGTCATGAAGCTGTCCTATCAGCCCACGCTCTTCGAGCGCGTGGTGGCGCTGGCCCCGGGTGCGACTTCGGACGTCGTGCTGGAAAACGTGGACGGCGCCGCCGTGTCCGGCACGATCACGGGTGTAGACGAGAAGCCCCTGGCCGCGGTCAACGTCATGGTCAAGACGTCCGACGGCCTGGTGATCGGGGCACTCACGGACGAGGCGGGGAAGTACGAGCTGGGCGGCGTCCCGCCCGGCACGCACAAGCTCGAATTGTTGCGACACGCGAAACGCCTGGTGCCTGGCTGAGGCGCCGGGCCCAAGGATGTCTCCTGGTCCCAGGAGATCGCCCTGCCGGTCGGGCAGAGCACGCTGCTGCGGGACATTGCCAAGGTCAAGGTGCAGTCGGTTCAGCCCGGTAGCGTAGCCCCGGATTTCGAGGCGACGGCATTGGACGGGACCGCGTTCAAGCTCTCCGAACTGCGGGGCAAGGTCGTCCTGCTGGATTTCTGGGCGACCTGGTGCGCCCCCTGCATCGCCGAGCTGCCCAACCTCAAGAAGATGTATGAGAAGTTCGCGACCGATGGCCTGACCGTCGTGAGCGTCAGCTTCGATCGCGAGGCGAATACGGCCCGCAAGTTCGCCGCCGAGAAGAAGATGAGCTGGACGCAAGTGTGGGCCGAGAAGGCCGACGAGGGACCGCTCGCCAACCTGTACGGCGTGGGCGGCATTCCAGCCACGTTCCTCATTGGGGCGGATGGGAAGGTCGCGGCCCGTGACTTACGCGGCCCGGACTTCGCCAAGACCATCGAACGCGAAATCAAGAGGATGAAGAAGGTCCAGGCAGAGCCAGGGGGCCCGATTGCCAGTGTGGCGAGCGCCATCAAAACCGAGACCAGGCCTGCGCCGCCAGGCCTTCAGCCGCTTGAGGGGGTCGCCACGGTTCCCCACGACTTGCCCGCGGCGCTGGAGGCTCTGGAGGCTACGGCCAACCGTTACCGGAGCCTCAACAGCTACCGGGACGCATTCCGCTACGAGGCGCGCCTGACCCAGAAGGGCGAGCAAGAGCCGCAACGCGGGCAGCTCGAGGGCACGCTGGTCTTTGCGGCTCCCGACCGGCTCGTGTCGAAGTCGGACACCCTGCACGCGTACTACGACGGCTTGCACCTGACGCGCTATCTGCCCAGCGCCCGGCAGTACACGGTGGGAGGCGGCGCCGACTTGTTGCGGGTTTTTGCACCCAACGAGTCCAGCCCGCAGGCTGCGGCCGCCCTCGGTATACACCCCCTGGCTACCCTGCTGACCATGCGCGAGCTGTCTCCGAAAGAAGCCCTGTCGATCGCGGAGGTCAGCGGCCTGGAACCGGACACGCGCGACGGACGGTCCGGCCGGCGCCTCACAGGCCGGCTGCAGCTTCCCGCGTCGCTGGCCAAGGGCCTGGTTCCGTTCACCGCGTTCATCAACGATGAAACGCGGCTTTTCGAGGAGTTTCGGCTGGACTTAACCGAGGCGACTCGTGCGGACGCGAAAGCCAAGGGCGAGCTCGCCGATGAGCCGGAAATCGAGCGGGCCGAAGTCGTGCTAACGTTTGCGGACGTGCAGGTCGGCGGCGATATCGATACCGCCGCGTTCGCGTTCAAGCCGGGCGTGGCCCGCAAGGTCGAGACATTGGGATCCGCGCCCGAGCGCATCAGCAACCCGTTGGATTTGCTGGGGCAGACCGCCCCCACACTCGCCGGCCCGACGCTCAACGGGCCCGAATTCAACCTGGCATCCGAGCGTGGTCGCCCAGCTCTCGTGGCCTTTTGGGGCACCTGGGCATCGGACGTGCAGCGCCTGCTGAGCGACCTGCAGTACTTCGCCGAGCAGGTGGCGCAGCCGCCGGTGCTGGTGATCGGCGTGAATCGCAACGGGCCGGCGGGTGAAGCCGCGGTGCGGCGGGATTTGGCGCAGGCCGGGGCGCGCTGGCGCCAGGTTCTGGATCGGGAGGGCGACTTGGCCGAGCGCTGGCACGTAACGGCCCTGCCGGCGGTGTTCCTGGTCGATCCGCAAGGCATCGTCGCGGAAGCCTTTCCAACCTGGCCGACGGACGCGCGCGCGACCGTGGGGCGGCAACTGGACCGGCTGCGCAAGGCCGAGCCGCTCTACACCGGCGAGGAGCTGGCCGCGCGCCGGGCCCAGGCCGGCGATTCCGACCAGAGCAGCGGGTTGCTGCTCCAAATCCCCCCTGAAGGACCGGCTGACGAGCGCCTCGAAACCGGTGCGACCCAGATCGTCAACGGGTCGCGCTACAACATGAGCGAGCAGGACGTGGACGGCGACGGCGAGGCGGAGCTGATTCTCCCCGACTGGAGCGGCGGCCTCTCCGTGGTGAAGCCCACGACCAGCGAGATCAAGCAAGTGCGGCTGCACGGTCTTCAGCAGACTTCCCTACAGACCGTGCGCGGCGTCAACATTGACGGGGAGATGTGCTGGCTTTGCGCTGGGACGAGATTCGGCATGGTCTCCCAAGGGTTGCCCCAACAGCGTTCGCTGGTCCGCCTCTACTCACCCGAAGGCGAGATTTTGTGGACGTTCTCGCCCCCGTTGCCGGAAAAGACCAGCGCGATGGCCTGCGCCGCGGCGGGCGACTTGGACGGTGATGGCACGGTGGAGTACGCGATCGGGCTGACCACGTATGTTCAGGAACCACGGGGGGAAAACTCGTACGGCGTGGCAGACATGCAGGGCCGGCTCTTTGTTCTCGACCAGGGCGGCCGGTTGATCGCGCAACGCGAGCTGGACGGGCAGGTCGAGCTCGTATACGTGGCCGCGGCACAGCCCGGGCAGCCCGCGCCCCTGCTGTGCCTGTCGAACGGGCAGCTTGAGCGCTACGTTGTGCGACCGTCGAAGGATCTGCGCCAGGTGAAGCGCTAAACCGCCGGGCGCGGTGCAGGCAGGCGTTCGAAAGGATCGGTGAAATCCCCCGTTGGGGCGACGCGGCTTCTGGCTGTGTCCAGCAGCGGTCTTCGAGAGCGCCCGCTTGCGGCCACTGGCCGGCCAGACGCTGCGGCATCCCGTCGCCTATCGCATCCGTTTTTCCTGGATGAGCCAAATCGGGTAGGAGGGGGCCTCGCGGCCCCCGTCCTCCCACACCACCGGACGTACT
>CAZWYT010000105.1:0-12393 GCA_964638325.1 uncultured Planctomycetales bacterium
GCGGGGACTGCGTGCCGGCTTGCCCCGCCAGCGTTTTCATGGTCGGCGAGGACCCTTATGATCCGCTGTCCGAGAAGCTGGTTGCGCGGGTGACCGAGGAGCAGCGCAAGAAGCTGAAGTACACCTGTGCCCCGTGCAAGCCGGACCACGATCGCCCGCCCCTGCCATGCGTCCAGTCCTGCAAGCCGGCCGCCATTTCCCATTCCTGGTAGATGATGCCGGCCCCGGTGAACCGCGGCCTGGAAACGCAATGCGCATGATCACATTCACAGTCGACAACAAGACGTGCGCCGCTGCGGAGGGTACGCGGCTGATTGCCGCCGCGGCGGCGAATGGCGTTTACATCCCCGCCCTGTGCAATCATCTGGATCTGCCGCCCTTCTGCGATTTGCCTCGGGCTGCGCAAGTCTTCCGCGGCCCGACGCGCTATGAAGACCAGCCGGCAACCGCGGAGCAAGTGCACGTCCTGGAGGGTTGTGGACTGTGTGTGGTCACGATCGCGGGCCAGCCCGAGCCGGTCCGCGCCTGCCAGACGCCGGTAGCGCCCGGCCTGTCGATTCAGACGCAGAGCGCAATGCTCGCCGGCCTCCGGCGCGCGAATCTGATGAAGATTCTGGCCCGCCATCCGCACGCCTGCCTGACCTGCGCGCAGCGCGAAGGTTGCAGCCTGGAGACGTGCTCGTCCAATGTCCCCAAGGAAGAGCGCTGCTGTAGTAAGTTCCACAACTGCGAGCTGCGCAAAGTCGCCGAGTACGTGGGCATCCAGGAGGAGACGCCGCGGTACCGGCCGGCGGGCCTGTCCGCGCTGCGCGACGAGCCGCTGTTCGCCCGCGATTTCAACCTGTGCATCGACTGCGCGCGCTGTGTCCGCATGTGTAACCAGGTGCGCGGCGTGGCCGCCCTCGGCATCGCTCATCAGGAAGGCCGGCTGGTCGTCGGCAGCGTGGCCCCGACGCTGCTCGCATCGGCGTGCAAGTTCTGTGGGGCCTGCGTTGAGGTGTGCCCGACCGGATGCCTGACGGACAAGGATTCACGCCCCGGCGCTCGCGAGCACTGGCTGGTCCCGTGTGTCCACACCTGCCCGGCCGGTGTCGATGTGCCGGGCTACATTCGAGCCGTCGCCACCGGTGATTTCCGGCGGGCGGCGGCGCTGGTGTGGGAGAGACTCCCGCTCCCCAATGTCCTGGGACATATCTGTTTCCACCAGTGCGAAGGCGAGTGCCGCCGCGGCCCAATCGACGATCCGCTGGCCATCTGCGCGCTGAAGAGGTTCGCGCTCGCGGCCGCTGACGGGGTCTTGCTCAAGGAGCTCGTGGAGATCCCTGCGCATGGTAAGAAGGTTGCCGTGCTTGGCGGCGGTCCGGCGGGACTGGCCGCGGCCTACTTCCTGCGCTTCAAGGGCCACGCCGTCACCGTTTTCGAGGCCGCCAGCTCACCGGGCGGCATGCCGGCGTTTTCGATTCCTGAATACCGCCTTCCCCGGGCCGTGCTAGAAAGGGACCTCGTCGCCATCTGGAAGCTGGGTGTGGAGGTCAGGACCGATTGCCGCTTGGGCGCGGGCGCGGCAATGGCCGAGCTGTTGCGCCAGGGTTTCGACGCCATGCTCATCGCCGTGGGCTTGCCCGCGGCCAAGAAGATCACGCTCGCAGGCAGCGAGTCGGCCGGCGTACATTGGGGACTTGAATTCCTCCGGGCGGTGAAGGCCGGCCAGACCTTTGAGCTCGGCCGCGAGGTCGTCGTCGTGGGCGGCGGGAATGTCGCCCTCGACGTCGCCATGACCGCACTCCGGCTTTCCGGGGGCGCCGTGCGTCTCTTCTGTCTGGAAAGCCGGGCCGAAATGCCGGCCCACGCCCATGAAATCGCCAAAGCCGAGGCCGAGGGGATCGAAGTCAACCCCGGTTGGGGGCCGGCGGCCATCCACGGCATAGAAGGCAGGGTGAGCGGCGTGGAGTTTCGGCGGTGCGTGGCGGTATTCGATGAGAAGCGTAACTTCGCCCCGGTCTTCGACGAGCAGCAAAGAACGACGGTCGCGGCCAACTCGGTGATCCTGGCCATCGGGCAGGCCGCGCCGCAAGACATCCCGGCCGAGCAAGACGGCGTTTTCTGGGCCGGCGATATCGCGGGCGGGTCGATGTCGGTCGTGCATGCCGTGGCTTCCGGGCGGGCGGCCGCCGAACGGATCGACCGCTACCTGGGCGGGGACGGCGAGGTGTCCGTCCAACTCGCGGACCGCGCGCCCCCCAGTGCTTGGATCGGGCGCGAGGAGGGGTTTGCCCCGCGGCCGCGGGTGCCATTCCCCTGTGCGGTGCCCGCAGAGCGCTGCACCGATTTCCGGGAAATCGAGGGGACCTATTTGCCCCAGGCAGCCATCTCCGAGGCCAGGCGTTGTTTGCAGTGCGACCTGCGGCTGAGAATCGCGCCGCCTGCCCTGCCACCGGAGCGCTGGCTGGAGTTCAACCGCACGAATGCCGAGCGGGTGCCGGCGGTTGAAGGCGTGGTGATCCTCGCGGACGTTGGCAAGAAACCCACGCGGATCAAGGGCGTGACCAACGTCCAGGCGCATCTTCTGGCCGAGCTCGAATCGCGAACCGAGGCGCGCTTCTTTCTCTGGGAAGAGGAGCGCATGTACACCAAGCGTGAAAGCGAACTGATTCAACAGCACCTCCAGCGCTACGGGGAGTTGCCCGGCGGAGGAGCCGGCGAGTTGGACGAGCTTTTCTGAGCCCCCTAGGTGTCTGGGCTGGTCAATGAGAAAGGGTCAGGTGACTCCATGAGTTTCAGGTGCGAGGAAGTGGAGCAGATCACAGTCTTCCTGGAGAACAGACCCGGCATCCTGGCCGACCTGTGTGCGCACTTGGCCGACCACCGCATCAGTATTCGAGCGATCACGGTTCTCGATAGCACGGACACTGGCGGTGTCCGGCTTGTGCTGGATAACCCGAAGCTGGCGAAAGAGGCGCTGTCGCAGTGCGGGGCGACCTACAAGAGCACAAGATGCCTGGCGCTGGAGATGCCGAACGACCCGGGCGGGTTTGCCGGCATTGCGCGCACCTTGTCCCTGGCCGGCATCAATATCGACTACATATACGCCAGTGCACTGCCGGAGGCCGGTAAGGCCCTGGGCATCTTTCATGTTTCCGATCTGGAGCGGGCTCTGGAACTTCGTTGGCAAAGCTAGTGAGGATTATCGCTTCCTCCGTGGCTGGCCGCAGCGGCAGACGCAGATCCGCGCGGCACAGCTTGGCCTGGCGCCAACCGGCCGAAGGGGCTTCCGCTTGGAAAAGCCGAAGCCGAGCGATACACTCGCACCAGGAAGGAAAGGCGGTTTGCGATGGGTCGTTACTACGTTCTGCGCGACGGCCAAGCGATTGAAGAGCCGGATTACGCCAAGTGGGCCGAGTGGTACAGCCACTCTGCGGCCGATCGCTGCATAGCCTGCACGAAACTCGCATACGGCACGGTTTCGACGGTCTTTCTTGCCATGAATATGACTCTGTCCCGGGTCGACCCACCTTTGCTTTTCGAGACCCGGGTCAAGGACGGATGGCTGGCCGATGAATGGCAACGCTACTCGACGCTTGCGGAGGCCACAGCAGGGCACGAAGCTTGGGTGGCTCGCGTACGTGAGGCGGAGAACGAGAACCGGTTCCCCCCACCCGGGCTTCCCGTGTGGTAGCCCGCCCCGCTGTCCCTCCCGAAAACTCCGTCCTCGTTGATTCGCAAGGAGTTACGCGCTCCACCTCCTGCGCCGGGGCTGCTGCAATGAGCCGTGCATACTGAACACGTCGGCCAGGCGTGAGAGGCCGCACGGCATGAGCCATGGCTCGGTTACGACTCGCGCAGGGTCCCGTGGTCGGGCTGAGCCGAGCCCGTGCGATAGAGCTGTCGCCAGCTCGAGGCGGAAATCGCGGCCAGACGAGCGGCCGCGATTCGGACGGGATTGAAAGAACGTAACACGGCAGAGCGGTAGGCAAAGCGACGGTTCCGGCGGGATGGGGACGATCCTGGTCCAGCATTGGCGGCAGCGGTCGGCCGCGACGCCGCTGGCTTGCCCAGCGTGGACGAAGCCGGGAGGGTGGTGGGTCCAGGGGGCGCTGTAGAATGACCGACGAAGCGCTGGTGGACGCAGCGACCAGGAGGTCCGACCGCCGCTGGGTCCTTTGTTTGATCGGCTTGACCCGGCTGGCCGATGGCGACCGCGCCGGGGCCGCGGCGCAGTTCAGCGCCCTCGAGGAGCCCGGGAATTGTCTCAGGTTCTTTAGCGGCGACGCGGTGTGGCTGCCCCTGTGGGCCGAGGTTTGGCTCCAGCGTCTCTGCGCCGACCCCACGTGGCCGTCGTGGATACCAGTGAAGGATAGCGTGACCAGCCGGCCGAAGACTCAAGGCGGCCCCGGTGGCAATGGACGGGCGGAGACGCCATGACGCGGCTGCGATAGTGCAGCGCAATTCTGATAGACGGTTCGAGTGACCACACCAGGAGCTTTCCGATGTACACAACCATGCTGCACCTGCGAAACCCGCTGTCGCGGACCATCCCGGCCGCCCTGCTGCTGTCGATCTTAGGACTGGCGGGAGCCCAACAGCGCGACGAACCGGCGACGATCCAGCTCTTTGTGGACGCCCGCGATGCCCCGCGCAAGGTGCTCCACGCGCGCATGGTGATCCCCGTGACCCCGGGGCCGCTGACGCTGGTCTATCCGAAATGGGTTCCCGGCGAGCACGGGCCCTACGGCACGATCACGGATCTCGCCGGATTGAAACTCACTGCCGCGGGACAAACGGTGCCCTGGCACCGTGACGACGCGGACATGTACACCTTTCACTGCGATGTCCCGGCGGAGGCGCGGGAGATCGTGGTCACCCTGGATTTGCTCACCCCGGCTGATTCGTCGGGGACCTTCACCGCCAGCCCTGCCAGCACGGCCACGCTGGGCATCATCAGTTGGCACCAGCTCGTGCTGTATCCGCAGGGCCGGCCGGTGCGTGATCTGTGGGTCGCGGCCGAGCTGACCGTACCGGGCGGCTGGAAGGTCGCGACGGCACTGCCGGTCGCAGCGTGTGACGGCAACACGCGGAGCTTCTCGCCCGTGTCGCTGGAAACGCTGGTGGACTCGCCGGTGCTGTTTGCGCTGCACCTGCAGGATGTTCCGATCGGCCCGCCGGATGGTACGTCGCATTACTTGCATATCGCCAGTGACAGCCCGGAAGCACTCAAGCTCGACCCGGCGCTGAAAAGCAAGTTCGACCGGCTGGTCTCGGAAGCTGGGGCGCTATTCGGCACGCGGCACTACACGTCATATCACTTCCTGCTCACGCTCAGCGACCATGTCAACCATATGGGCCTTGAGCACCACGAATCGAGCGACAATCGGGCCCCCGAGCGTATGCTCATCGATGAGGAGGTCTTCCGAGCGTATAGCTTCCTGCTGCCGCACGAATTCGCACATTCCTGGAATGGCAAGTACCGGCGGCCGCGGGACATGGTGAACGACAACTTGCAGCAACCGCAGCGCACCCGCCTGTTGTGGGTCTACGAAGGGTTGACGGAGTACCTGGGTTGGGTGCTGGCGGCGCGGAGCGGCTTGTGCTCGCCGGAGGATTCGCGGGACAACCTGGCGCTGACGGCCAACGGCATGCAGAACTCGCCCGGACGGACGTGGCGGCCGCTGGATGATGCCGCCGCGGCGGAGCACTTGCTCTTCCAGGCCCGGTCAGACGGCGCGGCGTGGCGGCGCTCGTCGTGGGACATCTACGCGGAGGGCGCTCTGATTTGGCTGGAAGTGGATTGCATCATCCGCGAGCAGACCAAGGGGGAGCGCTCGCTCGACGATTTCTGCCGGCGGTTCTGCGGCGGCACGGGCGGCCAGCCGGAGGTCAGGCCGTACACCTTCGATGACGTGGTCGCCGACCTCAACGCCGTTGCGCCGTACGACTGGGCGACTTTGCTGACGCAGCGTGTCGGCTCAACCACCGAGGCTGCGCCGCTTGGCGGCATCGAGCGCGGCGGCTGGCGACTGGTGTATGCCGAGACGCCGAGCAAGGTCCAGGAAGTTGGGGACAAGGAGTGGTTGCAGGCGACCGACCTGACGGCCTCGATCGGTGTGCTGATCAAGGACGACGGGACGATCGTGGATGTCGTGCCGGGCAAGCCGGCCGAGCGCGCCGGCGTCGCGCCTGGCATGAAGGTTGTGGCGATCAATCTGCGACGTTTCTCGCCGGCCGTCCTTTGCTCGGCCATCGCGGAAAGCAAAGACGGCGCCGGTGATCTGGAACTGCTCGTCGAGAACGCGGAGTACTTCCGGACGTGCAAGCTGGCGTACCGGGACGGCGCGAAGTATGCGCGCCTGGAGCGGTACACGTCCCGGCCCGATCTGCTTTCGGCGATCATCAAGCCGTTGACGAACGCGGAATCTTCCGAAGCAACTCGGCCGCCGAAATGAGGGAAGGTGGCACATGACCCCGCAAACGCCCAATCCGCCGGAGCCGGAGAAGACGCTCACTTCCGCCGGCGAGCACGAGCACGAAGCTGTCGAACGTCGGGACGGTAAACACGAACGCCACCTGTTGCACCAGTTCCAGGAAAGACGGTACAAGTTCCGCCACGAGCCTCCTTGCTCGAAACCGCCCCCATGGTGCCGGAGGTTCGTCTTGTTTTGCAGAGGCCCCAGCGTGGGCCTCAAAAAGTGCGAAAGTCGAACTTAGCAGAGAAGGAGCGTAGGTTGGGAGACCGCTCAAAAAGGGACAGGCACCTCGCTGGAGGCGCCGGCATGCGGTCGAGAACCGCCTGCCGCTGGGAGCCAGTCCCTTTGTCACCGGACTGTCAGGCGCGGCGCAGGACGCGGCAGAGGATGCCGGCTGCGAAGAGCACCAGCGGGCCAGGCTCGGGGATGCTGTAAAGCCCGCCGATCTGATCATTGCCGCAACTGGGCGCCGCATGCAGGCCGAGGTTGAAGGTCGGGTCCGTGGACAGCGTGCCGCGGCCGACGCTCCACGTTTGCAGGTACCAGGTCCGGCCGGCGTTGAGGACGGAGCTCTGCACCAAACCCGCGCTACCGAGGTCGGTGCCGCCCGAAGCACTGGTTCGCAGATCGAGACCCAGCGGGGCGCTGCTCGGGCCGTAGGCGCCCGTACCGCCGGTCAGCGTGACGTTGCTGTCGGCGTTGAGTCGGACCAAGTGGCCTTCCAGGCTCGACCCGCCGGCGCCGCCGGTGAGATGGAAGGACTGGGCGGCGGAAAAGTGCCCGCCGTTCAACGAAATCGGATTGCCGTTGGCGTCGCGGCTCCAGGTGTTCAGCAGGGCGAAGTGACGGACGCCGGCGCAATCTGCCAGGTCCACGAAGAGGTCGCCCTGGCCGTACCAGGTGTGCCAGCCGCTGTAGTAGTAGCCAGTCTGCGGGTTGAGCGCGGTGGCAAGTTGGAAGATGACGTTGTCGTCGACCAGCTTCATGCCGAGCACGCCCTGGTCGAAGTTCAGGCCGACCGCGCCGCCGGGGCTGGGCACCGGGCCGACGCCGCTGGGATACGTCACGCGATTGGGCCCGAAGACGGGCAGGGCGGAGCTGGTGATGGGACCGGTCAGCGGCCGGCCGATCTTGGTATCTGCGAAGTATGAGGACTGTAGACCCGAGACACCGATCTCCCACACCGCATTGAAGTCGGCGAACGTCTGCACGAGGTCGGCCTGCGCGAGAGCGACGCTCCCGAGGACGACGGCCACCAGTGCGAGCGGCTTTGTGAGCATGCCAGGCTCCTTTCCCTGCGCCGTGTGGCGCGACGTGGCGAGGTTCATGTTCTTGTCGGCGAGGTTCCGATACCAGGGGGTGGGTCAAACCTGGCGTTCGTGTGGGGTCAATGGAAAGATAGTTACTGACGCGGGCGGATTTCCACTCAAAAACGAGGAAATCTTCGACTCGGCGGAGTTTCCGGACCGTGTCGTCAGCGGACCAGTGGGCCGGCCCATAATACGCACCACGAGGAACCCCCGCGCGCAGGTGAGCGCGGAGCTCGCCCGTCCCCGGGCCGGTTGGAACCGGGCGGAGGACCGCCCGGCTCGGTTTCTGCCGCGCAACAACCAGCCGAACAGCGCCGGACTCGGCGGTGCGGCGCTATGGATTCGCGCGCTCGAAGCCGTCTTTCAACGGACGGCTAGGTTTTCTCGTCGGCGGGCGGGGCCTCGCGGAGCACCTCCTTGATGGCGGTGCGGTTGAAGTGGATCTTGGTGTTGCTGGCCTCGTCGACCTTGAGGATGACCACGTTGTCCCGGATGTCGACGACGGTGCCGATCATGCCGCCGACGGTCTGCACGCGGTCGTTCTTCTGCAGCGCGCTCAGCATCCGCTCATAGCGCTGCCGCTCCTTGCTGCGCGGGCGCAGCATGACGAACCAGACCACGACCACCACCAGGATGAGCGGGACCAGCGGGCTGCGAAGGAGATCGGCCGGACCGGACGGTGCCGGCTGCGTCGTCGGAGCGGTTTGTGCCAGCAAACTGAACAGCGTGATCATGACTCTTCCTTTGTCTCGGCCTCGGCGCCAACCAGCCCGGCTTCGAACGCGCGCCGCCAGGACCCGAACGTCCCAGCACTGATCGCGTCGCGCATCTGCCGCATGAACGTTTGATAGAAGTGGACATTATGCAGCGAGACCAGCGTGCCTCCAAGGACCTCCGCGGACATGAAGAGATGCCGCAAGTAGCCGCGGGAGAAGCTGCGGCAGGTGTAGCAGTCACAGGCCGGGTCGAGCGGCTCGTCGGACAGCGTGTGGCAGGCATTCCGCAGCCGCCGGGCGCCTAGGCTGGTGAACGCGTACCCCTTTCGCCCGTTGCGCGTGGGCAGCACGCAGTCGAACTGGTCGAGGCCGGCCGCGACCGCCGCCACCAGGTCGCGCGGCGTTCCGACGCCCATCAGGTACCGCGGCCGATCCGCGGGCAATTCGGGCGCAAAGGTCTCGACGAAGGCATGCATTTGTTCCAGCGGCTCCCCGACCGACAGCCCGCCGAGCGCATAGCCGTCGAAGCCGATCTCGACGAGCTGCTCCAGGCACGCCCGTCGCAGGTCGAGGTCGAGCCCGCCCTGCACGATACCAAAGAGAGCCTGGTCCGCGCGACGGTGCGCCGCGCGGCTCTGCCGCGCCCAGGCCACGGTCCGCCGCACCGCCGCGCGGAGGACCGCGGGCTCCGCGGGCAGCGGGGGACACTCGTCCAGCACCATGATGATGTCGGCCCCAAGCTGGTTCTGAATCTCGATCGCCGACTCGGGCGTCAGCCGCACCAGGGTCCCGTCAATGTGCGAACGGAAGTCCACGCCGTCGTCATCGACCCGCCGCAGCTCGGCGAGTGAGAACACCTGGTAGCCGCCGCTGTCGGTGAGCAGCGCGCGGGGCCAGCCCATCAGGCGGTGCAAGCCGCCGAGTTGCGCGACCACGGGCGCGCCGGGTCGCAGCAGCAGGTGATACGTATTCGCCAGCAGGATTTGCGAGCCGGTATCCAGGAGTTGCGCCGGCGAGAGGCCCTTTACTGCGGCGCGCGTTCCGATGGGCATGAAGGCGGGGGTCTCGACCTGGCCATGGGGCGTGCGGACGATCCCGCGTCGCGCCGCGCCGCACGTGTCGGCGACCGTGAAGGTGAAGGTGGTGCTCACTCGTGGCGCTTGGGGGCGAGCTGGAGTCCGTGCTCCGCCAGCCGCGACTTCACTTCACTGAGCGATGTCACGCCGAAGTTCCGGGTCGCCAGCAGGTCCGCCTCGGAGTACTGGGCCAGCTCGCCGAGCGTGGCGACGTTCAGGCGCTGGAGGCAGCGGCGGGCCCGCACGGAGAGCTCGAGCTCGGCGACGGGCTTGGCGAGCACGGGTTCCTGGCCGGGGGGGATGGGGGCGGCCTTCGGGGCCGGGGCTTTCTCGTCGACGGTCGTCACTTCGATCTCGTCGGGGTTCATGCCCAGCCGCACCCCCTTCCGCGCCAGCAGGGCCTTGATCTCGTTCAGCGAGGTCTCGCCGAAGTTCTTGTAGGCGAGCAGCTCCGCCTCGGTCAGCCGGATCAGCTCGCCGAGCGTGCCAATGTTCATCTTCTTCAGGCAGTTGCGGGCCCGGACGGAGAGCTCGTACTCGGACAGCGGCGTGTCGAGGAGCTGACTGCGCGCGTCGACGCGTTCCTCGCGGGTCTCGTCGATCACCATTTGCTGGCAACTCTCGACGTCCTTGAGGAACAGGCGGGCCCGGGTGTGATTGGGAAAGGCGCGCAGCACGCGGCGCAGGCAGTCGGCGGCCTCGTCGTACTGGCCGACATCCTCGTAGACGACGGCGGCATTCAGCAAGGCGTTGACATGCGCGCGGGGTTGCAGCGCCAAGCGCTGATACAGCTCGAGCGCCTCGTCATCGGCGCCCCACAGGTCGTACAGGCGGGCGCAGTAGAACATGGCCTCCAGGTGATCGGGGTCGAGCGTCAAGGCTTTCTCCAGCGACTCCAGCGCGGCTTCGCGCTGCCCGCGGGCGTTGGCCAGCAGCCCGTGGGCGAAATACCAGTCGGCCCGGTCGCGACCGTCCTGATCGTGCTTCTGGAGCAGCTTTTCGGCCGCGAGCAGGTCGCCGGCCCGAGCGTGGGCGAGCGCGCTGCGGATATCGATCTCCAGGGGTTCCCACCCCTGTCGGGCTGCGAGGCGCAGCTCTTCGAGCGCCCGCTCCGGTTGGTTCGACGCGAGTGCCGCGCGGGCCGCGTAGTAGTGGCGCTCCTTGGAACCGGGTGCCCGCTCGAACCACTCCAGCGCTTCGCGGTACTGGCCGAGAATCGCCAGCGCGAGCGCCAGCTTCAGCGGGTCTCCCTGGCTGCGCTCGACGCGCTGCCGATACTCCTTGGCCAGCGCGTCGAAACGCTCCAGCGCCGAGAAGGAAGTGTGTGCGCCGTCCGCGTACCGCTCGAGCGTCTCGGGGGTTAGGTCCGTCAGGTCGAAGAACGCGGCCAGGTCGATCGCATCTGCCGTCATCACCGTGTGGCTCCACCTCGTGCGCGGCCCATCCGGGCAATTCGTCGCAAACGGTCTATAATACGCGACTGAAGGCGGCTGGCAAGGGCCGCGGAGGCGCGTATGTCCGGGCACGATTCGCCACTGCTGCAACGCCTGGCCGACCGGGTCCTGGTGTTTGATGGGGCCATGGGCACCAGCTTGCATGCGCGGGAGCTTCCGCTGTCGGACTACCGCGGGCTGGAGAACTGCAACGAGATCCTGAACGAGACCCGGCCGGACGTGGTCGAGGGGATCCACCGCAGCTTTCTGGCGGTCGGCTGCGACGCGGTGGAGACCAACACGTTCGGCGCCAACCGGATTGTCCTGGCCGAGTTCGGCCTGGCCGACCGAACCTATGAGCTCAACGTGCTGGCCGCCGGGATTGCCCGCCGGGCCTGCGACGCCTGCGCCACCCCAGCACAGCCGCGGTTCGTCGCGGGCTCGCTCGGGCCGGGCACCAAGCTCATCTCGTTGCGCCAGGTGAGTTACGACGAGCTGCATGCCAGCTACCTGGAGCAGATCCGCGGCCTGCTCGACGGGGGCGTCGACGTGCTGCTGGTCGAGACCTGCCAGGACCTCCTCCAGATCAAGACGGCCATCGCAGCGGCGCGAGCCGCGTTCGACCAGGGCCGCCGGCGCGTGCCGTTGATGTGCCAGGTCACCGTGGAGACGACCGGCACGATGCTGATGGGCACGGACATCAGCGCGGTCGTCGCTGCACTGGAGGCCTTCCCCGAAGTCGACGTAATCGGCCTGAACTGCGCGACTGGGCCACAGGAGATGAGCGAGCACGTCCGGCATCTGTCGAAATACTGCGCGCGCTATCTCAGCGTCCTCCCGAACGCAGGTCTGCCGCAGGTCTTCGACGGCCGGCCCCATTTCCCGCTGATGCCCGCCGAGCTGGCGCGCTGGCTGCGCGAGTTTGTCGTCGAGGACGGTGTGAACATTGTGGGCGGCTGTTGCGGCACCACACCGGAGCACCTGCGGGCCGTCGTCGCGGCCGTCGGCGGCTTGGCCCCTCGCGCCCGGCAGGTCGTCGCGGAGCCCGCCGTCAGCAGCCTTTACTCCGCCGTGCCGCTGCGACAGGAGACGAGCTTTCTCATCGTGGGCGAGCGGTGCAACGCGAACGGGTCGCGGCAGTTCAAGCGGTTGCTGGCCGCGGGCGACATCGACGGCCTGGTGGCGATGGCCAATGAGCAGCTCGAGGAAGGCGCCCACGTCCTGGACGTGTGCGTGGACTGCGTCGGCCGCGACGGCGTCGCCGATATGCGCCGCGTGATCGACCGCTTCGGCAGCGACCTGAACGCGCCGCTCATGCTCGACAGCACGCAGCCGGAGGTGATCGAGGCCGGCCTCAAGCTCGCCGGCGGCAAGTGCATCGTCAACTCGGTGAACCT
>CAZWYT010000106.1:0-12138 GCA_964638325.1 uncultured Planctomycetales bacterium
GGACGTCCGCGTCTTTGGCGATGCGGGCAAAGGTATCGCCGACTTCGGAGGAGGGAGTGCCGGGATAACAGGAGAAGAACTGAATTCCCGCCTCCAGGGCCCCGCGCACTATGGCCAGGTTCCCCAGCAAGCAGGTGCGTGTGCCGGGGTTGTCCTGCAGAAGTGTCTGTTGTCGGGCCACGCTCACCCGTCACCCCTCCCGGGCGCGCCCCACGCCCAGTACACGTCGGCCATCGCAGGGCGCTTTTCAGCCGAGATTGCTCAATTGCCAAGCGTTTGACCAGCATTTTACGCAGACCGGTCGCTTGCCTGCAAGCGCGAATCGCCAGTCCGGCCTGCAAGCGTTGGTTTTCACCGGCCGATTCCGTGAATCTCACTTGGTCGCCGCCTGGGAGACGGGCTTCTTCGACGACGGCGGGTTGACGGCGTACCCTCTTGCTGGCCGATCTTTGCCGCTGGGGAGCCGCCTCACTGCTCGTCTTGCACTCCACACTGTTTGACGCCAAACAGCCGCGGCGCGCTCGGGGATTCTGTTAAGAACGCGGCGCAGCCGGGCCCAACGCGTCGCCAGGCCTCCACCGGTAGCACCCCATCCTCTTCCCCCCGGCGTGCGCCCCGCGCGCCACAGCTCATCCTCGCAGTGCATGATCCACCGCCCGCACGGCCGAGCTTAACCCAGAGCCCCGCGGGCGCTATTACCCATTGAGGCCCCGCAGCTAACTCACGTTCGCAGTCCCCCCACGTGCGACCACCGCCCGCGTACCGGCGTCCGGCGGTGGCCGCTCTTTGTCCGCCGCCTCGCACGCGGGGCGGCTCTCCGTTTGCGCAGAGAACCGCCGATGTCCACCTTGAGTGTCATTCCCAGCTCCCCGTCCTCATCAGCCCACGCGTGGTTTCAGCAGCACCTGCCCGAGATTACGAGTCGGGCCGCAGTCTTCGCCCGGCGACTGCGGCGTGGCCAGCGCGACGAGGCCTTCGCCGAGATCCTGGCCCAGGTCTGGAAGTACGCGGTCAGCGCTGCCGCGCGCGGCGTGCTGGCCAGGCTAACGCCGTTCACTTTGGTCTCGTTCTTCGGTCGCGGGTACGCCGCCGGCCGCCGGCTGGCCGGAACTAGCACCACTGACGTGCTGTCGCCCGCCGCCCAGCGCCGCCACCGCCTGCGCGTCGTCTCGCTCGACCAACCGCGGCGTATGCGTACGCCGGAGGGTGAGGTGCGCATGCCGCTGTCCGAGGTGCTGGCCGACAAACGGTCCGAGCCGCCGCTGGAGGCCTGCCGAAAAGACCTCGACTACCCGGCGATCCTGCGGCGTCAGAAAGCCAGCCGCAAAGCCCGCCGCGTGTTCGCCTGGCTGGCCCAGACGCACGGGACGAGCCGGCAGACCAAGTTGGCCCGCGCGCTGGGCGTCAGCCCGCCCAGGATCGTGCAGCTCAAGCACCAGCTCGCCGACTGCCTGGCGGCCGAGGGATACACCGCCCCCGATACGCGGCCCGACCGACAGCCGCGTTCAAGACGAGGTCGGCCGCCCGGTTCCGCTGGCCATCTTCGATGAAGAAATGCAAAAACCGCTGAGAAAAGGCCAGCGCCGGGCGCGAGGGTCCGACGCTGGCCGATTTCGCTCCGAGTCAGGGCTTGGCGATCAACCGCCGCCGGTCAGCAGCGCGACGAACGGGTTGATGTCGCCAAAGTTCACGCTGCCGTCGCCGTTGATGTCACCGTGCAGCAGGTCGCACTCCGGGAACGTCTGCTCGTAGGCGGCCGGGTTGCTTAGCGCGAGCACGAAGGGGTTGATGTCGCGGAAATCCACCACGCCATCGCAGTTCAAATCGCCGATCACGGCGTAGGCGTCGATGAACGCGTCGTTGCCGAGCGTGCCGGCGACATACAGGACGCCGTCGCGGACAACGAGGTCATTGGCGCTATCGTTGTCGGTTTCGCCCCAGGAATAGCTCCACAGAAAGTTCAGGTCGGTGTCGTAGGCCAGCAGCAGGGCATCCGTCTGGCTACCGACAATGGTGGAACCTGCGACGTAAACCGTGCCGTTCTCCACCTTGATCCCGTAGCCCACGTCGTTCCCCGGGCCGGCGAACGTGGTGCTGGCGACGTAGCTCGCGGAAGGGCCGTCGTCATGCAGCTTGAGCAGCAGGAGGTCACTGTCCACGAATCCTATGACGAACAAGTCACTGCCCCATACGGCCACGTCCTGAGCTTGCTCATAGGTGCCGGCGGCGCCCCACAACATTGCCCAGACTGGCGTGCCGGCCGTGTCATACTTCAAAACCAGCACCTGGTTGTCACCCGCGGGGTTGAACCGGCCAACGGAGTATAGATTGCTGCCCGACAAGGTGGCGCGCCCCGGCCGGCAATTGGTTCCGTAGCCCCATTGGCCGTAGTGCTGGTGCCATTGCTTGACGCCGGCCGGGTCGTAGCGCTCCACGTACGCCCACCAGTTGTTCGTAGACCGCTCGGAGTCGCCGCCGACATAGAGGTTTCCGAGTTCATCCGTGGCGACGCTGCCTGCGTAGTCGTATCCGTAATAGCCGGAGTCACCCGAAAAGCGCGTCCACCAGCCATCGGGGCTGTTGGACGTGTCCAGCACGCCGTCCTTACTGTACTTGAGCGTGATCGCGTCGTACTCGATACCGCCGACTGGATCGTATGCGAAACTGTACGTGTTGCCGGCCATGTACACCGTGCTGCCAAAGAGCGTCACGCGGCCGCCGAAATCATAGTTTGAGCCGCCCCAGGTACGGTCCCAGACCATGTTTCCTGCGCCGTCATACCGCAGGAGAAAGGCGTCATACTTGCCCCCGGCGGGCCAGGTTGTCCCGCCCACGTAGACACCGCTGTCATCGACCGCGACCCCGTAGCCTTCCGCAAACCCTTGGCCTGCGTACGTCTGTGACCACAGCACCGTTGGGGTGTCTGCCGGGGTCGGGCTTGCTGCGGATGCCACAAGCAAGATGCATGCCACCATGGGGATGAACTGACTGCCTCTCTGAGTCTTCATTGTGGTCTCCTCTCTGTTACCAGTTTTTCCTTTGCCGGCCGCGGCCCAGCAGAGGGGCCCTCGGGTGCACCGTGCCGGGTTGCGCGTTCAAGCCTCGTGCACCCACGGAATCGCTACCCGCCGCCGGTCAGCAGCGCGACGAACGGGTTGATGTCGCCGAAGGAGCCTTGCCCATAAATGCCGTCGTCGTTGATGTCACCGTTGAGCGGGTTGCAGCCGACGTAGGTCGCCTGCCACGCGGCGAAGTTCGACAGTTGCAGCACGAACGGGTTGATGTCGCCGAAGTTCACGGTGCCGTCGCAGTTCAGATCCCCGCGGACTGGCGGCGGGCCGCCCGTCAACAGCGCGACAAACGGGTTGATGTCGCCGAAGGAGCCTTCGCCGTAAATGCCATCGTCGTTGATATCGCCGTTGAGCGGGTTGCAGCCGACGTAGGTCGCCTGCCACGCGGCGAAGTTCGACAGTTGCAGCACGAACGGGTTAATGTCGCCGAAGTCCACCGCGCCGTCACAGTTCATGTCACCACGCATGCCCACTACCATCGTCACAGCGTCCGGTACGATCGCGCCGTTCGGGTCCGTCGGCGCGGCCTCCACGTGGCCGACGTGGTCCTGCGCGGTGCTGTAGAACCGGTAGGTGTGGTTCAGTCGCGTGTCGGTGAACGTCGCGCACGCGTCTTCGGTCACGAGCCACTGGCCGTACGCCCCGCCGTTGTCCGAGACGTAGACCGTGTACACGAACACGCCGGAGCCGCCGGGATCGTCCTCGCCGCTCCAGCATACGTCGAAGTGTGCATCGTGCGTCTCGGGCGGAAGCGCCGAGACGGCACTGGTTGGGCCAACCGCGTCGATCGTGTTGAGCACCTGCGGCGTGTCCATTGGGGCGCACCAGTCGAACACGATCGTGGCCTGGTTCGTGATCTGCGTGCCGGTCGGCAAGTCAGCGACAGGTCGAACGCTGTACGTCAGGTAGCCGTCGCCGGGGTGGATCATGACCGGGTTGTTGGGGTCCGGGCTGTTCGGGTCGGGATAGAATATCGCCTCCTGGTTCGGCGGCAGGAAGCCGGCGTACGCGTCTTCGGGGAAGTAGCCCGTGTTCGGGTCGGCGCAGACGATCGACCAATGCACGATGCCGGTATCGATGTCGATGCCGGCCTCCACGTCCACCACGAGCGGCATGACGGGCTGTCCGTCGGCGTCGTAGCGGTGCCAGCCATCCGTTTCGTTCCACGTCCAGCCGTCCATCTCGACGCGGCCTTGATAGTGACTCAGCCCCGGCGGCACTTTGATTACTGTCCCGCCAAAGTCGATTTCATCCAGTGCGACCGTGGCCCAGTCGAGTTGCGGTCGAAGCTGATCCGTTACCTGCACCTGAATGCCCGCGGCCGTAGCAGATTCGAGATTCTCGAAAAGAATCGTGTACCTGATGCCCCGGTCGGCCATAAGAAACGCATTGTCACCGAATCCAATAGGCGCTAGCTTGAGGTTCGGGTCCCTCGATTGCGGCTCTGGCGGACAATGGCAGATTACGAGGTTGCCTTCCTCGTTGATGGTAAGATATATGTCGCAGATGCAGTTTTGCTTGTCATCCCCATCGTCGCAGTACGGATCGCATATCGGAATTGTGATGCCGTCGCACAGGCGTCCCAACAGCTCCTCACATAGGGGCCCAGCCCACCATGCAAACTCATCACATAATATTCCGACCAGGATATTACAACCAAGAGCTCGAGCAGCACGACACCCCAAGCATGCCCAATCTACCGGCGGTCCGCTGGATCGCCACCCGCCCGCAGGAGGGAGTAGGTCGGGGTCGAACACACCACTATTACGCAGCGCGGTCCAGACAAAGTCTTCCCATGTGTCAGGGTCACTAGCCAATTGGCGCACTTCGAGCGGTGTCTCTGGTGCGGCCAGCAGCTCCTCGCGAAGAAGAATGATCATCTCTGGAAACGCCGCCACGATTTCGATCGGCGGTACATGGCGCAACTCGACGGTGAACTGTGGAGCCGGCCCGGGGTAGTCCTCTCCGAACCTAGCGCTCACGTTAATCACATCGCTAGCTGAGGGGACGACTTGAATGAACGGAATGCGAGGCACAGCTTTCTGGCAACAGGGCCCCTCGGGCGCGTCTATCTCCAGGGTAACTTGTGGATCCTCAGGGGGCCAGATCGTCACGAGCGCAAACTCGGCATCAATGTTGGACGTATTGGTCACCTCGACTTGGAATCGTGATACTGCACCGCGTCGCCACGGGGTAACGTTGACTATGGCCAAGCCTAAAGCCATATCGCACCCCGGCTCGACAGTAAACGCGCCGGCTTTCGTAGTCACGGCTCCGCCGGGTAGAAAGACTCGAACGTCGCAGACAACAGGCGCGACGCCTCTGAGATCGAATGTCGCCGACATCTGTCCCATGTCCGCGAGACTACGACGACGGGCCTCAAGCTCTTGCGGGAGCCCGTCTGCTCCCAAGTACATGAGCTTTGCCTGAGCGCCCGATTCGAATCCGGACCCCGTGATCACGACCGTGACGTTTCCCGTGTTCCCGCCCCGTTCGGGAGTCAGCGTGCTGATCTCCAACGGTAAGTACTGAGCCTTGATATTGAACGGTGCCTGGCCGTCGGCGGGCAGCTTGTCGGCGTAGGCGAGCACGTAGTACGTGCCAGCCTGCGTGCCGGGGACGCGGAGGGTCTGGTCGGGACCGAGCAATCCCGCATTTCGTACGTCAGACACGCTGCGTGTGGGCGGCGCGCCGTAACGGATGTACAGCTCATTTCTTCCCTCCTCGGACACCGCATCCAGCGTGAGCAGCAGGTCCTCGTCAGCGGCAGCCTGGAGCTTGTAGTAGATCGCCCGCCGCGGCGCCGTGAACACGTCGTCCAGCCCCGGGCACGGCTCGTCCGGGGCGCACACCGGAAGCTCCGGCAATTGGATCGCGATCGGCCGCGCCATCACGTTGTCGATCTCGCCGTTCTCCTCGGCAACGGCGTCGGTGGCGTCTGTGCGAACCAGGATGTACCAGTCGCCCTCGAACACGCCCGGCAGCGTCACGTCGAGCGCCTGCGAGTACGCGTCGCCGCTGCTGCCGTAGCCGGCCAGCGTGCCGAGGAAGTCGAACGTGCCGAGCCGGATGTCGTTGATGTCCCACTGCTGGTCGCGCGACAGGTACACCGCGTCCGTCCACTTGCCGGTAATCGGCGTCGGGAGCTGGTTCTGCACGGTCCACGCTACGGTGACCACCTCGGCCGTCGTGCCGCTGCTCGGGGCGGTCACCGACGTAACGGCCAGCTCGCCGGGGATCTTTGCGTTGGATACGTTGAGCATGATGTTGACGGGGGTGACGTCGAATCCGTAATACGTGATGTTGGCGATGTCCGGACGGCCGTCGCGGTTGAAGTCGGCGACAACGAGCGGCTCCCGCAGGTTTGGCCACGTCCAGAAGTCGCCGACGTCGGCGAACTCCTCGTCCGTCAGACTGCCGTCGGGCTGGCCGAAGAAGACATGCTGGGCTCGGAGTCCCGCTGCGGCTACGTCCGGTCGGCCGTCACGGTCGAAGTCGTCGATCGCGAGCTGTCCGAGCGAGTCCAACACTTCGACCGAGGTCGGATTGCCGAACCCGCCGCCGGGCTGGCCGTAGAGGACCGTGATCGCACCCTCGAACCAACAGTAGTTGGGATCACAACATGCCCATGAAACAACGATGTCCAGCAGGCCGTCTGAGTTCAAGTCGCCTGCGGCGATGCGCTCGAGATGTGCATACCATATCTGAGGCAGCGGATATTGCTCCAGGCCTGCGAACGTGCCGTCCGGTTGACCATACAGGATCGAGACCGGGTAGTGGCCGGCCACCTGAGCGCTGATCGTCGCGAGGTCGGCCCGGCCGTCCCCGTTGAGATCTGCCGCAACGAGCGCACCTGCGCTGCTGCCGATGCTATATTGCTCCGGGTTGTCACCATCGAGCGACCCGCCGGGCAAACCGCGCAGCACCACCACGTTTCCACTGACGATACCCGCCACGTCCATGCGATTGTCGCTGTCGAAGTAACCCGCGACCAGGCCACGCGGCTGGCCGGGCAGGGCGAAGTCCTCCCGGTTGCCGAATGTTCCCCCGTGCGGACCGAAGCCGTGCCAGACGGTCAGGCTGTTGCTGCTGTAGTTCGCAACTGCGAGGTCGAGCACGTCGTCGTCGTCAAAATAGCCCGCGACGAGGTTGAAGGGCGCGTTGCCGACAGGCAGGTCATCACCCTCTTGCACGAAAGTCCCGTCACCTTGGCCCCACAGCACGGCGACATCGTTGGCTTGATTGTTCGCGACGGCCAGGTCCACAGCACCGTCCTGATTGAAGTCGGCGGCTGCGAGGCCGCTGTGGTGTCCGCCGGGCAACCAGAAGTTGAGTGTGGTGGCGATCAGACCGCGCGGACGCGAACGCAAGACCGCGATCGAGTAGCAATTACTGGTGACCACCAACTCGGCGCGCCCGTCGCGATCGAGATCTGCGGCGGCCATGGCCATCCCGGTCGAGACCTGTGACTGAAAGGGGACTGGTTCGCTAAACCCGCCCGCTCCGCGGCTATATAGCACGACGCCATCGTTGGGCGGCGGAACGTGCCCGGGGTAGTACATCGACCGGACGGCAATGTCCGGCCGTCCGTCGCCGTCCACGTCGCCGGCAGCCAGGGACTCGGCTTCCGTCGGCACGTCGATGAGGTGGGCGGGTCCGAACCCGCCCTCGGCGTCGGCATAGTAGACGCACACCCGCGCGGTGGTGTCCGCCGAAGCAATGTCCAGCCAGCCGTCGCGGTCGAAGTCGGCGATGACGGGGGAAACGTTATACCATTCCGCCGGCAGGAACGGACCCGCCTGGAAACCGACGCTCTGATCCGGCACGCCGTACATGACCAGCAGGACATGCCGGACGGGCGGACTCTGATAAGCCCCAACGACAACATCAGAGCGGCCGTCTGCATTCAAGTCGGCGGCCGTTTTGGCAGACGCCGATAACTGAAATCCCTCGACGTCCACCACCAACGGGGGGTCGGAGAGCCCACCACCCGGCAGACCGTACCGCAAGCATAGCCCGGGGTAGTTACCGTAGGCGATGTCCAAGCGGGTGTCGCCGTCGAAGTCGCCCACGGCGACGTCCTCGGCATAACCAGAGCCGGAGTAGACGGCATCCAAGGTGAGGCCGTAGTCAGGCGGCCCGAGGTTGCGAAGCACGCGTACCTCAGACCCCGCAACGGCCACGAGGTCGATGAGGCCGCTTGGGTCGGGGACGAGATCCCCGGCCGCGATGCACACCCGGCTGGCGAACCCCATGTAGAACGCATGCGGTTCGCCAAGCGAGCCGTCGGGCCGGCCGTAGAGCAGGCTGATTGTGGAAAGGCCCTCATTCGCGAGAGCCACGTCGAGGATTCCGTCGGCATTGAAGTCGGCGACCGCTAGGCTTCCGACTGCCTCCACATGCCGCCCCCATCCCGGAAAGACGCGCCGCGCATCGTCAGCAATCGCCGCACCGGTGCACACTGTCCCCATGATCAGCAATCCGATCCATGACTTGCTCGCCCGTGCCATTGTCTGGTCCTCCAATGCGGGATCCCGCGCCACCTGCCGGGCACCCGGCTCACACAGGCCGACCGGCACGACGGGGGCAGGCCACCATCTACATAGAGGGCAAAGCCCCGCCGCACTCACGCGCGGGCGACTCTTTTTTCTGCCCGGTGAGCGGATGTGGGCGATACGCTTGGTCGAGTACAATGAGCACGATCAGCGGGATTCGACGGGCATCGAGCGAGCCGGCGCATGGATGCAGGTTCCGACAACCTGGTCGAGCAGGCGACTCACGGAGACCGTGCGGCCCTGGTCGCGCTCCTCAAGCGTCACGGACCGGCCGTGCGGGCCAGCCTGGCGGGGCGGATCCCCAAGCGCTGGCAAGCCGTGCTCTCCGAAGACGACGTAGCGCAGCAGACGTACGCCAACGCCGTCGCGAAGATTCGGCAATTCACCTCCGGCTCGGAGAGCTCGTTTGCCCGCTGGCTGGAAACCACCGCCCGTCGGAACCTGCGTGACGCCCTCAAAATGCTGTCAGCCGAGAAACGCGGCGGGAATCGCCGGCCGGTCCGGCCCCGGACGGCCGACGAGTCCCTGCTTGACCTATGGCAGGTGCTGAGCAGCACGGCAACCACGCCCAGCGGCGGCGCCAGCAACAACGAGGCGCGAACCGCACTGCGGCGCGCCATTGACGAGCTGCCCGAAATCTACGCGCGGGTGGTGAATCTGTACGACCTGGACGGTAAGCCCGTGGAAGAAGTGGCCGCGGCCTTGCAGCGCAGCCCGGGGGCCGTTTTCATGCTCCGGGCCCGCGCCCACGAGCGGCTGCACGAGATCATGGGACGCACCTCGAATTTCTTCAGCGGTTCGTCGTGAGCCAGCGGCCCGGTTGTCGTCCTTGGGGGGAGAGCCGGTTTGTGAGACGGCGATGAAGAATGACTCGAAATCCGCCGGCAGCACGCCGTCGGCCGCTCGGACCGACGCGGAGCTGATCGCGGCAGCGTTGCGCCAGGAGTCTGCGGCACCTGCGGCGTCGTCGGCGGCCCTTCGTCTGCCGGAACGGATCGGCCCGTACCGGATTGTCCGCCAGGTCGGCGTCGGGGGCATGGGCGTGGTCTACGAGGCCGAGCAGGAGCGGCCGATCCGCCGGCGGGTCGCCCTGAAGGTCATCAAGCTCGGCATGGACACGCGCGAGGTCGTGCGGCGGTTCGAGACCGAGCGCCAAGCGCTGGCGATGATGGACCACCCCAACATCGCCACGGTCTATGAGGCCGGCGCGACCGAGCAAGGCCGTCCCTACTTCGCGATGGAGTACGTGCCGGGCCTGCGTATCACGGAATACTGCGACCAGTTCGGTCTGACGGTGCCGGAGCGGCTGGACCTGTTCGTGCAGGTCTGCCACGCCGTCCAGCATGCCCACCAGAAGGGCATCATCCACCGCGACCTCAAGCCGTCAAACGTGCTCGTCACGGAACAGGAAGGGGGAGCATCGGCTTCCGGCCGGTATCTCGTGCCGAAAGTCATCGACTTCGGCGTGGCGAAGGCCGCCGACCAGCGCCTCACCGAGCAGACGTTCACCGCACAAGGTCAGCTCGTCGGAACGCCGGTGTACATGAGCCCCGAGCAGGTCGGGCTGGGCACGCCCGACATCGACACGCGCAGCGACATCTACTCGCTCGGGGTGCTGCTGTACGAGTTGCTGGTTGGGGCGCTGCCGTACGGCCCGACGCACTTGCGCAATCGCGGCTTGGTCGAGATCCAGCGGATCATCCGGGAGGAGGAGCCGCCGCGGCCCAGCGCTCGGCTGATCAGCTTGGGACATGAGGCAGCCGACTGCGCCGAGAACCGGCGGACCAACCCCGGCACGTTGCGGCGCCAACTGCGCGGCGACCTGGACTGGATCACGATGAAGGCGCTGGAGAAGGATCGCACCCGGCGCTACGCCACCGCATCCGACCTGGCGGCTGACATCCAGCGGCATCTACACCACGAACCGGTGCTCGCGGGCCCACCCAGCACCGCGTACCGGGTCCGCAAGTTCGCGCGGCGCAATCGTGGTCTGGTCGCCGGCGCGACCGTCGTGCTCGTCGTGCTCGTCGCCGGCGTCGTGGCCTCGACGATTCTGGCCATTGGTCAAGCCCGCGCGAAGCACGCCGCGCTGCAAAAGGCCTACTTCGCCAATATTGCCGCAGCCCGGGCGGCGCTGGCGCTGAGCGACCCGCGGGGCCTGCGCCGCGATCTCGACGCGGCCCCACTGGAGCTGCGCAACTGGGAATGGCGCTATCTGGAGGCCGAGTCCGACACAAGCCTGGCGACGCTGCGCGGACACCAGCAAGACGTGTGGTGTGTGGCGTTCAGCCCGGACGGGAAGCGCCTGGCGTCGGCGGGACAGGACAAGAGCATCCGCATCTGGGATGCTTCCACCGGCCGGGAGCTGCGCAAGCTGGACGGACACGAGGACATCGTCTACTCGGTCGCGTTCAGCCCCGATGGTCAGCGCCTGGCATCCGGCTCGAACGACAAGACCGTGCGCATCTGGGACGCGGGTTCCGGCGCCGAGCTTGTCTCCTTCAAGGGGCATCGGGGCGAAGTTCTATCAGTCGCGTTCCAGAGCGAGGGGCGGGTGGCGTCGAGCGCAAACGATGAAACCATGCGGCTTTGGGATTTGACCGGCCGCCAAGAGCCGATCGTCCTGGCCAGCCCTGGGGGCCGTGTCTTTGCGCTGAGGTTCAGTCCTGACGGCCGGCGCCTGGCCTCGGCGGGCTGGGACAAGACGGTGCGAATCCTGGACGTGTCCACGGGGGAGACGCTGCGAACCCTGGTCGGACACACCGACATCGTCCGGTCGGTGGCGTTCAGCCCGGATGGCGCCACGCTTGCTTCGGCATCGTTTGACCAAACAGTGCGAATTTGGGATGCAGCGACGGGCCGGGAGCTGGACGTGCTGCGCGGCCACGTCGGACGCCTCCAGTCCGTGGCCTTCAGCCCCAATGGCCAGTGGCTGGCGTCCGCGTCGGATGACCAGACTGTGCGCATCTGGGACGTGCAGACCGGGGGGGAGCTGGCCATCTTGCTGGGGCACGCCGATTTTGTCAGATCCGTCGCGTTCAGCCCGGACGGCACGCGGCTCGCCTCCGCGTCCAAAGACGAAACGATCCGCGTGTGGGACGCGAAGGCACCGGGCCGCCGGGGGGTGCTGTTCCTTGCCGCACACGGCGGTTGGCCTGTGGCGTTCAACCGGGACTGGACACTCGTGGCGTCGTCAGCCGCTGACAATACGGTGGGCATCTGGGACGCGCGCACGGGCACGCCTGCCGGGGTCCTGCGTGGGCACGAGGAGCCGGTCACCGCGGTCCAGTTTGCGCTGGATGGTACTCACCTCGTGTCGGCTTCAATGGACAAGACCGTACGCATTTGGGAGACCTCCAGTGGCCAGGAGGTGGCTACCCTGCGCGGACATGAGGCTTACGTCTCTTCGCTGGCGTTGAGCCCCGACGGCAGTCGGATCGCCTCCGCCTCTGAGGATACGACCGTACGGCTGTGGGATACATCCACCCACGCGGAGCTCCAAGTTCTGCGGG
>CAZWYT010000107.1:0-11366 GCA_964638325.1 uncultured Planctomycetales bacterium
TATCGTAGGTTCGCAGGAGTACGACTTCGCCTGGCCGCATACCGGTCACGAGTTGCACGTTGATCATCGCTTTGATCGGCCGCGTCACGTGCTTGAGGACCGCGTCGATATGGGCTTGCGGCACCGGCTTCACGCGACTCGTTTCGCGCGCGGCTGAGCGTCCCTGCTTGAGCGGCGCGACCGATTGCAGGCCCTGAAGAATGAGCGGGTCGCTGAGCTGGTTCTCCACGCCCCACTTGAACATGCGTCGAATGCGATTCGTGCGCGCGTTCACGACGTTCCGGCACAATCCCGTCTGGACCATCGCTTCGCGAGCGGCCTTCAACGCCGCGGGGCCGAACTCCGCGACGGGCGTGCCGCCGTAAAGTGAGGACGCGAACTTCAGGGCATCCTTAATGTTGCGGACCTCTCCCGTCGGCGCGCCGTTCTTCACGTAGTAACCCTTGGCGAACCTCAGGTACGCCAGGACCAGTTCGTCGACGACCAGCTCGTGTGGACGCCTGCGTCTCTCGGGTCGCGGCGGTGCCTGTCGGTTGGCGGCGAGCCAGTGTGCGACTGCACGCCGGTACCGGTCGTGGCTCTCGGGGGTGCTGTGCCGACCGAGGTAGAAGTCGCGGCCGCTTAAGCGAACAACGGCCAAACCGGTCGGCTTGTGGAGGCGATACTGGGGGATGCGGGCGTTGTTTTTGGGGGGCGTTTTCGGGCTCCTCAACCGCAAAAGTGGTACTACCACTTTTTTCGAGGCTTTCGGAGCCGCACTGCCCGACGCAGGCAGGCACGCTAATCAGCGTTCGGCCAGTTACTTACATTCACAGCGGGCGACCGGGCTCGAACCGGCAACATTCAGCTTGGAAGGCAACTGCCCGCTGCCTGTCCGAAACCGCAGAAGTCCTGTGACGTTCGCAGCTTAGCACGGTATTCAGGCTTTCGCAAACCGTCGCATTTCATTGCGTTCTGACGCATTCTGACGCGGTATTCGCACGCCAAAGCGGTAGTTGCCGTCTCCGATCTTACACCGCCGTCAGTGCTATCTGACCGTTTACCCGAAGGTGGATCTTCGCTGCCTGAACTGACCGACCCGCGGCCGCGCCGAACTGCAGGGGGCGGTCGAAGGTTCGCCGCACGATGCGCCGACGACGGACCTGATGGAGCGGCCGGAGCAGGTCGTGCGCGCACGACGCCGGCTCGGTGTCCCCGCCGCGCGCTTCGAGATGCAGCGCCCCGGACGCCATAGGAGACAGCACGCTGCGCCGGTGCAAGTGCCGGACGCGCCGCCGGATTGGGGATATCCCGCGATCGGAACTGCTTACATCAGTGCTTTCGCCTTCGGTCTGCGCGTCGTACGATACAGCGCGGACCAGCACATCCAGGGCGACTGCCATGCGAGCGCCAGGCGTCGTTGTGCTTTCTGGCTTGAGCGCGTTGAGCCTTTTTGCCGCCACTCGTGCCCCGGGGAAGTTGCCCCAGACAGAAGTGTCGTCGCGACCACAGGCTTCGGCACTGCCGTGGCAACGGTGCCTTGGCGGTGAGGACGAAGCCCGCGTTGCAGCGCTGGAGAGGCGCATCGTCGAGTTACGTACCCAGGGCATGTACGGGGAGGCCATCCCGTTGGCCGAAGAGGTGGTTGGGATCCGCGCCCGGGCGCAGGGGGACGATCACTGGCAAGTCTTGGATGCCCACCGGCTGGTTGCGACACTGCGCTTGATCGCTGCAATGCCGGCCGGGGCCCAGGCGGAACTAGCCGAAGCCGATCGCGCCGACGAAGAGTTCGAATCGTTGTACGGGCAAACGAAGTATCGGGAAGCGCTCGGCACCACGCAGCGACAACTTGGCCGACGGAAGCGCTGGCTCGGTGATCAGCACACGGACGTCGCGAAGAGCCTGTACCAAATGGCTGTCGCGCTGCGCGCCAATGGGCAGTACCCGGCGGCAGGATCCGTGCTGGGCGAGGCACTGGGCATACAGCGCAAACTGCTCGGCGACGAACACCCCGACATTTCCGCCACGCTGAATGAGCTTGCGATCGTCGCCCGTGGCCAAGGAGACTTCGCGCAGGCTCAGGAGCGCATGCGCGAGGTCCTGGCGATGGATCGGAAACTGCTGGGCGACGAGCATCGCGACGTCGCCACGGACTTGAACAACCTCGGCATGTTGCTGCTCGACACGGGAGACTACCGCGGGGCCGAGGCCCTTCTGAGTGAGACGCTGCGAACCCGGCGCAAGCTTTTTCCAGACGGGCATAAAGATCTGGCAACGAGCATCAGCAACCTGGCCGGCGTCTTTGAGAAACTGGGTGACTTCACCAAAGCCGAGTCGCTCCAGCGCGAGGCGCTGGCCATGCGGCGCAGGCTGCACGGGGACCTGCACGCAGACGTGGCGACTGGCCTGAACAATCTCGGCCTGGTCTTGCTCGCCCAGGGTAAGTACGCGGAGGCCGAGGATCTGCTCGTGCGAGCGCTAGCGACGCGGCGCGAGGTCCTGGGTGACGAGCACCCGGATCTGGCGAAGAGCCTGCACAACCTGGGGCTACTCCGACGCGATACGGGTGAATACGTCGAGGCTGAGCGACTTTTCCGCGAAGCGCAGGCCATGACTCGAAAGTTGCTTGGGGATGATCACCCGAACATGGTCAACATTCTTGGCAGCCTGGGCCTATTGCTGGAAGACCAAGGCGACTATGCCACGGCGGAGCCACTGCTGCGCGAAGCGCTTGTGATTGCTCGCCGAGTGTATGGTGACGAGAGCGCGGCAGTGGCCACGAGCCTCAGCGAATTGGCCGGCCTGCTACAGCACAAGGGCGACTACGTCGCGGCCGAGCCACTCTACCGCGAGGCTCTTGAAATGCAGCGCAAGAAGCTGGGAACTGGGCATTCTCTCGTTGGCGCCACGCTGAACAACCTGGCGGGTTTGCTCGAGGCGGAAGGCAATCACGAGGCCGCCGAGACAACCTACAAGGAAGCGCTAGAAATAGCCCGCAGAGCGTTTGGGGCGGAGCACAACTACGTGGCGAATACGCTCAACAACCTGGCTGGCGTTTTGCACGGCCGCGGTGACTACGAGGGTGCCGAGCCCTTGTTCCGCGAGGCGCTGGACATGCATCGCAGGCTGCTTGGTGGCGGCCATCCGGCGGTTGCCACCGACCTGCAGAACCTCGCGAACCTGCTGCGGGCCAAAGGCGCCGCCGCCGCCGCAGAACCGCTGTTTCGGGACGCGCTGGCTACATTGCGCCAAATACTGGGAAACGAGCATCCATCCGTGGCCAACTGCTTGAACAACCTGGCATACTTACACGACTGCCAGGGCAAGTTCGCAGAGGCCGAGCCGCTTTACCGCGAGGCCCTCGCCATCTGCGAGAAGCAGCGTACGCGCGTGGTCGGCGCTGAACGCGAGCGCGCCCTGTTCGGAGGCAGTCTGAAACTCGGATCGATCTCCGCACGTCTGGCGCGCGTGCTACTCCAACAGGGTCGCGCGGAGGAGGCGTTTGCAGTCGTGGAGTGCGGTCGGGGACGGGCGGCCCTGGATCTGTTGGCGCGGGCAGGCCGTGACCTCGTCGCCGAAGTGCGCGCTGCCGGTGACGAGCGTGTTGCGGACGAACTGAGCCGCGCGTTGCGCGTGGAAGGCGACAGAGGTGTCGCGCTGACAAAGGCTGAGTCGACGCTGGTGGCCACGGAGCGTCGAGAGGATCTGTCGCCCGAAGACAAGCAGCGGCTTGTCACCGAGCAACTCCAGACCATGATGCACGCGCGCCAGCAATTGGCCAACGCGCAAGCGGCCGTGTTGTCCAGTCTGCGGACCGTGTGGCCGGACGCCCAGCCGCTCGGTACCGAGCGCATTCGGGCCGCCCTGGCGCCGGGCGACTTGCTTCTATCTTTCAGTTGGAGCAACGAGGGAATCGCCTTGTTCGTTGTTCCGGCGAGCAGCGCGGAGGCGGTGACCGGGTTCCTGGTGGCGAAGGATCCGCCGGCCGTGAAGGAGCTGACCGACCGAGCAGGTGAACTGGCCCGGGCGATCAGCGGTCGACCCACTGAGGGAACCGACTCAGCCGCGCTCCGAGCGCTGCGCCGGGAGCTGGCGGATCGTCTGCTGCCAACCCAGATGCGCGTGCAGCTCAGCTCCGCTGGACTACTGATTGTCCTGCCCGAGGGTCCGTTGACCGGCATTCCGTTTGAGCTGCTCACACCGACCGGCGATGGACCTCAGGGAGGCGTGGAGCGCGCCGCGGAGCCACAGGTTGTGTACGCGGAATCGGCCACCATATACCTGAATCGGCGTGCAGAACGCGCGAAACGCCGCGGTGGTGCGAAGCGGGGGGAGATTGTGCCCGGGGAGATAGTCTCGGCCGTGATTCTTGGAAACCCCGATTTCGGCCGCTCTCGCGAGCAGAAGTATCCCGAGAAGGGAGTTCTGATTGCCAAGGCGATGGCGGGTGGCAATGCGGCCCAAGCGGGGCTGAGACGCGGCGATACCGTGCTCGGCTACGACGGCCACGACGTGGGCACGCTCGAGACGCTGGTCGCGAAGGTGACCGAAGTTGCCCAGCGGGTTGAAGCAGGAGAGCGGAAGGCCGACCGCGACGTGCCGGTACGGTTCTGGCGCGACGGGGAGGTTCACGAAACCACTGTCGCGCCCGGCAAGCTCGGTGTGGAGCTTGATAGCCGCCCACCCCGTGAAGGCCTGGAGCTGCTCGCGCTGCGAAGCCGAGGGCCTGCGGAGATGAGCGCCGAGGTCAGCGCGACCGATCAGTACCGGCTATTCGGCAAGGCATTGGACCCACTCCCGGGAACGGAGCAGGAGGCGCGAGCGATAGCGGCGTTGTTCGGTGCGAAGGGAGGCGCAGAGCCCGGCGGGGACCGAGATGTTGTGCTCCTGCTCGGCGCGGACGCCACCATCGGTCGGCTCGAGACGGCGGTTCGGGGCAGGCGCTTCGTTCACATTGCGACGCACGGGCTGATGGGCTCGCACGGGCGTCCATACGACGCCAGTCTGGCCCTGACTCGGCCGGACACGCTTACGCCCCAAGATATTGGCTTTCTGACGCTGGAGCACCTGATAAGCCATTGGCGCGGGAAGCTGGACGGGTGTGAATTGGTCGTGCTATCGGCGTGCGACACACAGCGCGGGGTAAACGCGGGGGACAGTGTGATGGCGTTGCCGTGGGGGTTCTTCTACGCCGGCGCGCCGTCGGTCGTGGCAAGCCTGTGGAAAGTGGACGACACCGCGACAGCGTTGCTGATGATGCGCTTTTATGAGAATCTGCTGGGAGCCGGGCACGTACGCACCGAGGCACGAGGGCACGAAGGGAACAGTGGCGGCAACACCAAGAAACCCAGGAGGCCGCTATCCAAGGCGGAGGCGCTGCGCGAGGCCAAGCTTTGGCTGCGGGGTCTCAGCACCGACGAGGTCATTAGCCTGTGCCAGGTCCATGGCTTGCCGCGCCCGAGCGAACTCGCCCGCGGCGAACCCGGGGCCCTGCGCCGGGCAGGGGAACATCTCGCCCATCCGTTCGAGCCCCCGTATTTCTGGTCCGCATTCGTTCTGGTCGGCGACCCGGATTGAAGTGTGAGACCTCGCCGGGCCGCGGTACCAACACGGTCCTGGGGACAGCACGGTCCTGAAAAACGCCTCAGGTGTGGTTGACACAAATCGGTCCACTGTGTGGCCGGGTGCGGCAGGCGATGCGCAGAAGAACGGGGGCCGGAGTATCCCGGCCCACACACGGACACGGAGCCCCGGCGCGCCTGTGCACGCTACCGAGCGGCGGTGAGCGCCGTCGCGCTGCTATTTCCCAGCGCGGCCTTGAAATCCTCCGACGCACACTCCCGGACGATGTCCTGTAGGAGCTTGGTCATCGACCATTTGATCATCAGGTCGAAGGCATAGGCCGCCCCGGGCGTGACACCAGGCTCGATTCTGCTGAAGGTGTACTTCCATACGGGCCGCCCGTCCCGCGTTTCCAGCACCAGCGTCACCTTGTTTTCTCCCCCCTGGACCACGACCGGCCAGAACCACGAATAACTCCACCACCAGCACGCGTTGACTTCGCCACGCAGGACTGGCGCTTCAGCAGGTGCCTCGCTCGCGGGCATGAGTTCGTACCCCGCCGCTTCGAGGGCGTCACGGACGGCGCTCGCGAAGGACTCTTTCAGCGGCGTGCTCTCGTGGGTGTTGATGCTCCCGGCCGGGAGCGCGAAAACCGTGACAGTATGCTTCCCGATCACCGCATCGGACGGCCGGCTGTCCCAGAGTTCGCTCCGGCGCTTGAGTTCCGCCAGATCGGCAACCGCAAGGGGGATCTTCTTTTCGACCGTGATCGGCGCCGGTTTGTCCCAGGCGATCTTGGCATACTGCTGGCAGCCGCTCGCGGCCGCCAGCATGGGGCCACACAACGCTGTCAGTACCAGAGTACGGTTCCGCTTGACGAAGGGCTGAAGTTTCACGGGGTTTCTCCTTCTATTGCTTGACATGTTTTCTACAAGGCATTACCGACAAGTCCAATCAGCGACGCCACGTCGCGGTTTCCGCGCTAAAGCTCCATGACAGCCGCAGGTTGACGGTTGAGAGAAATGACCCGGCAGCGGGCCGCGATAGTTCGAGCGAAGCCGATCAGGAAGGCCAGAGCCACGGTCCACTGCGGTCCGATCGTCTCGACGCGGCTCAGGTCAAACAGCACCTCCCGAAAGCTTGTGTCAATGTGCTGGCAGCGCAACTCGTTGATCAGCTCGCCCATCTCCCCGGGAGTCAGGGTCGGCCCGGCCGGCTGAATGCGGACCACGCCGGGCGTCGAACACGCCAGACTCCACCGTCCCGTCGTGCACTCACTCGCGCTGCTCGCCGCTTTCCGATTCTGCTCGGTGCGTCTCCAGAACATCGGGCACCTCCGTCTTGAGTTCCCCACCACGAATCCGGCCAATGCCGTTGGCTCTTGCGGGGCCGCTTGGAATCTCTTTCCTTGCCACCAGTTCTACGCAGTGGTTGCCGCAGCGACCGGAAAAACTCGCGTCAGTCTGCGCGGGCTGCTGATCCAGAGCGACCACGGCAGCGGGTTTGTGGCGCACGAGTTCGCAGCCACGCTGGCGGAGTCGCAGGTGGGACAAACGCTGATCCGCCCCCACACGCCGACCGACAACGGTCACATCGAGCGCTACCACCGCACGATCGGGGAGCGGATCGACGCGCACGAGCTGGAGGACTGCGTCCAGGCCAAGGCCGTGATCGCGACGATCATCGACCACTACAACCACCGCCGGCTGCATTCGTCGTTGACCTTCCTGCGGCCGGCCGACTACTATCGTGGAAACCCCGAGGCGCTGCTGGCCGAGCGTCGCGGCCAACTGGCATCGGCCAGGGAACTGCGCAAGCAGGAGAATCTCAAACTGCGACAACGACGGCTGCCGTGGACGGAGGCCAGAACCGTACGTTATTTTGAACCGCGAACCGTCTCACTTTGAGTGAAACTTTTCATGTCTGGCGGACGGCCGGCAAGGAAGCGCATCGATGGCGACCACAGAACCCAGGATCTTCCCTGCAAAGACGGGCGAATCGATCGTTGTGCGGACCGCCGTACCCGACGATGCCCGTGCGCTCTTGAGCTTTCTTCATGCCGCTGCGGCAACGACGGACCAAATCGCTACGCAGGCGGACGAGTTTCCAACCACTGAGGATGAGGAACGCGCGACCGTCGAACGCCTGCTGGTCAACGATGCGGGATTGTGCCTGCTGGCTACCCACGAGGACAGAGTAATCGGCAACCTCAGTTTCGCGGCGAAGCCTCGCAGGCGCATGCGCCACGCCGGCTCCCTCGGAATGCTGGTTCATCACTCATGGCGTGGAAGGGGCGTAGGTATGGGGCTCCTGCAAGTGCTGCTCGACTGGGCACGGACGCATTCGACAATCGAGAAGGTGTGCCTATCCGTGTTCGACAGCAATTCAGCGGCCTTAGCTCTGTACAGAAAAACGGGGTTTCTTGAAGAGGGCCGGCGCCGCGGCCAGGCGAAACTAGGCCCGGACCGATACGTGGACGAGGTCCTCATGGGTCTTTGGGTCAAAACTCCGCCGGCTTGTGCGTGAATTCTTTTCCTACTTGCCAAACAGCCCTGCTCAACATAGCGCGGACCGCTTCGAGTTGCGACTATTCGGTGAGTAGGCTTTCCTTGTTGTGCGGCACGCGACAAAAAAGTGAATCCGCTCCAAGTCGCTGCCCTAATTCCACGATACGGCCGCCGGGCTTACGCCGCCGCGTTGCGTTTGCGATCAGAAGCCAACGTATGGCCCGCCGGGAAAGCTGATCCCAAACTCACAACCCGTTACCAGCAGCGCGGCCACTCCCAGCAGTACCAGTTTCGCGATCGCTTTCATGATTCATCTCCTGTCTTAACTCTGTCATTTCGTTAGGCGCGGTTCGGCGCTTATCGAGGGCAAACGGGGCCTGGGGCTGCCATGTTGCTCTGCACGACTGCGTTCGTCTTGCCGACCAGCGGCGGCGGATTTGTCGTCCCAAAGTACACGTCGTAAGACGTGGCGTCCGAAGCGTCCGCCCAGTCGAGATCCGCATTGACCGGCACGCTCGTCGCACCGTCCGACGGGTCAGGTGACGTTTTGGGTAGCGACACCGTATTTCAATGGTCATCTTGCGAAGTCAAACGTAAAATCTTCATCCACGTGCGTGCCGTTCACAGTAGCCGTGAGGTGGCCGGAGAACGGATCGGGATAGTGCGAGGTAACGCTAAATGTAAAGTGATAGGTGTTACCCGACGGGTGCATCGTAATTGTTTCGCCAGTGTACGTATAGTGGCCGTTGACGTTCACAAAACTCAAGTTGAAACTTGCGCTCCAACCCGACGGTTCCGCGACCCAGTTGAACATCGGCAAGACGCCATAGTCGAAGGAGAAGTAATAGGGCGCCCTGGGCATCAGGATGTCTGCCAGCGGTCCTGCAGTAGTGAACGACCACACCGGGCCTGGCGTGGCTCCGGCGCTGTTCTTGGCCACAACCTGCCAGAAGTACGTCGTGTTGTAGCTCAGGGTGCTGAGCGGCCAACTGCTCGATGTCGGGCTGCCGATCAGCGTCGCCGGTGGATTCACGGTGTCGAAGTACACGTCGTACGACGTGGCCCGCGCTGCATCCGCCCAATCCAGGTCCGCGTCAATCGAGACGTTAGTCGCGCCGTTCGCCGGGTTCGGCGAAGCTGGCGCGTCCGGGGGCGCAATCTGGGTGGTGAACGACCACACCGGGCCTGGCGTGGCTCCGGCGCTGTTCTTGGCCACAACCTGCCAGAAGTACGTCGTGTTGTAGCTCAGGGTGCTGAGCGGCCAACTGCTCGATGTCGGGCTGCCAATCAGCGCCGCCGGCGGGTTCACCGTGTCGAAGTACACGTCATACGAGGCCGCCCGCGCTGCATCCGCCCAATCCAAGTCCGCGTCAATCGAGACGTTAGTCGCGCCGTTCGCCGGGTTCGGCGAGGCCGGCGCGTCCGGGGGCGCAATCTGGGTGGTGAACGACCACACCGGCCCCGGCGTGCTGCCGGCGGTGTTCTTGGCCACGACCTTCCAGTAGTAGGTCGTGCTGTAGCTCAAGGTGCTGAGCGCCCAGTTGCTCGACGTGGGGCTGCCCACCAGCGTCGCCGGTGGGTTCGCCGTCCCGAAGTACACGTCGTACAGCGTGGCCCGGGCAACGTCGGCCCAGTCGAGGTCGGCCTCAACCGAGACGTTCGTTGCGCCATCAGCCGGGCCGGGCGCTGACGGCACCCCTGGCGGCTGAGTGGGAGCCGCTGTGGTCGTGAAGGACCAGACCGGCCCCGCCGTGGTCCCAAGGTCGTTCCTGGCGACGACCTGCCAGTAGTAAGTCGTGCTGTAGCTCAGGGTGCTGAGCGGCCAACTGCTCGATGTCGGGTTGCCGATCAGCGTCGCCGGCGGGTTCACCGTGTCAAAGTACACGTCGTACGACGCCGCCCAGGCTGCGTCCGCCCAGTCGAGGTCCGCGTCAACCGAGACCTGCGTTGCCTGGTCGGCGGGACTCGGCGTTGACGGTTTTGCCGGCGGTTGAGTGGGAGCCGCTGTGGTCGTGAACGCCCAGACGGGCCCCACCGTGGTCCCAAAGTCATTCTTGGCGACGACCTGCCAGTAGTAGGTTGTCTCGTAGTCGAGCGTATCGAGGGCCCATGAGCTGTCGGTGGTGTTGCCCAGCAGGGTTGCCGGTGGGTCTACCGTGTCGAAGTACACGTCGTACGACGTGGCCCGCTCCGCATCCAACCAGTCGAGTTGGGCTGCAAGCGGGTTGATGCGCTCAGCATCGATGTCTGGGTTTGGCTGAGGCTCGTCCGGCGGAAGGCAGCCGCCGAGGCAGACCATCAGGCAGCAGGAGAGCAGGACCGACGCACTTAGCGACACTCTTCGATGCGTGCTCATGATTGACCTCCTTCATGATCCGGAACCGCACATACGATGCGGATCTCTTGCCGTTTTCGCTCGCCGCCACCGCGCCCGAGTCCCGGACCCGATGCTGGCCCACGGAGTGGCGAGAGACCGCCGCAGGCGAAGAGCCCGGTCGTTGCTAGCTCGGAGCGCATTTGCGGCCACGAAGCATTACGCGAGAGCAGAAGGAACGGACGGACAAACCCAAGGATTTCGCGCCAGCGAAGTGAATGGAATCAGAGGCGTGCAACAGGGACCGCAGAGGCGAAGAACTCGTAAAGCGAATTCGCGCGGGTGGCCGGGCGGTCGGCGTGGACGAACTTCTCAAGCTCACAGCCCTGGACTGGAAAACCTCGGAGAGCTACTGGAAACTGCCTGCTCAGCGGAATTGGTCACCCCACCGTCGCAGTTCGGGTCGCCGCACACAACGAGTGCTTCGTTCCGATCAACAGTCACTCCGCTGCTGCGCTGCAGGCATCGGACGTAGACGCGGCAATTCTCCAGCACAAGGTGTGCGCCTGTATCCAACACTAAACGGTTCAGGTACAGAGCCTCGCTGTACAGGGTCTGGCCGGCACCATCGTTGTCGCGGTAATCGACGAAGTGAATCTCTGCGCCGGAAGCAACGGTCAGTGTCCCCATGGCGAAGTTGTTGACCCATCCTGCCGGGTCACACCCAAGATCTCGCCCCGCGACCTCGAACGCTTGGACGGTCGGCGTTTCCCCCCCGAGCGTCAGATCGCTGGTCTCCCACAGCCAGGCGTCGGGGACCGTGCCTGAGATGTCGAAATCGCCGTTCAGCGTAACTGCCACGTCGTGGGGGCAGCCCGCCGCTGCCAGCATGGGCACAGCGCACGAGGCCACACCCAGGTATTTGATTGCTCGCTGCATCCTGCTCATCGCTTGCTCCTGCGCCGAATATCTGCTCGGCCGACACGCTGTCGACCGTGTACGCG
>CAZWYT010000108.1:0-11320 GCA_964638325.1 uncultured Planctomycetales bacterium
CAACAAGATCAGCCGGACGATCCTGAAGGCGGCCTTCGTGGCCATCGCGTTCGTGCTGACTGGCAAGTTCGTTGTTTCCGCGTTTGCGATGCTGCTGCTGGTCTTCATGACCGACTTTGCGAAGATCGCCCTGGCCACCGACCACGTTCGACCGTCCAAGAAGCCGGAAACGTGGAACATCGGGGGTTTCATCACGGTGTCCGTGGTGCTAGGTGTGGCGATGGTCGCAGAGGCTCTATTCCTCTTATGGATCGGCTGGTCACGTTTCGGCTTGGCGGCGAACGACAACGCGCTCTACACCTTCAGCTTCCTGACGCTGCTTTACATGGCGGTGTTTTCCATCGTGTCCGCACGCGAGCGTCGCTGGTTCTGGGCAACGATGCCGAGCAAGACCCTCGTGGCGGCCGTCATCGCGGACGCACTCATCGGCACCGTCCTGACGTTCGTGGGTCTTCCCGGACTCACGCCACTGCCCTGCTGGCAGACGCTCGCGATCTTCGCCTATGCGATGGTCTTGTGCCTTGTCGTCAACGACGCCGTCAAGGTCGCGATGATCAAGTGGCGCGTTCCCGCGGCGGTAACCTAGAAGCTATCCCAGAAGCTCACGATGCAGTGGGCCGGCGCGCAGATGTCGAGGGCCTTGAACGGCTCAGCCTGCGGAAAGCCCTTGGCCGCCAGAATCTCGCCCAGCTCGTATGCGCCGAGGATGCCCCACTTGGCGCTTTCGACCGCGCGGCGGACCGCGACGACGGCCTCGGCAAAGCTCTTGTTCGTCTCGATGACGTGATACGGTGTGCTGGGGGTCGTTAGGTTGTGACCTCAGTTTCCAGAGCGTGGTTGTGATGCCGGCGCCGTTTCCGGCGGAGCGGTCACAGGCAGCTCGGGCCGCGCGGACCACTCCGACCAACTTCCGTTGTACCACTGGACGTGCTTATATCCCAGCAAGTGCTTGAGCACGAAGTAAGTTTGGCTGGCTTGATGGCCCGGGCGGCAGTGGACTATGACCGTGGCATCCTTGTTGGGGATCAACGCCGCGTACGCTTTGTCCAGTTCGTCAATGCTCTTGAGCGCCGTCACGTCGTCGGCCTTGGCGACGTCCGCGCTGAACGGCCGGTTGACCGCGCCAGGAATGTGCCCGGCCCGCGGCTCGTCGGACTTCTTGCCGCTGAAGTAGTCCGCCGGCCGATTGTCGAGGATCACGGCCCCGCCTTTCTGCACCGCGCTGAGCACGGTCTGGTAGTCGACGGTGAATCGGTCGGCGTGCGGATCAACCGGATACGTCACTTCGGTGATGGTGGGCAGGGCTGTGTCGACGGGCCGCTTTTCGACTGCCCATTTCGCGAAGCCGCCGTTCAATAGCGCGTAGCGCAGGTGCCCAAGCCGTTCCAGACCGAGGCCGATGATCGTGGCGTCCTGCAGTTTGTCGTCCGGAAGGATGACCACGGTGGTCTGAGGCGTAATGCCCATCAGCCCAAACTGCCGCGCCAGCACGTCGGCGGGTAGCAGCATGGAGGACACGCCGTTAACGACCCCGCGAACGCTTTCCGGCGAGAGGCACACCGAGCCAGGGATGTGGCTCGTGTTGTACTGTGGTTGAGGCCGGCAGTCGATAATGCGCAGATCGGCCCGGTTAAGCTGTTTTTCGAGCCAGTCGGTCTCGACCATCGCTGGCTGCGAGAGCACGGCTGCGGGGGAGGGCTGTGCAGCGGCTGCCGTCGTGTCCGCCTGGCCGTAGAAAAAGACACGGTACCGCGCGATCTTCGCGGCGGCGTCCGGCGTGACGGAGTCGCCCCGGAGCGAGACTGGACGCAGGCACCGGTTGATGAAGCCCTCGAGCCCATCGGTCAAGAGGTACACCTGCTCGAAGCCCAGCCGAGCCAGAGCGTCGCGGGCCTGTGCCGGGTGCGTCATACCGTTGGAGTACAGCACGATCGTGCGCCGGCTTTTGTACGGCGCGAGTTGGTTCGCCAACTCGGGCAACGCGATGCTTACCGCGCCGCGGATATGAAAACGGTCAAATTCCTCGGGCTCACGAACGTCCACGACCAGCAGGTGCGGGTCGCCGTCCATCAGCCGATCGGCGAGTTCTTCCGACTCCATGTGGTCTGCGCCGATGGCCACGTCTGACATCAACTGGGCTTCAACATCGGAAGAGGCTGCGTTCTCCGCGGCCGGGACAGTCGTGCCGGAAACGAGGAACAGCGGCACGGCGATGATCAGAAGGGCCGCGCTGAAGGACCGCAGGAACGGGCTGTTGAAGTACACGCCGCCGGTCGCTTTGCGCTTCTCGATGTACTCCGCCCCCCAGAAGCAAACGATGGCCACGGCCGCAAACAGCAGCGCGAACGCGGCCTGCGACATCCCGAGATTCTGCCAGGCGAACTGCACGCCGCGCGTGCCGAGCGTGGCGAGCGGTACGATGACTGAATACAGCTCGTTGTAGAGGATGCTGCCGCCGGCTGCACCGGCCAGGAAGACCAGCGCATCAATCTTGCCGGACGCCAGTCCAACCGCGGCGGTCCCCGGGCACCACCCGCTCATCACGAATCCGACGCCGAAGATCAGGCCGCCAATGATCTGTGCGCCGTAGACCGTCGGCAGAAAGTACACCTGGTCGTGCGGCAGGATGCCCAGGTTCATCAGGTAGGAGAGTCCGAGCATTGCTGTGATCACCGCCGTGAACATGACCTTCAACACAGTCATGTCGCAGAAGTAGAACACGCCCGCCAGCCGGCGCGAGCTGCCGAACCCGGCCTGCTCGAGCGCGAAACCGAACGACAGCCCGATCAGCAGCGCCACCACGAACGCGACGCCGGTGTCGAGCGTTCCGTTGCCGAAGAATGTGCTGATCATTGCCATTGCCTCCGGACAAACCACGCCGCCGCGTAACCGCCGGCGAACGCGCAGAGCATGAACATCAGGCTGCCGGATAGGAGCATCGCCCCGCCGCTGAGAGCCTGACCCGATGTGCAGCCGCCGGCCAGCCGACTGCCAAAGCCCGCCAGGACTCCGCCGACGAGAGCGAAGGCTAGCCGCAGCCCGGCGCCAGCGGTTGGACCGCGCTCCGCAATCAGCGTCACGCGGTTGGCCCGCAGGGCGGAGAACAGTCCGCCGAGGAACGTGCCGCCCAGCATGAGCACGAGGTAATAGCGCAGCGGGTTGCTGCCCCAGCCGCCGAAGTATTCACTGGCACTGACGTGACCCGGAACAACGCAGCTTTCGAGGAACGCGCCGACGCGTGCAATCCCGGACGATGCACCGAGGCCGGAGCCGAGGAAGGCGTACGAGGCCACGAGCGTCAAACCGAGCAGCACACCGGCCAGGTACGGGTTCATGTACGGCTTGACGACTCTTGCTGAGGATGTCGTGTGTTCATTCATGGTTAGCACCCTGCACTTTTCTTCTTGGGCGTTTCCTTCGCCGGGGGCAGCGTAGGTTGCGCCGGTTTCGGCGCCGCCGATGGTGCTGCGGTCGGCGGCTTCGGCGCCGCTCGCGCGCCTGTGAGTCTGACTTCCTGTATGGCCGGGCGCAGCTCGCTGCTCTCCCAGTACGCTTCCACGCCGCCGTTGAGCGCCTTGATCGGGCGATCCGTCTTCTGCGACAGGATGCCGGCGACGGCCATCGCGAGCGTGCCGTCCCGGTCGACGATGATCAGCGGGCCGGCGCCTGCAAGAAACGCTGAATTGCTGATTACGTCCGCGATGTCGGCGTTGCGCGCCCCGGGGATGGCATAGTCTGCAAACTGCTCCGGAGGACGAATGTCGACTAGGTCGAAGGTCCCCGGCAGGTCCTTGATGAGCGCCGTCAGCTCGGCTGTGGCCATGCGATCGGGCAGTTTTACAGTACGCCTAGGTTCGGACCCGCTTGCTGCGGATGCGGCGGGGACCGGGCACACCGCACCAGACCCCGTCGTCGACAAGCCGGCATCCACCCAGGCCTCGGTTCCGCCGGCCATCGAGCTGACCTGTTTGAAGCCATGCCGCTCCAGGATGCCGACGGCCATGCTCGATCGATAGGCCGAGTTGCAGACCGTGATCACCGGCTGCGTCGGATCGAGCTTCGCGGCCAGTTCATCCAGGTGCTGAAGCGGCAGGTTGGCCGTCGTGCCGATTCGCGTTTCCGCCCACTCGTTGGGCAAGCGCACGTCGACAATAAGCGGCGCCGTGCCCTTTTGGATTTCCCCGTTGAGCTCGGTGGGCTTGATCGTGCCGCTGTTCGCGAGCGGGAGTCCAGCCTTTTGCCAACTCTCCCAGGTAATGACGTCGGCGTGGTACCCGACGCGCGGCAGTCGCTTCACCGCCTCTGCCAAGTCCGGCTGCGACCCGACCAGAACGAGGTGCGCCCCCCACGGCACCATGATGCCGATCCACGTCTCCAGACGGCCGCGCAGGGCGATGTTCACGGAGTTCGGGATATGCCCCGCCGCATACTCGGCGGCCGGTCGCAGATCCACCACGTAGGTCTTCGCGCTATCGGTTAACGCTACGTCTGCGGGGACTTCGGCCGGCAGCGGCGCGCTCCAGTCCACGAGTTCCGGCCCCTTGCGGTTCATCGCCGCGTCGTGCTTGAAGTACTGTGGCGCTTCCGGCAGCCCCGCGAGCACGGCCGCGATGAACTCGCCCCGGCCGCGGTGCTGCACGTAGGGATTGGACTTCTTCTCCGCGCCGATTGTCGAGAACGGCTGATCGCCCAGGTTAGCCCCGCACAACGAGCCCGCGCCGTGAGCGGGGAAGACCACCGCGTTGTCGCCGGCTTGGGCGAGCTTGTTGAACCACGAGTCGTACGACATCGAGGCCAGCGCTGCCGCGGTCATCGTGCCTTCGAGCAGGTCCGGCCGGCCGATGCTGCCGACGAACAGCGTGTCCCCGGTGAAGATCGCCGCCGGATGCTCTGCGTCCTTTGTGCCATAGGCGTATGCGCACATCGAATCCGGCGTGTGGCCGGGCGTCTCAATGAACTTCACCTGAATGTCACCGACCTTCATGGTCGAGCCCTCCTTCAGCGGCTCGTACTTGAAGTCTGCCGGTGCACCCTTGTGGATCGGCACGTTCAGCGCATGGGCCAGCTCCATGTGCCCCGCGACGAAGTCGGCGTGCGAGTGCGTGAGAAAGACGCCAATCGCCCTGAGATTGTTCTTCTTGACGAAGTCGAGATAGACGGCGATGTCGCGGCCCGGATCGATGATCAGCGCCTCTGACCCGCTGAACAGGATGTACGAGTAGTGGGAGAGCACTGGCAGATTGAACTGCGCCACCCTGAACCCCGGGTATTCGTACGTGTTCACCAGTTGGTAGCCGGCGGCTACGCTGTCGTGCGAGCCGGACTCGGCGTCCTTGATCTTGGGTTCGTCATTGGCCGCATAAATCGGCACGGTGAGCAATACGACGGACGCCATCAGCGTCCACAGGGCTATAGGTCTCATGACTTTTCCTCCGACTGGTATCACGTTCGCTGAGACTCGTGGTTTCAAACTGTCTTGGTCGCATCTCCGGGCGTCTCAGGGCGGGACCTCAACGCAGCCACTCCGGCAGAAAATCGTACTGATTGTGATCTATTTCTGCTAAGTGAGAGGCACGCAGCACGTGAATGGTTCCCGTAGCGGCACCGCACGAACTCCAGTTCAAACAGTTTCAACGTTGCCAGTCCGACATTCCTGTGGCGAAAATCGGCCCTCTGGCGCAACCGCTTCCGGACAACCAGTCACGCTCGCGTGCCTGCCCGTGCGACCTTGCCAGTGCTGCCGCGACCCGGCGCTCAGGCGGACTCGACCGCCGCAAGCAGTCGCTGGCGGAGGTGGGTCGGGAGTTCGCCCTGTGCGATCTGGCCGCACAGATCATTCGTCCAGTCCAACGTTGCGAATATGGAACGGCAACGTTCGCAGATGACCTCTCCGCCAACCGGAAACGGAACGCCGCGATCGAGGGCGTCCTGCTTGGCACGGAGCAGATCCAGGCAGACCTGCTTGGCATAGGCGGCCGGCGGCCCATCGCGCCGGGGCAGCGTTTCAATGAGCGCCCTTCGCAACCGCAAGCGGGCACGGTGCAGCCGCGTCTTCACCGTGGCGGGTTTCAGGCGCAGCGCGGTCGCCACGTCTGCCACCGGCAACTCGACGATGTCCTTCAGCACTAGCGGCAGCCGGAACTCGGCCGGGAGGCTCGCGATGGCCTCTTCGACCCGCTCGACTGCCTCCCGCTGCGCGCGCTCACCGGCGCCATGCTTCTGATCGGGAGGCACGGTCGCCAAGCGGGCTTCGTTGAAGGGCATCAACTCGTCCAGCGACTCGATGCGCTGCGGCTGCCCCGCCCGTCGGCGATGCATCCGTTGGCAGGCCCGGACGGCGATCGTGAACAGCCACGTGGTCGGGCTCGACCGCCCATCAAACTGCTCCCATTTGCGGAACGCCTGGAGAAAGATCTCCTGAACCAAGTCCTCGGCGTCCTCGGGTCGTCGACAGAGGCGCAGGGCAAGGGCGTAGATGCGCCCGCCGTGGGCATCCAATAAACGCGGGATGGCGACCTCGGCTGGGTCGCTGGCGTTGATGGACGTTGTCGCCTGCGTTCGTTTCATACCTTTGATGCACGCTGGGCACGCTCCGGGGGGATGGTCCATCACTCGGGGCGGGCCGCCTGGCCGCGATCGTATTCGCCCGGGCCCGCGCATGCCAAGAGCGGAGCCGGCTCGCCGTACTGCGCGAAACCGCTCCGCCCTCGTGCTTGCCGTCGCTTGCCGGTCGCACTTTACGACCGCCAAGCTGCTTCTCTTCCCTCAGGGACTCGTCGCGGAAATCAGCCGCCGTCGCCACAGCTCCCGTCGCGGAGGCGCAGGCGGTCACCACCACCCTGGCCGTTGGAGCCGTTTGCAGCGTTGCCTGCAGCGGCACCCGCGTACTGATGCTGGTTCCCGTCGCCCGCGCATGAGCCATCCATCAGCCGCAGGCGCTGCTGCGTCTGCAGCTGATCGCCGACCGCGACCGGGTTGATGCCCTGCGCTGTCAAAACCGCTTTGGCGTCAGACGACAGCTTGGTGGGATCACAGCCGGCGGCTGCGAAGAGCACGAAGACCGGCACCAGCACAGACAACACACGTTTCATCACACGTTCTCCTTCGCCGGAGGCAATCAGACTGGCCTCGCTGCCGGTCCGGCCATAATCGGCTCGCGTGCACGTTGCGTCTTCGGACGATCCGTGCGACCATCGATTCAACGCCGCCGCCGGGCATGTCCTGCGGTCGGATTTCCCGAAATGGGTGCGTTTGCTGAGTCAGAATGTCACCTGATGCTGTCCAACCCGGGCCCGAGCACCTGACAGATCATGAGCTCATGCTCCTTGTCGGCCAGGGGAATCGCGCTGCCCTCGGCGTGCTCGTCCAGCGGCATCAGGCAAAGGTCGTGGGGCTCGCGTATCGGTTTCTGGGACGTTGGGACGTGGCCGAAGATGTCGCCCAGGACGTGTTCGTGCGGGTCTTGCGAGCCGCGGCAGCATTCCGGCCTGAGGCCCAGTTCACAACCTGGCTCTATCGACTCGCCGCCAACTTATGTTGGGATCGGCGGCGCCAGGCGGCGCGCGAACTCCGTCTGCGGTCAACCTCACCCGTGCGAGGTATCGATGACCCGCCTTCGGCGACGGTGGAGAGTCGGGAGCGAGTCGCGCGTGTTCGGCAGGCTGTCGCAGACCTGCCCGATCGCCAGCGACTGGCGGTCATCCTCCATCGCTACCAGGGGCTTTCCCACAAGGAAATCGCGAACGCGACCGGCTGGAGCCAAGGTGCCGTGGAATCCTGTCTTGTGCGGGCGTATGAGAATCTTCGGAACTCTTTGACAGATATGAGGTTAGAGTGATTGGCGGCGTTGACAACCTCGGATGTTCGGGGCGCGGTATTTCACCGTAGGGGTTCCCGGTCACAAACGTTGAAACATTGTGGAGAACTGGTCATGGAACACGTGCGGCAGACAGAACTGATCCAACTGGCGGCGAATGAACTCGCCGACCCGCGCCGCGCGGAAGTGGAACACCATCTGGCGGAGTGTCCAGTCTGCCAGGCGCTCTTCGAGCAGCAAGTAACCGTGTGGCGTACGCTGGGCGAATGGACGCCCGATGCCAGCCAGCGCGATCTGCTCACCGGCGTCGAACGAAAGCTGGCGGAACGACCAGCTGCACTCCAGCCGTTCTGGTCCGGCGTGGGGCGCATTTCTCGCATCGCCGCTGCGATCGTCATCGGCGTGGGTGTGGGTTATGGTGCGGCCCGCACCTGGTCGCCCGTGCGACCAAGCCCACCACCAGTCGCCTCTGCTGCCAACGAACAGGCCGCGACCGAGGCCCTGGGCATCGAGTACTTCGAAGAGCTATCACCAGCAGGGTTGTATGCCGCCCTGCAGGACATGTCAGCCGCCTCCGAGACTGAGGAGGGACAGTCATGATCCTGCGACGCTACGGCGGACTGTCCCTGATCGCGATCGCCTGCGCGGCAGGCAGCTACCTCGCGACGTATGCCCTACGGCAGCAGGGTCGCACAAACTCGGCGGGCGGCTCGGCGACTGCTGTTGCCCAAAGCGTGGCTGGCTGGCTGGAGTTGACGCCGCAACAAGCTACCAGCGTGCGCGACATCGAAGCCAGTTTCGCGACCGACCGCGCGCCGCTCGAAGCGAAGCTTGCCGCCGCACGTGAGCAACTCGCGGAGCTGCTCGAAAATCCGGCGACTACCAATGAAGAAATCCTGCAACAGGTCGAGAACGTGATTGCAGCGCATGATGTGTTGGAGCGGCGGGTGGCCGCTCATCTGGTTGCGATGCGGCCACATTTAACCGCCGATCAGCAGAAACGCTTGTTCGAACGTTTCGCTAGCAGCGTGCGGGAGGGCGGCGGCTGGCGTTGGCGGCATGGCCAACCCGGAAACGCCGAAGATGGACGACGGGGCGGTGGCCCGCCGCCGGGGCGCGGCCCCGGACGCGGTCGCGGGCAAGGCACTGGATCCGATGGGCGCGGTCGCCATGGTGAACAAGCCACGACGGCCCCCGCGCCCCAATCACAAGGAGTTCAGCCATGAAACGACTCGTAGTACTCGCAATTGTCCTGCTGGTGGGCGCGAGCCTGGCACAGGCCCAAGCCCGTGGCATGCGCGGCGGAGATCGTCGCGGTCGACAGGGGCCGGCGGCAGTCCAGGCCGCGCAAGACACGGACGACACGCGCGGCGGTCGCGACGACGTGCAGCGCCCAATTCGGCAGCGCCTCCGCGATCCCAACAACTGCCAGGCGGCTGAGGGCCGTCCGCTGCAACAAAGGCAGCGCGACCCCGCGAACTGCCCGCGTTCCAACGCAGCCAGCCGCGGGAATCTGCCAGGAATGGGCTGGGGTTGCCTACGTCGTGGCGGTAGTCCCGGCGGCTGGGACCGACTCTGCTGCCCGCGCTGCGGATGTTGCCGCAATCAGGGTGGACGGCACCACGGCTGGGGCGCGTCGGACTAGCAGCGGATTAGCACTAGCATTCGATGTCCCTCTTCTCAGGAGTTGGTTGTGGACAACAGCCCCGTTGACGTCCGACCCCGGTCGCGCCCAGCGCGAATGCAGATCGTCAACTTCGTCACCGATGTTGTGACCTTGCTCGTGGTGCTGGCGATGGCCGCGACTGGTCTGCTCCTGAAGTTCGTACTGCCGCCCGGCAGCCGGGGCGGTCAAGGCCTGCAGCTCTGGGGTCTTACCCGGCACGACTGGTGTGACGTCCATTTCTGGCTCTCCGTTGCGTTGGGGGCGCTCTTCATTGTGCACGTAGCCCTGCACTGGACCTGGGTCTGCACCATTGTGGCGCGGTGGTTCCGGATCAACGTTGCAAGCCCAGGGCCGGCCTCGCTGCAGCGGCGCTCCGCCTACGGCGTCGGCTTCCTGCTCGCGGTGAGTGCCGTGATTGTTGGTTTCCTATAGGTGGCGAGTATCAGCACGACCAGGTCGGCCAATGACGCGCAGGTCCACCAACGCTGGACCAGAATGTCGAAGGCCTGTCGGTTCGCGCGCGTAGGGTGGCACGAGTCAATTATGGCCGGTGCTTGTACGCGTGATGAGCTCCCGCGGCGGAGCGCGCGGCTGCATGATAGACGGTCGTGGTCATCAGTTCGCTCCGCAGCAGACCGGTAAGAGCTCATGCCGCATCGCGGTAGTAGTGCCGCAGCAATCCGCCAAGGAACCGCTGGCAGTGAACGCGACCGAGTTGCGGCGCATGGTTGATGGCCAAGTCTTCTGGCGGTCCCGCTGCAGCGGCAGGCAGCGTGCGGTTGCCGAGCCCCTGATGAGGGCGGAAATTATTGTGAAATCTGACGAATTGTTGTGCTATGTAGTCTAGATGCTGTAGACTGAAGCACAAGAAGTAATCTAAAGTCTCCCTTTTTAGGGCTCCAATCCAGGCTTCGCAAAAAGAATTCGCATCAGGTGCCAGCTTCGGAATTCTAAGTGGGCGCACACCGGCGCCGCGGAAGAGCTCTCGGAAGGCCGCTGAGAACTTGCTGTCCCAGTCGTGGATCAGGAACCGCGCCTCGAGCTGCTGATCCTCAAGCCACATCAGCAGGTTCCGACCCTGCTGCTGAACCCACTGTTCGTGCGGGTGATGGGTCGGCGCGCTCAGGAACACCTTCCGCGTGCCAACATGAATGAACGCCAAGGAATACGCAATTCGCACACCCAGCGGTGTGATCACGTTCTTCACAAAAAAGTCGCAGGCTACGAGAGAATTCACGTGTAGCCGAATGAACTTCTGCCAGACCGTTTCATCGGCGCGACCTCGGCGAACGGGCGACGGTGTCAAGCCCTCGTCCTTCAGGATCCTGCGTACCGATGAGCGGCCGATCCTCAGCCGGAGTTTTCGCAGCTCACCGATGATCCGGCGGTAGCCCCAGTTACAGTTGTCCTTGGCCAAACGCACCACGAGCTCGCGTAGGTTCCGAGCGATCTTCGGCCGGCCAACGCGCTTGGGTTTCCGCCCTGTACGCAGCTCCTCCACCCAGCGACAATAGGTCTGCGGCGTGACGATGCCAATCACGTCCGCGACGTTGTGGTTGAGCTCTTGGCCAATCGCCAGCAGCCGAGCGCGGTCGTCCGGGTTCGGGATGACGCGGTTGCCGCCCAGCTTGCGGCGCAGGATCTCGACCTGGGCTTTCAGGAAACGGATGCGGGCGTCGCGGCGAGCGGCGCTGGCTTCAACGATGAGGTGCGCGAGGACGTAGAACCAACGTAGCATGGCTCGTAAACCCTGAACGAAAAGCGTCGTAAGTACAGCAATGAGCAGCCTCCGACATTTTGGTGATAGCGCCGGCCAAGCCGGTGAGGTGTTAAGGATG
>CAZWYT010000109.1:0-11079 GCA_964638325.1 uncultured Planctomycetales bacterium
CGCCTCTCTCCACTCCGCACACTTTGGTGCCCAGACCACGAAAGTCGGCTTCACGTCCTGCCGGAGAGCCCGGGCCGCAGGGCGCACGGTTAATGGGCATTTTGGGTGCCGAGCGAGCGTTTTTCCGGGTTCTGCTTGAAGCACGTGTTAAGGCGTTGGTGCCGTTCAAGTTGCAGCGTGGCGGAAAGCACGAGCGTGCCACTGCTCCGACATGTGACGTTGCTTGGGATCACCACCGTGGAAGATGCAGCGGTCGCAGATGTCGATAACTACCGTCCGGAGAAGACATTCGCCAATGATGCCCCGATTCACCGACTCCCGTAGCGCTCCCACCCCATGCTGCGACTGCGTGATGCTGGTTATGGGACCTTTGAATACCCCCACGCCGGCATGCTCGTGCCCACCCTACTCGTACCGATCCCCAAACTGCTCCCGTCGTCGCTCCACCAGGTCCTTCAAACGCTCCGCTTCGTGCCGGCGACAGACGAGCGTTGCGTCTTCGCTGTGCACGACCACCACGTCATCCACCCCCAGCAACACGACCAGGTGCTCCGCCTCGGTGATGACGACATTCCGGCCGCCGTCAAGGATCATCGCCCGCGGTGCGATCGCGACGTTCCCCGCCTCGTCCGCCGTACGTGTCGACGCCACCGACAGCCAGCACCCGAGGTCCTTCCAATCGCAAGTCATCTCGACCAGCAGCACACTGCGCGCGTGCTCCATCACGCCAAAATCGATGGAGATGCGGCGGAGTTTTCCGAACGCGGCCACCGCCGCGGGCGTGCCGGCCACGCGCTCCCAGTCCGCCGCCAGACGCGCCAGCACGCGCGCATTCTCAGGGAGCAGGCGTTCCAGTTCGGCAAGGATCGCCCCCACCCGCCATACGAACATGCCGCTGTTCCAGTAGTACTCCCCGGTAGCGACGTATTCGCGGGCGGTCTCCAGCGTCGGCTTCTCCTTGAACTCGGCCACGCGCCACGTGCCCGGCCCGACGACCTCGCCGCGGTGCAGGTAGCCGTAGCCCGTGTGCGGGCTTTGCGGCGTTATGCCAAAAGTGACCAAGCTCTGCGGAAAACGCGCCGCCGCCTCCAGACCGGCCTGAATGGCCCCGGCGAACCGATCCTGCGGCTGAATGATGTGGTCCGCGGTGAAGACCGCCATAGTGGCGTCGCGGTCGCGGCGGGCCAGCAGATGGGCGGCCAGGCCGATCGCGTTGGCCGTATCGCGTCCCATCGGCTCGCCGATCAGATTGGCGCGCGGCAGGTCGGGCAATTGCTCGGCGACGTGGTCCAGATAGGCGGCGGAGGTGATGACCCAGATGTTCTCCGGCGCGAAGAGGCCCGTGAGGCGCCGCCGGGCGAGCTGCAGGAGCGATGCACCGTCAAAGAGCCGCAGGAGCTGTTTAGGCCGCATCCTGCGGCTCAGCGGCCAGAGACGCGTCCCCGCGCCGCCGGCCATGATCACTGCGTGCCGCATGTTCAAAACCTCCAGCGCGATCCGGAAGTAGCGTCGGCCCCCCGTGGCCGACGTGTAGCGTCGCCCCCCTGTGGGCGACGTAGAACGCCTATACGCGTCATATCTCGATGAGTACCTTCGTCCACGGCCAATCCTGCCAACATTGCACCAAGCCCGCGCGAACCGGGTTGTTCACAACATATGTCAGCACCTTCTCGGCTGTTTCCGCCGTTCGGCAAACGTGGTCATTGGCTGACGCCTGCCACAGGGGCGGCCGGTAGCCCATCTTCATGTACTGGTTCGTCGTGTAGCTCTTGAACACGTCCAGCCAGTACGGCAGCCGTCGCTCCGACTTCGCCGGTGAAAGCAACGCGTGCAGGTGATCCGGCATCAACGTGAAGCCACAGAGCCGATAGGCGAGCTTCCGGCAGTAGAACTCCACATTTTCACAGACCATCGCGGCGACGGTGTCGACGCGAAACGGCGTCTCGCGGTCGGCACAAAGGACGACGTGGATGTCTATGTCGCCGATGTAATCGCAGTCTGGCAGGCGCAGAGCACGTCCACGGCCGTAGGTCGTCAAGTCACGCAGTGGCGCTTTGGGGCGAGGTGGTCTCATGCGTTCATGCCGAGCGTGCGGCGACTCCGAATGTAGCGTCGGCCCCCCGTGGCCGACGTAGGATACAGCATCCTGTCACTCGTGATGTGAACCACACTGTTCACCGTGTGATGTGGATCTCACGTTCGAAGTCTGTGGCATTACCCGAAAAAACGAATCTCCTCTTTCCGTCAAGCGGTCAAGATCGTCGCAGTCAAATACCTCGGGGCCGACGCGCCTGCAACCCTGGGCGAGGCAGTCGAGAGCCGCTGCCTCCCATGCGCGTTGGCAGGGCCACTGCCTTAGGACACTGGCCGTTGGCGCAGCCGTCCGGTGTTGCGAGAGGCGATCGGGGATACTGATGGCGAACCCTAACTTCACGCGCCGCGGCTCCAGGTCGGGCACAAGCTGCACAACGTAGAAATAGCCATGCTCTTGGTCAACAGGCTGCCCACCCGAGGAGGGGAACCCCTGCTCCCTCCTCCTTTTCACTATCTCGTCCGCTTGGTCTCGGGTGACCGCCAGCGCCAGTTGGTTACCAGAGTCAGCCGTGCGCTGTTTCACGGGCCTATAGCCCAGACCCAGGACATACCTGCGCGCGTGGGACCGGTCCATTCCCAGCGTGCGCGCAAGCTCTTTTAGCGATACGTGGCTCACCGTGCTCATTGCCATGACCTCTTGCCAGTCAGCAACGAGGGCCAATCCTTCACCACAACGGCGGTCTTCCGGCTCGTCGTAGCTCTGGGCGCCTCCTACGTCGGCCACGGGGGGCCGACGCTACACTTTCGCGCCGCGTGCTGCGTTTCACGCCGCAGGCGTCAGACGAGTTGCTTTTCGCCGCGCTTGGCGAACCGTGCGAGCTCGCGGGCCTGCGGCTCGTAGCCCGGGCGTCCCATCAGCGCGAAGGTGAACTCCTTGCCCGTCTGCACCGCGGGCTGGTCATACGCGTCGATGTTGAGCAGGTCCGCGGTGAGGGTCGTGGCCGCTTCCCATAGCATGATGAACTGCCCCACTGTGGTTTCGTCCACGACCGGGAAGCGGATCGTCAGACACGGCCGCTGGCTCGCGACGAGGGCGTGCTCGGTCGCCCGCTTCTCAGCGTTCAGCAGCGCGCCTAGCGAGCGGCCCTGCAAATAAGCCAGGTCGGGCGGCATGCCCTTCACCCGTGGGATCTTGACGTCGCGGTCGAACTGCTCGACCTCCAGGAAAATGAAGACCTTGTCGTTCGGCCCTTCGCGATAGAGCTGCACCTGCGAGTGCTGATCGGTCGCCCCCAAGGCCTTGATCGGCGTCGGTCCGACGATCACCGGCCGCCCATCCCGGTCCCGCTGCTTGCCCAGACTCTCTGCCCATAACTGCCGATACCAATCCGCCAGGTCCTTGAGCTGGTAACTGTACGGCATCATCACGTGCAGGCGTTTCCCCCGCACGTAGAACGCGTGCAGCAGCAGCGCGAGCATCGCCGCCGGGTTGGTCCGCACCGCCGGGCGACTTACGCGCGTCTCCATCGCGGCCGCGCCGGCGAGCAACTTGTCGATCTTGGCGCCGCACAAGCCCGCGGAGAACAGTCCGACAGCGGACAGCACGGAGTACCGGCCGCCCACGCCCGGCGGGACCGGCAGCGCGTCAAAGCCTCCCGCCTCGACGATCCCGCGCATGGTGCCGCCCGCCGGGTCGGTCGTCACCAGGATATTCGCGGTCAGAGCTTTCTTGCCCAGCTTGCGGGCGAGCAGGTCGTGAACGATCAGGAACTGCGACGCGGTCTCCGCCGTTTCGCCGGACTTGCTGATTACGTTGAACAGGGTCTTCCGCAAGCCCGAACCGAGCAGGTCAAGCAGGTTCCCGAACTGGACCGGGTCGACGTTGTCCATGACGAACAGGCGCGGGCCGCGGCGCGCCCTGGTCGGCATGAGGTTGTAGTACGGCGGGTTCAGCGCGGTTTGCAGGGCAATGTTGCCCAGCGCCGAGCCGCCGATGCCCAGCACCACCAGGTTCTCGAACTTGCCCGCGTAACGCCGGACCGCTGCCTGGACCTGCTTCAGCATCTGCTTGTCGCGCGGCAGATTGCGGTAGCGGTGCTGGCCCGCCTTCCGCTCGCGCGCGACGCGGGTGAGCGCCTCTCTGACCGCGGGCATGGCACGCCTGGTTTCGGCCAGGCTCAACCCATGCGCGGGGCCGACGGCCGTATCGAGAACGTGGGTGTATTCCAGCCGGAGCGACGTTCCGGGCATCTGTGACTCTCCTAACAGAGGGCGGCAGCTTCAGGGCCACAAGCATACCGCCGGCGCCTTCGGATGCCACCCGCGCGGCTACTTCTCGCTGAGCTCCAGCGCGCCATTCCAGTCGGGCGCCGGCGGGCTGACCGCGAACTGGCGGAGGGCTTCGGCGTAGTGCCGCGCGGCCAGGTCGTCGCGACGGTGCTGCTGACAGGTTTCGAAGAGCTCCAGCGCCCGCGACCACTCACGCTGCTGGAAGGCCGCCACCGCGGCCCCGAAGCGCTCGGCGTACTGCAGGAGGTCCCCGGATACATCGCCGCTGCGGCCGAGGAGCTCAAAGACGGGAACCGCCTGGGTCTTGCCCTTGACCTGCACGCCGCCGAGCGGCCGAACTGCGAACCCTTCGCCGGCCTGGTCGCGCGTCGCTCCGCTAATGAGGATGTGCGTGCCATAGAACTTGTTGGCGGATTCGAGGCGGGCCGCCACGTTCACCGAGTCGCCGATGCAAGTGTAGTCGTACTTCTGCTCGGAGCCGCACGGCCCAACGACCGCATTGCCAGTCGCGACGCCAATCCGCATCACCAGCTCGCCGAACGCCTCGTCGCCGCCCGCCTGCCGCTGCTCGGCGATCAGTTGGCCCAACTCCACCAGCAGGTCCACCGCGGCCTGGCAGGCGCGGCGGGCGTGATCCGGCTGCGGGTAAATGACCGGGTTCCAGAAGGCGAAGATGCCGTCGCCGATGAACTTGTTGATCATGCCTTCGTACCGGAGCATCACCTCGCTGAAGCGTCCCAAACAGGTGTTCAACAGGCGTTGTGTACGCTCGGCACCGATCCGTTCGGAAATGGGGGTGAACCCGGCGAGGTCGGTGAAGACGGCGGTCACTTCGCGGACCTCGGCCCGGCGGCACAGCTCGGCATCCTCCGCCATCTTGCGGGCCAGCGTGGCCGAGGTGTACTGGCTGAGCGCCACTGCGACCTGGCGCGACGCGCGCTCCAGGAAAACGTAGCGAAAGAGGAGAACCGCCACGTAGCTGGCCAGCAGGGCCGCGACGGCAGGCGTCAGCGCGATCCAACACAGCCACACGTAGAACGTCACCCAGCCAGCGAGGACGACGTAGACCACGAGCAAAAGCGTGACGCCGATCGCCGCGGCGCGTGGCCCGCGGCCCACGCTGACGCCGATCGCCAGCAGGCCCATGACCAGCGCGAGGGCCGCATTCAGCCAAGTCGGCACCCAACCGACCGAGCGGCCGGTCAAAAAGCCGTTGAGCACGTTGGCGTGGGCCATGACGCCCGGCGCGCGCGTACTGGTCGGGATGGGGGTCATGTCGGCCAATGCCGTCGCGGTGTAACCGACCAGACACAAGTGGTTCTTGATGCGCGGCCTTAGGCGCGCAAGGGTGCTCTCGATCTCTGCGCGATAGCCCTTGTTCGCGGCCAAAGCGCGCGCCAGCGTGTGCAACGCCTCCAGGTAATCGCTGTTCTCCCCGCCGTGGGCCTGCGCCAGCGCGCCCGGCAGGGCGGCGCGCAGGCGGGCCTCGCCTTCGGCCCGCAGCTTGCCGTATTCCGCGATCCACTGCTCGTCCTGTTGGACCGCGGCCGCATCATCGCCGTAGCGCGCCAGGCGCAGCTCCGACCGGAGCCGGAGGAGCTGCTTCAGGTCGTCGGCGTACTGGGCGTGGTCGGGGAGGCGGCCAGCCGCAACGAGCGCGCGGAGTACGTCCGCGATCAGCTCATCGTTGTGCTGCACCGCCAGCCGGCGATCGTAAACCTGCCAGAGTGCATCCACGGGGACATGCGCCCCGAACTGCTTCGTCCAGTCGCGCCGCGGGAGCCACGGCACGAGGATGCGGCCCTGGCGGTCGATCGACACTGCCCATCGGCCGCCGTCCGCGAAGAGCTGGAAGCGGATGTCCGACAGCAGGCGCTGGGTGCCCGCCGGTCTCCAGCCAAGCTCGTCCAGGGCCACCGCGCCGGCAAGCTGCGGCAGCACGCGGCCCTCGTGCTCAATGAAGAGGCGCATGCGGCGCATCACGCCGTCCGAGTCCGGCTCAAACACCACGAACCCGCAGCGCTTCGCCGCGCGGGCGTGCTCAAAATACACGGGCGTGATCTCGGCCACCCGCGTCCGCCAGACGCGGTCGGGCCGGCACAGGCCGTCGCGCACCGTGGCTTCGTCGCCGAGGACGTCGCGCAGCATCAGGGCGACGTCAGCGAATTGTGGCGCCACGTTGGCCTTCGGCTCGCGCCCCAGCTCGCCGCAGACCTGTTCGAATAGAACATGACCCGGCTGACGCCAGCGCACAGGATCGGCGTTAAGCCAGCTCTTGATCCGCCGGCGCAAGTCCTCGGCCGGTCGGCCGCGGGCGCGGGCGGTCACGGCGTAGTCGAAAGCCAGGTAGACCATGCCCGCGTCAGCGATCGCAATGCGCAGCTCCTCGTCGGGCAGGGCGCGCCCGCCGCCCTCGGCAGCGAGCTGGAGCGGGTCGAGCGCCATATCGGCCTGCTCCGGCAGGATCGAGCGCAGCGTCTCCGGCTCGGTCAGCGTGATGTCGTAGAGAATCGCCTTCGCGCCGAGCTCCGCGAGCAGTGAGATCACCCCGGCTTGCACGTCGCGCGGCCACGGCCAGCGCCCGACCTTCTTGAGCGAGCCGTCGTCGATGTCGACGCAGACGATGCGCGGGTCCTGCGGCGTGGCGTTGGCATAGAGAAAGCGCAGATCGAGCGTCTTCAGCTCCAGCCAATCGAGCCCCCCCAGGAGGTAGGTGACCAACACGACGAGCGTGGCGGCCAGCCCCACGCCGATCGCTTGCCGGGTTGCTCGCTGTTGTCGCTTGTTCACGGCGTGCTATTGTGGCGACACCTCGCGCGCTGCAAAAGGGCGCCGGTCAGGCACAAACAGGTTTGTGCGCGGTCTGCGTTGAAGCCCGCACTTATGCCGGGGCCGCAGCCGGCTCAGTGTCAGTCACGTCTTCCACGCTCGGGCAGGTGCAGAACAGGTTCCGGTCGCCCCAGACGTTGTCGATCCGGCCCACGGGCGGCCAGAACTTGTGAGCGCGGACCCAGGGCGACGGGTAAGCGCCCTGCTCGCGCGGGTAGGGGCGGTCCCAGCTTGTCGCGCTGACCGCCGCCGCGGTGTGCGGCGCCTGCTTCAGCGGGTTGTTCTGGGCATCCATCCGGCCCTGCTCGATCGCGCGGATCTCCTCGCGAATGGCGATCAGCGCGTCGCACAACCGGTCGCACTCGGCTTTCGATTCGCTCTCGGTCGGCTCGATCATCAGCGTGCCCGCCACCGGCCAGCTCATCGTCGGCGCGTGGAATCCGAAGTCCATCAGCCGCTTTGCGACGTCATCGGGCATGATGTGCGCCGTCTTCTGGAACTCACGCAGATCGATGATGAACTCGTGGGCCACGCGACCGTTCCTGCCGGCGTACACGACCGGGTAGTGCTCTTTCAGACGCTGCGCCATGTAGTTCGCATTGAGGATCGCGACCTGCGTGGCCTTCTTCAGCCCCGCCGCCCCCATCAGAGCAATGTACATCCACGAGATCGGCAGGATGCCGGGACTGCCGAACGGCGCCGCGGACACCGGCGGGATGGCCTGCGCGCCCCCGCACGCGATGATCGGATGCCCCGGCAGGAATGGCGCCAAGTGCTCGGCACAGGCAATCGGCCCCATGCCCGGACCGCCGCCGCCGTGCGGAATGCAGAACGTCTTGTGCAGATTGAGGTGGCACACGTCGGCGCCCATGTCGGCCGGCCGGCACAGGCCCACCTGCGCGTTCAGGTTGGCCCCGTCCATGTAGACCTGTCCCCCATTGGCGTGCACGATCTCGCACAGCTCGCGGATGCCCTCCTCGAACACGCCATGCGTCGACGGGTATGTCACCATGATCGCCGCGAGCCGGTCGCGGTGCAGCTCGGCCTTGGCGCGCAGGTCGGCCAGGTCAATGTTACCGTGGTCGTCGCACGCCACCGGCACCACCTGGCACCCCGCCATGACCGAGCTGGCCGGATTCGTCCCGTGCGCCGAAACCGGGATCAGGCACACGTCGCGCTGCCCCTGGCCACGGGCTTCGTGATACGCCCGGATGACCAGCAGCCCCGTGTACTCGCCCGCCGCACCCGAGTTCGGCTGGAACGAAACGGCGCCAAAGCCCGTGATCTCCGCCAGCCAGTCGGCGAGCGTCTTGAACAGCTCGGCGTAGCCGGCCGCTTGCTCCGGCGGAGCAAACGGATGCAGTTGGGCAAACTCCGGCCAGGAGATCGGCAGCATCTCCGCCGTCCCGTTGAGCTTCATCGTGCACGAGCCAAGCGGGATCATCGAGGTGCACAGCGACAGGTCCCGGGCTTGCAGGCGGAACAAATACCGCAGCATCTCGTGCTCGGCGTGGAAGCTGTTGAACACCAGGTGCGTGAGGTAATCGCTGGTGCGCGCGAACGGCGCCGCGTACACGATCGCCCCCGCTCCGGCCAGGTCGTCCACGTTGAACGAGACCGGCCGTTTGCCGGCGAAGATCTCCCACAACGTCGCGACCTCGTCCTTGGTCGACGTTTCGTCGAGGGAGACTCCCAGCGTGCCGTCCCCGTAGTTGCGCAGATTCACGCGGTGTTTGCGGGCCCGGCCGAGCGCCGCCTGGACCTTCCGCCTGCCGAGCTTGACGCGCAATGTGTCGAAGAACGGCTCGCTACCCAGCTCGAACCCCAGCCGTCGCAGGCCGGCCGCCAGCACCATCGTCAGCCCGTGGACGCGCTGCGCGATCCGCCGCAGCCCCTGCGGCCCATGATAGACCGCGTACATGCTGGCCATGATGGCGAGCAGCACCTGGGCGGTGCAGATGTTGCTGGTGGCCTTTTCGCGGCGAATGTGCTGCTCGCGGGTCTGGATGGCCAACCGGTACGCCGGTTGCCCCTGAGCATCTTTGGAGACGCCGACCAACCGCCCCGGCATCTGGCGCACGTAGTCCTCGCGGGTCGCCATGAACGCCGCATGGGGGCCGCCGAAGCCCAGCGGCACGCCGAAGCGCTGCGCCGAGCCGATCGCGATATCCGCGCCGAGCTCGCCGGGCGGGCGAAGCAGGGTGAGCGCCAGCAGGTCGGTCGCCACGACGACGAGGACACCCGCCGCGTGGGCCTGCTCGACCAGCTCGGCATAATCGCGAACGCGACCGTCGGTGGTGGGATACTGCAGCAGCAGGCCATAGAGGTTCTGGGCCGCAAAGTCGATCTTGGCCACGTCCCCGACGTGCACCTGGATGCCGAGCGGCCGGGCGCGGCCCTGAACCACGGCAATCGTCTGCGGATGGCAATCCGCGGCGACGAAGAAACCCAGACGGTCAGTCTTGCTGATCCGGTGGCACATCGTCATGGCTTCGGCGGCCGCCGTCGCCTCATCCAGCAGCGACGCGTTCGCCAACGGGAGACCCGTCAGATCAGCCACCATGGTCTGGAAGTTCAGCAGCGCTTCGAGGCGGCCCTGGGCGATCTCGGCCTGGTAGGGCGTGTATTGCGTATACCAGCCGGGGTTCTCGAAAACGTTCCGCAGGATGATCGGCGGGACGATGCAGTCGTAGTAGCCCAGGCCGATGAGCGAGCGATAGATCTGATTCCGGCCGGCGATCGCCCGCAGCTCCGCGAGCAACTCGTGCTCCCCGCGCGCCGGGCCCAGCTTGAGGTCCCGGTCCAGGCGAATCGCAGCCGGCACGGTGTCGCTGACCAGGCCGTCGAGCGAGTCGTAGCCGAGCAGGGCCAGCATCTCCTGGATGTCGTCGTCGCTCGGCCCGATGTGCCGATGGACAAATGTGTCGGTCGGATCAAGAAGCTGATGGTCGTCGAAATGGTGGGACATTGCCGAGGTAACTCCGGGGCTACTCCGCTGCGGGGGCGTGCAGCGCGCGTCAGCGTGAAAACGTGAAAAGGTGAAAACGTGAGAACGCAAGAGCACTCGTGCGGCATCCGTTCCCACGTTCCCACGTTCTCACGTTCCCACGCATTCAATGTTCACTGATCATCTGGTCGTACGCGGGCCCGTCCAGCAGGTTCTTCTGCGGCCCGAGGTCGCGACATTCGAGCTTGATCATCCAGCCGGCGTTGAAGGGGTCGCTGTTGAGCAGGCCCGGCTCGTCGGCCAGCCGCCCGTTCACGGCCACCACCTTGCCGGAGAACGCACAATACAGCTCGCTCGTCGCCTTGACCGATTCGACCTCGCCGAAGTGGCTGCCGCTCTCCACCGCCGCACCAAGCTTGGGCAGGTCGACAAAGGTGATATCCGTCAGCTCGTCGGCGGCGAACTGGGTAATGCCGACGGTGACCACGTTGCCGTCCACCTTGAACCATTCGTGCGTCTGCGAATACTTGCGATCGTTGGGCACCGCCATGCTCGTACTCTCCTGCTACTCCGGATTCGACCTGCCCGTCCCGCCAATGGCGGGCAAAACCGTCATGATAGGGGATGTCCGCGACCCACGGTAGGGCGCGCGACGCCGGCGCGCCTTGACGCTTCGCGAGGTACTTCGTAGCGTATACGGTCTGCGGGGCGGCCGATGCCGTGGGGCCGCCTGGCCGCGGTCAGGTAGCTCAGTTGGTAGAGCAACGGACTGAAAATCCGTGTGTCGGCGGTTCAAATCCGCCCCTGACCATTTGGGAGCTGTCAGCCATTAGCTTTCAGCTCTCAGCCAGACGCGCAAGGAGCCTTTCTGGCTGAAGGCTGATAGCTGAAAGCTGACAGCTCTTCTGGGGCCGTAGCTCAGTTGGGAGAGCGCTTGCATGGCATGCAAGAGGTCGTGAGTTCGAATCTCATCGGCTCCA
>CAZWYT010000110.1:0-10927 GCA_964638325.1 uncultured Planctomycetales bacterium
CCGTACGCACGGTGGTGTGACAGGGACAGCCCGCGAGGGCTTACCTATGTCGATTATTTCGCGTCATGCGCATAATGGAGGTCATCGCCGCGTTTGCGGCGGCGTGGTTTGAGCTCCCGACGGGGCCCAGTGCCACGGCATTCGACCTGCCGCTGGCGAAATCGGGGTCCGCAGCGGAGTCGGTCGCGGCGTTTCACGCGGCGTCGTTTCCAGGCGGGGCGCGCAGCAGCCGCTTTCAAGGTCGCTGCGTAGATCTGCGCCGTCTGCGGATGGATCAAATTCGCGTTCCGCGGCGCTGTGGGTGCCCGATAAGAGGGGCTTCGGGACGTCATGGCGCTGATGGCCTGTTTTTTCCGCTGTCCACGCAGAATAAAAGACGGGGCGGTTTTTGACTTTGAGAAACTGCGGGCCTAGAAGCTAACGTGGAAGAGTGTCGCCTAGCTTTTCCAGGATCGCCCGGAGGCTGGGGCCTCTCCGCAGGTTCAGCAAGCACGCTGAGTTGGAGAGGATGGAGGTGTCCTGTGCGCGTCCCCGCCCTGTTTGTTGCGGTCCTCATCGTTCTCTTCTCTGTCTTGGCACCGGCGCGAGCCGATGACCTGAATCCACCCGCGTGGCGCGGTCAGGACTGCACGACGTTCGCCCTCTGGGAGTTCCTGACCGGCGAGCCATATTCAGCGCCGGACGTCCTATACAACCCCTATGGCGGTGCCGAAGCCCATGTCTGGCCCGGACCGGGCGGCGACTGGTACGCGGTGTGGGGCGGCCGTGCGGGGGTCTGGCCGCTCTCGGGCGTAGCCAAGCTCGGTATCGATAACCGGCCGGAAGCGTTGCCCTACAAGGACATTTGGGTGCAGGTTACCTGGGCCTCAGAAGAGCCCGAAGGCCACCCGTTCGTGCAGGAGTTCTTGACCGGCGTGCACGCCACGCTGCTTAACGAAATGGTCCTCGAGCCGACCGGCGAGCAGCCGTCGTATGGCGACCACTGGATGCATTCCACGTACCTCATCCATCTTGAGCCCAACCCGTCCTACGAGGTCGTCCGCATTCACGGCAAGGTCCTCGTCGACGAGATCGTCGTGGACACGATCTGTGCCGCCGTCCCCGAGCCGGCGTCGTTGGCCCTGCTGGCCCTCGGCACCTTGGTGGCGGGCCGTCGGCGGTTCCTTGTTGGTTGATACGCCTACCCTGATGCGCGAGTAACGGGCGGCGGCCGATACGCATCGGCTGCTACGGCGCGAGCCTTTCGAAAACGCGTTTCGCCGCGTCATAGTCGGAGCGGCCGAAGAAGACGAAGGTCACTCGCTCGATGGACGTGCTCTGACCCAGGAAGGTCGCCGTCGTGCGCAGCGCGATTTCCGTCGCCGCGTCGCACGGATAGCCATACACCCCGGTACTGATCGCCGGGAACGCGATGGTCTTCACGCCGTTTTCCGCGGCAATTTCGAGCGCGCGCCGGTAGCAGGACGCGAGCAGTTCGGGCTCGCCGTGCGCACCGCCGCGATAGACCGGCCCGACAGTGTGAATGATGTATCTGGCCGGGAGCTTAAAGCCGGGCGTGATCTTGGCATCGCCCGTGGCGCAACCGCCCAGCATGCGACACGCGGCCTGAAGCTCTTCCCAGCCGGCAGCGCGGTGGATCGCGCCATCGACGCCGCCCCCGCCCCCCAGCGCCTCGTTGGCCGCGTTGACGATGGCGTCCACGGCGAGCCGGGTGATGTCGCCCTGCTGCAACTCGATTCTCGACCAGTCGTCGTGTTTCGGCATGGGCTGTCTCCTCGCAGATCGAACAGCGCATTAGTATGGCGGCATGGGGTGCTGGCGAACAGGGTTGCGGCTGGCGGCGTGGACAGCCGTCGCGCTTTCAGGAGTAGTGGCGGCGCTGCTTTTGTTGAGCGTCAGATGGTCTGTGTCGTGGCTAAGTGAGACGAAGCGCCACTTCATTGGGCTTGTGGACGGCGCCGTTTGCGTGGGGTGGACGGCGGCGCCGCTCGTCGGCGAGCCCGCTGGCTGGCACATCGGGGGGAGCGGCGCTGCCCACAAATCGGTCTGGTGGGTGGAGGTGGTGCGCTACGGCGCATCCACTGGCATCGTCTACGTTGCCCTGTGGCTTGTCCTCGCGTTAACCACTGTGCCGACAGTTTTTCTCCTAATGAGACTGAGACACACGCTTCTAGCGGGTTGCTGCGCCATCTGCGGGTACAACCTTACGGGCAACGTGAGTGGGCGGTGCCCGGAATGTGGTACTCCCGCCGACGACTCCGCACCGCGAGCCGCATGACGCTCTCGACGGCCGCCCGTGGCCGGCTTCAGCCGGCCAGTCTCTGCCACCGACTTTAGTCGGTGGGTCCCGCGCGCCTTTTCTGGACTGCAGCCGGCTTTCGGCCCGCGCGAAAAGCCCGGCTGAAGCCGGCTATTTCGTGGGCCGAAGAGCTTGGCGAACCACCCGCTGAAGCGGGTGGCAAGCCCCGGCCGGCTGAAGCCGACCCTTGCTCGCCTGCCTGGCAACAGCTCGCAAGATGACCAGTTGGTACCCCCGGGGCACCGAACGTGTTAGATACGCCGTGCCGTGCAGCGCGCGGCGTGCTGACAGGCGTGCAAGAGGTACTTACGATGCGCGTATGCCGAAGACCCTCTACATCATTGACGGGCATGCCCAGCTTTACCGCGCGTACTACGCGCCGTTTCGCAGCCTGAGCTCGCCGACCGGGGAGCCCACGCGGGCCACGTACGTCTTCTGCCAGATGCTGCTCAACCTCCTCCGCGACCGCAAGCCGGACTACCTCGTCATGGTGCTCGACGCGGACGAAAGCAAGCTGTTGCGCCGGCGCATCTACCCCGCCTACAAGGCCCAGCGCCCGCCGCCGCCGGAAGACCTGCTGCCACAGGAGCAACGGATCGTCTCGATCCTACAGACCGCCCGGGTGCCGCTGCTGCGCCAGGAGGGCTTCGAGGCGGATGACATTATCGCGACGCTCGTCCGCCGGCTGGCCGGCGGTGAGCTGGAAACGTTCGTGGTGAGCCGCGACAAGGATCTCGACCAACTCCTGCGCGAGCACGTGGCCCTGTACGATCCGATGAAGAACGAGGTCGTGACGGCCGAACGCCTGCTTGCACTCAAGGGCTGGCGCCCGGAGCAGGCCATCGACGCGCAAATCCTCACCGGAGACGACACCGACAACGTGCCGGGCGTGCCGGGCATCGGCCCCAAGACGGCCGCGAAGCTGCTGCAGGAATACGGCTCGGCGGCGGCGGTCGTCGCGCACGCCGATGAGCTGGCGCCAAAGCAGCGCGAGAGCTTGCTGGCTTTCGCGCCCCAAATGGAGCTGACCCGCCAACTCGTCACGTTGTGCACCGACGTACCGCTGGAGTTCAGCCTCGAGCGCGCCGCCTGCGACAAGTTCAACTGGGCCGCCGTGCGCCCGGTATTCGAAGAGCTGGGGTTTCGACGCTTGCAGGAGCAACTGCCTGGCGATGCAGGCGCAGCGCCCCGGTCCGCGTCGGCGGCGCAGGCGGTGGCAGAGCCCATGCCCGCGGATACCGGAGATGTGTCGGGCCTCGGCGTGGCGTTGCGGGAACCGCAGGGGGGCGAGTACCGCCTGGTCCACACGCCGGACGCCTTCAGCCAACTCATGGACGAGCTGGCTCGCCGGCCCGAGTTTGCCGTGGACACGGAGACGACCGGCGTTAACCCGATCGACTGTGATCTGGTCGGCGTGTCGTTGGCGTGGGAAGTCGGCCGGGCGTACTACGTGCCGGTGCGGAGCGTCTACGGGAACGTTCTGGCGCTGGACCTGCTGCGTAGCCGACTCGGGCCGCTCCTGGCTGACACGACGAAACGTAAAGTCGGGCACAACCTGAAGTACGACCTGAACGTGCTGCGCGGCGCCGGTCTGCCGGTCGCCGGGCCGCTCTTCGACACGATGATCGCGGCGTTTGTGGTTGACCCGGGGCGCGGCTCCTACAGCCTCGACAGCCTCGCGCTCGGGCTGCTCGGGTACACCAAGATCCCGACGACCGATCTGATCGGCAAGGGCCGCGAGCAGCTCCGCATGGACCAGGTCCCGGTGGAGCGCGTCGCCCAATACGCGGCGGAAGACGCGGACTACACCTGGCGGCTGCGGCGACTATTGGAGCCGCAGCTCGCGCCGCTGGGCGTCGAGCGTCTCTTCTGCGAGATCGAGATGCCGCTCGTTTCTGTCCTTACCGAGATGGAACGCCACGGCATCGCCCTGGATACCGACCTGTTGCGTGAGATCGGCGGGCAGATGGCGGCCCGCGTGGCAGCCGTCACGGACGAGGTGCACCGCCTCGTCGGGTCACCCTTCAACCTCGATTCGCCAAAGCAACTTGCGGAGGTGCTGTTCGATCGACTGGGTTTTCGCGTCGTGCGGCGGACGAAGACGACGCGCTCGACCGATGCGGAAACGCTGGAGGTCCTGCGGGCCGAGACGCAGCATCCGATCTTCCCGCTGTTGCTCGAGTATCGCGAGGTACAGAAGCTGCGCGGCACGTACGTCGACGCGCTGCCCGCGCAGCTCAGCCGCCGCACCGGACGCATTCACACGAGCTATCACCAGACGGGGGCGGTGACGGGCCGGCTGTCCAGCAGCGAGCCGAACCTCCAGAACATCCCGATCCGCACGGAGGCTGGCCGCCAGATACGCCGGGCCTTCGTCCCGCGCACCCGGGGCGAGCTGCTCGTCGTGGCGGACTATTCCCAGATCGAGCTGCGCGTGCTGGCGCATTTCTGCGAGGACCCCGCGCTCATCCGCGCGTTTGCCGAGGACCAGGACATCCACGCCTTCGTGGCGGCCCAGGTCAACGGCGTACCACTCGGCGACGTGACCAAGGAGATGCGCAGCCGCGCCAAGGCCGTGAATTTCGGCATCATCTACGGGCAGACGGCGTTTGGGCTGGCGCAAACGACGGGCATGAGTCGCACCGAAGCGCAGGCGTTCATCGACGCCTACTTCGCGCGCTACCCGCGGATCCGCGAGTTCATCGAGCACTGCGTGGCCGACGCCCGCCGCAACGGACTTGTGCGGACGATCCTTGGTCGCCGTCGCCCGATCGAGAATCTCGGCTCGCAGAACGCGTCGGTCCGCGCGCAGGCGGAGCGCTTCGCGGTCAACACGGTCATTCAGGGTTCGGCCGCCGACCTAATCAAGATCGCGATGATCCAGCTTCATCAGCGGATCGGCGCGGAGCGGCTGCCACTGCGAATGCTCTTGCAGGTGCACGACGAGCTGGTCTGCGAGGCCCCGCGTGAGCAGGCCGCGGCCATGGGGGACATCCTCCGCGAGGTCATGACCGCGGCCATGAGTCTGCGGGTGCCCCTGAAGGTCGACGTCGCGTGCGGGGAGAATTGGCTCGATGCGAAATAGGGCGCCACTGCGGCGGACCGGCGCGCGGGACTGCGCTCACTGTCGCAGCGACACCTCCAGCACGACCGGCCGGTGATCCGAAATCCACGACCACCCCAGCGCGCAGCGCTCCACCTGCACGCCGTCGTTGAACCAGACCTGATCCAGCGTCAATACCGGTACCGGCACCGGCCAGGTCGCCGCGTACCCGTTGCCGACCGACTCGAATGCGTGGCGATAACTCTGCCGCAGCGACTGCAGAAACACCGAATCGGTCGGCGTGTTCAGATCGCCGGCGATCAGGACGGGCAGGTCCTTCAAGGGTTCGAGCTGCTGGCAGAGATGGTCGACGGGCAGGTAACGGGAACGCCGTTCGGTTGCCTCGAAGTCTGCGATTACGAGGTGCAATGGACCGGTCGGCGTAGCCACCTCGCAATGCGCGTACCAGCCGAAGGCCATGAGCTCGTCGCCGCCCAACATGCCGTGATCGTCGGCTTTCACCTCCACCCGCGACAGTAGCGTGATACCCTCGTCAAACACGAGTGCTCGATACTCGGGCAGGTACTGGCGCCACACGGCCGCCATGTCGGTGTGCTCGTTCGTGCCCTCGACAAGCGCGACTACGTCCGCGTCGTGACGACGAATCTCGCTCGCGACCCGCGCCCAACCGAAGTTGCCGTGTGCCGCGTTCCAGAACAGCACCCGGATGCCGCCGGCCGCGTTAGGGGTCGGCGTGTGGTGATACCACATGACCCCATAAGCCCAGACCGCTGAGCCCGCCGCCAGCACCAAAGGCAGCATCGCGAGCTTCCAACGTCGCCCAATCAGCCACCAGGCACCCGCCGCGGCCGCCAGCGCAGCCAGCACAGGCGGGGGTGTGGCGTAGTAGACGTACGCGAGCTCCGGCAGCCGGTCGCGAATCAGGATGCGAACGAGCACGCCGATCAGCCAGAGACCGAGCAGGCCGACTGGCACGATCAAGGGGAGAATTTGACGGATGGGCGGCAGGCCGCGCCAATCGCGCAGCGCCGCCCGTTGGGCTTTCATCCACTGGGCTCGCCGTTCGCGGCGCGGCACCGTGGTGGGGGGACGCGGTTCCACTCAGAGGAGCCTCATGTACCCTGTGACTCCGCTTCGCTCACGCCGCATGATAACCCAATCGTTCGGCGTTGCCGCGATAGAGCTTGCGCAGCACCGCGGCCGGGAGATTGACTCCGGCCAGCCGCGGCGAGCTGCCCGCATCGGGGTCGTCGATCGGGCTCTCGCCGCGATAGTCGGTCTCCCACAGCATCAGGTGCGCCCAGTAGCGGCTGGCGTAATGATCGAAATCATAGCTTTGGCCGACCACGAGGTCACTGCCGAATAGGATGCGGTCCTGGTTGCGAAGCATGAAATCGCGCATGGTCTCGGGTTGGCGGGCCACGGCCCGGACGACCCACTTGGTCGCGCTGCTATCCAGGTACAAATTCGGGTGGCGGTCGAGCAACTCCTGCAGGAAGGCGGGCTCCTCGCAGTTGCCGCCCATGTGCGCGGCGATGACGCTCCGCGGAGCGACCGTGTCCAGCAGGAACTCGAGTTGGGGATACTGGTCGTGCTTCGTGCCAAAACGCGCCGCGTCCGCGTATCGTCCCGCGGGTCCGAACCACTCGCTCGGGTCGCCGACGTGCACCATGAAGTCGTAGCCCAGGTCGAGCCCCCGTTGGATCAGCGGCTGGAAGAAGGGGTCCTTCAGCGTCAGCCCGTGTTCGCCACGCATCGGCGGCGCCATCCAGAACTTCATCCGCCGCGCCCCCTTGGCACGGAACGTCTCCAGGTCGCCTAGCCATTGCCGTCGAAACGCGGCCGAGCTGTTCAGCTCGCGCCAGCGCGGAATGGCGATGAATTCGAGCCGTTCCCCGTACTTGGCCTGCAGCGCGTTTACGTCGTCCAGCGGGGACATCGAGACGATCTTCGTGATGCCGTACGCCGCGGCAGCCTCAAAGAACAGCGGGACAGTGCGCACGTTGTACACGTGGGCGTGCGCATCCACGATGGGGGTGTCGGTCCGGTGCGCCGGCACGTCGCGGTAGTTCAAGCCCAGCCGGTTCGCCGGCGAGCGGCGTGCGGTGGTTGGCGCCTCGTCGTCATGATGTTGACTCACGGTTGCTCCAGTCTGCCGTGCGGCTGGCGAACCGCGCGGCGCTGTCGCACATCGCACGGTACCCCTTGTGGACCCGCATCGATCCACGATAATTGAGCATAGGATGTTTCGCCGATTCCGCCACAAGTTGCTCGGACTGCTCCAGGCAGGCATCCTTGCCAGCGGGGCCCTCGCGATCGCGATGCGGCCCTCCGCCTGGCAGGTCGTCCTGCTGTGTACCCTGGGCTCGTCGCTGACGGCGCTCGTTTGCGGCCGCATCGCGCGCCGTTACCTGCACGCGACCCTGGGGCGCCTGCGGCGCGTCGCGGACGACATCGGCCGCGGCCGCCCGGCCGCGACCCTCGATGTACAGCCCGGCGACGACATGTACAAGCTCACATCCGCCGTTAACGTCCTGGCCTCGCGCCTGGCCCAGGCGGCCCGTGAAGAGGAGCGCCTGCACGAGGAGCTGCGGCGACGCGAACGCCTGGCGTTCCTCGGCGAGTTGGCCGCCAGCGTCGCCCATGAGATCAACAATCCCCTGGACGGGATCCAGAACTGCGCACGCATTCTCCGCCGTTCGCTGGACGATCCTGAGCGCGCCACGCAAATGCTTGACCTGATTGACAACGGGCTGGGGCGGATCGAGATCATCGTCCGCCGGCTGCTGACCCTGGCGCGCGAGCACGTGGTTCGCCCGGCGGAGGTGCGGATGGGCGACGTGGTGGCCGGCGCCATTGCGGCCATCCGGCCGAAGATCGACGGGCGCGGGATCGAGCTGGTGCGGCAATCCGCCACCGAGGACGATCGCGCCCTGGTCGATCGGCCGATGCTGGAGCAGGTGTTCGTCAATCTAATGCTGAATGCGGCGGACAGCATGCCGGAAGGCGGGAGCCTCACCGTCACGATTCGCCGCGAAGCAGTTCGGTCGGCGGCGCTTGGCCCCCCGGCCGAAGACCTGCTGTGCGTGGACGTGGCGGACGCGGGCATTGGCATTGCTCCGGAGGTCCTGCCGCACATTTTTGAGCCATTCTTCACTACGAAGCCGGGCGGCAAGGGCACCGGGCTCGGGCTGGCCATCGCGGCCCGCATCGTCGACGCCCATCGCGGCACGATCGGCGTCGCGCCGCGCGACGGTGGCGGCACGGTCTTTACGGTGCGCATCCCGGCCGCCCGGTCGGTCAGCGCCCCGACCTCGCACGCGCAGGCCGAAGCGACGGTCGTCACCGCGGAGTGAGCCTGCTGCGCCGCGCGCTGAGCGGGCCTGACACAACTTGGGCGATCGACCTCCGGTCGGTCACGACGAATCCCTGCGCGGGTGATTACGGAGCCGGCCCGTCCCCAGGCCGGTTGGAACCGGGCGGAGGACCGCCCGGCTCGGATCCGACCTCCGGTTTGAACGGGGCCGTGACCGGCCCGGCCGCATTCATGCTGCGCAACGACAATTCGTGATGCGTGTAGCTTGGCCTACCGACGCCCGTTGGGCCCGTTCTTCACGGTCAGGACGTAGAAGCTGCCGTACGTCGCCGACCGGTCGCGGGCGAACAGCCGGCGGGCCAGTTCGTCGTGGCGTTCTACGTGCTCGAGGATGGAGGGGGGCGGGTCCAGGTGATAGCTGCCGCTGCGGTAGATCAGCGTTGCCCCAGGGGCCGCGGCGCGCAGCACGCTCTTGAGCGTGGCCTCAAACATCTCCGGCGTCATCCAGTCGAAGATGTCGAGCAGGTTAAACTTGGTGATCGAGCCGGCCGGCTGCGTATCCAGGAATGGCCCCAACCACCCGTTCACTACCAGCACGCGCTCCAGGTTCCGCCGCAGCGTCGCGAAGTTCTCGGGCAGCAGGTACGGCGGCACGCGCTGGCCACGAAAGCGGCCGGTGACGGCCTGGCTCAGGAAGTAGTTGTCGTAGATCGGCACCTGGGTCAGGGCGTACTCCACGCGCTCCTTGACGAAGGCGTACATGTCGTGCCGCCCGTTGACCAGCCGGTACTGCTGCGGATGGACGCCCGGTAGATACAAGAGCGGGCGGAACATCACGAACCGCCGCGACCAGGGCCCCCAGAGCTTCGGTGCGGCGAACCTCCGGTACCAGTCGGCCTGCTCTTCCAGCGAGCGCAGCTCGAAGAAACCCTCGATGTGCCTTCGCTGGATTCCCAGCAGCAGGAAAAACCGACGCAGTATGCGACAGAACAGCCCCATGCGCCCGAACTGGTACAGCCCCCGCGCCGCCATCCACAGGTTCTTGTCCCAGAATTCCTGCGACCACGGCGACAAGTGGGACCGCAGCCTGCCGCGGTACACCTTCGCCACGACACTCGGCCGGCGCGCCGCGAAGATGTCGAAAAACGTCTCGTAGTCCAGCGCCCGAATAGCGGCCAGCTTCAGCTCCAGGATCGCGTTCTGGGCCGGATTGCCGTCCACGCTGATCAGCCGCTTGGGACTCTGGCACAGGAAGTTGAGCGGGTTGCAGCCCGCCGAGCTGATGGACACGACCGTGTCGTCGGACGTCAACCGCAGCGCCTGCCGGTCCATTTCCGGGTCTTCCCACGACATGTTGAAGACGATGCCGTGAAACACCACGCGTTCCAGCACGCCACGGCGGTGGGGAGTCGGCAGGTTCAGTACCTGGTGCACGCTCACGACCCCCTTCGCCCGACCGCGGTGAAGTTGTACCCGCCCAGCCAGTCGTGTACCTCCACCCGCTCGAATCGCCGCCGCAGCTCGTCCGCGTACGGCCGTAGCGTGTCGACGTGGTTCAGGCGGAGCCAGGTGCGCATGAGCGGGGCCAGCGGCCCCCAGCGGGCAAAGCGGCCAAAGTCCAGCACGACGATCCGGCCGCGCGTGAACAGATGTTCCCCGGCCCGCGCCAGAGCAGCGACCCAATCCGGGATCATCGTCAGGCTGTACCCGAAGAAGACCGCGTCGAACTGCCGGCCCAGGTTGAGCAGGGTGGCGTCCGCCTCCACCAACTCGACGTTCGGCCAGCCCTGCCGCGCGACGCGCCCAGCGGCGCGCTGCAGCATCGGGGCGGAAAAGTCCACGCCGGTGAGTTTCCCGGCGGTTGGGTCCAGGTACTCCAGCAGGTAACGGAAGTTGAGCCCCGTTCCACAGCCGATCTCGAGCACCCGGCTGTTCGGGCGCAGGTTCAGGAAAGCCGCCGCGCGCCGGCGACCGTGCAGGATCAACCAGCGCGTACCGTCATACACGTGGGCATGCAGGCGGTAGAAGCGTTGTACGGGCGTGTCGGACAAGTCGTCTGGTTCCAGCGCTCGGCACCTGGCTCCTGGTCGCCCCAGCCCCCGGTCAGCGACCGCGCGCAGAGTAGTGTAGCGTCGTGGCAGTGCCTGCCCAAGGGGGGATTGCGGGGGAAACGACTTGGTCGCCCCGGTGCCAGAGCCGGTTGCGTTGTAACGATTGGGGCAATGTGGTAGCGACCGGGGGCCGGGCG
>CAZWYT010000111.1:0-10889 GCA_964638325.1 uncultured Planctomycetales bacterium
GTTGGGGTCATTCGGGTCCTGCACGTCCTGCACGGCCAGCAGGCCGCCGATGCCGGCGGCACCCTGCAGGAAGTCCGCTCCCTCACGGTCGCGGCTCGGATCGGCACCGTTCAGCCCGGCCAGGTCGAGGCCCCAGGTGTACTTACGCAAGATGGTCTCCACCGGCGGATCGTCCGGGCTACAGTCGACTTCCAGCAGCAGCAGCCAGCCGGACCACACGAACTTGCGGTGCTCGACCAGCTCCCAGCCCATCGGCAGCCGGTCCGGCACCGTGAACCGCTTCTTCTCGATCCGCCGGCCCAGGTAATCATACCCGAATTCGACCTTCTGGTCGCCGACGTGCAGCACCGGCGGCTGGATGGCGACCAGCCGGTTCTCGCCGTCCCAGACGTAGACGGCCCGCAGACCGGTGCCGCCCGCGCCGCCCTGGATCAACACCACGAACGGGTTGATGTCCGCGAAGTTGACCGACCCGTCGCCGTTGATGTCGCCATTGAGGATGTCGCAGTTCGGGAAATCCTGCCGGTAACCCTCGGGGTCGCCGTCAGAGACGGCTCCTACTGGCGATAGGTTTCCCAGTGCAACACGTCGCTGAGCTTCCGCTTCGGCGGGTCGGGAATCTCGGCCGGGTGACCGATCGCGATGAGCGAGACCAACTTGAACTCCGACGGGGCACCACATGCGGCGACCACGTCTGGCGCGTACGCCTTCTTGTCGCCGGCCACCCAGCAGCTCGCCAGGCCCAGGGCCGTCGCGGCCACCATGATCTGCGTCGTCGCGGCGCTGCCGTCCTCAATGTAATACGTCGCCGGCCGGCACAGCACGACGATGCACGCGCAGGCGTCGACGATGAACTTGCCGTTATCGGCCAGGTGGGCCAGTCGCCGCAGCTTCGCGCGGTCCGTGACCACCACGAACTCCCACGGCTGCTCGTTGCGGCCCGTCGGGGCCAGCCGGCCCATGTTCACGATTTGCGACAACTGCTCGCGCGTCACGGTGCCGGGCTTGTACTTCCGGACGCTGCGGCGTTTGGCGAGGGCCTCAAAGGCATCCATGTCGATTGCACCTTTCCTTGATGCGCCGCCGAAGCAGGGTGGGGCAGCGCGGCGCGTCGGCACGTCGCCAGCGGAGATGTGGCCGACTCGCAGCCGGCTGCTACAGATCTTCCTCGCGCTGCGTGCCGACGGCGGCTTGCTGGCATAAGAATAATACGGCCATTCGCACGGCCAGGCCGTTCGCGACCTGCCGCAGAATGCTGGAGTTCGGGCCGTCCGCCACGTCGGCGGCCAACTCGATGCCGCGGTTCACCGGGCCCGGGTGCATGATCAGCACGTCGGGTTTGCACTTTCGCAGTCGCTCGCTGTTCATGCCGAACAGTTGCACGTACTCGCGCACGGACGGGAACCCGCTCTCGGTCATGCGCTCCTTCTGAATCCGGAGCATGTTGATGACGTCCATCTCGGCCAGCAGGCCGTCGAAATCCGACGTGACCCGCGCGCCCATGGCCTCGAAGGTCTTCGGGGCCAGCGTCGGCGGCCCGACGAGCGTCACCTTGGCCCCCAGCTTCTGCAATCCGCGCAGGTCGGACCGTGCCACGCGCGAGTGGGCAATGTCACCGACGATCGCGACGTTCAAGCCGTCAACACGCCCCTTCCGCTCGCGGATCGTGAACAAGTCCAGCAAGCCCTGCGTGGGGTGCGCGTGCTGGCCATCGCCGGCGTTGATCACGCAGCATTTCACGGACCGCGCCAGGTGGTGCGCGGCCCCGGCCGCCGGGTGTCGCAGGACCATGATGTCCACGCCCATCGCCTCGATGTTCCGGGCCGTATCGGTGAGCGTCTCCCCCTTCTGCGTGGACGACATCTTCTCCGCGAAGTCGATCACGTCAGCCGAAAGCCGCTCGGCGGCGAGCTCGAAACTCATCCGCGTGCGCGTGCTCTCCTCAAAGAACATGTTGACGACGACCCGCCCGCGCAACGCCGGCACCTTTTTCACGCTGCGGGTGGAGACTTCCTTGAAGCTCTCTGCGGTGTCGAGCACGTGCTCGATTTCCTCGCGGCTGAGCTCCGCCAGGGCCAGCAGATGCTTCCGTGTCCACAGCCGCTCGTCAGTCGTCGCTGCGGTCATAGAGTTGCACCTCGTCCACGCCGTCGACTTCGGACAGCTTTACCTTCACCACGTGGTGGGCTTCCGTGTCCGTCCGCAGGCCGACGAAGTCGGGCTGGATCGGCAGCTCGCGCCCGCCCCGATCGACGAGCACCGCCAACCGGATGGCCCGCGGCCGGCCGAGATCCGTCAGCGCGTCCAGGGCCGAGCGTATCGAGCGGCCGGTGTGGAGCACGTCGTCGACCAGAACGAGCCAGGTGTCCGTAATGTCGAAATCGATCTCGGTCCCGCGTACGACGGCCTTCGGCCCGATCGTCGTCAGATCGTCGCGATACAGGGTGATGTCGAGGACGCCGTAACTCGCCGGCGGCAGACCGGTCTTCTCGAGCAACGGCAGCAGGCGGCGGGCCAGGGTCTCGCCGCGGCGGCGGATCCCCACTACGCCGATCGGGACATCCTTGGGTGCGGCGCCGGCGATCGCCCGCGCCATCTTCTCCAGGCGGTCCTGCAATTCTCGTTGGTCGAGTAGTAATGTCATGCCGGATAGGGTAGCGGGCGGGTCACGGTGAAAAAAGGGGCCTCGGACGGCGTGGCGTGGTTCATGCGGGGCTCGTCGCGCGCACGGCGGCGACCGGCCCGATCTCGGAATCACAGTCGGCGTGGGTGCTGGCAAGGCGAATTCAGATCGTGGCTTGACAGTGGGCGGGTCTATGCTAGGCTATCGAATGCGACTGCGGGGTAGAGCAGTTGGTAGCTCGTCGGGCTCATAACCCGGAGGTCGCAGGTTCGAGTCCTGCCCCCGCTAATCTAAAGGCCTGTCGCTGCGGGAGTTAGCGACGGGCCATTTTCTTGTCCGGACCGGTTGCAACTTATTTGTAACCATCCGGGCCGCGAGCCGACGGCTCCCGGTCTTTATTCCGCTTCATCCATCTTCGGTCTCCGAACAATCGCCGCGCCATTTCCGTTCATTCACGAGCGGGTTCTCCTTCCATCCCAGTAGCGGTTCGTGCGTTCGCCGCGTTTCAGCCACCACTCGTTTTCTCCCGGTTTTTTTGCATTCACCGGGCCACGGCTCATCGAGACATCCGCAACACGCCGCTACTCCGAGTGCGGCAGCATGCGGGCCGGATTTCAGATCGTTCGCTCGCCGGAGTTGGCGCATAGACACCTTCGAGCCTGCGCGCGGCTCCAAGCAAGGCGACCTTCGGCGACGCACTCCGGAGAGCTCCCTGCCGTCCCCGAGCCCCGGCGCGCAGACGGCGTTAATTCAGCGGACACGCGACTTTGTCTTGCGGGGTGGCGCAGCTGTCGCTGCCTGTACGTCCCCCCAAACCGTCTCCCGCCAAGGGCCTGCCTGCCTCGCGCGTGTGCCGGAGGTCTAAGCCGATTCGAAGACGAACCTGTCGTCGCGGTGGGCCACGACCACCTCCTGGCCCGATCGAAACCGTTCCTGTAGCAATGCTCGCGTCAGAGGTTCGGCAATCTGACTCGTGAAGACTCGCTCGAGCGCGCGCGCTCCGTAGACCTCGTCATATCCCTCCTCGATCAGGCGTGTCTCGGCGTCGGCTGATAGCCGAACCGTCAATCCTCTATCGCTCAGCCGGTCATTGAGGTTGGCCAGCAGCTTGCCGAGAATGCCGTGAAGCACTTCGTGCGAGAGCGATCGGAAAACGACCCGTTTCTGAATTCGGTTCAAGAATTCTGGCCGAAAGAAGCCGTTCACTGCAGCCAGCACTTCTTGAGCAGCTTCCACGTTTTCTCCGGGCTCTGCACCCACCGTTTCGTCGTCTGTTGAAGCCGAATCCTGACGTGGACGGAAGCCGAAGGCGGTCCCTTCGCGACAACGTGCTGCCGGCTGAGCTGACCCGAGATTCGACGTCATGATGATGACGCAGTCCGTGAAATGTGCCACACGCCCCTTGGCATCGGTCAGCCGACCATCGTCGAACACCTGCAACAGCAGGTCGCACACCTCGGGATGGGCCTTCTCGATTTCGTCGAAGAGAACCACGCTATACGGACGAGTGCGCACCTGCCTGATCAGTTGGCCCTCCTCTTCGTGACCAATGTAGCCGGGAGGGGCACCGATCAGCTTTGATACTTCGTGCTTCTCCTTGTACTCGGACATGTCGAAGCGAATGAGGGCATTCTCAGAACCAAAGAGGAACTCCGCCAACGCCTTGGCGAGTTCGGTCTTGCCTGTCCCAGTCGGGCCGAGGAACATGAACACGCCCGCAGGTCGCCGCGGATCCGCTAGCCCGAGCCGTGAAGTGCGCACCGCGTCCGCGACTGCCCGGATCGCGTGGTCTTGGCCAAGGACGCGCTGCCTCAAGTGGCTCTCGATCTCCTGCAAACGAGCACGTTCGTCCGCGGTGAGCACCCCGACTGGCACACCGCTCCGGTCTGCAACCACCTGCGCCACATCCTCAACGCCGAGGGGCTCAGGTTGGGCACCCGCTTGGCCAGCAGGCTGCGACAGGGTGGCCAGCATTCGAGCTGCACACGCCTCGTCGACGATGTCAATCGCCTTGTCAGGTAAGCGGTGATCCGGCATGAACCGCATCGACAGCTCCACGGCTTTGTGCAACGCGTCGTCGGATATGCTGAGGCCGTGATGCTCCTCGAGCTTGCTCTTCAAGCCGCCGAGTATCTCAATTGCCTCTCTCTTGCTCGGTTCATTGATCCACACCAACTGGAATCGCCGTTCCAACGCCGGGTCCGATTCGACGTACTTGCGGTACTCACCTATCGTGGTTGCCCCGATCACTCGAATCTCGCCTCGCGCGAGCACGGGCTTGAGAATCTGGCCAACGTCCATCCCGTGGCCACTACCGCCTCCGGCACCGACCATGGTGTGCAATTCGTCGATGAAGACGATCAGGTTGGGGTCCTTTGAAGCCTCTCGGATCAGGTTTTGCAGACGCTCTTCGAGCTCGCCTCTGAATTTCGTTCTGGCCACCAAGCTTCCCATCGAGAGTTCGACAATCCGCCAGGAACGGAGCAAGTCCGGAGCGTCACCTGCTGCCGCCTTGAGGGCCAGCCCTTCAACAACACACGTCTTACCGACGCCCGGCTCGCCAACCAGAACCGGGTTGTTCTTTGTCCGGCGACGCAGAATCTGGGCGATCCGCCGCATCTCATCACGGCGCCCGATGCAGGGCGATACCTTGCCCGATTTCGCCAGGAAAGTGATATCACGACCGAATCGATTGAGAAACGGCGTCGATGACGGTTGCTTCTGCGCTGGCAACGCAGCGGGGCGCGGCTCTGCGTGAGGTTCTGAGCCCGTCCCTGCGGCCGCGGGCTCTGATCGCGGCACCTTCGCAGCGCCTCTGCTAAGTCCCACGCCTTCGCGCAGCAAGCTCCATCGACCTTCGACCTCCGCGACGACGGCCTGCAACGAATCACTGCCCTGGCAGACTATGATCGTGACGAAATGCCGGACGCCGATGTTGTGTGCATTCTCCTCTCGTGCAAGTTCCTCAGCGGCCTGGAAGATCTCACGGCAACGTGCCGAGCGGTGTCCGGTGAAGATCCCCTGAAAGCCCGCGCCCTTCCGCATCAATGTGCGGAGGCGTCGTCGAACGGTTGCAGGATCAAGGCCTGCCTGCCGGAACAACTCTCGGGTCCACCCGACATCCTGCGTCACATCGCCAGGCAGCGCCGGCATTGCGGAAATGTCTGGTAGTTTGCTGATCGCACTGAACAAGTGCTCCGGTTCGATCTCGGCGTTTTGGCAAAGGCGTGCTTCTGCCACGGCGATCGGCAGGATGAACTGCATTGACGTGCTGAGGTTCATACGTGCTTACCTCAAGCCGATCAAGCCGACTGTGATATACCAAGGAGTCAGCGACGACGACCGCTTCAGGGCTGCTCAGCCGCGTCTTCGGCTTCACCGATCCGTTCTTCCTCAGAACGCTCCGTAAGGGTGAACTCTGCCTCGAGCACCGCGTGTAGGGCGGTAGCCGCAACGCCTGCGGCGTCGAATACTGAGGCGACCAGCTGGTCTCGCTCGTCGCCAGCGTCTGGACCCTGAGCGCAACTTTCACCCTTGGCAATTGCGATGGCAAGCCGAATCCGTTGGCCGATCGCAGAGTCCCGCGGCATCTCGCTCGCCCGGGATAGCAGAAAACACAGGCCGGCCAGCTTGCGTTTGGCGGCTGGAGGGACGTCCTCGGCGATTTCAAACCAACGCCGAACGGTCAACTCGCTCACGCCAAGCAGGCTCGCAGCCTCCGCAGTGCCGAGACCATGCTCCGACATCTGCTCCCGCGCGGCGGTAAGAAGCTCGGAAGACTGCATCTCGATCAGCGACTTCAGCATCGAGGTCGGCGCATCGCCGGGGGAGCCAGTCGAGAGCGCCAGGCGGAGCAGATCGACGACCTGCGAATCGCCCAGACGTTCCGTGTAGTATGGCTTCAAGACAATAACCTCCTTACGCGGGAGAGCGCCGCTCAGCGATTCCAGCCGCCAGCGTGTCGCCCTTCGAATGCGAGTATGAACTCGTGAATCAGCTTTGGAGGAATCCTCGCTCGCAAGTGTTGCCCAACGCGCTTCCGTACTACTTCCACGCGGCCCCTCGCGGCATCTCCCGAGATCGCGAACCGCTCGCCGATGGCCTCCCAACTCCAGGGGGGAGTCTTGATGTGTGCGAGGAAGAACATCCTGAATCGGTCACACTCCCCGTTCCGCTTGCACTCGGCCATCACACTCCTGATCGCCTCGTCCAGCAGACCGTGGGCTTCCGCCCGGCCAAACGCCCGTTCTGGCGTGTCCTCCTCGGCCGCTGACACGTTATCGCCGCCGACCTGCTGAGCCTGCTCTAGGCTGACAATCCTGCACCCTTTGGGGGCCCGTTTGACCGCGCGGCTTCGCCGTATCAGGTCCTTCCTTAGGTTCCGCAGAGCTTGCATGAGATAGGATCGAAATGGATGTTCACGCAGCTTGAGACCCGCCAGCGCTGGCTTCGTGAAGACCCTGAGAAACAGCTTTTGCGTCAGGTCTTCTGCTGTCTCCGGGGCAAGCTTCAGCGATCGGAGGTACGAATAGGCTGGTCTCCAATAGCGGTAGCAGAGCCGTTCAACGGCAGCCTCGTTTCCGCCTTGGGCTCTTTCGATCTCCGTCCAGGTTGTGGGCGGAAAGGACTCTCGCCAAGTAACCGGCCGACGTGCCATGATGGCTGACCTCCGAGCCATCAGTATAATCGCCGCTGCGGTCGCAAGCAGCGACTGGCGGTCCGATCGCGGCAGTCGGTGACTTCGTGCCTGGCAGTTCCCTGGCTGGGCCAGGCTCGACGAGCCGTAAGCTCCAGCTGCCCAGCTTGTTCGCTCCGGCGTCACAGAAGACCAGCCGGTGGCTGCCACGGCTCGAACTCCTCCGGCGCGAGGTCGCCTAGCGTGCCCCGAGCCCGCACAACGTGAGCTACTTCCCCGGCCGCATCAGCCGCAAGATGGTCGCCGGGAGCACTTGGTCGATTGCCGTCTGGGCCATCGTCTTGCCGCCCCAGCGGGCCACGATCACGTCGTCGTACTTGTCCGCCATCTCGAGGACCGTCCGGACCGACGTCCCGAGCTCCTGGACGTCCATCGACGAGGCCAAAATGGCGTGGCTGAACCCGACCGTACCCTTCTGATCCAGACCGAACGCTCCGAACATGAAACCGGCGTTGTGGTTCAGGAGGAACTTCATCAGGTCCGGGCAGACGCTGCTGCCGATCGCCACGGGCGCCGTGGAGCGGACCGCGACCTGCCCACCCATGTCGATCGCGCGAACTTCCGCGTGCGTCGACCCCTTCGGGCAGATGTAATGCCCTGGCCCCACGCGGACAATCTTGTCCACGCCGATCCGCGGGAGCGACTCCTGCAGTTGCTGGTCGACCTTGGCCTGTGCTGGGCTCATTCCACCAGCCTCGGCGCTCGGCAGCTTCGTTCCACATGCCCCGCAGAACTTCACGCCGCCCGGGGCCTGCGTGCCACAACTCGGACAGTTCATGACCGCACCTTTCTTCTTCTTTCATAGATCTGCTGCGGCCCACGTGCCGCGCTTTCGCCTCAACTCGTCACATGTCTACCACGTACAACCAGACATACCGTTACGGACCTGCCGTAATGTTCACGCTTCGACTGGGCCTCCGTGTTGGGCAGCCGTTGCCGCATCGGCAGCAGAACCCACAGCTCGTCGGACTCCGAAGGCCGCAAGAACGGACGACTATCTCGCTCCGTTGCTACCTGCTCTCGCGCGGCGCCCCGGGCGCCTGAAAGACGACCAACTCAACGAAGTTGTGAAATTCCCACTCGTTCTCGACGCCGCGAGTGAGGAACGATACTCCACAGGTGCAGTGCAACTTCTTTCCCTTCGTGTCTAAGGGCACAATTCTGTTTGCGCAGCGGTCACAAAAAAAGGCGCCGCACGACCGGCATCGCGCACCACCCACCGCTGGATTGTCAGGGGCCCATCGGCCAAAGCTCGTAAATCGCTGGCCGCACAGGGCACACACGTACTCGACAGAGGTACCCTGGGCCGCGCCTCGAAGCCGGTAGGCGGGGCCACTAGCTGCAAGCGAGCGGCCATCCACCATGCTTGTCGCTTGGACCGCTTCGAGTTGCTTGCGCGTCAATTCGTTTGCCGGGTCGAGCCTCAACGCGTTCTGCAGGGCTTGCTGGGCGCCTACCAGGTCTCCCAGTGTTGCTCTGGCTGCCCCAAGGTTCGACCAGGCTGTAGAATATTCGGGATCGACCTTGACAGCCCGTTCCAGAAACTGACGGGCCTCCTGGGGATTCTCCATCTCCAAACATAGGCACGCGGCGTTGTTGAGGCCCAACGCCGAATCGGGGTGCGAATCAAGGAATGCCGTGTAGATCGCAAGCGCGCCTCTCTGGTCGCCACGGGAAGCGAGAGTTTTGGCTTTCCGCCCAACCCTCATAGGAACGTGGCTGCCACGAGGAAGGTCTGTCTGGTCACGATGGCAAGCAGAGCCACGAGCCGAGCGTCCTTCACCCCCCGTACCTCGACGTTTGTGCCACAAACATGCACACAGGAGCATAACCACAGCCATACCAATCCCAAGCACAATGTACTGAGTGTCGGCGAGTAGCATCGTATCTGTCCTCTGCAGGACGCCACCAAGGCCGTAAACGCCACGACAGCCGGTCAACTCGTCAGGCGTCTCCCGTACAGGATACGCGATTTCCGACCCAAACGGGGCCGTCGAATTCGGCCTTTCGAACGGTCTTGGCCCCGTTCGTGGGGCAAGCGGGCCAACGTCCTCGACGGACATGTGACCAACGACAGCGAGGATGAAGCCGTGCCCGACGATTGTCGGGGAATCTGAAAAACCGGGGCTTGGCTCATGCCCCCGCCCCGGTGGGGCTTATCACGCCGGAGTCTCGCCGAGGCACGCGGCCACGTGCGCCTTCAGTACACGATACGCAATAGCCGCACCGATCTTGTACCAGCCGGGTTCGATCGTCCAGTCTTGCGTGACGCTGTGAGACGAGTGAACGGCCTCTGAGAACCTGGCCCTCGACGACGCTGGACCAGCGTGCGACGGCGTGCTCGGTGCCGCCGGGGACGCTTGTCCGAGTCAATGGCCGCGGGACTGTCGATTCGATGTCAGGCGCCTTCCAGGCCGGAGCAGAGGTGTCGCTGCTGGCTCAACCGGTGGACGGGTGGTGAAAAACTGTTGTCGCCGATCGAGAAGGGCCTGGCCGCGCCGGAGCTGCTGGCCCATGTCCTCGTGAGCAATTACGGCGACCATCTCCCGCTGCACCGGCTGCCCGGCCCACGTTCTGCACAAGGCTGACGACCCGGTCACTCTGAGTCTGCAGCTCGCGCGCTCCCGATACGGCTTGCTCCCCGCGCTGTGACGAGGTGTGTGCAACAACTACACGGGCGAGCGGTGGCCCCTGAGCGAGACGCGGGCATCCTGCACTAGTTGGCAGTGGACTGTAGCGCTGCTCGGAACTCCGCTGCGTCAGCGTAACGCGCGCCAGGATCCATGCTGAGCGATCCGTCGATTACTGACGCCAAGGCATCGGGAATCGACGGATCTCGTTCCTGAATCGGAACCACCGGATCCTGTACGACCTGCCGGATCGCCTCATTGGGCCGCGTTGAAAAATCGCGAATCAGGCGCCCCGTGAGCACGTGGTACAAGGTGGCGCCCATCGAGAAAACGTCAGCGGTCGGGGTCGCGGTGCGGACATCGATGGCCTGCTCTGGAGGCATGTAAGGCAGCGTGCCCATGCACACGTCCGGCTTCGTCATGATCGAACCGTTTAGGCCGGAGTTCTCCAGGCTTTTGGCAATACTGAAGTCACCGAGCTTGGCAAAATAGCCTGAGCCTGCTTTGGGCAAGAGGATGTTTGGCGGCTTGATGTCGCGGTGGACGATCTTCTTTACGCGGTGTGCAAACTCGAGGCCGTCCAGTGCCTGTATCGCGAAACTGACCCCCTCCAGCAACGGGATCCGGCCGCGCCGCCGCTTCATTTGCTTGGCCATTTCAAGGCCGTCTTCAACGAACTCCATTGCAAACCACGGGAGACCCTTTGCTTCACCGAAGTCGAGAAGCTCAATCACGTGCGGGTGTTGAAGCTCACGGACTATCGCGATCTCACGCCTGAAACGGCTCCTCGCTTCAGGGGAAATGTCGCGATCGGGTCTCACAATCTTGATCGCAACCACTCGGCCATCGCGGGTCCGCATGGCTTTGAGCACGACGCCCATGCCTCTGGCCTGCTCCCCAAAAACTGATCCAGGTGTTATGAGAGTCCATTGCCCGGCAG
>CAZWYT010000112.1:0-10535 GCA_964638325.1 uncultured Planctomycetales bacterium
GTAGCTCAGTTGGATAGAGCGCCTGACTGTGGATCAGGAGGTCTCCGGTTCGACCCCGGACACCGGCATTCGTCCACCATTCCGCGGGGTTTTGTCAACACGCGCTGCCCAGCACGCCGCGGACGGCGCGGACGCGGTCCATCAGCTCGGCAAACTGCGCCGTGGGAATCGTCTGGGCGGCGTCGGTTAGCGCCCGGTCGGGATCCGGGTGTACCTCAATGATTAGCCCGTCGGCACCGGCGGCGACCCCCGCCAGGGCCAGCGCCGGCACCAGGTCCCGCAGACCGGCGGCATGACTCGGATCGATGATGATGGGCAAGTGCGAGCGCTTCCGCAGCACGGGAACGGCCGCCACGTCCAGCGTGTTCCGCGTGCTTTGCTCGAAGGTGCGGATGCCACGCTCGCAGAGCACGACCGCTTCGTTCCCGGTCGCAAGCACGTACTCCGCCGCCATCAGCAGCTCGTCGATCGTCGCCATCATGCCGCGCTTGAGCAGCACCGGCCGACCCGTCTCCCCCGCGGCCCGCAGCAGCGGGAAGTTCTGCATGTTCCGGGCGCCGATCTGGATCATGTCGGCGTACTCCGCTACGTGGGACAGATTGTCAATGCTCAGCGCCTCCGTGACGACCGGCAGGCCGGTTTCCTGCCGGGCCCGGGCCAGGAGCTCCAGGCCGCGCACGCCCAACCCCTGAAAGCCGTACGGGCTTGTCCGCGGCTTGAACGCCCCGCCGCGCAGCATGTGGGCCCCGGCCGCGCGCACCGCGCGGGCACACTCGAGCAGCGTGGACTCCTCTTCCACCGAGCAGGGGCCGGCGATGACGACGCACGAGCCGCCGCCGATGAACACTTCGCGGCTCCCGTTGGCCCCACCGATCCGCACGACTGAGTCGGCCGAGCGAAACAGCCGCGTGGACAGCTTGGCCCCGCCGCCCAGCGGCCGCACCTCGTCGACGCCCGGCAGGGCGCGGATGCTGTCCGCCAGCCGTTCGTCCTCGCTGATGAGCGCGATCACCCGCCGGTCGTACGACGTGGATAGATAAGGCCGCAACTCGGCCGCTTCCGCCAGCGCCAACACGGCCGCCGTCTGTCGGGCGTTCGCGTCCGTCTTCATGATGATGAGCATGTCACACCTCTGGTCACGTGCCGCGGGCTGCCGCGTCCGCTCACAGCGCGCGCCGCAGACTCCTGAGCAGCCCGCGCGCACGCTGGACGGCCGTGCGCGCTGGGCCGCTGCGTATTCGATCAATCAGGGCGCTGCCCACAATAACTCCTTCACACACCTCCGCCACGCGCGCCGCCGTGTCGGCGTCCGCGATGCCGAAACCCGCCAGCACGGGCCGGCGCGTGGCCGCCCGCGCGCGGCGCAGGAAAGCCGACGTCTCCTGGGGCAGCTCACGCCGCGCACCCGTCACGCCCGTCACCGTCACCGCGTACAGGAAGCCGCGCGTCGCGCAGCCGATGTCGCGCAGCCGCACCGGCGCGGTGTTCGGCGTAGCGAGCAGGATGCGTTCCCAGCCATTCGACAGCGGGTGCAGGTCGAGACCAGGCTCCAGCGACGGCAGGTCGGGGACGATCAGGCCGCGTACGCCGGCCCGGCGCGCATCGTCTGCAAACCGCCGCAAGCCGTATGCCAGGATCGGGTTGAGATAGCCCATGAGGATTACGGGTGGGGCAATCCGGGCCGACTCGATCGCGTCGAGCGCAGCACGAATCGTCGTTCCGCGGCGCAGGCTGCATTCACTGGCGTACTGAATCGTGGGTCCGTCCGCGATCGGGTCGGAGAACGGCAGCCCGACCTCGACGCAATCGCACCCGCATTGCGTGACCTCGCCGAGCAGCGCAACGAACGTCCGCGGATCGGGGAAGTTCGCCGTCAGGAACGGCACCAGAGCTTTGCGCCCCTGCGCAAGACGGCCGCGCAATGTGGCTTCGACGCCGGCGGGATGGCGGTTGCTGGTCATCGGCGGCCTCCTTGTCGCACCACCGCGACCCGCTCGGGCAGGACCTTCAGTGCCGGTGAAGCGGGCGCGCGATCCAACGCCGCCAGCACCGTCGCGAGGTCTTTGTCGCCGCGACCGGAGAGATTGACTACCACGAGGCTGGGGCGTTTCGGGCCGCGGGCCAGCCGGCGTGCGAGTGCCAAAGCGTGGGCCGATTCGAGGGCCGGCAGGATTCCCTCCAGCTTCGTGCACTGCTCAAAGGCCGTCAGCGCCTCAGCGTCGGGCACGGCCGCCGTGTGCAGCCGACCGGCCGCCCGCAGCGCGGCCAACTCGGGCCCGACGCCCGGATAGTCCAGACCCGCGGAGATCGAATGCGTGTCGATGACTTGCCCGTGCTCGTCCTGCAGCAGGTAGGAGAAGGTCCCATGGAGCACGCCCGGCGTGCCGGCCGTCAGGCTGGCGGCGTGCCGTTCCGGCTGCGGTCCGACTCCGCCGGCCTCCGCACCGTACAGCGCGACGCCGCGATCGCGGAGAAACGCGTGAAATATGCCGATGGCGTTGGACCCACCGCCCACGCACGCCACCAACGCATCCGGTAGCCGGCCCGTGAGTCGCCGCACCTGGCGGCGCGTCTCGCGTCCGATGCGTGCGGTGAAGCTGCGCACCAGGACGGGGTAGGGGTGTGGGCCGACGACCGAGCCGATCAGGTAGTGCGTCGTGCGGACGTTCGTGACCCAGTCGCGCAGGGCCTCGTTGGTGGCGTCCTTGAGCGTCCGCGACCCGCTGCGCACGGGGGCCAGCTCGGCGCCCAGCAGCCGCATACGGGCGACGTTCGGCGCCTGGCGCTCCATGTCGCGCTCGCCCATGTAGACCATGCACGACAGGCCCAGCAATGCGCACACCGAAGCGGTCGCCACGCCGTGCTGACCCGCGCCGGTCTCGGCGATGATACGCCGCTTGCCGGCCATCTGGGCCAGCAGCCCCTGTCCCAGCGCATTCAGGATCTTGTGCGCCCCGGTGTGATTCAGGTCCTCACGCTTCAGCAGTACGCGCACCTGGCCGCCCCACGCTTCGCTCAGCCGCCGCGCGTCGAACAGGGGCGTCGGCCGGCCGCCCCAGGTACGCAGCAGCTCGTCGTAGCGGGCGCGGAACGCGGCCGAGCGCAGCACGCGGCGCCGCAGGTCGTCGAGCTCGTCCAGCGCCGGAATCAGCGTCTCGGGGACGAAGCGTCCACCGAAGCGCCCGAAGTAACCGCGGCGTCCCATTGACGCACCTCCGTAATGAACCGTTCCAGCCGGCTTGCGTCCTTGATCCCCGGAGCCGATTCGACGCCTGACGCGACGTCCACGCCGTCCGGGCGAAACTCCCGCAACATCGCCGCCACGTTGTCCGACGTCAGACCGCCCGCCAGGACGACCGGTGTGCGGCGGCGCAGCGCCGCCACGTCGGCCGCAGTGAAGGACATGGCCCCGGCGCGCCCAGACGACCGGCCGCAATCGAGGATGAGGCGCTCAACGGGCACGCCGCGGACGTCATCGGCCCAGCCGTCGCGCGCCGGATCGACCGCCAGGATCACCGGCCACCCGCGAGCCAGCAGCCCGTGCGCCACAGCCGGCAAGTAGGTCTGGACAGCCTGTACGCCCGCCTGCCGCGCCTCGCGGTCAATGACCTCGTTGTCCTCGTCCAGCCACACGCCCACGGTGGCGACTTGCGGCGGCAGTCTCCGAGTGATCTGGCGGGCCCGCCGCGGGTCGCAGCATCTTGGGCTGGCTGCGTGAAAGACGAACCCCAGCGCGTTCGCTCCTAGCCGCACGGCCTGGCGGGCATCCCGCAGGCACGTGAGACCGCAAATTTTGATCCACGTGGCCATGCTCAGGCTCCGATCAGCTCGCGCAGCTTCGCGCGCGGGTCGGCGGACTGCATGAGTGCTTCGCCGATCAGTACCGCATCTGCCCCGGCCGCGATGGCGGCCTCGACGTCCGCCCGGGACTTGACCCCGCTCTCCAGCACCTTGCTGCAGCGGGACGGCACGCGGCTCAGCAACTGCAATGCGCCATGGACGTCGACTCCCAGCGTGTGCAGGTTGCGGGCGTTCACGCCGATGATGTCCGCGCCCGCGTCGAGTGCCACGCTCAACTCCGTCGCATCGTGCGTCTCGACCAGCGTTGGCAGGCCGAGCGACCGCGCGAGCGCGACCAGCTCCGTCAGCCGCGGGGGCCGCAGGCACGCCACGATCAATAGCACGGCGTCGGCGCCGCTGAGCGCCGTCACGCGCAGGTCATACTCGTCGACCACGAAGTCCTTGCGCAGCAGCGGCAGGGTGACGGCCGCGCGCACGGCGGCGAGATCTTCCAATGCTCCGCCGAACCAGCGCGGCTCCGTCAGGACCGAGACGGCTGCCGCACCGCCCTGCTCGTAATCCCGCGCCCGCGCGGCCGGGTCGCCGTCGGCACAAATCACGCCGCGCGATGGCGAAGCCCGCTTGATCTCGGCGATCACCGCCCCGCTGCGACTGCCGCGGAGCGCAGCCGCGAAGTCGCGCGACACCGGCGGCGCCGTCTGGCGCGACCGCAGCCGCTCCAGCAGGCCGTCGCGCCGCCACTGCTGCATGCGCCGCTGCGCCTCGTCCACCGCCTGTTGCAGGAAGCCGTTCACGCGCACCCCCTTTCGCCGTTCGCCCGCAGCCGCTCGAGCAGCGCCGCGACCGCGCCGCGGTCCAAACACGCGCCGCAGCGGGCGCACGCCGCCGCTAGTGTCGTTGCGCGTCCGGCGGCGACGAGCGCCAAACCGGCATTTAGCAGGACTGCGTCGCGGGGTGCGCCGCGCTCGCCCGACAGGACGCGCAGCGCGATCGCGGCGTTGGTCGCCGCGTCACCGCCACGCAGGGCCTCCAGGGGATGCTCGGCGAGGCCGGCGTCCGCCGCACTGATCCGGTGAGCTCGAATCTGGCCGTCCGCGACCTCGAAGACCTCATTCGTCGCGCTCGGGGTGAGCTCATCGGTGCGGTTAGCCCCAGTCACGACGAAGGCGCGCCGCGTCCCGAGCCGTAGATGCGCCGCGGCGAGCTGGCGCGCCCGGGCCGCGCCGGGCGCCCCCGTCACCTGGAAGGCGGGGTGCGCTGGATTGCAGAGGGGACCGAGGAGGTTGAAGATCGTCGGCCGTCCGAGCCTACGCCGCACGGCCGCCGCATGCCGCGCCGCCGGGTGATACTGCGGGGCGAAGAGGAACGCGAAGCGCTCGCGACGCAGCAAGTCGGCCGACGCGGCGGGCTCGAGTTCCGTGGGCACGCCCAACGCGGCCAGCAGGTCGGCGCTGCCGACACGTCCGGACGCGGAGCGATTCCCATGCTTGACGACCGGCTGGCCCGCCGCCGCCACCACCAGGGCCGCGACGGTCGAGATATTGAACGTGCCCTGGCCATCGCCGCCGGTGCCGCAGGTGTCGACCGTGTCGGGCGGCGCGTCGAAGGGCAGTGCAGCCGCCCGCAGCGCCTGCGCGCTGCCTACGATTTCGTCCACGCTCTCCCCTTTGTCGGCCAGTGCGACGAGATACGCGGCCAGCGGGTCGTCCGGGACATGCCCCGAAACGATGGCGCTCATCATCTCGGCCGCCTCACCCTCGCTCAGCGAGCGACCTGCAGCCACGTCGTGTAGCCGGGCACGGAAGTCGTCCAGGTCCGGCGGAGCGTGGCGGGCAGTACGGTCGCGATCAGCGGCGCGTCTCATCGTCCGTTCCCCGCCAGGAAATTCCGCAAAATGGTCGGCCCCTCGGGCGTCAGAATGCTCTCGGGGTGGAATTGCACGCCGTGCAGCGGGAACTCCCGGTGCGACACGGCCATGATGGTGCCGTCGCTGGTGTAGGCGGTAACGGCCAGATCAGGCGGCAAGCCTTCCTCCTCGACCACCAGCGAGTGATAGCGTCCCGCGTCGAAGGGGTTGCGCACGCCGCGAAACAGCGGCACGTCGTCGTGGTAGACGCGCGACGCCTCACCGTGCCGCAGGTCCGTCCCCCGGCCGATCCGCCCCCCGTACACCAGGCCGATCGCCTGATGTCCCAGGCACACGCCGAGGATCGGAATCTCCGGCGCCAGCTCGCGAACGAGTTGCGGACAAATGCCGGAGTCGGCCGGGTGCCCCGGGCCGGGCGAGATCACGATGTGCGTCGGGTGCAACTCGCGCACACGCTCGACACCGAGTGCATCGTTCCGATACACGGCCACCTCGCAGCCGAAGCTGCGGAGCTGATGCACAAGGTTGAACGTAAACGAGTCGTAGTTGTCGATCACCAGAATCATGTCGGAACTCCCGCGGCATCGCGAATGGCCGTCACCATCGCCGCCAGCTTCGCGCGACACTCTTGCAGCTCACCCTCCGGCGTGGAACCCGCCACCACACCCGCGCCGGCGCGGATCGCGGTCCGCGTGCCGGCGCGCACCGCCGTGCGGATGATCAGGGCCATGTCCATGGTGCCGTCCAGCCCGATATACCCGGCACACCCGGCGTACGCGTTCCGCCGCGTGCTTTCGTGCTCGTCGATGAGCTGCATGGCGCGGATCTTCGGGGCGCCGGAGACGGTGCCGGCCGGGAACGTCGCCCGCAGCAGGTCCGCCGCGGTGCAGCCGTCCGCCAGCTCCGCCTCCACGTCGCTGACCAGGTGCATGACGTGCGAGAACCGCTCGATGCGGCGATAGTCGTGCACTCGCACGGTTCCGGGTTGGGCCACACGCGACAGGTCGTTGCGCGCCAGGTCGACGAGCATGGCGTGCTCGGCACTCTCCTTTACATTCGCCAGCAACTCGCGCTCGAGCTGCCGGTCGCGCTCCTCATCCGCGCCCCGCGGCCGCGTTCCCGCGATCGGCCGCAGCGACGCGCGCCGCTGCTCCAGGCGCACCGCCGACTCCGGCGACGATCCCGCGATCGTCAGGCCGGGGAAGTCCATGAAGAACATGTAGGGCGAGGGGTTCACGCGGCGCAGTGCGCGGTAGATCTCGAACATCGGTGGTGCGTCGCGCACCTCGACCTCGGCGGACAGCACGGCCTGGAAGATGTCGCCGGCGCGGATGTGCTCCTGCAGAATCTCGACCGCCCGACAGTAGTCCGCGCCCGCCATCCGCTCGTGAAACTCGGGTTGCCGCGGCCCAGGCGGCGAATACTCCAGCGCGGAGCTGAGCGCATCGCGGATGAGGGCCAGACGCCGGGCGGGTCGCTCGGCCGCATCCCCGTCCATCAGGCACGCGAAGTACACACGGTGCCGGGGATGATCGAAGATGATCAGCTCGTCGACTAGCTCGAACATCAGTTCGGGGAGCACTTCGCCCGGCGGCGGCGTCCCCAGGCGTTCCAGCCGCCGGGCGTAGTCGTAGCCCACATAGCCCACCAGTCCGCCGAGGCAGCGGGGGATGCGCGCATCGGGGTGCACACGAAAACGCTCCGCGTACATCAGGACGGCGTCGAGCGGATCGTGCTCCGGGCCGGCCAGCAGCCGCGGCGGATTGTCGCGCTCCTGACACCAGGTGCCCTGGGTATCGGACCAGAGTCGCGCCCGCGCTCCCACCCCGAGGAACGAGTAGCGGGAGGAGCGTTCCCCACCCTCAACCGACTCGAGCAGGAACCGTGCTCCCAGCGGCCGAAGCCGCAGGTAGGCCGCCACCGGCGTGACCAGGTCGCCGGGGCATTCCTGAACGACCGTCGTGAGCTTGCCGTTCACGTGCATTGGAGATCTCCGCGACAGAAAACAAAAAACCCGGCACCAGGAAGCTCCCGGCACCGGGTATTGGTTCGCGTATGGTTGCTTGAGATCAGGCTAGCCCGTCAGAACAAACGTGAACCCGGCGCAGGAGCCTCTGCGCCAACGCCAAGCCCACGTTAAAATGTAGCCCAAGCTCATGCCTGTATATTAGCCATGCGAAGCACGCGAGACAACAAAAAAGGTCGAATCTCCGCGGAAAGACGGGCGCCGATAATGCCGGCCGCGCACAGCGGTCAGACCGGCTCGAAGAGCGGCGTGGAAAGGTAGCGTTCGCCCGCCGACGGCAGGATAACGACGACGAGCTTCTCCTTGCTTTCGGGTCGGCGTGCGACCACCTCGGCCGCGCACAAGGCCGCCCCGGAGCTGATGCCGCAGCAAATGCCCTCCTGTTGGGCGGCGCGCCGCGCCCAGGCGAACGCGTCATCATTGCTGACCTGGACCACGTCATCAACGACGTCGAGGTGCAGATTCTCCGGAACGAAGCCGGCCCCAATCCCCTGAATCTTGTGCGGTCCGGGCTGCAACGGCTGCCCCGCCCGCTGCTGTGAGATCACGGGCGAATGCACCGGCTCGACCGCGATACATTGGAACGTCCGCTTGCGCGACTTGATGACTTCGCCCACGCCGGTGATCGTGCCGCCGGTCCCCACGCCGGCCACCAGAATGTCGGCCTTGCCGTTCGTGTCGTTCCAGATTTCCTCCGCCGTCGTCTGCTTGTGGATCGCGATGTTGGCGGGATTGCTGAACTGCTGCGGCATGAAGGCGTTGGGAGTCGCCGCCAGCACCTCTTCCGCCTTCTTGATGGCCCCCTTCATGCCTTCCGCGGCCGGCGTGAGAACGAGCTCGGCGCCGAGGTGCTTAAGCACGGCCCGCCGCTCGACACTCATGCTCTCGGGCATGGTCAGGATCAACTTGAGGCCCTTGGCGGCGCAGACAAACGCCAGCGCAATGCCGGTGTTGCCGGAGGTTGGCTCAACGACGATCGTATCGGACCTGATGCGGCCCCGCTGAATTGCATCTTCAATCATGCTCACCCCGATGCGATCCTTGACGCTCTTGAGCGGGTTGAAGAATTCGAGCTTGGCATAGACCGTGGCCCCGCCGCTGATGATGCGGTTGATGCGTACCAACGGCGTGTGGCCGATGGTCCGCGTGATGTCGTTGTGTAGCTGGCTCATGATGATCTCCTGCGGCCGTCGCGTGACGAGGCGACATTCTGGCTGGCGACCCAAACGCCGTCAAAGGAAGTATAGCCGGACCATTGCCGTTGGGGATGGACCCGATGAGCGGAGGTGGTGCGGCGGTGGCCACAGTGGCCGGGACGTGATAGACTTTAGAAGAGCGACGCCGGTCGTTTCTCGTCAGAGGAGGCGATATGGCCGAGTCGCGGAGCAGCGCGCAGGCACACTTCCCGGCGGTTGGGTGGGGATCGTTTCACGCCCGAGCCGTCGAAGCACTGCGCCGGCGCTGCGCGGCGGTCGCCGAGTCGACTCCCGCACAGACCGCCGCGACCGTCGCGGCGGTGTTGCCTAAGTCCTTGTCCAGAATGCTGTTATGGCGTCTGGAGGCGCTGGGCTGGCTGACGTCCGCTGCTACGATCCCGTTTGACGTTTTGGACGGACCGGCTTGCCCGCCCGAGTTCCGGGGCGAGTGGCGCGACCTGGTCCGCCTGGCGGTGTTTGGCCTGCCAGGGCAGGGTGTTCCGTACCGCGAGAAGCACCGGCAGGACATCTACCAGCAGCTTTGCGCCGAGATCATGAGCATGGCGGTCGACGACACCTCGCTGCAAGTTGTGGTGGCCCGGGCGATGAATCACCCGGACGTGGCCTCCGATCCGGTGCTGGCCGGGATGTTGCACAGCTTCATTGCCCAACGTGAGGCCACCCTCCGGGCGGGCCTGACGCCGGCGGAGAAGGAGGCCCAAAAGGCCCAGCGCTCCAAGCTGGAGCGGGCGTTTGACGGTCCGGCGTGGCGCGGCTTCCCGACGCGTGAAGAGCTGCTGCTCTCGTTTGCACGCCTGCAACGCGACTTCGACGCCTACTTGGCGCAATTCGAGGAGCTTCGCGCGCAGCACGTCCTGGATCGCATGCGCGAGCTGCGCCACCGGTTCCCCGTCCACATCCCCGCCGCCGACCTCCAACGTTGCGAAGAGCAATACGACCGGTTGCTCAAGCGGGCCGGGCAGTACCGGCGACAGATTCAGGAACTCGCCACCCAGGGGGCCGCGGCCGCCCGCGACGGCGATGAGACGACCGCCGCCTGGGTAGGACGGCGGTTACAGGCGATCAACACGCTGCTGCCCAACCTGCTGCCGCTACAGGAGCTCGAGAAGCTCCAGGCGACGATCTCCCAAAGCACGACGGCCCGCGAAGCACTGGAGGTGCAGCGGGAACTCATCGAGCGTCAACGGGAAGTGGCATTCAAGATCAAGAATCTGGCCGGGATCATCCACCGTTTTCACGAGCTGGCGGCCAAGTTGCCGCCCGAGCACGAGGCCTATCGCCGGGCCGAGCTCAACTATCGCCGCGCGGTGGAGGAAATCCGCGGCATGGACACGGAGTGGCTGAGCGGGCTGGTGCTCCAGCTCGAGACACTGCTGGATGATCTGGAGGATCCGACGGGCCAGATCCAGAACCAGCTTGATCGCTTCATTGGCAGTGCACGGACGGCGCTCAACCGGCTGTGCCTCGAGATCCGGGCCCGGCACGCCAAGCGCCCACCCGCGGCGCAGCCTCCGGAACCCCCGCCCGCTTCCGAGGGGGCGCCCCCGCCGGAGACGGCTTAGCCCAAGCTAGAGGGTTTGGGGGCTGAATCGGCCCTGGCGCGGGCGCCAAGGGCGGTCGGAGG
>CAZWYT010000113.1:0-10030 GCA_964638325.1 uncultured Planctomycetales bacterium
GCAACTGGATGTGATCGACGAGTGGGACAACGTCGTCAGCCTATGGCCCATTTATGTCATCAACCTCTATCCCAGTGGCATGCCGGACGGTTACACATACGGTTTCGACGGACTGAGGCGCATCAACACCTTCGTCTGGTTTTCGGACGACTGCGAGCATCCGTATGCGTTTGAGAACTTCTTACCGACTACCTCGGAGAAGCTGAGGGTACGTGCCACGAACTTGAAAGACGCAAACGGTTATGACCTGCCGCCGATCGTATCGAACCAGGTGCAAGTGAACACGACCGTCCCGGACGAGAAGGTCGAAAAGTACACGAGCGCGGCGTGGTATTACTGCGCCTCCGAGTCGTCCAAGTGGAGCGCACTCGCGGAGGCCATCATGGCGATCGTTCACGCGCTTTTACTCGACCCGGTCGGAGCGGCGATTTGTGGCGGGGCGAGCATCGCGGAGTTCATCCACTCCGGGGAGGCCGCGCAGCGGCACGACGAACTGTGCGCCGAGGCCCGCGACCCCATCGTGCCCGACCCGAGCTATGAAGTAACCGTTCCCCTGATCATCGAGCCGCCGGCTGCGCTCAGTATCTGCACGCTGGCGGGGAGTCCGCCGGGCTTGCTCGAGCTGGCCCAGGCCGGGGAGGTTGGCGCGGTGGTCTCAGGGGCGCGGGCGGCCTATGGGGCGTCACTGAACAAGTTAGCCGGGCTGTACGACGACCTGGACCCCCTCGATCCCAACTTCGCGTTTTTCGCGGAGCTGCAAGGGTCGGAGGTGATCCGCTACGCGCAGATCGCGGCGGAGGCCTTGGAAGGTGTCCATGATGCCTGGGCCCAGGCGACAGCAGCCATGCCCATCACCGCGGAGCAGCTCATGGACGCCCAGGAGCAGATCGCCCAGAACGGCTGGCCGGAGCTCCTGCTGGACGAGTGCGAGCTGGCGGGAGTGAACATTGGAGAATTCACCGCGGACTTCCTGGCGGCCGACCCGAACGAGGTTACTGCGGCGTGGAACGCGGGTCCCCCCGACGCGTTTAATTATTTGGGCGGCATGCTGATGAGCCAGTCCTACTTCGCGGCCCCGTCCGCCCTAGTGCTGGTGGGCATCACGCAACCCTACAACAACGCCGGGGTCTCGGGCAACATCACGATCGACGCCCGCGTGGTTCACAAGAAAGAAGAGTACGACTGTGTCTATGGCGACACAGTCGTTACGAACGTAATCCTGGACCAGGGCACGCCGCAACAGACGACGATCGCGCAGGTGCCCCCGCCGCCGCTGAACTGCGATGGCTTGCACCCTGCCCCCAGCGCGGTGCCCGTCGCCGGCTTCGACACGGGACAATTGGCGGAGGGGCCGCACACGATTACGGTGATCGCGCAGGATGGCGCCCCGCCCCCGCCGACGCTTCAGCACTTCAATACCGACACGATTACGATTGTCGTGGACCGGACGCCGCCGACGCTCACGATTACCTCGCCGGATGTCGATCCGGACGCACCGAATATCCAGGTCTTCGCTGGCGACCATATTACATACTTGGCTTCGGACAGCGGGAGCGGGTTGGCTGGTCCGGCGGTTGGCGAACTGGTCACGCTGGCCGGTGCGTACGTGCAGACGGTCTGCGTGGCGGACCGGGCCGGTCATAGCGTGACGGCCGACGTGGAGGTCATTCGGCCGCAGCTCGACAACGGCGTCATCCGGGCGGCCTTCACCGACTACGGCACCAGTGGCGATCGCATCCCGCACGAGACCGCGATCTCGGCGGATATCGCCTGGCTGCCGATTTCCGCGAGCACGCAGGTCTACAGTTGGGAGGGGAATCTCCGCTACGACGACGGGGGCGGGACCGCGAACCACCTCCTGGCCGATCCGAACGAGTTCACCATCACGTATGGGCTTCACCGGGAGGGCGGCCTGCTCGAGTCGCGCCTGCAAAATGACGAGTTCAGTATCGTCGCCGTGCATTCTCTGGACGGAGCGACACTGACGACGCAGCTACAAGTCGTCAACATCTCCGGCCGAGAGCTGACGGGCGTAAACCTGGCGTGGCTGCTGGACGCGGACCTGGTGCTCCCTTACCCAGATCCATGCTGCCCGTATACTCCCTGGCTGGGCTTTGGCTCAGGTCGGTGGTTTGCCACCGAAGGGCAGGGTATGCAAACCAACCTCAATGACTGTGCCGGGGTCATTCCGGCCAATATCGCGGTTGCGCTTGCCGCGCGGCTGGATGGGTCAATCACCCCGCTCCACTGGACGGTGAGCAACCCCGCGGGCTTCCAGGGGTCCACCTGTGCGTTCGATGGGCCCGTAGAGGGCGAACCGCGGTATCTGTTCACGCTGCCGTTCGACGACACGGCCGGCTGCGTGGGGTCCGACCAGGACCTGGCGATCGCCACCGCCTTTGAGCTCGCCCAGTGGCCCGACGATACAATGCACACCTTCTCCTATACGCTCACGTTCCACCAACCGGGTGACGTTGATGCCGATGGGCACATCGACGCGGCGGATTTTGCCGCCCTGGCGACTTGCCTGGACGGACCGGCTCTCGGGCCGCCGAAGGCGGCGTGCGAGACCTTCGACTTCCTGTGCGATGACGATGTTGACCTGGAAGACGTCGCGATCTTCCAGCCTGTTTTCACTGGCAGCGGAGGTTAATGCTCGCTGACTTCCAGGGTGGTCGGGGGCCTTTCGCAGGTCCACGGCCGGGACGGAGCCCGGCCGCTACCTTTTAGCGCGCCTAACACAACCCCAGAGCCGCGGGCTTCAGCCCGCGCGGACCGGCCGCGCAGCATGAATGCAGCGGCTCAGAAGCTGGTTTCGTTAGGCGAGCTTAGCGCGCCAGCAGCAGCAGTGTGAACGCGGCGGCGATGGCCACGACGCTCAAGATCAGCCCGGCGACGGCGTGCCGACGACGGTAACGACGTCGCCAGTGCCGCCACCGCGACAGAATGCCAGCGACTTGCGCCGGGGCGCTCGCGCCGTCAGACTCGGCGAACTCGACGCACACGTCAGGCCCCTGCCACGCGGCAACCGTCAGGACATCCCCCCATAGCGGCTCGAGAAAATCCGCCAACGTCGGAAACACGATCCGCCGCACCTCGCCGCTGCGCACCGCCTGGTCCACCTCGTCCGCGTCGCGCGGCGCGTACCATTCGGCATCCGCGACGCCGCGGGCCTGCAAGTACGCCTCGACCGCGGCCGCTACGTCGCCCCGTCGGTCACAGACTACCGCCACACGTTCACACCGCGCTTCCGCTTTCATGTCGCACCGCCGTAGGAAAGCCAGATGTTGAAGGTCAGCAGCAGCAGGGCCACAATGCCGACGGCGCCGGCGTAGGGAAAAATGCTCGCCCCGACGAGCCACGCGGGCCCGACATACCGCACGAGTGGCCGCACGCCCATGAGCACCAGCACGCCGCCGGCGTGCAATCCCAACGGCAGCCACAGCGCCCGCGTCCAGAAGAAGGCCAGGCACAGCAGCACGCCGAGGGCCACGTGGCCGGGAAAGGTCCAGTAGCGCTTCACGCGGCGGACATAGTGTGCGCCCGCAAACGCCGCGACGCCGATGGGCAATGCCACGCGTGGGCTGAACGAGTGGAGCAGATCCTGCAGGAGCACGGCCCGAAAGAGCAGCTCCTCAACGAGGGCGATGAGCAGCGCCGTCAGCGGTACGCCCGCCAGCCGCGCCGCCAAGCGTCGCGCGCTATGCCGGACGCCGAAACGCACGTTGTCCGTGACCATCCAGGCCGTGTAAAGCAATGCGAGGTACAGGACCGCGCCGGCCGCACCGTGCAGCATCTCCAACGGCCGCGCCCCCAGCGGGAAGAAGCCCGCAAGGTACACCAGCGGCGATTGACCCCGCAGCAGCGGGTAGACCAGTAAGACCCCCGCGAAGACGACCTTTGTCATAGCCCGATTCGCGCGCCGCACCCCCACAGGCAAGTCGACGGTCCCAATTCGCACGCGTAGCGGCAGCCCCGCGCAGCATAGCGCGACGGACTGACCCAGCCACATCGCAACCGGAACTAGCACGAGCAGCCCGAGCGCGAGCATCAGATCACGTTACCCCCACGAGGTCAGCCGATCCGAGGGACAACCCGCTCTCCGCCGTACAAGTGAGCAGGCTGACATAACGCGGGTCGCCAGACAGCACGCGGGTCCACCGCTTGTCGCCCCACAGGTACCACAACGGCGTTTGCGCGCGGAGGAACCGCTCCAGGCCGTGCGCGAACCATTGCAGGCGGCGTCGAACCGCCGCTTTGCGTTCGCCGTGCCCGTCCGCCGCGTGTTCGTCTTCGAACGGGCCGCATAGCATGAGTCGCTGATGTGGCCCATCCGCCTCCGCCAGGAGCATGAACAGCGGCGCCCCGCTGCGTAGCGCCAAGAGCGCCGGGCCAGCCGGAAGGTAAATCTCGCGGCCGAAGAACTGGACCGCCGTCCCTTCGTCGCGCCTCTGCGGCAAGTCCGGCGTGATGAACAGCACGCGGCCCGCGCGGAGGACCGCCGCCATGCGCCCCAGTCGCCCGAGCGGGCCACCGGTATCGGCCGCCTCGGAGATCCAACCGACCCCGCTGGCCTGGTACCAGCGCTCCTTGGCCGCCCGACGCCGGGTGTCTGTGGAGTAACGCAGGTAGACCGTCAGCGGGAGCTCCTGGTTCAGCCGGGCCAGGTTGAGCAGGTAGTTCACGATGTGGGGTCCGACGACGATGGCGCCGCGGCCCCCGGCGAGCGCTGCGCGCAGGCGGAACACCGATTCATCAAGTACCACCCGCGCGGCCGCCAGCCGCGCGAGCTCGCGCGACGGTCGGGGGTCGCCCCTGTGACCAACGCACCGGAGGGCCTGGAGGGCACCGGCGAAATGGGCGCCGAGCTGCGCAAAGTAGGCCATGTGCGCCGCCGAGGAGTACACCCCCAATGCCCGCATGTTGTCGGCCACGAGCCGCGCCAGGAGCGGCAGATGTCGCCCGCCGCGACCCAGCAGTCCGCCGATCTGGTCCGCAGCCTGGATCGACAGTCGGGGTGCCACCAACAGGGCCGCATCCGTGGCCCGCGCCGTCACCCAGTGTCGCATCGCACGCAACAACCCGACTCTCCAGCGTCCTGCCAGGACACTCCGCTCGGGCACCGATCATGCCGCAAGTGGCCGCTCTCCGCCAGCCGGGGGCTAAGCTCGGGACCGGCTGACCGGGGCGCCGGTCGCCGCACCACCGGTGGCGTGATTCCGCACCGCCCGATAGAATCCGCCGTGAATCTGGGTCGATGCCATCCAGGGCCCGGCCGGCGCCGAGACGGCTCGCGCGGGCCACCGGGACGGGCATCGCCGGACCGCTAACGGCAAGCTCGCGCTGGCCCCGCGGCGGGTCGCGCAGCGATGGGAGCAATCATGATGATCCGACGCATGAGACTGACGGTGCTCGTGGGCATTGTTCTGGGCTTCAGCGTGACCGCACTGGCGGAAGACGACCTGGAGTCCGTGCAGAAGAAGATCATCGAGGCCTGGACTAGGCACAAGTCCCTGACCGCCAAGATGACCATGTCCAGCCGGCTCGCCGTCGGTGATACCACGGTGACCGCTACGGGTGACGGGACCTACGAGTTCCTCAGACACGAGGGCAAGCTGCTCTCCCGCATGGATCTAAAGAGCACGGCCATTCAAAAGTCCGACGAGCAGGAGAACAAGCTCGACCAGCACATGCTTATGATCAGCGATGGCGATATCTCGCACACGCTCATCGAAATTGCCGGCGCCGACTCGCGCGTGGTGAAATCGGCGGTGGCCCCCAACCAGAAAGGCGATCCGAAGGCGCTGTTCGAGTTTCTGCGGCGGCAGGGCGCCGTCGCTGTGTCCCCGGAGGACACGCTCGAGGGCCGCAAGGTTTATGTCATCGAGGTTATCTTCCGCGAAACGCCGCCCTTCTCGCCGGTCAAGCAGCGGCTGTCCTTCGATCAGGAGAGTGGCTTCCTGGTGCGGATCGTCGGGCTCGGGGAGGGGGACCTGCCGATGAGCACCATGACCTACAGCGACATTAAGGTCAACGTCCCGATCGACCCGGAGCGGTTCAAGTTCACCATCCCCGAGGGCGTGGAGGTGATCGACGAGACTATGCCCGAGCCCCCGACCACCGAACCCACGACGGCGTCGCAACCAGCCTCTGCACCAGCGTCACGCGCTGCGGCATCGCAGCCGGCGCCCGCTCCACAGCCCGGCGGTCCACCCAAGCCGTAAGGCGGGCACGTGCCTCAGCCGCGGCTACTCCTGACCGAGCCGGACCGCCGCGTGCAGCGGCACATGGAAACACGGGCAGCGCCGAGATGCGGCTCGGCGCTGCCCGCGGCCCAGGGGGATGCGCGAAGACGATGCAGCCTTAGGGTGATGAGGTGCCGGCGGCGACTTCCGTTCCCGCGTTGTCCTTAGCCCCCAAGTCCGCCACGGCCTTGTACGCAGCGACAATGCGCGCCGTAGCCAGCTCGACCTTCGCAGTGACCTGGCAAGGGGTCTTTGTGTCGCCGACCTTGTACTCGCACGTCTTGGCCGTGGTCTCGCCGTCCTTAGCCTGACACGCGCGCTGCGCCTCCTGGTCGCACGCGTACTCCTTCCCGTCCACAACGCATGTCAGCGTCACTTTCGCCGACGCCGCGCGGGCCGCCGCGGCGGCTTTCTCCGCCTGCTCGCGATCCGCGAACGTGAACGCAGCGACGCGGTATTTCACGGAATCCCCGGATTCCTTGGCGAGGGTCGCGGCGGCGTTCGGGCAGCCGACGCACTGCTTGCCGACCGCGTAGCGCACGGAGGTCATGTTATCGAGGTGTCGCTCCAGCGCCGCCTCGTACGCCTTCAGGGCCTCCGGCTTGTCCGTGTACTCGGTGTCGTTCACGACGTACCGCACCTGGACATCCTGCCCCGTGGCCCACTCCGCGGCCTGCTTCGGACACGCGGTGCTCTTGTCGCCGACCTTGTAAGTCATAAGCGGCGCACCGGCGGCCGCCAGCAACTTGCCGCGACACTCCGCGCCGGCGGCGAGGTCGTCGCCCTTCGTGCACGCGCTCTTGTCCTTGTGGCAACTCGACGCACTGCCCGTCTTGCCAGCGCTCTCGTCCGCCTTGGCTTTGCTCGCACAGCACTGCGCCATTGCCGTGGACGCCAGGTTCGCCGCCACCAGAAAAACTACCGCACTTATCCACGCCTTCATGCAAGTCTCCTCTTAGTTGTGATCCATCTTGGCCGCCGATCGCTCCGTGGATCGGCCGCTGCACGCCCGAACACTGTTCCCTCCGAAGCGCTTCACTCGGCTCGTCATAAATAGTACCATATCTGAACCATTTGTCAACCCCCCTCCGGCCCCACCGGCGAATCGACCCGCCGCAGTGGCATGCCGCAGCATCCTGCCTACACTCTTGCAGCCCGAAGTCGTGCTGTAGCAGATGCTTCCGGCAAGACAGCGCATTATCGGAGACTCGCATGCAACGACTGTTCATCGCACTGCTGACGGTCCTGGGGATCGTACCTGGCGTATGGGCCTGGGGTGCCCACGTGCACCGCGTGCTCACTTACGTGGCACTCGACGCGCTGCCGCCGGACGCGCCAGCCTGGCTCCGCGACCCGGCGGTCCATGACCGCGCTGCGTTCCACTCCAACCAGCCGGACCGCTGGCGCGGCTGGGATTCGCCCTATTTGAAGCACGAAAACGACCCAGACCATTATCTCGACGTCGAATTGCTGGCGCAGCTCGGGCTCACGCTGGAGACCGTACCAAAGCTGCGCGGGGAGTACTTGAGGGTGATGGCGGTGGCAAAAGCGACCCATCCGCAGAACGTGGCGCCGTATGACCCGAGCCAGGACCCGGCCCGCCTGCACGAATGGCCCGGATTCGTGCTGCACGCCGTGATGGAGCACTACGCCAAGCTCCAGGCGGCGCTAGATCAGGTGCGGATTCTCGAGCGGCTCAACGACCCGGCCCGCCAGATGCAACTCGAGGAAGCACGCTCCATCGCGATTTACCATGTTGGCCAGTTGAGCCACTTCGTCGCTGACATCGCCCAGCCGCTACATACGACCAAGCATTACAACGGCTGGATCGGCGAGAATCCGGCCGGCTACAAGTGGCGCGACAAGTTTCACGCCTACATCGACGAAGGCTGGTCCGCCCGGCACGGCGTCGACCGGCCCATGCTCGCGGCCCGCGTGAAACGCGACGTCCGCGTCAACGCGGGCGACCCCTGGGACGACGTGCTGGCCTACCTGCGCCGCTCGCACGCCCAGATGCAGCCGCTCTACGCCCTCGAGCGGGACGGCCAGCTCGATGGCCCAGAAGGCGAGAAGCTGCTGCTCGGGCAACTCGACGACGCGGCGTCGATGCTCGCCGCGCTGATCGAGGCCGCCTGCACGAGTGCGGAACCGACCCAGCACCAAATCGAATCGTGGACCCGTTACGAGGGGTCGGATGCACCGCCGCCCGCGCCCGCGACAGCGCCGGGCACTCAGCCAAGTCGGCCGAACGACTGATACGGCGTCTTCAGATGGGACGCATGTGACTTCAGCGCTCACGCCGGGCCTGGAGCGTGACGCTCCAGAAGAACGGCCAGTCGGGATCCAGCCGCAGCCCCTCGACGTGCACACGCTCGCCCGGCTGCGTCTGCTCGAGCGCCAGGCCGACGTCCTTCAGGGCCGTCACCGGTACACGATCAATCCGCAGGATGTAGTCCCGCGGGTGAATCTGCGCCCGCTCCGCCGGCCCGCCGCGCTCGACCCGTTCCACGACCAGCCCGGCGTAGTCGGGCAAGTCGTATTTCCGGCGTTGTTCCGCGGAGACTTCCGCCAGGTCGGTTCCTAGCAGTTTGAGCGCGAGCTCACGGCCGTCCGGCAGGGGGATCGGTTGCAGGGGCACCGTCACGTCGACCGTCTTCTTCCCCCGCTCGACCGCCAAACGCACCTTGCTCTCCGGCTTCTGCCCCAGCAGGTGCACGTAGTAGTCGATCCCGTCGCGCAGGACCTCCCCGTTGAAGCGGACGATCCGGTCGCCACGTAGCAGGCCGGCCGTGGCCGCCGGGCTGTCCTTGCGGACGGTCACGATCCGCGCATCGGTGCCGCTTACGTCCACACCAAAACGCACGCGCTGGCGGCGCTCAATGTCCAGCAGCTTGGGCAACAGCTCCCACAGGCGGTCCACCGGGATGGCAAAGCCGATGTTCTGCGCGTCGCCGCGGATCGCCGTGTTGATCCCGATCAGCTCGCCGTTGACGTTGAGGAGCGGTCCGCCGGAGTTGCCCGGGTTGATGGGTGCGTCGGTTTGGATCAGGCCCTTGTAGACGGTGTCCTCGTTGAACTGCAAGTCCCGGTCAAGCGCGCTGACAATCCCAGTGGTGACGGTGTGCTGGAGGCCGAGCGGGTTGCCGATCGCAACGACGGTCTCGCCGACCAGGAGGTCGTCGCTGCGCCCCAGCTTCTGCGCTTTCAGCGGACGTGAGGCGTTCACCTTGAGCACGGCCAGGTCGTGCTCCGGATCGACGGCCACGACCTCCGCCGGCAGCGTGTGCTTGTCCGCGAACGTGACCTGCACGTCGGACGCCTGCGACACGACGTGGGCATTCGTGAGGACGTACCCGCTCTCATGCACGACCACGCCCGAACCGACGCTCTGAATCCGCTGGTCGCGCGCCCGCGGCGGCCCAAAATCGAAGATGTCGTCGAGCGGCGAGCCATGCAGGGAGCGCATGCGAACCACCCGCGTCGTGCTGATGTTGACCACGGCATCGCGACACTGCTCGAACACCTCCACGACCGGAGTGCGCCGGCGATCACGCTGCGGGTCATCGGCGGTGGCGACAGCGCCCGCGACCAGCAGGGCGGCGGCCATGGCTGCGATTCGGGCACAGTCGTTCATGCATCGCTCCTCGTGACCGATCCTCGCGACGCTGTTTCCGAGACGCCGTATTTTAGTCGAACCCGTCAAAAACTGGCGCCGGTCCCCAGACGCCGCGGTGAGCGTCATCTTAAGGGGTAAAGACAAAGGCCCTGACCTTGGGTTCAATAGG
>CAZWYT010000114.1:0-9913 GCA_964638325.1 uncultured Planctomycetales bacterium
CCCAAGGTCAGGGCCTTTGTCTTTACCCCTTAAGATGACGCTCACCCGCGCGACGCCCATCGGCGCTGACGATCTGGCCCTTGCGACCTCCTCTCGGTTAGGCTGTTACGCCCGCGTGCCGGGCGGCCGCGCGGCGTAAGCTGTCCCGAGAGTGTCGAGGATGAACATGAAGACCGTCGTCGTGCTGAACAACGACCAGATGGGCCAGGGGGACAAGGTGCTCGGCCACAAGATCCTCGCCACGTTTCTGCGCAAGTCGCCGGTCCTGAAGGAGCTCACCGCAATCGTGCTGTACAACCACGGCGTGAAACTGGTAACAGAGGGTTCTCCCGTGCTCACGGAGCTGGCTCAGCTTCACGAAGCCGGGGTCGAGCTGCGGCCGTGCGGGACGTGCCTGGACTATTACCAGCTCAAACCGGCCATCGGCCACGCTTCGAACATGGACGAGATCATCCGCGAGCTGGACCGGGCTGATAAGGTCATCACGCTGTAGCGCCTACTCTTTCTCGCACCAGCCGCGACCGACGGACAGCCGCCCCGGGGACGAATTCAGGCCAGGGTCTTGTGGAAGCGCCGCGCTGCGAGCCACAGGGTCGCCGTGCCCAGTAGCGCGAGCGCCAGCATTTGCGGCCAGAGGACGCTCAGACCGACGCCCTTCAGGAAGATGCCGCGGAGGATGACCAGGAAATACCGCAGGGGATTCACGCAGGTGAGCCACTGCACGGCCTCCGGCATGTTGGCGATCGGGAACATGAAGCCCGAAAGCAACATGGCCGGCATGTGGAAAAGGAACGTGCTCATCATCGCCTGCTGTTGCGTGTGACTGACCGTGGAGATCAGCAGGCCGACGCCCAGGGTGGTCAGCAGGTACAGCGCGGCACACAGCAGGAGTAGAAAAAGGCTGCCGCGGATGGGAACGTCAAACCACAGGACGCCCACCGAGGTGACCAGGATGACGTCGATGAAGCTGATGAGCGCGAAGGGCACGGTCTTGCCGAGCACGAACTCCAGCGGCGTGATCGGGGTGACCATGATCTGCTCGATCGTGCCGATCTCCTTCTCGCGCACGATGGCCATGCTGGTGAGCAGCAGCGTGATGAGCGTCACGATGATGGCGATGACGCCGGGGACATAGAAATCCCGGCTTTCGAGGTTGTCGTTGAACCAGGCGCGGGTCTGCACTGCGATCTGTCCGGGCCGCTGGAACAGGCCGGTCAGCCGCGTGACGCGCTGCACGAGAATGTCGGTGGCGAGCTGTGCGGCGATCTTCGAGCTGTAATCCAGCACGATGCCGGCGGTGCTGGAGTCCGTGCCATCGACGATGAGCTGCAGCGGGACGGTCTTTCCGGCGCGCAGATCATCCTCGAAGCCCTTGTGGATTCGCAGGATCACGCGCGCGACGCCCCGGTCGATCAGCGCGCGGGCGCGGCTCGGATGATCGACGTACTCCACCACGTCGAAGTACCCCGAATGCACGAAGCGGCTCACCAGCTCGCGGCTGGCGACGCTGTTGTCGAGATCGTGGACGGCCGTGGCCACGTGCCGGACGTCCCGGCTGACCGCATAGCCGAAGATGATCAACTGGATGACCGGCATCACGAAGATGATCGCCTTCATGCGCGGATCGCGCAAGGCCTGCGTGAACTCCTTGATCAACATGTGCCGGATGCGCTCGAGCACGGCTTACACCAGCCTCTTCTTGAAGGTCATGTGGGCCAGAGCGACCGCCACGAGCGCAAACAGCACGAGCAGCACCGCGGGGCCGGCGAGAATCTCCAGGCCGACGCCCTTCAGATAGATGCCCTTCAGCACGCTCACGAAGTAGCGCGCCGGGATGAGGTAGGTCACGAGTTGGATGGCTTTCGGCATGTTGCTGATCGCGTACATGAAGCCGGACAGCAGGAAGGCCGGCACGAACGTCAGTACCATCGCGAGCTGGCTGGCGAGAAGCTGATTCCGTGTGACGATGCTGACCAGCAGGCCGAGGGCCAGCGCCCCGGCCAGGAAGACCGCCGCCAGACCGAACAGCAGCGCCACGCTGCCCCGCAGGGGCACCTGAAAAAGGTACTTCCCCATCACGACCGCCAGCAGCACGTCGAGCAGGCCGAGCGCGAAGTACGGCAGGAGCTTGCCGAGGATCAGCTCCGGCCCTTTCACCGGCGTCGAGATGAGCTGCTCCATCGTCCCGCGTTCCCACTCGCGGGCCACGGTGAGCGAGGTCAGCAGGGCGGCGATGATCATCATGATGACCGCGATCAGGCCGGGGATGATGAAGTTCTTGGACTGCATGTCGGTGTTGAACCAGACGCGTGGCCGCAGATCGAGCGGCAAACGCAACGCGCCCCTTTGCAGGCGCTGAAGCTGCCGCACTGCGATTTCCTGCGAGTAGGTCTGCGCGACGGCTTCGGCGTAGCCGATGGCGAGGGTCGCCGTCGTGGAATCGCTGCCGTCCACGATGAGCTGCACCGGGGCCGGCCGGCCGGTGGCGAGGCGGGCGGCGAAGTCGCGTGAGACGACCAGGGCCACGAGGGCGTGCCCGGAGTCAATGGCCCGTTCCAGCTCCCGGTAATTGCGCACGTAGTCCCGCAGCGCGAAGTAGCGCGAGCCGGTGAAGCGACTGATCAACTCGCGGCTGACCTGCGACTGGCTCTGGTCCCATACGACCAGCGGCACGCGATCCACGTCGAGGGTCAGCGCATAGCCGAAGAGCACGAGGAGCAGCAGGGGCATGGCGATGGCCATGCCGAGGCTCCGCGCGTCGCGCAGGATGTGGAGCGTCTCCTTGCGGGTCACGGCCCAGACGCGGAACAGCTTCATCCGCGGACCTCCTGTTGGGGCGATTCCGTCCGATCGTGGGCCTCGATGAGCGAGACGAACACGTCCTCCAGCGACGGCGCGATCTTCGCGACACGCTCGAACGGATACCCGCGCTCGCTCAGCCGGGCGCGAATGGCATCGGCCACCGCATCGCCGTCCGCGGCGACCACGTGCAACCCATTGCCGAACAGCGCGACCTCGCGGACACCGGGGGCCTGCTCAATCTCCCCCAGGGCGTCCTGCGGACGCGCGCAGAGGACTTCCAACACGTCCTCGCGCATGAGCTCGGCCTTCAGCGCCGCGGGCGTCCCGCTGGCAATCAGCGCGCCGCGGTAAATGAGCCCGAGGCGGTCGCAGTATTCCGCCTCATCCATGTAGTGTGTCGTGACGAAGACGGTGACCCCCCGGCCGGCGAGCTCGTAAATCAGCTCCCAGAACTGCCGCCGGCTGATCGGATCGACGCCGGACGTGGGCTCATCGAGGAAGAGGATCGGGGGCTCGTGGAGGATCGCGCAGCCGAGCGCCAGCCGTTGCTTCCAGCCGCTGGAAAGGATCCCGGTCCGCGCGCGGCGGTGGCGCGCGAGGCCGGCCATCGCGAGGACCCAGTCCTTGCGCGCGCGCTTCCTGGCGGGGTCGATGCGGTAGATGCCGCTGTAGAAATCGATGTTCTCCTCGACCGTGAGGTCCTCGTACAGCGAGAACTTCTGGCTCATGTACCCGATGTGCGCCTTGATGCGCTCGGCCTGCGTGCGGATGTCAAAGCCGGCGACCGTGCCGCCGCCGCCGCTCGGCGCGAGAATGCCGCACAGCATGCGGATCGTGGTCGTCTTGCCGGCCCCATTCGGCCCGAGAAAGCCGAAGATCTCGCCGCGCGCGACCGCGAAGCTGACGCGGTTGACGGCGACGAAGCGGCCAAACCGCTTCTCGAGGTCCCGCACCACGACCGCCGGTTCAGCGTCAGCCGCGCTCATCTGAGTTTCTCACCTCAGCCGGCCCGAGCACCGAAACGAACACATCTTCGAGCGTGGGCTCCGCGCGCTGCGGGGCGCTATGCGCGATGCCCGCGTCCGCCAGAGCGGCGTTTACCTGTGCGGCCGTCTCGCCCGGATCCTCGGTCAGCACATGGATGCGATCCCCGAACAGACCTACGACGCTTCCCGCGATCCGCGTGCGCAAGGCCGCCGCCGCCCGCCGTGCCTGGGGCACGCGAACCTCGACGATCGTGCCCCGCATGAGTTGCTTGACTTCCTGCGGCGTACCTACGGCATGGAGCCGCCCGCGGTGGATCAAGGCCAGGCGGCTGCAACGCTCGGCCTCATCCAGGTAGGCGGTCGACACGAAGAGGGTAACCTTCTCGCGCAGAAGCTGGTACAGAATCCGCCAGAAATCGCGCCGCGAAACCGGGTCAACGCCGTTGGTCGGCTCGTCGAGGAACAGCACTTTCGGCGTGTGAATGAGGGCGCAGGCCAGACCGAGCTTCTGTTTCATGCCGCCCGAGAGGTTGCCGGCCAGCCGCTTCTTGAACGGGGCCAGGTTGCTGAAGGCCAGGAGGCGGTCGATCCGCAGGTCCCGCCCACGGCGCAGCACGCCGTAGATGTCTGCGTAGAAGAGAATGTTCTCCAGCACGGTCAGATCGGGGTACAGACCGAACCGCTGGCTCATGTAGCCGATCTGCTCCTTGACCGCCTCGGCCTCGCGGACGACGTGGTGGCCGGCGACCCACGCTTCCCCGGCGGTGGGCGCCATGATCGCCGTCAGCAGCCGCATGGTGGTGGTCTTGCCCGCCCCGTCGGGGCCGACCAGGCCGAAGATCTCGCCCTCCGCCACGGTCAGCGTCAGGCCGTCGACGGCCGTCACGCCCGGAAACGTCCTGGTCAGGCCCGCCGCGCGAATGACGTCCATCGCCGCGTCACTCCGTGGTGTCGTGCACGATCTCGGCATCGGCGGGCATGCCGGGCTTCAGTTCCATGTCGGGGTTGGGGAGGTCCACCTTGATGCGGAAGACCAGCTTGACGCGTTCCTGCTCGGTCTGCACGTTCTTGGGCGTGAACTCGGCCTGGGAGGCGATGAAGGACACCCGGCCGTCGTAGATCTTGCCCGGGTACGTGTCGGTCGTCACGCGGACGCGCTGGCCGACCTTGACGCGGCCCAGGTCGGTCTCGCTGACGTAGGCCCGCAGCCACACGTGCTCGAGATCGCCGACCGTCACGACCGGGGTGCCCGGCGCGACGTACTCGCCCGGCTCCACGTTCTTGGAGAGGACCACGCCGGACAGCGGGGCCACCAGCGTCGTGTAGCTGAGGCGCGTCTCGGTCAACCCCAGATTCGCGTCGGCCTCCGCGACGCGGGCGCGGGACTGCTCGATCGTTTCCTGCCGCGGGCCTTCCCGGACAAGGTTGTAGCGTTCCTGGGCCTGGGCCAGCGCCGCCCGCGCCTGGGCGATCTGCTCCTGCCGCGGCCCTTCCTTGACCAGCTTGAGCTGCTCTGTCGCTTCCCGCAGCCGAGCCAGCGCGGCGTCGTAGCTCGCGCGGGCGCTGTCGTATTCCTGTTGGGCAGCCATCTGGCGCGTGTACAGATCCTGTACCCGGTTGAAGTTGGCCTCGACGTTGGCCAGATCGGCCTGGGCCCGCGCCACGCTCGCGTCGGCGACAGCGATTTCCTGCGGGCGCGCACCGGTCTCCAGCTCAGTCAGGTAGGCCTGGGCCTTGTCGAGCGCGGCGGCCGCCTCGGCAATCTCCTCAGGCCGCGACCCGGCCTCGAGCTCGGCCAGCGCGGCCTGTGCCGCGCGGAGCTCCGCCTGCCGCATCGCAAGCTCATGGAGCAAGTCGGAACGATCGAGCTCCGCGACCGCATCCCCCTGGTGCACGAACTCCCCTTCGTCGACCTGCCGGGTCTCCACGCGTCCGGCGATCTTGAAGCTCACCTCGGCGTCGGTGACCTCGATGTTGCCGGAGACGCGAATGACATCCGGGCCGCGGTGCGAATGAGCCCGCGCATACCAGAAAAGGCCGGCGGCCAGGACGCCGACGGCCGGAATCACAGCCAGCACGGCACGTCTGCTGCTCATCGCGGTCCACCGCCTACAGTCAGCGTGCTACGATAGGGACCGGGCACCGAAAGTCAAATTCGGGCGGTTGGCGGGTGAGGGAGCGCTTCAGAAAGGCAGCGATCACGCCTCGGCGTTGAAGGCAGACGGTGCATCCGGCGCCGTTGGGGAGGTGTCCGACTCAGGCACCGGCACGGACCCGGGCATCTCCTTGCGGAGCTTCTCCATGAGCAGCAGCCAGCTTTCACGCTCGTAACGCAGAATGCGCAGCGCGTCCTGGACCGCGGGCTCATCCTGGTGGACGTTGGCGTCGATCAAACGGCGGTAAATGAAGCTGTAGATCGCGCTCATCCGGTCCGCCAACTCCGGGTTGATCTCGCGGCGGATCCCGTTGCTCATCTCCAGCACGATGAGCTGGGCCCGTTCGAGCGCGAGGAACGCCGCTTCGCGATCCTTCGCCCGGATGGCGTCCAGGCCGCGGGTGGCGAAGCGGATGGCCCCGTCGAAGAGCATCAACTGTAACTGCTCCGGGGTGGCCGTCAGGACGGCGTTTTTCAGGTATTCCTGAGATGGATTGGCGTTATAGCTCATGTCCGCTGCGTCTCCCGCTGAGCTCACTGCTGCGTAGTGCTGTTCTATCCAAAGGCGGCGTCTGCAAGGCTCGACAGGGTCAACAGGGCCGTCTGCTGCGACTGCAGTTGGGCCAGGGCCGTCTCCATCGCCTGGAACTCGCGCAGCAGCCGGGCGCGCTTGCGATCCAACTGCTCGTTGAGCCGGGAGACGCGCTCCTGCAAGAGCTCGGTGCGGTCGTCCAACGTCGCGGTCGCGTGCGGAATCAACCCGTCCGTATCGGTAATCTGCTCGATTTGCTGCTGGATCTGGACTGCCACGCCGAACTGTGTATCCGTGAAGAACCGTTCGATGCCCGCCGGGTCATCCGCGTAGGCCGCGCGGAATCGCTCTTCGTCAAAGCTCAGATGCCCGCCGCTCTCGGTCTGAATCCCGACGTCGGCCAGATGGGTGAACGAACCACCCGCGTAGAGGGTGCCGACGAACATGCGGGACAGGCGGCTTTCGATCGTGTAGAGCGTGCCCTCACCCTGCAAGATGCCCGGCGTCTCCTGCGCGGCGTCGTACGCGCCCGCTTCCCGGACGCGATCGATGGCGGCGTTGAAGTCCTCCACCAGGCCTTTGAGCGCCGTCACCAGGGTGTTGAGATCGCGGTTCACGCTCACCGTGACCGGCTGATCGTCAACGCTGCTGACGTTGAAGGTGAGGCCCTCGATGACGTTGTCGAACGTGTTGGACGAGCTGGTGAGCAGCACTCCGCTGTCGGCGTTGCCGCCGAAGAAGACACGGGCGTCCTGGGCCGGGGCCAGCGTGCTCACCCCAAGGTCCGTCAGGCTGCCGTCGATGATCAGCCCGCCCACCGCGCCGCTGACCCGCGACGCGAGGCTGAGGCGATACGGCGTGAGCTGCGTCCCGTCATTCAGGAGGGTCGCCGTCGCCAACGTGGTCTCCGTGCCGATGCGGCTCGCCAGCGATTCCAGCGTATCGCTGCCCCCGATCTCGATCTTGAACTCGTAGGAGCCGTCGATCTGACCGTTCTCCGCGGTGCCCAGGAGGTTGAGATCGCGAGCCACATTGCCGCCGTCCTCCTCGACCTTCATCGCCCCGGCCCCGCCGCTCGTATCCGTCAGCAGCAATCCGTCGCCGGTGGCGTTAATGCCGGCTTGGACGCCGATGTTCAGCCGGTCGATGGCATCGATCACATCCTGCAACGTTCGGAGCGAGGGCGACGTCAGGTCGACGGTGGCGTAGACGCCCTTGGAATTGGTGATCTTAAAGCGGCCGCGCGTGACGCCCCGGCCCGCGTTGAGGTCGTCCACCCGCGTCGCCTCGGAGACGTACTGCCGCTGCAGGTTCGCGCTCTTGATCGACACACCCGTCTGGGCCAGGCCGATGCCCTCGGCGAAGTCGCCGCTGAGCGTGATCGCCGACTCGTCGACGAGGTTGCGCACGACGATCCGCGTGCCGGTCGGGTCGACGGTGGCCTCGATCCCCAGCGCACCCGCGCCACCCGCATCGGTCGCCTGATTGAGGCGCTCGATCACGTCGGCGAGCGTCTGGCTGCCCGTCATGTCGACCACGGCGTTCTTGCCGTTGGCCGCGATCTCGACCGTCGCGCCGGTCAGCCCCGCTCCGCCATTCAGGGTTTTGAGCAGCACCGTGTCGATGGCGCCGATGATCCGGGCGCCCGTCGCCAGCGCGCCCGCACCGGTGTCCGCGTAGGTGCCCGCCTGGAAGCCCAGGTCGAAGAGCGCCTGCGAGTGGACGCCCTCGGCGGGGCCGGTGATGACCATGGGGCCGCTGCTGGTGCGGAGCTCGAGACCGTGCCCGTCGGCGGCGACGGACGCCGTCACAATCGGCAGTTGCGCGTCGTCCTCGTTGTTGACCGCGAAGTTGATGGCGCCGATCACGTCGCCCACCGTGTCCATGTGGAGTACGTCACGCCCGTCGATCTTGCCGGTCGTCGAACGCCCGTCAATGCCCAGGTCGCGCGCCGCGTACCCGGTCAGGTCCTCGATGACGAAGTCGCTCTGCTGGTCCTCATCGAGCTTGCTGACGTCGGTCTTGTCGTTGATGATCAGGCGGCTGCCGCTAACTGTGACAGTAATCCGCGAATCGCTGAACGCGCCTTGCAGCGCGTCCTTCACGTCGTTGATGGTGCGTGCCGCGGAGAGGTCCACGGTCGCGCTCGTGCTGTCCCGGGACGTGATGCGGATGCGGCCGAGGCGCACGCCCTGACCGTGGTTCAGCCGGCCCAGCCGCGTGGTCGTGGCGAGGATCTCGCTCAGGTTGACGCTGATGCTCTTGCCGCCGGCGTCGATGGTGAAGTCGCCGCCCGCTAGCGCCGGGCGAATTCCCAGCCCGTCGTTCAAGGCCGACACGGGGCTCGATTCCGCCAGATAAATGACGACGGCACCAACCAACTCGCCGCTCGGACCGTACGTGTGTCCCGCGCCAAAGCCGAGATCCGCGGCAGTCTGGCCGCCGCTGACCTCCTGCACGCGCAGCACGCCGCCGTTGCCCGACGTGTCCTGGAGCACCAGCGCGTCGCCGCGGACCGCGGCGCTGACCTGGATGCCGGCGGCGTTGATCTTCTCGAGCACCTCGCCCACGGTGAGCGCGTCGCTGATGTTGATGACGGCCTCCTGGCTGCCGTTGTTGATCTTGAATGAGCCGCGGTGGACGCCGGTGTGGCCATTCAGCTCGTCCAGACGAGTGCTGCTATCCATACGGGCCTGGGCCGATTCGATGGTGAGCGTGCCGGCCTGGAGCGGCGTCGTGCGGTCCAGAAAACCCCGACTTACGAATTGATGCGTGGACGCCAGGGCGCGGACCACGAAGCTATAGCTGCCCGGCTGGGCTCCGCTGCCCACGGTCGCCGACAGCACGTCGGGGGCGGACGACGCGGCGGTGGCCGCGCGGAAAGAGGCCGTCCGGGTCAGGACAGCGACACGCGACAGCAGGGCGGTGATCCGGGCAGTAATGTCCAGGTACGCCGTCTTTTGCGCGTTGATGTCGCCGATGCGCGTCAGAAGCTGATCGCGCGGACGGGCCTCGATCGCCATGAGCTGGTCGATCATGCTCTGATAATCAAGGCCGGAGATGAGCCCGATGCCGGAAGTAATGGTGCCCACGGCGAGCCTCCAGGGGGCCGGTGTTTGCAGCGGCGCGCACCTTTGCCTATTACAGGTGCGTATCGGTGGGATAGGTGGCAAGGTGGATTCCACGGCTGCGGAATCGTAGGTGGCGGCGGCCACAGGCCGATAAGAGCCGGCCCGGCCGAGCGCGACGGCGCCACAGCCGCAGCTCACGCGCGGAAAGGCGCAGGGCCCATCGCGCCCGGCGTGATTCAAATACGCGACGGGCGGTCGACCAAGCCGATCCTCTCACGCTCGCCATCGATGACGTGTCAACCCGCCCCCCCGCTGAGTCATCCCCACTTTCCGGCGAGAATAATGCGCAGGGGCGGTTCCCGGTGTC
>CAZWYT010000115.1:0-9705 GCA_964638325.1 uncultured Planctomycetales bacterium
CACCCGCCCCTTGGCCCGCGCGGCGTAAACCTACCCCTTTTCGTGACGCCGACCCTACCGGCTGCCCGCGGCCCAGGCACCCGTGTCTGCCTTGACGCCGGACGGTATCCTATCCGGCCGAGAGAGAGCGGCCGGGTGGCGACCCGGTGCGGCCGTGAGGGTGTAGTTTGGCGCGGACCCCCATCGAGAAGAAGGTCCACCTGGCGCGGGCGTACCTGTCCCGTCACCCCGTGTGGTGCGCGTGGCAGGTCAACTACCGCTGCAACTTCCGCTGCGCCTTCTGCCACTACTGGCTCGACCCCATGGGCGACGCGCCCGAGCTCTCGGTCGCGGACTTTCGCAGCGGGTCACGCAAGCTGGCCGAGTTGGGCGCCCTGCTCGTCAGCCTCGCGGGTGGCGAACCGCTCGTCCGCCCCGACATCGTCGACGTGGTCGCCGCCGTCGCGGAATGGCACTTCCCGTTCCTCACGACCAACGGGTGGTTCTCCACGCCCGAGCTGGCGGCGGACCTCTTCCGGGCCGGCATGTGGGGCATCTCGGTCAGCCTGGACTACACGGACGCCGCGCGGCATGACCAACGCCGCGGCATGGCGGGGGCCTTTGAGCGCGGCTTGGCCGCCATCGAGCACTTCAGTGCGGCCCGGCGCTACAAATGGCAGCGGGTCAACTGGATGGCGGTCTTGATGGAGGACAATCTCGACGAGATTGAGCCGATGATCCGCATGGCGGCCGAGCGAAACGCGTACTTCATGTTGCAGCCGTACGGGGCCCGCAAGACCGGCGCGCGCTGCTTCGCACATCCCCACGACGGCGCGGTCAGCGGACAACTGCTGGCGCTACGCCGCAAGTATGCCAACTTTTTGAGCAACCCATACTTCCTGTCGCGGTTCGATCAGGCCCTGAATGGCGGCGTGGGCGGCTGCCGTGCCGGCCGGGGCTTCTTCAGCATCGATTCGACCGGCGAGATCGCGATCTGCGTCGAGGAGCGGGCCCGGCCGGTCGCCAACCTGTTCCGCCACTCGGCCCACGAGATCGTCCGGCGGCTGCGCAGCGACACCGTGGCGCGGAGTTGCCGGGCGTGCTGGTACAACTGCCGTGGCGAGATCGAGAGCCTGTACGATCCGTGGGGCGTGACGATGAGCCTGCCCACGTTGCTCCTGGACCGCGGCCGGCCGCGGGGCCGTGGGTAGCGCGTCCTGGATATTGCGCGCCACGGCGCCATGTCATGGAGAATCGCGCGTGACGAAGCCAATCCGGCCCTTCTTCGCCGTCGACGGTTCCATTAGCTCGCGAAGCGCTTTGAAAACGTCTGCGAGCCGCAGATCGTGCTTTCGCTCCAACTCGTCCAGGCGCCGTTTCAAATCACTGTGCGATGCGAGCAATTGCCGCACGCGGACGAGCTCGCGCAGGATCTCGTGGCTGACACGGTCCGCCTGTTGGCAGCGGAGGAGGCTGGAAAGTAGCGCCGCGCCTTGTTCGGTGAGCGCGAAATGCGTAGCCCGGTTCGCCCCACCCTCCGCAGGGCTCATGTCGGCCAGCCGGCGCATGTCGCCGCCGGCGTCGATGAAGCGCTGAATGTCGGCCGCACGCCAACGGACGAATCGGCCGATCCGCAGCGGGCGGGGCAAGCGCTCGCTGCCTAACAATCTCCAGATTTGGCGCGGCGGGATTTTCAGCAGCGCCGCACAGTCGCGGACGGTCAGGAGCTCGGTCATGCGCTCGCGTCCTTTCGAGCCGGGGTTTTCGTCGGGGGCGCATCCGTGCGTCCCCTTGCTCAAAGGCGCGAACGTCAGGAGCGTAGCGCCAGTCGGTAGCTCTTGACGCCCGGAAAGCGCAGTCTGCCACGGGCGAAAACGTGCATCCCGTTGCGCGAATTCGCACAGGTAGCGCTTGACCGCGCTCTTGACGTGTGGGCGCTCTTGACGGCGGGAAAGCCCGACCGCACCGCCGCCAGGACGAGCAGGATTACCCCGCCGATCACCGCCAGCGCCCCCAGCGACGGCCGACTCCAGCCGTTCACGGCCCACGATCCTTCTTCTGCCGCTGTATCTCGGCCACGGCCACCTCCGCGTGAGTTCATCGCGCCGCTGGGCCCTCGGTCGTTCCTCCCGGTGTCAGCGCCCAACCGCGGGTCTGCCCGCTGACTAGCAGGAACGCCCCCCGCTCGTCGATGGTGCGCAGTTTCTCATCCAGCCAGCGCCCCGGGAATTCCGACAACCCCAGGACCGCCATGCGCTTGGCGGTCGCCGGTTCATACATGATCAGGACCGGGTCTCCGGATTCGGTGGGACAAAGCTGAAAAAGCAGGCGCCCGTCACGCGCGATCGTCAACGACCGCACCCAGAGATCGCCGGCCTCCGACACGTCCGCGCTGATCTGCCGGATGGGCGCCTCGCCTTCGGCAGCACGGGTCGCCCGCTCTTCGACCGCCCGGGTCGTGCTGACCGGCGGGTTCGGCCTCCGGCCCGCGACCATCATCAGCAGGGCGAGCCCCGTGACGACGTTCAAAGCCAGGGCCAAGCCCACCAGTAACCGTAGCCGGCGCACTGCGCGCCACGCCGCGAATGCCGCCTGATCCACATCCATGCGTTACCCCTTTTCTCTGCGAAATTATGCCTTTTTACGCTTTTCCCTCACGGTCCTTCTTCTGCCGTTCGATCTCGGCCACGACCGCGTTTGGCCCGGTCAGGCTGATTCTGTGTCGCGCGGATCTTCGATCAGCGGTTGCCCGCGATGATCCAACGGCAGCGCTTGGGTTGTCACGGATCGGCCGTGCGTCGCGGGCCGCCGACGGACCGCGGCTTTCACGAGCTGCTGAGCGCGCTGTTTGCTGACGCCCAGTTCGCCGCCGATTTGCGCGAAGGTGTACCGTTGGCGGCGCAGAGCGAGAGCTTGCTCCTCTCTCTCGGTCAGGTTGGTGCGTGGTAGGCGTCTCCGGGTGCGCTTCGCGGCGCCGCGCGCCACCTGCTTGCCGGTGTCACGACGGGAAGCTTGTGCCGTGCCGCGCCCGGTGGACGCGCCGGCGTTGCGGTACGTGTTCGCCAGGCGGCGCCACGGCTCGCACAGTTTGCTCGACCACGCGTAACGGCGCGGGCAGAGTCTCTCCCAGAGTGGGTTAATCGGCTCGGGGGGTTGAATTTCTGCGCGCGTTTCTTCGATCAGGTCGTAAAGCCAGCTCGACAGCGGGCGGGTAAGCTCCCCGTCCACGTACTCGGTAAGCTTCTGAACGCGGTCGGTCAGTTTCTTGATGCGTGAAGCGTATGCCCGGTAGGCACGTTGCGCTCGGAACGTTGGCCGGTGCTCTGGCTCGTAGAGCGAGCCAGCCTCACGTCGGAACCTAATTGCGTCGCGATCTGCTCGGGAGACGACTACCGTATCCCCTACGAGCGGGTCGGGCAGCTCGCGAGACAGCTCTTCGATCAGGTGCGCAATATTGAGCGCGTCCCGTCGCCAGGGCTCAAGGGCGCCTTTGGTTGCTGGCATGATTCACCACGTTTGCCAGGCCGGCGCCAGCTCGCTGCCGGTCGTGCCGAGCGGCCGAGTTGGGCCTAGCGGGGATCAGCCGCCGTCCCGATGCCCGTATTGTACCACCTCCGGCACCACGACCAGACTGGGCGGGGGCACGGGGTTGAGGAGAAATCCAACCGTACGACCAGCGGGATGGTGCTCCGTCCTCGCCGGGGCGGGGAGGGACGCCGGTCCAATTGACGCCTTGTCGATCTTGACACACGCAGGGCCTTTCAGTTCCGCTCCGTGCGACGCCACGCGTGCAGTGTTGAATCTCCGCGTGCGGCGCTTCAGGTACTCTGACTGCAGGCACGGAGGCCTGCCACCACGAAACTGGAGGGCCACGCGGCGCCAACCGGCCGGCTGGTCAACGCCGCCTGCTCCGGCCATAATCCGCCGCCATGAACAAGCCGCAGCGCGGAGCCCTGGTCGTCATCAGCGGCCCGTCCGGGTCCGGCAAAACGTCGATCTGCGACGAGCTGCTCCGGCGTATTCCCGACAGCCGCTGGTCGGTCTCGGTTACCACGCGGCCGCCGCGGGGCCGGGAGGTAGATGGGCAGCACTACCGCTTCATCACGGCCGAGCAGTTCCAGCGCATGGTGGCCAACGACGAGCTGCTCGAGCACGCCGAGTACCTGGGCTACTGGTACGGCACGCCGCGGAAGCCGGCCGAGGAGGCTCTGGCGGCGGGGCAGACGATGATCATGGAGATCGACGTCCAGGGTGGGGCCCAGGTCGCGCAGCGCATGCCGGACTCCATCCGGGTCTTTGTTCTTCCGCCGACGATGGAGACCCTGAAGGCACGCCTCGAAGGCCGGCACACGGAGACCGAGGCCCTGCAGCAAAAACGGCTCGCGGAGGCGGACGGCGAAATCGCGTTTGCCCGGAACAGCGGGTACTACCCGCATATCATCACAAACGATATACTAGAGGATTCCGTGGCGCGGGTACTGGAAATCATCGAGCGAGAACAGCAGAGATGATTGAGTTGCTCAAGAACGACGACATCATCCGCAAGGTCGGCGGCCGGTTCAAGCTCACCAGCCTGATTCAGAAGCGCTGGCTCGAGCTCATGCGCGGGTCACGTCCCCTCGTGGATCCGGCCGGCAAGACCGAGATGGAAATCGTCATGGAGGAGATCCTCCAGGGGAAGATCGGCATCGACTACGACGCTTCCGGAATCCGCAAGCCGGGGGAGTGACGTCGCGAGTGCTGGCGTGCCTGACCCTGATCCTGTATCCGGGCAAACTCCCCGTGCCCCGCTGAGCGGGTACGAAGTCGTCGTCTGCGTCGCCGGGGGGATCGCCGCCTACAAGACCGCGCAGTTGGTTTCGAGACTCGTACAGGACGGCAGCGGCGTAACCGTCGCCATGACGCGCAACGCGCGGCGTTTCGTCGGGCCCACCACGTTTCGTGCGCTCACCGGCCGGCCCGTGCTTACGAGTCTGTGGCGCACACCCAGGCCCGGTGCGATGGCCCACCTCGATCCGAGCGAGACCGCCGACCTAGCCGTGGTGGCACCGGCGACGGCCAACATCATTGGCAAACTCGCCGGCGGCATCGCCGACGACCTCGTGAGCACCCTGTTACTCGGGGCGGCGTGTCCCGTCCTGCTCGCACCGGCGATGAACGCGCGCATGTGGCAACACCCGGCCGTGCAGCGCAACGTCGCTTTCCTGCGTGAGCACGGTTTTCTGCTCGTGGGCCCCGAAGAGGGTTGGCTCGCCTGTGGCATGGTGGGTCCCGGCCGCATGAGCGAGCCCGAGGTACTGCTGGCCGCCGTGCGTCGGCAACTACTGCTCAAGGCGCCCCGCCCGCTGTCGTCGTGAGCCCCCGGAGCGCGCGGGCCAGAGGCCCGCGCGCTGCCCCGTCGGCCAAACGGTAGATCGAGCAGGGCGTCAGAAGTCGGCGAGTTTCTCTTCGCGGTCACACGCCGCCGACGCATCATCGGTCGCCTGGGCGGCCCCAGCGTGACCGCAAGTCACCCGTGGGGTGGGGCGCGGTCCCGGAGGGGGGAAAGCGGTGCCGGCTGCGTAGAGCCGACACCGCTCCCCCGTTGGACACTGAGTCTGTGCGAATCAGAAGTCGCCCAGCTCCGCTGCGTCGCCCGCTCGATCCAGGTCTGGAGCAGCGTCCCGGCTGCTCTTATGTGCGGCCACGGGTTGCCTGTAGCTGGACGGCGGGTTCAGCTTGGGCGCGGCGCGTTTCCGTTTGGTGAGTCCGGGAGCGATCGCTCCCTCACTGTCGCCGCGGAGTCCGGCAGACCCGCCATTCACCAGCCCGCGCAGGTCGCCCACAACGGCCTTAACCGTCTGTGCCTGGGCGCTGAGTTCTTCGGCCGCCGACGCGGACTCCTCCGCGGCCGCCGCGTTCTGCTGCGTGACCTTGTCCATCTCTGAGACGGCCACGTTGATCTGCTCGACGCCCCCGGCCTGTTCCTTCGAGGCCGTGGCGATTCCGGCGATGAGCCCGGATACCTTGGCCACGTCGCCCACGATGCCCGTCAAAGCCGTGGCGACCTGCTCGGCCACGGTCGCGCCCTGACGCGAGTTGTTGACCGAGGCCTCGATCAGGCCCGTGGTTTCGCGGGCGGCCTGCGCGGCGCGCTGGGCTAGGTTGCGGACTTCTTCGGCGACCACGGCGAAGCCCTTGCCGTGCTCCCCGGCCCGGGCCGCTTCCACCGCCGCGTTCAGCGCCAGCAGGTTGGTCTGGAAGGCGATCTCTTCGATGACCTTGATGATCTTGCTGATCTTGTCGGCGGACTCGTTGATCGCCGTCATGGCACGGTTGAGTTGCTGCATGGTCTTATCGCTATTCGCGGCGGCCTTGCTGGTCTGGTCGCTGAGTTGGTCCGCTTGGCCGGCGTTCTCGGCGTTGGTGCGCGTCATGGCCGCGATTTCCTCCAGCGCGCTGGAGGTTTCCTCGAGCGAGGAGGCCTGCTCGCTGGCGCCGGAAGCCAACTGTTGCGAGGCCGTCGAGACCTGCGCGGCGGCATCGTTGACCTGCTCCGCCCCCTCGGTGAGGTTCGCGATGATCCGGTTGATCGGTCTGGTGATGGAGCGCGTAATTACAATCGCCAGCAGCAGGCCGGCGACGACGGTCGCTAGGCCCACCGTCGTAATCAGTAGCTGCGCCTGCCCGGCGGTTTCATGGGCCGCGTTGGCGACGTGATTCATCTCGTTTTCATTGCCCGTCAGGAAGGCGTCGACCTTTCTCATCAGCGCCTTGGAAGCTTTCAGCACGTCGTCGCTGGCCTTCTCCACCCCCTCACGCTCGTTTTTCGACGTCACCTCCATCAGCGCCCGGCCGGCGGCGGTGAAGGTGTCGTGCGTCGCCCCGATCTCCTCGACGGAGCGGCTCCAGCCCTTCTCGACTAGCTCTTGGTCGGCGGCGATGATCTTGCTGGCCTTTTCGAGATGGTCGTTGACCTGCTTGTCCAGTGACGCGAACTCTTCCGCGAGTTCCTTCGCGTTGTCCGTATGAATCGCTGAGAGTGTGGCGGCTAGCTCCTGATCCGCCGCCGCCGCGTCGATGCTCGTGATCGCCTCGGTCAAGGCGATGTGCGTGTCGGTCAGGTCTTGCACCACCTGATTGACCGTCCGCAGACGCACGATTCCGACCGTCGCCATGACGGCCAACGCCATCAGAACCAAGGCAAACCCACCCGCCAGCTTCGTCCGGAGACTCATGCTCCTCGGTTTCATAGGCCTGTGCTCCTGTCAGTCGAAGTGCCGATCGCCATAGCGATGCGTGGAACCTTGTGCCCACCTGTCCGCGCCGCCGCCGCAGGTGGCCCCAGCGCTGTCTTCACAAGACACACAGGACTCGTCCGATTTCACGGAACGAGGCCGCTATGCCAGCGTCCGCCTCGTATTCAGCGAGCACTCCAAAGTCCATCGGTCGGGCTTCGGAACTGCGTGAATAACTGGCGGGCTTTTCCCTGCGCGGATGCCGCGTGTCGTCGCGGCGCGCACGGCGCACGGCCAGGTCTGGTGGGGCGCGGGCTACACGCCGCGCTGCGTAATTTGCCTGCCGGCGTACCAGGGCCTAGCATCCCCGTAATGGACTCCTGGCGCGGGGGAGGAGAGCTGGTGCGATGCCTGCCGCGACGACCGTAACGCCGCAGTTCGTGCACCTGCACGTGCACACCGAGTATTCACTGCTGGATGGCGCCTGCCGTGTTAAGGACCTCGTGCAGACCTGCAAACGCCTGGGCATGCCAGCCGTCGCCGTCACCGATCATGGCAATCTGTTCGGGGCGATCGACTTCTACACGGCGGCCGTTGCGGTCGGCATCAAGCCGATCATCGGCTGCGAGGCGTACATGGCGCCCGGCGATCGGCGGGACCGCGAGGCGCGCGGCCTGGGCGAGGCCAGCTATCACCTGCTGCTGCTGGCCCAGAACCTCACCGGCTACCACAACCTCGTCAAGCTGGCCAGCATCGGCTACCTGGAGGGCTTCTACTATCGGCCGCGGATCGACAAGGACGTCCTGCGCGAGCTGTCCGACGGCCTGATCTGCACGAGTACCTGTCTCGGCGGCGAAATCCCGCAGGCGTTGTGCCGGCACAATATGGCGGTCGCGAAAGAGATCGCCGAGAAGTACCTCCACATCTTCGGTCCGGAGCGCTTCCTCATCGAGCTCCAGGATCACGGCCTCCCGGAACAGCGGGAGATCAACCCGGAGCTGGCGGCGCTGGCGCAACGCCTCGGGGTGGGCATGATCGCCACCAACGACGTGCACTACCTGACCCACGACGATGTCGAGGCCCACGACGTTTTGTGCTGCATCTCGACCCGCTCGCGGTTGAGCGACCCCAATCGCTTCAAGTTCGACAGTGACCAGTTCTATCTTAAGTCGCCGGCCGAGATGGTCGCTGCCCTGGGCGGATTTCCCGACGCATTAGCGAACACGGTGCGTGTCGCGGAGCTGTGCAACGTCGAGTTCGATTTCTCCAAGCGCTTTTCGCCGAAGTTCACCCCGCCCGCCGGTCAGTCCGCCGACGACTACCTGCGCGAGCTGGTGTACGCAGGCGCGCGGCGCCGCTACGGCGAGATCAGCGCGGAGCTGCGCGAGCGGATCGACTACGAGCTGGACGTCATCAAGTCGAAGGGCTTCAGCAGCTACTTCCTGATTGTCTGGGACTTCGTTGAGTACGCCCGGAAGAACGACATTCCCGCCCTGGCGCGCGGCAGCGGGTGCAGCACCGTGGTCGGGTATTGCCTGGGGATCAGCGCGGCCGAGCCGCTGCGCTACGGGCTGTACTTCGAGCGCTTCATGGACCCCGAGCGCGACGAGATGCCCGACATCGACATCGACATCTGTCAGGACCGCCGGGCGGACGTCATCAACTACGTCCGCGAGAAGTACGGGCACGTCGCCCAGATCATCACGTTCGGGCGGCTGAAGGCGCGGGCCGCGATCCGCGATATCTGCCGGGCCCTCGAAGTGCCGCTGGCGGAAGCCGACCGCATCGCCAAGCTCGTCCCCGAAGAGCTGAAGATGACGATCGACAAGGCCCTGGAGCGCGAGCCCGATCTGAAGCAGCTCTATAACCAGGACCCCACGATTCGCCGGGTGCTCGACGTGGGCCGGCGGCTGGAGGGCCTGGCCCGCCACGCGTCCGTGCACGCGGCGGGTGTCGTGATCGCCGATGTGCCGCTCGACTCGCTGATTCCTCTGCACAAGCCGGCCGACTCCAAGGAAATCACCACGCAGTTTGAAGGCCCCACCGTCGAGAAGGTCGGCCTGCTCAAGATGGATTTTCTCGGCCTGCGCACGCTGTCCCAGATTCACCTCACGTGCCGGCTGGTCCAGAAGCACCACGGCGTGACGATCGACCTCGACCGGCTCGACCTGACCGATCCACGCGTCTACGACCTGCTGACTAGCGGGCAGACGCGCGGCGTGTTCCAGTTCGAGTCCGGCGGCATGCGCGACGTGCTTATGAAGATGAAGCCTAACCGCATCGAGGACCTCATCGCCGCCAATGCCCTCTTCCGGCCGGGCCCGATGGAGTACATCGACGAGTACGTCGCGCGGAAGCATGGACGCAAGCACTGGACCACGCCGCACACGATGATGACCGAGGTGCTCGCCGAGACGTACGGCATCATGGTCTACCAGGAGCAGGTCTCGCGGCTGGTGAACCGGCTGGGCAACGTGCCGCTGCGGCGGGCGTTCCGGCTGGCCAAGGC
>CAZWYT010000116.1:0-9399 GCA_964638325.1 uncultured Planctomycetales bacterium
CGTTGTCGGTCGTGAAGAGCTGCGTGAAGAAGTCCGGCACTTCGGGGGTGGTGAACGTGTAGCACGCACCGCCGTTGTCGTCGGACGTAACGTTTCCGGCCTGGTCCTCGGCGTCGACGGCGAAGTAATAGGTCGTGTTGTCGGTAAGCCCGTTCAGGCTGACCACGGGCGCCAGGTCGTACGTCGTGGTTCCGGCCGTGTAGTTCAGCGCCCCGCAGCTCAAACCGTAGTGGACCGTGGCCCGCACGGGCTCGTTGGCGGTGAAGGTCACCTTGGCCGAGCGCGGCATGATGTCGGTCGCGAGAACGTTGGAGATCGTCGGGCCGACGCAGTCGATCGTCGCCGTATCGGTGACGACGACGTTGTAGTTGCCCAGGCCGTCGCTGGCGTCGATGTAGGTCGCCGTGACGGTGTCGCCATTGGCGACTTGCAGAACCCCGGAGCCTCCGGTGGGGTTCATTGGAACGGAGCCCATGAACGAGGCGGTGGCCGGCCCCGTTTCGGTGAGCACGACGGGCAGGCCGGTCGGGTCGGAAGTAGAGGCAATCGTGATGGTCACCGTCTCGATCACCTGGCTGTCGAGGTTCAGGTCGCAGTCCAGCACGCGGATCTCGGCGGTGCTGACGCACGGATACACGGCGCGATCCAGGCGGATGGTGCCCGCGGACGAGCAGGGGGTGACGCCGCTGACGACCAGGGCGAAGTCGGCGTCCAGCCCGGGCGTCTCGACGTGGCTGTCCTGGTTGATCTCCTCCGCGGTAACCTTGACGATCCACAATCCGCTGGCCGGGTTTTGCACGAAGACGTTCTCGACCGTATCGACATGGTTGGCTGAGCCCCCGGGCGTCGAGTAGTTCCCGGCCAGCAGTCCATTGTTGCCCCAATACACTGTGCCGCTCGGCGCGGTGACCTTCAGCGTCAGGTCATTGATGCGGGCCTGGGAGGCCCCGGGCACGCCCGCCGGATCGGCGTAGACGAGCGTCGCCTTGAATTCGGGCTCACCGGGCTCGACGTTCAGAGAGTACTCTACGCTCTGGAGATTGGTGAGGAGCTGGGTTTCGTCGATGATGAACATCTTCTCCCGGTTGTCATAAATCCGCTGTACATTCGGGAACCCCCAACCCTGATGCGTGCGCGTCAGGTCGGCATTCGTGCCGCTGAACGGATACTGCCGCGCGTTGTTGATCATGACCGCCTTGGCGGTCGTCATATGGCAGCGGTTGTCAAAGACGGTGCCACCGGGGTCCACGTCATTGCCGAAAACGCCGTTGGCCCACATCTGGAAGAACAAGCCGGTATGACCGGCAATGATCGGCGTGGCCCCGCTCGTGCCGCCGAAGTCGGACGTGTAGTCCGTGGGGCCAGGGCCCGTCGTCGTAAAGATCGCGTCATAGAAAGCGCACAGGTCGGGCTTGATCCGCCCATCCGCCGCCGGACCGATGCTTGCACCGCCGCACCAACAGTCGTCATCCCAATTCTGGTTGTCGTAGTGATAGGCGCCGCCGCCAGAGATGATGTTCTTCGCCCACGCCTCGGGGCGGGAGCTCTGATTACCCAGGTTGGACTGCGACTGGCAGTGCACGATGTCGAAATCGAAGAGCATGTCGTCGGTGTCGGCGGAGATCGCCGTGTAGCTGGTGACCTGGCTGCTACCGACGCTGGCGGTCTCGAAAACGCAGAAATACGGCGGCTGCACTTCCTCAGCGGTGTGCTGATACCGCCCTGGGCCCGTCAGCCCGATCGTGTTGTAGTCACCGACGATTCCTTGACCGGAGGGCAGCATGCCCCGCGCGATGGGGTTGCCGGTACCGTCGCCGAACACGATGCCCGACGTCGACGCACCGTGGGTGTCCGAACCGACCGCCCCATGCTGGATCAGCGGCCGCGACTGGAAGTCCACGTGCCCAAGGTTGAATCCCGCGTCAAACACCTCGCCGCGGACCCCCTGGCCGGTAAAGCCGGCGACGCTCTCTACATAGTTCGCGCCGCCCAGCACCCGCGCGTTGTTCATGTCCGGCTCGAGCGGGCTCCAGCGTTCCACAAACAACACCTCGTCCCAGCCAATCACCTGATAGAGCTGGTCCGGCGTGAGTGTGGCCACCAGCAAGCGCTTGCCGAAGTCCACGTTGTCTACGTAGCCGCCCATGGCGCGGATGCGATCGGCGACGGCCTGCTTCTGCGCGAGTCCGCCTTCGAACACCATGATGGTGTAGTGCCGCGCGTGGACCCCCTTGCCGGACGTGGGTAGCCCGCGTAAGCACTCCTCGAGCCGATACGCGGGGTGATAGGGTCCGACCCACCGCACGTACGGCAGAGCGGCGACCGCGTCGCGTACCGCCGGGGTCATCTGCACGATGTGCGCGTGATTGGCGATGAACTGGCGCACGGTCCCACCCATCTGCTTAATCTGGGCGCGGAACTCCGGTAGCGGCTGGGTGACGAACTGAACCAGATAAAGATTGCAGGACGCGCCGGCTGCCAACCCCGCAGCCGGAGTCGGAACGCCCATCGCCGGGTCAAAGTCGCCGTGTCGCAGCTTCAATATATAGGACGTTTCACGGGTGATGGCAATGTGCTGACCGTCCGGGCTGATAGCATAGAAGGGCACTGTGCCGCGGTCCGCAGTCACTTCGTCCCAGAGCACCAACTGGATCATCGTGCCGGGCACCGGAATGACCCGGGCATTCTGGACCGCGCTCTCCGTGGCGTGGAACGGCGGCTGTCCTGGCAGGCTGAGCACACACCCGCTCTGGTCGGCGCGGACGCTGAGGGCGGGACTCAGGTTATTGGACCTTGCCGGTTGCGCCAGGCCTGCGGCTGGGAAAGCCAGAATACACGCGACGATCGCGCAGAACAACGCACCTCGAGCGATTCTTGTCATGTTCCTACTCCGTGAGCAGATAAGAATGGATAAGGCAGATTCGACCCATAAACCTACGATAACCGACCCGCCTCCGGGAATCAACCATAAATGATCGGACAGGCCCGGACTAAGCGTTAACCGCTGACGGTCCCCGGCCAGGTGTTGCCGCCGCGCGCAGCGCGCTCCCTGCCCCGGTCCCCCTGTGCTCTTCGGGAATCAGAGACTCGACAGCAGCGCGACAAACGGGTTGATGTCCGCGAAGCTGATCTGCCCGTCGTTGTTGATGTCTCCGTTAATGGCCAGGCAATTGGGGAACGTGACCAGGTAGACCTGGTAGTTGGTCATCAGAAGCACGAACGGGTTGATGTCCCCGAAATTGACCGATCCATCGCAATTCAGGTCGCCGGCGTGTTTCTCGCACTCGTCCGGCACGCCATTGTGGTTCCGGTCCGCGCTCCAGCCGAACTCGATGTCGCAGTCGTCCGCCCAGCCGTTGCCGTTACAGTCCTGGCTCGTGCCGTTGGCGAGGTCGCACTCGTCCGGGACCCCGTTTCCGTTGCAGTCGGTGCTGAAGCCCTGAACCAGGTCGCAGTCATCGAGCTGCCCGTTGCCGTTGCAGTCCGCGCACCACGGGCTGCCGTCGCAGTTGGCCAGGTCCACGTAATCTGGAATGTCGTTGTAGTTACAGTCGGGGCCGTCCAGGAAGTCGAAGGTCATGACCGGTGCCGCAGCGCTGATGTTCTTTACGTAGAGGCTCGACGGCTCCCCGCTCCACCAATTCGTGTTCGGGTTGGTTTCGGGCGTACAGTTCGTGTACGTCGGCTGTCGCCAGAGATCCGTGTTGTCCCCGTAGTTGCGGTTGTGCTCCATATCCCAGTCCCCGTCCGCCTGCACGAGGGTGACGAGGTAGTGGAGTTCTGGCGTTTGCTGCTCGTTATTGTTGCTTCCCTCCGTGTCGATGTGCCAGATGGCCAGGCCCTTGTCTGGCAAGCCGCTGTCCCGGCCAAGCTGCTGGCGATTCTCCATCAAGTAGTACTCGTTGCTGAGCGTCGGATGCGGGTACTTGTAGATGGTGTTGTTGTCGTAGGGCACCGGCAGCTCAAGCTGATAGGTCGTGAGCAGGATGACATTGGCCCAGCCGGCAATAGACTTCATGTATGCGCAGGGCTGCGAAGGATTGGTGTCCGCGGTGCTGTAGGCCATCAGGCAGAAGGCACCGACCCCCGTGGACTCGTACCCGTAGTCGTAGAGGTCCGGCCAGCCCATGAGCATGTGACCGTTCTCGTGGCAGAAAGTGCGCAGCCGCAGCGCATCTTGCATGTCGGTGATCTGGTAGCTCTGCGTGCAGACACCGTCGGCACAGTAGCTCACCGTACCGGCGTGCGGCCAGAGCCCGGTGGCCCAGGCGCTGTTGCTGTAACCGGCGTAAAAGCAGTTCAGAGCATCGACAATGCCATTCGCGTCCGCGTCGTACTGGCTGAAGTCGAAGCCCTGGGCGTTGAGATACGTCAGGGCTTCGATGATGAGCTCTCGGGCGCGCTGGCCATACGGGACATGCGGGTCGTTGTAGTATGTCTTGGGGTGCAGCGCGCGATAATACGCGGTTGGAACGTAATTGGTGTAGGTCAGGAGTCCCTCGGAGACATCGTAGAAATAGGCGCGCACGGAGCCGTTGTTGCCGAACCCGTTGTAGCCGACCTGGTTGCAGTAGTTGTAGACTTCAGCCGGCGGGATCGTGCCGGGGTCGTCGCTGAAGTCGACGATCAAGCAGATGCCCTGTACGTTGCCCGTCGTTGGCCCGCGGACGACGCGCCCCGGCGGCGGGGCCCACGGCCCCTCCCAGAGCCGCCGCTGAAACGCCTCGCGCGCCGCCTGGGCCTGCGCTGCCGCTGCCGCCGGGTGTATGCGCAGGTGCGGCTGTAAATGCAGGTCGGCGGGCGGGGTCCGGGCGGCGACGACGCCGGTCGAGAGCAGGTTGTTTCCGTCGTCCGAAAGCCGGGCAAAGCAAATGAATCCAGTAAGCGGGTCGCGCACGAGCGTGTAGCCGTCGAGCGTTTCGACGACGGTATAGTACTCGTCGCCCCAGATGCGCACGTCGATCAGCGCGCCATCGGGCTGCCGTAGGGGTAGAACTTTCCCGGCGACGACGTCGGCCCGCGCACTTGGACAGAGCGCCAGGCCGATCATCAGAAGACATGACGCCGACAACCACCCGCGGACGGGACGACCAGAGACCATGGGAATCTCCTCGCACGTTCCCGGAGCAACGGCAGTGCCGCTCAAAACCTGATCCTAACACGACGCTCCGGGCCGCCCAAGCGCCGACTTTGGGGCCAAGGACCGGTCTGGTTCCGATAACGTGCAGGGGAGCTGCGCTGAACAGCGCTTGGCGCACGTGTGTCCGCCGGTGCACCGCGCCGTGGCACAGGGCGCGGTCAGCTAGTCCGTCTTGTCGGGGCTGCAGGCTGACTTGGCAGGTTTCTTCGCGTGGTCGGTCTGGGCGGCGGGCTGCGTGGCGGAGTTCTTGCCATCCCCCGTCCCGGTGGCCTTCTTCTCCGTCTCAGCCCCCTTCTTGTACGACTCGCTCCGATAATCGGTCTGGTGGAAGCCCGAGCCCTTGAAGATGATCCCGCCCCCGCTGCCGAGCAGGCGCCGCAAGCTGCGCCGTTTGCAGGCGGGGCACCGCCGCAACGGCGTCGCCGTGATGGCCTGGTACCGCTCGAGTCGGTGTCCGCACGCATCGCAAGAATAGTCATAGGTCGGCATGACTTCATTTCTCCTGGGCGTCGCCGGCCGGTGTATCCGTCGCCGGCGGTCCGCTGGAGACGATCACCCGCGTCGGCCGCAGGACGCGCTCGTGCAGGGTGTAGCCGCGGGCGACTTCCTGCAGAACTGTCCCGGCCGCTTGTTCCGAACTGGGTAGCTGCAGCAGGGCCTCGTGAAACGCCGGGTCAAAGGGGCGCCCGACGGCCTCGATCGGGGCGACGTGATGGTCGCGGAGCACCTTCAGAAAATGCTCGGAGACCAGCCGCACGCCCGCGGCGACGGCCTGCGCGTCCTGGGTGTTGCGGGCCGCTTCCTGGGCCCGCTCGAGGTCGTCAAGCACGACGAGCAGCGCGCGGGCCAGCTCGGCCTCCGCGAAGCGCTGGGCCTCTTGGCTCTCCCGCTGGGCGCGTTTCTGCTGATTCTGCAACTCCGCCATCAGCCGCAGGTTCTTGTCGCGCAGCTCGTCCACCTCGCGACGGAGCAGCGTGAGCTCGTCCTCCGGTGTGGGGGGCGACTCGGCCGGTGGCGCCGCCGGCGCCGCACCCGCCCCGCCCTCATCAGCCTGTCTGGTCTTTCGGCTCATCGCAGTTCACGGTTGCTCAACCGCGCTTACTCCTTCTTTTCCGATTCGCGTGTCAAGTATTCCTTGACCTGCTCGAAGAACCCCCTGGATTCGGGCAGGACGCTCTTGTCCTCGGTCGCCGCGAACTTCCGCAGCAAATCGGCCTGCTCCCGGCTGAGCTTCTTCGGGATCTCGACGAGCACCTGCACAATCTGGTTGCCGCGCCGCCCGTTGCGCAGGTTCGGCAGCCCTTTGCCGGTCAATTCGAATACGGCGCCGTGCTGCGTGCCGGGCGGGATTCGCAGCGGGTTCCCGCCGGTCAGCGTCGGCACATCCACCTGCGCGCCGAGCGCGGCCTGCGTGAAGCTGACGGGGAACAGGCAGATCAGGTGGTCGCCATCGCGCTGGAAGAACTTGTGCTCCCGCACATGGACCACGCAGCGCAGGTCGCCGCGCTGCCGGCCCGAGAAGCTGGGCTCCCCCGCTCCGGCAACCCGCACGCTCTGCCCGTCGTGAATCCCGGCCGGCAGCTTGACCTCGATCTCGCACTTGTGCCGCCCCCGCCCGCTGCCCGCGCACTCACGGCACGGCCGCTCCGCCCGCCAGCCGCGCCCGTGGCATTGCGGACAGTCGGTGACGGTGCGCGTGACGAAGAACCCCATGGACGTTTGGCGCTCCACTTGGCCGTAGCCGCCGCAGGTGGGGCAGTTGCGGCGTTGCGTGCCGGGCTCGCAGCCCTGCCCATTGCAGTGCTGGCAGAAATCCTCGCGCTCAAACCGCAGGGTTTTCTTGACCCCGGTGAGCACATCCGAAAGGTCGATCTCGACCACGGCCTGGATGTCGATGCCGCGATCGACGTGGCTCCGCCGGAACCCGCCGCCGAACAGGTCCCCGAAGAGATCCCCGAACACGCTGAAGATGTCCTCGGCGGCCATGCCGGAGAAGTCGTGCATCCCGACGCCGCTGAGGCCGGCGTGGCCGAAGCGATCATAGCGTTGGCGTTTCTCGGCGTCCGAGAGGACCTCGTAGGCTTCGGCAGCTTCCTTGAAATGTTCTTCGGCGCCCGGTTCCTTGTTGCGGTCTGGGTGGTACTTCAGCGCGGCCTGGCGATAGGCGCGCTTGATGTCCTCGGGCGCAGCGCTGCGGCTGACACCGAGCACCTCGTAGTAGTCACGTTTCACAGCCACCACTGATCCGTCACGCGGTTTCACGCCGTCCGCTTCCGCGTTCGCGGCATCCCGGATTGCCGAACCCGGGCGCGCCGTTTCGGCGCGGGCGCCGGGATTTCGTCCGGTGCCTGCGCGAATTGGAGCGTCAGGCGGAGCTGGTCCTCGCGCGGCCAGGCGTCGTTCAACGCGCCGGACATGAGCGCCAGTCGTTCGGAGTAGTCGAGCCGGCTGAAATCTGCGGCGGTCACGTAGAGCCGGTAACGGCCCGGCAAGCCGGAGGGTTCGAGAACGATGTTGACCGGCGCGACGCCTCGCTCGGCCAAGGCCTCTTCCAGGCGGTTCCGCAAGCGGGTCTGCTGGGCCGGCGTCAGGTTCTTCCAAGCAGCCATTGGCGCACCTCCGTCAATCGTTGCCAGTATGCACGGGCATCAGCCGCTGACGGCCGCTTTGGATTATATCGGATGCGCACCGTCCAGCTCGCCAGGAACTCAAAGGCGGATCACACGTTGGCGAAGACCGGTTTGCGGATCGCCGCGTCCAGCGCGGCGCACTCCGCCAGGAGCTCGCCCAGGTCGTGGGACCGCCAAAGCAGTTGCCCCACAGGCGGTTCCGTACGGCGCGGCCAGAGCACGGATTTCAGCAGACACTCGATCACGAATCCGCCCAGATAGATGAGCGGACTCCAGCGTTCGTGTTCGTGCAGGAATTGCACGTCACTAAACCACTGGTGGCTCTTGTCGCGAAGCTGGGACGGCTTCGTGATCGCGAAGCGCGCTAACTCGCTCAACCAGCGATCCTTGGGCAGGCGCCTGCGCCTTGGCACGTCGTCAGGCCTCCTGCGAGCCGCTTGGCGAAGCAGCGCCGGGGTGCCGGCACCGCGACATCACCCCGGCTCCCAGAGACTTTTGGCCTCGTCAGCGTGTCGCGCCTTCGATCTTCTCGTGCTTCTCTTCCTTGTACTCCGTGCAGAGCACGTCCGTGGTCAGCATGAGTCCGGCCACACTGGCCGCGTTCTGCAAGGCCACCCGCGCGACCTTGGCCGGATCGATGATCCCGGCCTCGAACATGTCGACGTACTCGCCGCGGGCCGCGTCGAAGCCGAAGTTCTTGGCGCGCGACAGGATCTCGTCGACGACCACGCCGCCGTCCTCCCCGGCGTTCTCGGCGATCTGCCGCGCGGGGTATTCGAGCGCCTTGGCCACGATGCGATAGCCGATCGCCTCGTCGCCCTCGACCTTCTTGGCGGCTTCGGCGACGGGTTTGATCGCCCGGAGAAAGACGACTCCGCCGCCGGGGACGACGCCCTCTTCGGCGGCGGCCTTGGTGGCGTGGAAGGCGTCATCCACGAGGTCCTTGCGCTCTTTGACCTCGATCTCGGTGGCCCCGCCTACGCTGACCACTGCCACGCCGCCGGTCAGCTTGGCCAGGCGCTCCTGGAGCTTCTCGCGGTCGTAGTCGCTGGTGGTCTTGTCGATCTGGGCGCGGATTTGGGCGGTGCGGGCGTCGATGTCCTTCTTCTTGCCGGCGCCCTCGATGATCGTGGTGTCATCCTTGGTAATGATGACGCGTTTGGCCCGGCCGAGCATGGCGAGCTCGATGTTCTCCAGCTTCAGGCCGCGGTCCTCGCTGATGAACTCCCCGCCGGTGAGCACTGCGATGTCGCCGAGCATGGCCTTCCGCCGGTCGCCAAAGCCGGGCGCCTTCACCGCCGCGCAGTTGAAGATGCCGCGCAGCTTGTTGACCACCAGGGTGGCGAGGGCCTCGCCCTCCAGGTCCTCGGCGATGATCAGCAGCGGCTTGGCGACGTGCAGGATCTTCTCCAGCAGCGGGATCAAATCGCGGATCGAGCTGATCTTCTTCTCGTAGATCAGGATGTACGGATCCTCGAGCACGGCCTCGAGCGACGCCGGGTTGGTGATGAAGTAGGGCGAGATGAAGCCCTTGTCGAACTGCATGCCCTCGACGTGCTCCCACGTGGTGTCGAGGCTCTTGCCCTCTTCGATCTCGATGACGCCGTCCTTGCCGACCTTCTCGAACGC
>CAZWYT010000117.1:0-9088 GCA_964638325.1 uncultured Planctomycetales bacterium
ATCTCAACTGCGACCACCAGGTGGACTTCGGCGACATCAACCCGTTTGTGCTCGCCCTCAGCGATCCCGCCGGGTACGCCGGCGCGTACCCCGATTGCAACATCGGCCTGGCGGACATCAACGCTGACGGGCAGGTGAACTTCGGCGACATCAACCCGTTTATCGCCCTGCTGACGCAGTAAGGTGGCACGTATGCTGGCACGCACAGGCTCGTTTGTGCGTGCTGCCACATCGGGATTTTGCGGTTGGCCCCATCCTGCCGTCCCGGGAGGATGGGGCCGGCCTTTGTACCGCTTCACGTGCACGTCGGCGACGGCCGTCGGCGTCCCCCGGTTCGACAGATTCCCGTCGTTTATAAGACCCTTGCAGCGGGCTTCGGTTATGCTACGCGCGTGCCGCCTGGGTTTGGGTCACGGACATGACACCCGCGACGTTCACGGTGATTGCGATAACCGTCGGCCTGATGGGGCTGGGCGTATTGCTTATCTGGAATGCTCTGCGGCCGCCCCCGCGTGGACGAGTGTGCCCGGCGTGCGGCTGCGGACACCGGAACCCGACGGCTGCCCAGTATTGCGCCCGCTGCGGGACGAAGTTGAGCGGGGAAACCAACTCAGATACTGGTAGCCCCGAACGATGACGTGCGAGATCGGCTGATTAAAGGAGGATACGCATGGCTGTGATAACGCCGCCGCCCCCGAGGCATGAGCGCGATGCGCCGGTAGTGCTGTTGTCGGTCCCGCGTGCCGCGGTGTGGGTTGTCCTGTTATTGTTGTTGGTTCTGCTCGCCTTTTGCTACTGGTGGTTCGTGCAGCGCGTCGAGGTCGGGCCCGGGCAGTTGCTGGTCCTCGTCCGCAAAGTCGGCCAGACCTTGCCCGCCGAAGCCGCGGATCAGGTCGTGCTCTATCCCGCCCTGCTGCGACAGCTCAACGAGCCGGCGAACTCCACAAAGTACAAGGGTATCGTCTACCAGCCGCTGCCCGAGGGAAGGTACTTTTACGACCCCTTTCTCTGGGAGCGCGCGGTCTGGCCGGCAGTCGTCATCCAGCAGGATGAGATCGGCATCCTCGTCCGCAAGTACGGTCGCCGCCTGCCGCCCGGTCAGACCGTCGCCACCGCCGACGACGAGCGCGGCCCGGAGGCCGAGGTCCTCAAGCCCGGCCGTTACAACATCAACCCCTTCGCCTACGACGTTCGCCGCGTGAGGCCCGTCGTCATCCCGGCCGGCGAGGTGGGCGTCGCCTTGCTTCTCTCCGGGCGCGAGCCCAACAACCCGAATGACTACGTCGTCGCAGAGGGCGAGCGCGGCGTGCAGCCGGGCGTGCTGCCGCCGGGCATGTATTACAACAACCCCTACGTCCGGCGGATCGACACGATCGATGTCCGCAGCCACAACGTCGAGCTGCACGCCGACGATGCCATTCGCTTTCCGTCCAATGACAGCTTTGAGATCCTGGTGGACTCCACGGTCGAGTACGCCATTCGGCAAGATCTGGCCCCGTACGTGATGGTGGCGATCGGCGCGCACGACGACATCCGCGAGAAGCTGATTCTGCCCTACGTGCGTTCGCTGTGCCGGATCGAAGGGTCCAAACTGTTCGCACGCGATTTCATTGCCGGCGACACACGCGCGGTGTTTCAAAACCGGGTTTTCGAGGGGCTGCGCGAGCAATGCTACGCGCAAGGCATTGAGATCCGGGCCACGCTGATCCGGCGGATCGTGCCGCCGCCGGAGATCGCCGACCCCATCGCCGACCGGCAGGTTGCCGGCCAGCAGATCAAGCAGTACGAGAACGAGATCAAGGTCGCCGAGGCGGAAGCCCGGCTCGCCGAGCAGCAAGAGATGCAAAAGCAGAACCAGGCGATTGGCCAGGCCAACCGGGGGGTGGTGGCCGTGATCACGGAAGCTGAGCAGTACAAGTCGGTGGCGCTCACCGAAGCGGCGCAACGGCTGGAGGTGGCCCGGCTCGGGCTCGAGGCTGCCAAGGCGACCGCCGTCGCGGTGGTCGCCCGCGGCCAGGCCGACGCCGAGGTGCTGCTGCTTAAGTACCACGCGGAGGCCGACCCGCTGCGCAGCGCCGTGCTGGCTTTTGGCGACGGCCAGACGTACGCCCAGTATCGGCTGTATCAAAAGCTGGCGCCGGCGCTCAAGTCCGTGCTGGCCAGCACGGACGGTCCGTTCGCGGACATGTTCCGCGCGCTGGCGCCGCGGCCGCCGGCCGGTGCCGGTAGTGTGACGCCCAAGGCGGAGACAGGAGGTCGGCCATGAGTCCGGCGCGCTTGGTGATGATTGTCGTCGGGGCGGCGCTCGTGCTCAGTGCACTGGTCCTCGGTTTCGTTTGGGGCGAGTGCCGGGTCTATGTGCCCCATGACAGGTGCCTGGTTCTGATACGTAAGACCGGCGACGCATTGCCCGCGGGCGAGAAGATCGCCGGCCCAGGTCAGAAGGGGATTCAGCGCGACACCCTGGGCCCCGGCCGTTATTTCTTCAACCCCTGGGTTTGGAACTGGGAGTTGCACGATCTCGTCGAGGTGTCGGCGGGCGATCCGGCCTCGTGGAAGGAATACTACGCCGAGGCCGCCGCCGATACCGCGTTCCCGTCCATCGAGGGCTCCTGGCCGCAGATCGGCATCCTCGTCAACAAGGTCGGGAAGCCCGCGCCGCCCGGCATCGAAGTCGTCGACGAGGGCTACGAGGGCGTGCAGAAACAGGTGTTGACGCCCGGCACCTACCGCATCAATCCGTACGTGTACGACGTCAAGACCGTGCTGGCCACCATCATCCCGCTCGGCTGCTGCGGGGTGGTCACCTCGCAACTCGGCGAGATGCCCGGCGTCGAGACGGTCGAAGAGGTGAGCGTCGGCCCCGACGGCCAGCCGGTCAAGGGCCATCCCAAGGTGGTGCAGAAGCTGGCCGAGCCCGGGCAGCGTGGCGTCGTGCGAAACGTCCTCCAGCCCGGCATCTACTACCTCAACCCGTACGTCTACAAAGTGCAGACCGTACAGGTCGGGTACAACCAGATTTCCCAGCTTGCGCTGCGCATCAAAACCGCCAAGGGCGAGGTCATACAGCAGCTCAGCGTGCAGCAGCAGGGCACGAAGGCCGGACCGGCCCAGCAGCAGCAGCAGGCCGGCAAGCCGGACGCCAGCGAGATCAGCACGCACATCACCTTCCCGTCGAAGGACGGCTTCACCATCGACATCGAGGTGACGGTCGTATGGGGCCGCCACCCGGCCCACATCGCCGAGATGCTCAACCGCTTCGGCGATATCGCGAAACTCAAACAGATCATCCTCAACCAGATGCGCAGCATCTGCCGCAACGTCGGCTCGGAATACGAGAGCACGGATTTCATCCGGGGCGAGAAGCGCGAGCTCTACCAGCACGCCGTCACCGACACCCTGCGGCGCGTGTGTCAGGAGCGCGACATCGAGATCCTCATTGCGCTCATCCACAACATCGAGGTGCACGGCAGTCCCGAGTCCGAGAAGGGCGGCATGGACCTCAAGAGCACGATCCAGCGCGGCTACATCGCCCGCGAGCATGATCTGACCAAGCAGGCGCAGCGCGAGACCGCCAGGTTCAAGGCCGACCTGGAGACCGCCAAGGTCGCGGTGGACGTGGCCCGCGAACAGGTCAATGCCGATACGCGCAAGAAGGTCGCCGAAATCAAGGCCACCGGCGAGAAGCAGTCCCAGGAGACCGGCGCGCACCGCGACCTCGAAGTGGCCCAGATCGAACAGCAGATCGCCGCGCTCGACGCCGCCACCACGCGTTTGCTCGGCAAGGCCCGCGCCGACGTCGAGCAGTTGCACAACCAGGCCGAGGCCGACGGCAAACGCCTGATGGTCGAGGCATTCGGCAACGGCGCCGCATACAACCTGTACACGTTTGCCGAGAACTTCTCACCCGAGAGTATTCGGCTGATCTTCGCCGGCCCGGGCACCTTCTGGACGGACTTGACACACCTCCAGGACGCGGCGGGTATGAAGCTGCTCGAGTCTGCGGAGCAGGCCAAGGAGAACGCGGGCCGTCCGTAGTGGGCGGTCACAGGTGCCGGCCCACGAGCTCGACTAGCTCACGCATCCGCTGGGCCCACGTGTGTTCTCGCAGCGTCCGCATTTGGCCGGCGTGCGCGATGCGCTCGCGCTCTTCGTCGTGAGCCAGGAAATGGCTGGCCAGCTCCGTACACTCCTCCGGGCTGCCGTACGCCACAACTTCGCGGCCCGGCTCAAAGAGTCGGGCGAGATTGTCCTTGCGATCGGTGAGCAGCAGGGTGCCCACGCCCGTGGCCTCGTACAGCCGCATGTTGTTCGCATAGTTGGCGGCGATGTCGATGTGCCGGTTGAAGACGATCCGGGCGCCGCGCAGCACGCGGTACATCTCCAGCCCCCACACGGGCGGCTGGCACATGCCACGTAGGGGCGAAGCGGCGCCCAGGCGCTCGCGGCCATAGCCCCACACGCGGACCGCATGGCGTCGCGCGAGCCCTTCGAGCATCCGTGTGCCGGTCTCATGCGGCCCGCCCAGGCCACCCACGAACACGATGTCGTACGGCCTGGGCCTGCTGGTCAGGTGTTCCAGCACGCGTGGCTCGAACGCCAGACGGAGCAGCTCGCTGCGCAGGCCCTGCTGCCGGAAGTGGTCCACGAGGTTCGGCAGCGACGAGAGCATCAAGTCGTAGGCACCGATGTCGTGCGCCGGTAGGGGGGCTGCGTGCTGGGCGATGGCGAGGCGGCAGTACCGCTTCGCGACACGGACGAAATCGCTGCCGAGCGTTTCGATGGCCATGCTGTACAGCACGTCGGGACGATAGGCTTTGAGCTGCGCCTCGAGAATGTCGTAGAGCCAGCGCCGCCTGCGCTCGCGCGTCAGCCACGGGACCCAGCCGCCGCGCAGCCGGAAGCGCCAGTGCCGATCGCGGCCACAGGCGAGACCGTGCTCGCGGGCCCAGCGGCGCTGGATCGGCTCGCAGTTGGCGATGACATCCCAGGCCTCGTGGCCCAGCTCACGCAAATGGGTCGAGTAGAAATCGGCCACGCCGAAGAGGCTCTCCACGCGTGAGCGCCACTGGGCGTCGTAGCTCGCGCGCTCGAGGCCCGGATGCGCCCTGTACCAGTCGCGCGTAAAGTCGGGATAGTCGGTGTTGACGATCAGCCACCTCATGCCGTTGCCTCCGCCGGCTCGGCCTGCGATACGCTCCAGGGCATCCAGCGGTCGGTGAGAGCTCTTGTTTCTGGCGTGCGCAGGTCGGTTATCTCGCCGCTTAGGACGCCGAGCGCCGTGGCGATCAGGTTCTCATGTGTCAGGCACGCAAACAGGACGTGCCAGAGCAGGTGGTCTTGCCGCGCGGCGATCTTGGGACGGCTTTGCCCGCCCGCTCTAGCGCGCCAGCTTCGCCGTAAGGCCGCAAGCGGGTCGCCGTGGGGCTTGGGGTCCGGGGCCGGTCGGTCATCCGGGAAGCGGAGCCACCCCCGGTAATACTGCCGATAGGCGCGCAGGGCCACTTCCTGCCACAGCGCCTCCAGCAGGCCGCGGTCGGCGAGGGCCCTCTGGCAGTCGTGCCGGTAAGGGGCATGATCCGACGCCGGGTGCGCTTTGATTCGCACTTCCCGCTCGTCTCCCTCCACGGAAAACGCGAGCATTCGCCAGCGCAGCGGTCGGGCCGCGAAGTCCACGTCGGCGGCGAGCGACCACAGCGCGTTCGGATACGTGTGCCAGTCGCGCGGGCTCACCGCCAGATTGCCGAGGCCGTAGAGAATCAGTCCGCCGTGGTATGCCTCAAAGCCCTGCGGCACATGCGGGTGATGACCGTGGATGATGGCGGCGCCGGCGTCGACCCACGAATGGTAGAGGTCCTGGAGCGCGGGCGCCGGCCAGGGGGAGAGCTCTGCGCCGGCGTGGACGGAGACTACGACCGCGTCCGCGTGTGTGCGGCATGCGCGAATAGCGTCGTACACCCAGGGCCCGAGGACCGCGATGCCCGGCCGGTAGGGCTGGGCGGACCCAAACTGGGCCTCGGCGCAGGCGACGATGGCGACACGGGCGCCCCCGTCGGTCACGACGAGCGGTGCTCGTGACGCGGCCTGGGTGGCGCCGGCCCCGACCGTGAGGGCCCCGCTCTCGCGTAGAGTGGCCCGCGTCGTGGCGAGGCCGGCTTCGCCAAAGTCCATCGTGTGATTGTTCGCCAAGCTGCACACGAGTTGGCCGGCGGTGCGCGGCGGCGTAGTTGAGAACAGGCTCGGGCCGGCCTTCGGTGCCGGTGTGTGGCCGTGATCTGCGGGCAGAACGGGCCCTTCCAGGTTCACCAGGGCGCACGATCCCGGCAGATGCGTATGGCACCGGACGCAGCCTGGAGCCCAATCGCCGAGCAGGATCATTTGCGGGCCACCACATAAACCGACGAGAAACGCTGGACGAGGTCGCGCTGGGGATCGTAGCCCCGCGTCGAAACGTCGCGGAAGCCCGCCAGCCGGACCTTGGCCACGATCGAGTCGCGGTCAAAGAGCGATCGGTGCTCGCCGCCGCGTAACAACAGCCAGGAGATGCGGTCGAAGCACGTGGTGTAGAGCGTGGCGTACTCCGCCGGCAAGTCGTTGATCCGCGCTTCGAGAAACGCGCCATCGCGCCGTTGATAGGCCGCGAGGTAGGGGTCGATATGCGGAACGGTGAAATCGAGCATGCCGCCCGGCACGAGCACGCGGTGGCATTCCCGCAGCACGTCGACGACGACGGACAGGTCGAGGTGCTCCAGACAGTGGTCCGAGCGTATTTCGGCCACCGTGCCGTCCGGGAATGGCAGTCCCCAATGGAGATTCCACCGGATGTCCGCCGCCGGCGTTAGGTCAACACCGACGAAACCTGGGCGTTTGCAGTCGCCACAGCCGAGGTCGGCCTTCAGCGGTCCGAGTTGCCGATAGAGTTGCCGGGCGCGGGCCCGCCCGCGCTGTTTGTGTCGCCACCGCTGCCACCGCGCGTACATCAGATCACACCCCCGCGGTCTCGGCGTCGCAGCACGTTCTCGATCGGCCGCAATGTCAAATAGGCGCAGTAGGCTTCCATCCGGCGGTCCCGCAAGCCGCGCTGGCGCAGCGGGCGTCCGAAACGCCGGTGCACGACGAGGCCCCAAAATGCGTCCCATAGCGGACCGGCGCGCGCCAGCAGCGCGTTGATCCAGCGCACGTAGTCCGGGCGAATGACCTCGCGCAACAGCGTCTCGTCGAGGGGCAGCGGGGGTTGGCGGCGCAGGGCCTGCTGGTTCAACGTGTTTCGCCGATCGACCGCCAGCGGCTGTGCCTCGATCGCCAGCCCATGTCGGACAAAGAGTTCCCGCTGCCAACGTCGTTGCGTGCGGCGTTCGTCGGGCAGGGTTAGCATCGCCAGCGCGATGTCCGGCCGCAGGAACGGCGACCAGGGCCGGAATCCGACGTGCGCGGGGACGCGGAGCAAGTAGGTCAGGAGGAGCATCTTGAAGCGCATCGCCTCGACGACGCGGAAACGCGGGTCGCGCAGCCGGGCGCGCCGGCGCTCGAAGTACTCCTGTGCAAGCTGTTCATCGCCCTTCAGCACACACATCGTCTCGTCGGCGTGCATGCCGTGTGTCCAACCGAGCTTGAGCACGTCGGTCGGAGTGTCCACCGGCCCCACCTCGACGGCTCCGGCCCAGGCGTCGCCGATGATGCCGCTCAACAGGGGCAAGGGCGGGGGCTGCAGTTCGGCGATGCGATGGTAGAACTCAAGCTGGTACATGCCGTGGGCGTGCGTGGACACGCCGAACAGTGTGTTCCACTCGTCAAAATACTGGTGGAAGCGCCCCAGCGGGATATGTTGCCATCGAAGGCCCAATCGCTGGGCTAGCGCGCGAGCGTACACGACCTCGTGTGACTCCGCCTGGCGATTCGAAAGTCCGAAGGTGAACGCCCGAATCCGCTGCTTGTCGCGCACCAGCAGATTGAGCAGCCGCGAGTCATACCCGCCGCTGGTCGGAATGATGATCTCGCCTTCGACCTGCTGTTCCCATTCCCGGACAACGTGTTCCAGTCGCGCGAGCACGTCGCCTTCGTGGCTGATGCGGCCGAGCCAGTCGTCGACGGGGTCGTCGAGCGGCAGAAGTGTCAGGCGACCGTCCGGCTGCAGACGGAGCTGCGTCGCCGGCGGGAGGAACTTCACGTCGCGTACGGGGGTTTGCCCAAAGACCGAGTACCCGAAGCCGAGATAGTTCCGCAGTCCCTCCGGGTGGAACTCCAGGTTCGCGAAGTCGATGACGTCGTTGATGTTGTGACTGACGCGCGCGGTACGCTCGTTATAGAAGACCGGTCGGGAGCCCAGCCAGTCGGTCTCCATTACTGCAGTGGCCTTCTCGGCTACGCAGACCGTCGCGCTCATCCGCGCCCTTTCAACACCCCACCGGCGTCACATCGGCCGGTGCCTGCAACGCTGCGTCCGCCACCGGCTGACGCACGAAGCGCTGCTGCCATAAGAACACATTCAGGCCTTCCCAGATTCGCGTTGTATCGTTCCACGTGAAGCCGTCGCGGATACATCGTTCCACGTCCGCGCGCAGCCGCCGACCCTCGAGGAACTCGCACTGGCGCATCGCCGTGCTGCCGCAAATGTCCCGGAGGTAGCTCTGCACCACGGGGGCGTTGAACCAGTCGCGCTCGGCGATGGCGAAACCCAGCTTGGCCCGCCGTCGGCGCACGGCGCGCGGCACGACGTCGGCCACGGCCTGTCGCAGGATGTGCTTGGTCTCGCGGGCAACAAGGTCCTCGTCCGGCAGCGAGAACGCGAACTGCACGACCCGATAGTCGAGCAGGGGTGCCCGCGACTCCACGCTGTAGGCCATCGTTGCGCGGTCCACCACACGCAGGACCATCGGCAGAATGCGCTGGGTGAACGCCGTGAGCAGCTCCGCGCGCAGCGGGCTGAGACCGCTGCCCGCGGGTGTGCGGAGGGCAGGGCACGCGCCCGCGATTTCCGGCATCAGGTACGAGTGCACCGACGAGCGGGCCGGCCCAGCGGCTGGCGTTCTCATGCGGCGGCACTGCCACGCGAGCCCGTTCCTCCGCCTCCGAGCCTGCCGTCTCCGGT
>CAZWYT010000118.1:0-9076 GCA_964638325.1 uncultured Planctomycetales bacterium
TCTGGCGTGGCGCGCCTACCGCCGCCGCGATCCGTTCTCGGCCGCCGTGTGGCTCATATGGCGGGTCGTGCGGTTCTACGCCGGCTTCTGGTGCCGCGTGCGACGGATCGGGCCGTGCACGGTGCCGCGCACTGGCCCCGTCATCGTGGCGGCCAACCACACCTCCGGCGCTGACCCGCTGGTGATCCTGGGCACGTGCACACATCGCGTGGTGAGCTTCATCGTCGAACGCCAGTACTACGACGCGCCAATCGCCGGGTGGTTCATGCGCCTGGCCCGCTGTATTCCGGTGGACCGCGAGAATCCGGGCCGGTCCTTCCTGGCCAATTCGTTGCGGCTGCTCAAGGACGGCGGCTGCCTGGGGATCTTCCCCCAGGGGACGTACGCCGCACCGGACGAGCCCGAGCCGGAGGCGAAGTCCGGGGTCGGCATGCTGGCCCTGCGCACCGGCGCCACGGTAATTCCGTGTCATATCGGTGGGACGCGGTACGCCTACAACCCGTTTGTGTCCCTGTTCCGCCGACACCGCGTGCGGTTGCGCTACGGCCCCCCGCTCGATCTTTCCGCCTTCAGCGGCCGCGCGCGCGACCCAAGCGCGCCGCAGGAGGCCAGCGACGCGATCATGGCAGCGATCCGCGCCCTCGGCTCGGAGCCACACGGCCGTGAACCATAGACAGGACGCGTCACCGGGGATCGATCCGCGCCACGCCCGCCTCGTGCTGCTGGTGGCGGCGCTCCTGCCGCTCGCGACCACCGTGCTGCTCCGCCAGGGCCATGTTCCGCTCGGCTGCCCGGGCCGGTTCGTCTACCTGTACTCCCCGCTCACACTTCTCCGCCTCGTCGCCGTGCCGTTCGCGCTGCTGCTGGCCGTCGTGCTCGGCTTCGGAACGTGGCTCGCCGGCGCTGAAGCAGCCGGCCGGCGGCGACTGGGCCTGGGCCTTCTGGCCGGGGGCGCCGTCGCCCTGGCGGCCTGGGCGTACGCCGCCCCGCCGTACCACCGCAACCAGCACCTTTTCAACGCCTATTCGCCGTCCCAGGACGGCGCCTTTGTGCGCGAAGCCCTCACGATCACCTCCGTGCGCGAGTATCTGCACGCCTTTCCGCGCCGCGCTCAATTGCCGCCCGCCGCGATGCGCGGTACCCGCGTCGTCAGCAACCCCCCGGGGGCCACCCTCCTCGCCGTCGGCGTCGCGCGGCTCGTCCGGCAATTCCCCGGCCTCCGCACATTGGCACTCGGCTCCATCCTGAAGGAATTGCCGCCGGAGGAGCTGACGGAGGAGTTTCAGCATTCCCAGGCGGTCGGGCTGGTCTTTTTCTGGGTGCTCAGCGCCCTGTGGGTGCTCGCCGCGGGAGCCTTGTATTGGCTGGCGCGCTTGTTCCTGCCGCCGGCGACTGCCGCCGCGTACGCGCTGTGCTGCGTGTTCACGCCGACCACGCTGCTTCTGATGCCCGGCAAGGACCCGGCCCAACTGCTGACCGTCGCCCTGCCGCTCTGCCTCTGGCTACGGGCAGTGCGCCGTGACCGCGTTGTTCCCGCGGTGCTCGCCGGCCTCCTTCTTCCCCTTGTGTGTCTAGTGGGCCTGGTTCACCTGTGGATTGCCGCCATCGCGCTGGCAGCGACGGGGCTCGCCGCAGAGCAGCGGAGAAATGTGCTGCTGCGGCTGGCGTTGCCCGCCGGCGTCGCGGCGGTGTTCGGCGCCCTCGGCCTGTACCTGCTGTGCGACGTGGATCTCATCGCAATCGTCCGGTCCGTAGCGCGGGCGCAAGCGGAAGTCACGCGCGGACCCAACGCCATGCCGCTAGCCTGGCAGTTGCTCGGCGTTCCGCTGTTTCTGCTCTTTGTGGGCCCGGCGTGCTGGACGACGACCGCCTGGGCCGCCCTCCCACGACTCGGCCTGCGCGGTCCCGCCGATCGCGACACGCATCTCGGCCGTTGCCTGGTAATTGTCACGGCGGCGGTGCTGCTAGCGACCGCCGGATTCACCAATCTGGAGACACCCCGGTTGTGGATCCCCTTTGTGCCGCTGTTGCTGCTGGGCGCGCTGCTTCAGCTCGGGGCCCTGCGCCGACCCGACCGGCAGGTCGCGCTGCTCTTGGCGCTGCTGGTGGCGGTGCAGGTGGTCGCGGCGTCGCTTCAGTGGTCCCTGATGGACATGCGCGAGGCCGAGACGCGGCTCGTGGAGCAGCGTTTCTTCGGCTGAGGGAGCCGCGCACCTGCGTCGTCTGGCTGGGCGCGCGGCCGAACCCGGGGCGCGAGCAACACAGACAGGCGATCGCTCGCGCTTCGGGCTCGGAATGCAGCGCCTTCGTAGGCCGTCGATTAGCTGCCGACTAGCAGGGCCACGAACGGATTGATGTCGCCGAAATCGACCACCCCGTCGCCGTTGATGTCGCCGTTCAGCATTGGGCAGCCCGGGTAGGCCGCTTGCCAGGCCGCCGGATTCGTCAGGATCAGCACGAACGGGTTGATATCGCCGAAGTCGACCGCGCCATCACAGTTCAGGTCGCCGGGGACGGGGCAGCTGGCGTCGCGGTCGTGGAGGAACACGTCTTCGGCATTGTTCGTGTCGCCGGCTACGAGGTTGGAGGCGTTGCTGTTGAACGCCACATAGCGCCCGTCGGCGGAGATGGAGCGGTTCATCGTGAGATCGCTACTGCTGTTGCCCTGCGTTCCGTCGGAGGCGACGCTGACGCGGGTGGTGGCCCCGCTGTCGCGGTCGTGGACGAAAACGTCGCCCTGGCCGTTCGTGTCGCCGGGCACGAGGTTGGAGGCCCGGCTCTCAAACGCCACGTAGCGTCCCTCGGGGGAGATGGAGAGGCCATAGGAGCCGCTGTGACCGTTGCCCTGCGTTCCGTTGGAGGCAACGCTAACGCGGGTGGTGGCGCCGCTGTCGCGGTCATGGACGAAAACGTCATCCTTGACGTTCGTGTCGCCAGGCACGAGGTTGGAGGCGCGGCTATAGAATGCCACACAGCGCCCGTCGGCGGAGATGGAGGGCCAACTGCTCCAGTTGTTGCCTTGCGTTCCGTCGGAGGCGACGCTGACGCGGGTGGTGGCGCCGCTGTCGCGGTCGTGGACGAAAACGTCATACGTGGCGTTCGTGTCGCCGGGCACGAGGTTGGAGGCGGTGCCGTAAAACGCCACGTAGCGCCCGTCGGCGGAGATAGAGGAAATCCAGCTCCCACCGTTGCCCTGTGTTCCATCGGAGGCGACGCTGACGCGGGTAGTGGCGCCGGTGGCGCGGTCGTGGACGAGAATGTCCTCCATCTCGTTCGTGTCGCCGGGCACGAGGTTGGAGGCGGCACTGCCAAACGCCACGTAGCGCCCGTCAGCGGAGATGGACGGGTACGAGCTCGAGGAGTTGCCCTGCGTTTCGTCGGAGGCGACGCTGACGCGGGTGGTGGTGTCGGTCTGGCGGTCGTGGACGAAAACGTCAGCGGTATTGTTCGTATCGGCGGGCACGAGATTAGTGGCGTCGCTGTTAAACGCCGCGTAGCGCCCGTCGGCGGAGATGGAGGCGTAGCTGCTAGGGCCGTTGCCCTGCGTTCCGCCTGAGGCGACGCTGACGCGGGTGGTGGCGCCGGTGGCGCAGTCGTGGACGAAAACGTCATAGTCGTTGTTCGTGTCGCCGGGCACGAGGTTGGAGGCCAGGGCGTGAAAGGCCACATAGCGCCCGTCGGCGGAGATGGAGGGCACCCAGCTCTGGAAGTCGCCCTGCGTTCCGTCGGACGCGGCGCTCACGCGGGCGGTACACTGGCCGGACGCCGGACTGGCGTACACCAGGGCCAGTGTAAAGATCGCAACCAGGTGACCCGCGAAGAAAGCGTGTGCTGGAGTGCTCATCTTGTTCTCTCCGTGTAATGCGGGCTCTGTTCGCCGTCTGCCAGCCGCTGGCGCTCAAGTTCCGTGCTTCTAACGGAATAAACCCCGAATCCGCCGCGCGCGCCCGGCGCGGCCTCGAGAAAGAGGTGCATTTTCAGCAGGATTGGTGGTCTGTAGCTGTGAACAAACGGCCAGCGCCGAGCACGTGGGCCCGACGCCGGCCGGATTCAACGCACTTCACGCACGGCCAGCCGATCAGCCGCCGCCGCTGAGCAGGCTCACGAACGGGTTGATGTCACCGAAATTCACGGTCCCGTCGCCGTTGATGTCGCCGTTCGCCAGCGGGCAGCCCGGATACGCCCCCTGCCAGGCCACCGGATCGGAGAGCAGCAGCACGAACGGGTTGATGTCGCCGAAGTTGATCAGGCCGTCGCAGTTCAGATCGCCATGACGCGGCGGGCATTCGTTCGGCGTGCAATCGCTGCCATACTCGCCCGGCGTACCGCCGGCCGCGGCGCACTCTGCGGCGGTCAACATCTCGCACATGCCGTTGGGGAAGCAGCAAGCGACATCGGCCTGCGGCGGCGCCGCGCCCGGCGCGAAATCCGTAGCGTGGTCGACGTTCGCCCAGGCAAAACCGACCTGTTGCGTCGGGTTCCAGAACACGCCGTAGTCGCCCAGGTCGGGGCTCAGTTGCGGCGGCGTGTCGCCGGACACGGGGTAGCGATCACCACGCGGTCCAGGCCACCCTGGACTGTTTTGGGTGTTGTCATCGACGGCGAGCACCCAGTTGCCGGTGCCCGCGTCGAAGTACGTCAGATCGACCGTCAGCGGGTCGGTTTCCGGCGGCAGGTCAGCCTGGGCAAACGGGATCTGCACCGTCATGAAGAACTGGCCGGCCGACAGGGACGTTTCAATGACGAGCGTTCGCCCGAGAGCGCTGAACCCACCGGCTTCGGGGTGCGGGTTGGAGGTCGTCTCGCCGACGGTGATCCACGCGTCGTCCGGCCCACCGGTGTTTGTAATTGTGACCAGCGCATCCTGGGTCGGGTCCCCGCTGCCGCCGCCGGGGTTGAGCGTCGTCGATTCCCCGTGGTCGAGATCCGGCTCGTTGGCGCACCCGCCGCAGGCCGTGCCGTCCCCGAGGTAGAGGCCGGCGTCCTGCGTGCACGATGGTTCGGTACGCATCTGGCACTCTTCGGTGGTCAAGCAGCAGGCACCGGGCTGCGGGCACTGGGCGACGATGCAGTCCGGCCACTCCGGGTGCCAGACGGCGGTGCAATCCGCCTCCACGGTCACGGCGCATGAGCCGTCTGGATAGCAACAGGCGCTCGCCGGCGGCTGCTCACACGGGTTCGGCATGCAGCTCGTGCAATTCCCTTTATGTTCGCCGCCAGCCGCACCGCACGCCACCGCGTCCAGGTACTCGCAATGGCCGTCTACGAAGCAGCAGGCGCCGAGCACAGTACTCTGGTACAGTTCCCACGCTTCTGCGGCGGTCAACGCCCGGTTGTAGATCCGGACTTCGTCGAGGGTGCCATTGAACGTATACGGAGACGACGGGTAGTATGGGCGCCCAAAGAGTAGCGGGTTCGTGGCGGGCCTGACCGTTCCCGAAGCAGTGGTCTCGGCGACCAACTGCCCGTCCAGGTAGCCTTTTAGCCACTGACCGTCATACGTCACGACGATGTGGTACCACAGCCCAGTGTTGAGCGGGGTGCTGGTGATACTAACCGGTTGGGTGCTTCCAGTAGTTCCTAGGGGGAACTGGTAGTAGTTGTACGGTGGGTCGCTGCCCCCCGAGAGCACGTACCCACTCCATGGGGAGCCTGAGTTGGCGTTGGATATGGGCGCATGCCCATGGTTGTCCGGGTAAAAGTAGTCCCACCACACCAACGCCGACACTGTCAGATAGTCGACATTGACCGTGGACGCCTGCACGTAGGAGCTGCTTCCGTCAAAATCGAGAGCTGGGCCGCAGACCCCCTCGACCCACGTTGCCCCCCCGTAGATCGCGCCATCGTTCCCGTACCCAGAGGAATCGTGCGCGACACTCCCGCTGCCTTCGTCGAACTGCCAGTACCCAACCAGACCTTCGGCGAGCCAACAAGGGTTCGGCTCGCAGTCGGTGTTGTCGCCCAGGTACGTGCCGCCCTCAGCGCAATTCCCCGGCTCAATGACGGCGCTCATCTCGCAATGGCCGTCCTCGAAGCAGCAGCCACCAGGCTGGGTGCAAGGATTCGAGTCGCAATCCGTGTTGTCGCCCATATAGGTCCCGCCCGCGGCGCAGTCGCCCGGCGCGGTCACGCTGCTCATTTCGCAATGGCCGTCCCCGAAGCAGCAGGCGCCGGGTTGCGGGCAAGGGTTCGGCATGCAACTCGTGCCGTTCCCTTCATGTTCGCCGCCAGCCACGCCGCACGCCGGCGCGTCCAGGTACTCGCAATGGCCGTCTACGAAGCAGCAGGCACCGAACTCGCATTCGTCAGGGATACCGTTCGAGTTGCTGTCGGCACTTTGGCCGCAGCCGGGCACATCGCATGGCCCACCAAGTGGGCCGCAACTGATGTCACATTCATCCGGGATGCCGTTATTGTTGCAGTCCGCCATGTACGGGATTGTGCTCAGTGTTACATCGAAGGTGTGGTCGTAATATTCATAAGGTGGGCTTGAGGCTTCCCCGGCCGCCTGGATCACGAGTTCGTAGGTGTGGCCGGGCGCGAGAAGGTCAGCATCCGTAAAGGCAACTGGGGTAGGTTCCTGGTCAGCATAAACCTCATACACTATCGTGTAGTCCACGAGGAACTGCACGTACGCGCCACCCTCCCATCCATACTGCGAGGCCCTTGTCAACTGGCCGGTGATTGACACGCCACACGGGGCTACCACGTGAAAAGTCACGTTAAGCCCACTACTGCTGCTCGCGTCTGACCATCCGTAGTAGTCAGACCCCGCGCTGCCCGATGAACCTCCGATTCCATGCGTGGACCCGACGCCCAGCGTGGAGTTCTGGCTGGCCGCGGCCTCTGCTCCCGCCCACGGGCACGAAACGTAATCAGACACAGAAGCCACGAACGGCCCAAAATCAAACGCGCTTTGGGTGACATCCATGGTGTCGTAACAGGGCTGCTCGGGGGGCTCTGGATGGGAAGAGGCCGAACCTTCGATGTGCACGAACCGGGACTGACTGTCGTAGAACAAGACGAGCGCGCACGTGTCCGGCTGGCACGTGCTGTTGTCGCCCCTGTACCAACCGCCCGCCTGCTGGCACTGCGCCGGGCTCTTTATCTGGCAGCTTCCATCAGGGAAGCAGCAAGCACCGCTAGTGGTGATCGTGAACGCACCGCCCGAGACTGTCGGTGTGGGGCCGCTGTAGTAGGCAATATTCGTGATCAGAATCTCGTACGTCTTGTCCAGCGTCCCGGAGACGGCGCCGATCAGACACACGCCGGTCCGGTTGCTGCCCGAGCCGCCTTGCTGCTTGTACATATTCCAGTTCGACGCCGGTGGCGGATCGTTCGGCTCGTTGACAACGCCGTATGCGAAAAAGGGGTGGACGGCGATTATGTCCTGCGGATTCAAGTGCCACTCGGGATAGTCCGGCGGCGTCGCAGTGCCGACCCACCGCTTCTTGTCGAGCGGGGGCGCGGCATTCTTGTTGTTCTGCACGTAGTAGCAGGTCGTAACGGCTGCGGGCGTGGACTGGCCGCACTCGCGGATCGTGATCTCAAGGCCGGTGATCATTTCGGCCGCTGGCTCATCCTGGAACTGCACCCAGATGTAGGAAAACTCGCTCGACCCGACCACGACCGGACTGGCGCACGTGCCCGAGGGCGCGTCGGTCGGCGGGAAACTCGTGCACACAAAAGCGCCGCTCGAGAAATCGTACGCGTTGTAGTCGCCGTATTCGTCGACCGTGCTGAACGTCGGCTGGAAGGCGTTCGGCGGATTGGTCAACCCGTACCCGGCACTTGACGGAGTGACAAAGACCCGGACGGTCGCGCTCGCCGCCGGTGCGCAGAGCGAGACTCCAACCGCCGTCACAAAGAATGATCCCAATGCCCAACCCGTCGCGATTCTGCTCGGTTCTCGATGCATGACCTGCCTCCTTTTGTGCAATGGCCCGGTGCTGCCGCCGCGGGCCCGGATCGCGCCCATCGGTCATCGCGGCGGACTCCGGGCTCTGATTCCTGGCTCCCGGACGCCCAGCGCCACGGGTGCTCCCGGCCGGCTGCGTCCTCAGCCGGTCGCTCGTCGGCTACGTGCCCCTCCGCATAAGCTCACTACCGGAAACTGGGGCCCGGACTCACGCACGGGCACAGTTTTTTTCTTGTCGCCGGCGCCTATGTGGGCCAACTGGAGAAAAAGGCTGGAGGGAGAACCGAGGAAATGTTAAGATGGGAACTTGCGGGTACTCTGCCGGGCCCTTTACGTTTGCCCTGGGGAACAGGAAGGTGGCAAGTTCGGATCACGACCATTTGGCCGAAACGCTGAAGCCCGACCGGCAGACCCTGCCGCAACTGCTCGAGCGGCACGGTCCGGTCGTTCGCCAGCGCCTGGCGACGCACATTCCCCGTTGTTGGCAGGCGGTCCTATCTGTGGACGACGTGATGCAGCAAACCTACACGGACGCCTTTCTCGACATCGACCGATTCGTTCCCCAAGGCGACGGCTCGTTTGCGGCCTGGCTGGTGTCGCTGGCCAAGTGCAATCTCGTCGACGCCCTGCGAATGCTCGAGGCCGGTAAACGCGGGCAAGGCCGGCGGCCGCTCGAGCCGAGGGCCGGCGAGGATTCCGCTGCAGCGCTATGTGAATTGCTGGGCAGCCCGAGCGCCACGCCGAGCCGGCAGGCCGCTCGCGACGAGGCCAACACCGCGCTCGACCGTGCAGTCCGACAGTTGCCCGAGGCCTATCGCCGGGTGGTGCAGATGTACGACCTGGAGAACCGGCCGGTGGAAGAGGTCGCCCGAGCGCTGGGGCGGAGCCCGGGGGCCGTCTATATGGTGCGGGCCCGGGCGCACCGGCGGCTGCGCGAGCTTATGGGCGCGACCTCGAGGTACTTCAGTGCGTCGTGATCGCACCCTGGCCGCTCAAGGCGGTCCCCAAGGCGCCGGTCCACCAGCCGGGTCGTGTGGCAGCACGGGGTGCCGACAATGACCGAAGTGCCTGGCGACACCACGTCAATCGAGCATGAACGGGAATTAATCCTGGCCGGACAGCAGGAGGCCGCCAAGCTGATCGGTGCCCAGACGCTCC
>CAZWYT010000119.1:0-8912 GCA_964638325.1 uncultured Planctomycetales bacterium
TGGCGGATGCGCAGGAACGCCTCCAGGTAGGTCACCTGCATGATGTCCTCAGGGTCGAGTGCCGAGCGCCAGACCGGACTGATGCTGAGCCGCTGCCGGACGAGGGGACCATACTGGTGCAGCAGGGCCGCCAGCGCTTTCCCATCGCCGGCCACTGCGGCGCCGACCAGCTCGTCGTCTGACTGCTCCATCGGGCCACCTCCCGCCAGCCCGCACTGACCTGACACTGCGCAGTGTAACTCTGAACGAGCACGAGCCAACGCCCGTGCACGGCGAATTCCGTTCGGCGCGCTGTCAGCACCTCCATCGTCGCTGAGCAACGGCTCTTGAATTCTTCGCCACGCCGCCGTAACGTACTGCGGTAATGCTATTTGGGAATCACATGGAGCGCTCCGACAACCGAGACGACAACCGCCCGAGGACGGTTTGTGCGCGGCAGAAATCGCCGCAAGTATATGTCTAATTAAGTACTTGAGGGTGTAGCTTAGCAGGTAGAGCAACGGACTTTTAATTCATTGATAACAAAGGATTTAGCGTCAGAAACGCGGTTTCCGGCGCGCCAGGGCCGTTCGACGGCGCACGAGCGCGCACGGAAAGGCCGGTTCGGCTGTCGCGACAACCCCGACAAACAGAGCGGATGACATGTCCATTTGTACGTATTGCCGAGCAGCGATCACACTAAAAACGCTAGTTACCGGAACGGCCAGGTTTTCCCGCATTTCACAGCTCACCAGCAAAGACGAATCGTATATTCCCTAATATGACGCCGCACGCCTTCTCCGGTCGTGGAGAGCATGGCTGGCGGCAGGTATGGCATACAAGGGCGGTCTCATAAAGGCCGTAATGCGATGGACACGACGACACTGCAGAATCACCTGACTGCTCTGAGGGCTCGCGACAGCGAGCTCGATCGGCGTCTGGCTGAGTTGGATGCCAAGCTCGGAGCCTGGCTGGCCATCGTGCAAGCGGGGCACGCGGCTCTGCTGAAGTTGGCCCGCAAGGTAGTGCCGGGCGCGGTTACGCGCGGGGCCAGAACATCGCTGGTTCAAACCGCGGAACCATCCGCCGCGCAGACGGCGTCCGATGACGCGCTCCTCCAAACGCTGGATCCGGAGACCGCCCAAGCGATCCGGGTGAAACGGCGGCTCTGCCGCGATAGCCGTAGCGTCCAAGAACTCCTGGAGGAGTATCGGGTGGCTCAGGCGCAAGAGCAGGCGCAACAGAAGAGCAAGCCCGCAGAGCGGCGCGGCTGGTGGAGGCGCAAGGATGTCTAGCACAGCAAGCTGCAGCGCGGACAACGTGGAGGCGCCCGTAGTCAACGTGATGGAGCTGGAAGCGCTCGGCCGTGAGGTGATCACGGACATGCGGGCGATGCGCGAGATGTTGGCTGCGCGGACCACGGCCCTAGAGGACTGCCGCAATGCCCTGCTCGAGTTTGAGGCCGAGCTCATCAAGCGATACGAGGAGGTCGAACGGCGCGAGAAGGAGTTGTGTGACTGCTACGAAAAGCGCGAGGCCGATCTGACGGCGCGGGAGGAACACTGTGCCCGGTCGGAAGCGCGGCTCGACGCCGACGCCGAACGCGTGAAGGCCGCGCAGGCCGCGGTGGAGCGACAGCAGGCCGATCTCGAGCCGCGCCTGAAGGCTGCCGCGGCGGCAGAAGCCGACCTAACGAAGCGCTCCGCCGCACTGGCCGAACGGGAACAGTGGGCAACGGCCGCAAGCGCCGAGCTGGAGGCCAAGGCGAAGGCGGTCGAGAAGGATCTGGCGCGCATCCAGGTCGCGGAGGCGGAGCTCGGCAGGCAGTCCGCACAAGCGGCGACCGCCCGCGCGGAGCTGGACAAGTTGCGCAACACCCTAGCCGCCCAGGAACAGGAAATGTGCGGTAAGGCCAGGGAAACGGCGCGCCGCGAGGCGGAGGTGCAGGCGCAGCAGGCCGCGGTCGAAGCCGCAGCGGCAGAACTGGAGCAGCGCCGGGCCGCGTTGGACGAGGAAGTGGCCGCGCTGCGCCACGCGCAGTCGGAAGCCGCCACGTCCCTGAGCGAGCTTGACACGGCCCGCGAGAACCTCGCCAGCCTCCAGAAACAGCTCCAGGACGAGCTCAACGCGCTGGCCGAGCAGAAGGGCGAGCTGCTCTTATCTTACGGCTTGGCCGAGAAGGGCGGCAATGGCACCAAGCCTAAGAGTGTACTCTCGCGGCTGCCGGATCAGAAGGCCGGCGAGTCGTTGGAGCGGTTCCAGAAGCTGTGCCGCGATGCCAAGCGCAAGGCGATCGGGTCGATGTAGAGGCACGTGAGATGAGGATTGAGTCGTGAACCTAGGGCTATTCTCCCAGAATAAGAAGCCGGTCGACTCGCGAAGCGTGCAACTGCGCGGCGATTTTGCCCCCGCCCCGCGCACGAAGCCGGCCCAGGACCCGCTGGAGCAGGCCCTGCAGGCCGCTCAACTCGGGCTGATCGTGGCCGGGCCGCGGCCGTGGATGAACCACCCCCGTTTCCAGACCATCCTGGAGCAGGCGGTTCGCGCGGTGGATGAGCGGTTTGCCCTCGTACCCGAGGGAATCGTGTCCATCCCCCTGACGATGTGCGACGAGCCCGGTCAGCCGGAGGTGGACTGCGAGACCAAGGCGTTCCTGTTGGCCCGACACGCCGTCACCAACGCGGAATTCCAGCACTTCGTGGACGCCGGCGGGTACCGCGATACGAGCTTCTGGCCGGAGGAGATCTGGCCGCACCTGATCGGCTTCAAGGACGAAACCGGTGAGCCGGGGCCGCGCTGGTGGCGGAACGGGTGTCACGATCGGCGGCTGTCCAACCATGCGGTGGTGGGGATTTCGTTTTACGAGGCCGCGGCCTACGTGCAATGGGCGGGCTACCGGCTGCCGACCGAGGCCGAGTGGCAGATGGCGGCGAGTTGGCGGATTCGCAGCGCCGCGAACGTCCACCGCCGCTACCCCTGGGGGGACAGCCTCGACCTGCAGCGCTGCAACATCTGGGGGTCGGGCCACGGCGGGACGCTGCCGGTCGACGCGTGCCCGGAGGGGGCGGCGCCCAACGGCGTATACCAGCTCATCGGGAACGTGTGGGAGTGGACGGATTCGGATTTCTTGTGCGCGGACACGAAAGGACGCCGGATCGTGGGCGACACGCGCATGAACAGCATCCGCGGCGGGGCGTTCGACACGTATTTCCCGTGGCAGGCCACGGCCACGTTCCGCACCGGGCTGGTTTGCGTGGCGCGCTCCAACAACGTGGGGTTCCGGTGCGCGCTGAACCTGGTGGAGTCCTGATCGCTCGGCCTATGCCAGATACCCTGTGAGGAGACGACAGTGGCGACCGTGACTACAACGACGAATCAACTCCCGTGCCTGATCTGCGGGACGTTGAATTATACCCAGGTGACGCTGTGCGCGGGCTGCTCGGCTCCGACGGCGCTCGTGGAGGAAGCGCTGGCGCAAGGGCGCGACCCGCGCATCGTAAGCATCGTCGGCGACAGCAATGTCGGGAAGACCGTCTACCTGGGCTTCCTCCTCGATATGCTGTCGCAGCGCGCCGACCAGTTCGAGGCGATCCCGCGCGGGCCGTACTCCGTGGATCTGCCGCAACTGGTGATCAGCCACCTGGCCCACCGCATGTTTCCGCCCAAGACGCCCATGGAAACCAACCAGTGGAACTGGGCGTACTACCAGGTCCGCCGGCGGGAGCGCCGCGCGCCGTGGGCCGATCTGGTGATGCCCGACATGGCCGGGGAGGCGATCGCCGCCGAGGTGGCGGCCCCCTCCACCTTCCGTGTGATCGAGAGTCTCTTGGCCAAGTGCGCCGCCGTCATGTTGCTGGCGGACGCCGCGCTGGCGGGCAGCGGCTCGGCGCAGCCGGATTTCTTCGCCCTGAAAATGCTGAGCTACATTGACGGGATGTTCCCGCGCAAGCAGCACAAACGCGTGTCGATGCCGGTCGCGATCGTGCTTACCAAGGGCGACTACGTGCCGGAGTGCTTCGACAACCCACGCCACTTCGTGAAGGCAAACCTCAACCGGGTATGGCATATGATCGAAAGCCGCTTCGCGCGCGTGGAGTTCTTCGCCAGCAGTGTGGTCGGCTCGCTCGGCTACGCCACTAGCGAAGAAGAAGAATACGTAACGCCGATCCCACTGCACACCGCCCCCCGCGGGGTCTTGGAGCCGTTTGGATGGATCCTCGATCAGTTGTAGGCGGACGGGAAGCGGCCGCGGGAACCGCCGGTGTGGAGCACGCGGTCTTCACGTCCGTCCGCTCCCCCTGGGGCCGCGGGTACCGCATCATCGCGGTCAGCCCCGGAATCAGCGCCGACGAAAAGCGGGAGATCGTGCAGCGCGCGCCTTCCCACCAGAGCATCTGCGATGCCTCGCCCCACGGATGCGGTCTGGCCAGCTTTACCATGGAGAGCGGGCGGCGCTGCCTCTTCCTGGCGCAGAATGCGGGCCTCGAGCACAGCGCGCGCGGTGACTATCGCGTCCACACGCACGTCCTGGTCATGGAACCAGCGACCTATCGCCGCCTGCGCTGCGACCCCTTGGCCGTCGCATCCGCCGCGCGCGCGGCGCTCGGCGATGACTGGTTGAACGCTCACCCGCCCCCGGACCTGGCCCGTTTGGAGCTCGACGCCCGCACCGCAGCCGATGGTGGTCGGACCGACCGCACGCTTGCACCCAGCGCTGACGACGTGGACGGTCTGATCACCGTCTTGTCGCGACTGCTCCGTGGTCGCCGGGTCCTCGTGCATGGCCCGCCCGATCCTCTGCGCGTGCTGGCCTGGATCTGGTCCGGCGCTCCGGCCGCGGTGCGGGACGCGCTGTCGCTGTCCTGTGGTTTGCGTTTCTCGCCGGGCCGGAACTTCCCTCTTCTTCTGACCGGCGTGATGCACAGCGCGCGGCAACCGATTGGCCTCGACCACGACTTCGACGTGGTCGCGTGGCGTGCGGCGGACCCGCCGCACGCGTCCGACTTTGACCGTTGGCTGAGCTTCGTACGCGGGCGCTGGGCGGCTGGCCAGCTTGCTCAGCTTGACCAGTTGTCCGCAGAACTCACGGAGGAGTCGGCGGCGGCGGATCTGACCCGCGTGGCAGCGCTCTGCGACGACCTCGCGCGGCTGCCGGACGCAGACCTCGCGCTCGTCGACGAACTGACCGCGCGGCACGCGGACGTCGTGCGGAACGGTAGCGCCAGCGCCCGGCTGCACGCGGACTTCCACCGCGCGGCCGCACTCCGCCGAGAGCAGTTGCAACGGCAACTGGAAGAAGCGGGCGATGAGGGCCGAGACGCACGCGAGTGACCTGCTTTCCGGAACCGAGTCCTGTGCATACCGAAAACCTCATCCGGCGTCATCGGGATGGTGGATGAGAAAGCGAGCGCGCTGGCAAGAACGAGCCCACCGGGCCCGCGAAGGTCCCGGCGGCGCCGCGGCTCGCCGCACTGACGGCAGACACGGTCCGCCTTCCCGATCTGGGGCATGGATCACGGCAGCGACTGGTTCGGCGGCGGGCTGGAAACGAAGGCCAAGGCCGGCCAGCCGATTACCGACTTGAACCTGCCGGACGAGATGAACCGCTACGTCGAAGGCGGGTATTACGGGCATCCGTTCATCGTGGGCCACCGCGGACCGCGGTACGAGTGCCTCCAGCGACCGGACATCGTCGAGCTGGCGGCCAAAACGATTGCACCCCAGTGGTGCACGGGCGCGCATTGGGCGCCCAATGCGATGGAGTTCTACACGGGCCCGCAATTCCCCGGCGCCGCCGGCAGCGCGTTCGTCGCGTATCACGGCTCCTGGAACCGGAGCGAGCGCGCCGGCTACTGCGTGACGCTCGTCATGTTCGAGGACGGCAAGCCTCAGGGCGAGCAGATCTACGTAAACTTCCTGACCCCGCCGGGCGAATTCCGTGGGCGGCCTGTCGATTGTGCCGTAGCGCCGGACGGCTCGCTGCTCATCAGCGACGACACGGGCAGCCGCATCTACCGCTTGCGATATGTTGAAGACAGGAAGCAACACGTTGGCTGAGCCGGCGGATTTATGGCCCAGCGGCTGTAGGGGGTCGTGCCATCGCTGTGGTCCCGACCGCGTCAGCGGACCGGCAGCTTGGCGCTGGCGCCGACCCGTTCGTCCGGTCGACGCTCGTCGGAGTGGAAGTACCACCGCACGGGGCAGGCCTGGTGCGTTGTGATCCGCGAGTGGTTCAGGTAGTTGCGGTCGGTGGGCGGTTGGTGTGCGGCAGGCCGGCTCGAAAGGCCGCTGGACCGCCTCGGCCTCGGCAGTGCGCGGTCTCCAGCTACACTTGCTGGCACGCCGGGACCGTCTGGGAAATGTTAAAGTGCGTTTTCGCCCGTTGCCGTGCGTTGCGGCCCAGCGTCGCGCGCAGCCCCGGATCACGGATGAGACGTATGAGTGCCTCAGCCACCCGTCCCGGATCCCCGCGCGGCACGACATATCCGGTCACTCCGTCGACCGTCGTCTCCGCCAGCGCTCCGGCGGGTGTCACGACGGTGGGCCGGCCGGCCGCCATCGCTTCGATCGCCGAGATGCACAGTCCCTCGCGGAACGTGGTATTCGGCTGGCAATAAATGTCGATCGCCGACATGACATCGGGGATGTCGTTTCGCCAGCCGGCGAAGATCGTTCTCTCCGCGATGCCCGTTGCCAGCGCCTGCGCCTTCAGCCGTGCCAGCCGCACGCCGCCGTCCCCAAGATCGTCGCCTACGATGAGGAACCGCGCCAGCGGGCATTCTCTCACGACGAGCGCCGCGGCGGCGAGCAATTCCGGGTGGCCCTTCCCTTCGACGATGCGTGAAACGGAGCCAACGACGACCTCCTCCGGGCGAATGCCTAGCTCTTCTCGCAGTTGCTGACGGCGGGGGCACGCCGCGTAGTCCTCCACAGGGATGCCCAGGTAGATGCGGGTGAGCCGGCGCGTCGCCAGGCGCGCGCGGCGTTGGTCCGCGGCGGTCGCGTCCGAAATGGCGATGTATGCGTCCACGAATCGGCTCAGCATGCGCTTGATTGGACCGCGCCCGCCTAGGCCGGCCTTCCAACACACGCACGGCACGGCTGCGAGTTTGGCGCCGAGGATTCCGACGGTGTGGTACTGCAGATCGTTGTTGAGCACCACCAGCTTGACCCCGGTTTCCCGAATCAGGCGTACCAGCCGGCGCAGCATGCGCAGGCCTATCGGCCACTCCAGGACGAGGCTGTGCAGGTCTTCGTAGGCATCTTCACCCATCCAAGTCCGGGCGCGTTGCTTGACAGGGCGGAGCCAACCGCGGGCCCGCGTGTCTCGCGGTGCATCGGGCTCGGAGTCTGCGTGCTGCGCCGCGGACGCCCCCAGAAACAGCACCGGGATGCCGAGCGCACGAATCCGACGCGTGTTGCAGCCGTCGTTGCGCTGGTAGTAGGCGACCAGCGGCTCCACCAAAGCCTGGTCCATCTGTTCCAGCATGTTGTACAGGGCTCCGGATGAGCCACCGTAACCAGCGCCCGAGTCAATGAAGAGCCACTTGTGCCGGGACACCGTCGGCCCACGATCCGTCACAGGTACAACTTACGCGCGATCGGCGTCGCTGTCGCCTGCCGTCACAAACCAGCAATGCGGATCAGCTAGCATTGGCATAATGTCCACGTCCTTCTGCTTCGGCCGGGCCATCAAACGAACGGTAGACTCGCGCGCGAAAAAGCCCAGCCAGCGCAGCAGCCTTGCCGCCGGTCCGATATGCAGGCAGTAGACCGCCACCGCACCCAGGCGGCGAAACTCCTTGAGGCACGCCGCGAAAAGTAGGCGCGCGTGCTCTGGCGTACAAAGATAGTCAACGACGTAGCCGGCGGAGGCGCCGTGACGTTCGCCCAGGCGCAGCACCGCGCAGCCCAGCACTTGTCGCTTTCGCCGCAGGTAGAGGTGCGCCTGTTCGATCTGACCGGCAAACCGGTACGCGAGCTCGAGCTGCCGGGACTCGGTTCGGCCGGCGGCTTCGGGGGCAAGCGCAAGGACAAGGAGACCTTCTACCCAGGATCCCTCGCTTCGCCGCACGGCACAATGAGTGAAGGACACGCCGTCACGGGGCATCCACGGCGAGCCGGAACCCGGTGTCGGCCCCGCGGGGCTTCGCCGGGTTAACCTCGTTGCGGACCGAACAGCGCAGGTCATTCGCGCTACCGGCAGAGCTGCTGTACGAGCCGCCGCGAATCACCCGATAAGCCCCCGATGCCGGCCCGGTCGGATCGACCACCGCCGACGAATCGTACGGACCGTACCAATCCTGGCACATTTCCCAGACATTGCCGAGCATGTCATACAACCCCCAGGCATTCGGCAGTTTGCCTCCCACATCATGGGTTTGCGACGCAGAGTTACCGCCGTACCAGACATACGTCCCCAGGTCAGAAGGATCGTTGCCAAAGAAGTAGTCCGTGGCGGTGCCCGCCCGGCAAGCGTATTCCCACTCCGCCTCGGTCGGCAGGCGGGCGGCCCGACCGGTCAGGGCCGAGACCTGCTGGCAGAAGACCTGGCAATCATCCCAAGACACAAACTCGGCGGGTCGGTTGTCTCCCGTGAAGTAAAACGAAGTGGAGCCCATCACCGCGTCCCACTGGGCTTGGGTGACTTCGTACTTGCCCAGATAGAACGCCCGGCTGATGGTAACCGTGTGCACTGGCTGCTCGGCGTTGTAGCCCGTGCCGGAAAGATCGCCCATCTGGTACGTCCCGGCCGGAATGCGAACCAACACCAGCGTCACCCCGCCGCCCAGGTTGAGGGTCAGCGTCGCGTTGGACTGGACCGTGACGGAAACCGTCGCGGGACTGCTGTCCACCGCGCCGTCGTTGGCCTTGAACGTGAAGCTGTCCGGGCCGCTGTAGCCTGTGTCTGGAGTGTACGTCACGCTCGGCGG
>CAZWYT010000120.1:0-1245 GCA_964638325.1 uncultured Planctomycetales bacterium
CGCGTACACGGTCGACAGCGTGTCGGCCGAGCAGATATTCGGCGCAGGAGCAAGCTCGTGAACGCCAACCCACAGAGGGTGGGCGTGTTTGCGCAGCTCGGAGGGCTCCGCGACCGCGCGTAACGGCGCGCAGGGAGGTGGCCGATTGGGAGAGGACACAAGGCATGTCGCGCGCGAGCCTAGCGCGCGTAAAACGGGCGTTTTCGGGACAACAGGTCCGGTGCAGGTGGTAGGAACAAAGGAGGTAGCCATGAGACGGTGCTGGATCAACCGCGTTACTGTTATTGCAGCCGTTATCGCTGCGTGTGGTCCCCTTCCCTGGACGGCGACAAAACTCGCTAACGCTGACGACTTCGGGGCACAGGCTGTCCCGCAGCGCATCGGGGATTACTCGGAAGAGGGGCGACAGCGCGCCGCCGAACGAAAGCGAGCTGCCATCGCGTCGGGTTTCAACGGGAAAGACCGCGTCGAGCCCACCTCGGAGTCGGTCGCTGACGCAAGCGCGCCGCCCGACGCGGCCGGCCCACGCTATAGTGGCGGAGTCGAGGATTTCGAGGGGGCCTTTCCCGGGACGTATTGGTTCCCGGGCGACCTGGATCCGACTTCAGGCGAGGACTACTGGGATGACGTCAGCTGCGAGTCTTACGAGGGGAATTGGAGCGCCTGGTGCGCCGCCAATGGTGTCGATCCGGATTGTTCCACGTATGGCTCGTATATGGCCGCCTATATGTACGTGGAGTGCTCCTACCTCGGTCTGTACGCAAGCGGGACAAATAAGCTGTACTACAAGAGATGGCTCGATTCTCAGTATAACTATGACTATCTTGGTATTGAGATTGCCGGATGGTACGATCAGCCGTGCCATGCCGATGAATCTCCGGATGTGGGGCCCGCGTACATCTGGACGGACGGGTACACCGGCGGATGGCAGTCCGTCACTTTGAGCCTGGGCTCGGGATTTGATCCGTGCTTTTACGTTCGAGTCCGATTCTGGTTTCTTTCCGACAATATTATTCAGTACGAAGGCGCGTACATCGATTACATTGAGTTCAATAACCGCCCGGACACGAAGATTTATCCGCTCGAGGACGGTTTCGAGACTGTTCCTCCCGCACCGACAGGAGTGAGCGCTTCAGATGGCACCTACTGCGACAAGGTGCGCGTGAACTGGGACGCAGTGTCCGGAGCGTCGTCCTACAAGGTCTACCGCAGCACGAGCAACACGCAATGTCCCGAGCCGCCGCT
>CAZWYT010000120.1:1345-8570 GCA_964638325.1 uncultured Planctomycetales bacterium
GCCCGGGACGACGTACTACTACTCCGTCAAGGCCACCAACGAGTGCGGCGACAGCGGTTGCAGCAGCACGGACAGCGGGCGCGCGTTCTGCGACGACGACGGCGACGGAGTGCCCAATGATCAGGACAATTGCCCTGACACGGCAAACCCGGGGCAAGAAGACCTTGACGGCGACGGGGCTGGTGACGTGTGCGATTCTGATGACGACGGGGACGGCGATCCCGATACCAGTGATTGTGCCCCGTTGGATGACGCTGTCTATCACGGAGCCAGCGAGGTCTGCGACGGGGAGGACAACGACTGCGACGGCCAGATCGACGAGGCCGGGGTCTGCCCTGGCGCTTGTTGTTTTTCCGATGGAACATGTGACGAACTGCCGGCTGCGGAGTGCGCTACGGCCGGTGGGACGTACCGCGGCGACAACACCGACTGCACGCCGAACCCGTGCGGGCAGCCGCCGCAAACAGGCGCCTGCTGCTCGTCAGACGGCGGGTGCGATGAACTGACGGCTGCGCAGTGCGCGACGGCCGGTGGGACGTACCGTGGCGACGACACCGATTGCACGCCGAATCTGTGCGACCAGCCGGTCGAAACAGGCGCCTGCTGCTTGTCAGACGGCGGGTGCGACGAACTGTCGGCTGCGGATTGCGCCACGGCCGGTGGAACGTACCGCGGCAACAACACCGACTGCACGCCGAACCCGTGCGGACAGCCGGTGACGACCGGGGCGTGCTGCCTGCCGGGTGGCAGTTGCGTTGAGACGACGGAGAGCGTGTGTGAGGATGCCGAGGGGGCGTTTCTCGGAAATGGGAGCACATGCGATGGTAACCCGTGTCTTGTGACACCCTGCGATGACTCTGACGGTGACGACGTATGCGACGAGGATGACCAGTGTCCGAACACGCCGGTGGGAGAGCAGGTCGATGCAGACGGGTGCTCGTGCAGCCAGCTCGACGGTGACGACGATGGTGTGAACAACTGCGACGACGCCTGTCCGGAGACGTTGGGCTCATGCCCCGACGGGTGCCCGCCGATCGCTACTGGACTTTGCGGCGGCACCGCCTGTGGTCTGATTGGACTCTCGCTGGCGGGAATGTTCATCTCCCGCCGGCGCCGTCGCTGACCGTATGGCGGAATCCCAGCAGCCCACCGTCGCCGGTGACGGCTGGTGAGCGAGATCCGCTCGGCGTTGTTGAGGAACGGGCGGTTCGAATCGTCAAGTAACTGCTGATCCGAAAGGGGGCGCGCGCATGAAGTCGAAGAAGGGACTCCCGGTCGGTTGGGCCGCGGTTAGCGCCGCGTGCGTGCTGTTCAGTGCGACGCCAGGCTGTATTGCGCTGCCTCCTGATGCCGACGGCGAGGCCGGGGCCGACATTGCCGCGATCGCTCACACGTCGGAACGGCCGAGCGGGAGCTTGGCCGCGACGGGGACGGCCGGCGCGGATGGAGGGTGCCCCCGAATCGTGAACGTCGACCCTCCCCCTGCCCCTCCCTATGAGGGAGGGGAGTTTTGGAGAGGGCCCGATTTTCCAGGGGTTGACACCCCTGGCTACCTTCGCGCGCCCCGCCGGGGCTGAGAGAAAACGAACGCGCGTTTACTCCGCGTGTGGTTCGCGGAGTAGAAGACCGGGCCATGACACCCCGGCCGGGGAGGCGTTGGCCGCTACACGTCGGCCACGGGGGGCCGGCGCTACAATGAGCGGGAGCTCGGCCGCTACAGGACGGCCGACACGGGGGTGGGCCGCTACACGTCGGCCACCCGCCAGGGCGGGCAGGCTCGCGGCCGGCGCTACAACGGCCGACACGGGGGTTGGCCGCTACCGGGCTGGGCGACCCGCGGATACAATACTCGTTTCGGCTGGGGTGGTGATGTGAAGCGACGCAGGTCCCCCGCCGAATCACCAGCGGTTTCTATGGGAGCCACGCCATGAAGATCCTCATCGCGGACAAGTTTGAAGCCTTTGGCATCGCCGAATTGAAAAAGCTCGCGGCCGACGTGGTCTGCGAGCCGGGGCTCAAGGACGCAGCGCTGGCCCAACGGGTCGCCGAGTACGATCCGACGCTCCTCATCGTGCGTTCGACCAAGGTCAACGCCGACGCGCTGAAGGCCGGCCGGCAGCTCAAGGTCGTCATCCGGGCCGGGTCCGGGGTCGACAACATCGACGTGGCCGCGGCCAAGCAGCGCGGCGTCAAGGTCGCGAACTGCCCGGGGATGAACGCCGTCGCCGTTGCCGAGCTGGTGATGGGGCTGATGATCGCGCTCGATCGGCGGATCGCCGACAACGTCGCCGACCTGCGGGCCCACAAGTGGAACAAGAGGGAATACAGCAAGGCGCGCGGCCTGAAGGACAGCACGCTAGGCATCGTCGGCCTCGGCCGCATCGGGAGCGAGGTCGCCAAACGGGCCCTGGCCTTCGACATGAACGTGTTGTGGTACGACGTGCTCCCGAACATCCAGGGGCCCGAGCATCCGAAGTGCAAGCGCACCGAACTCAACCGGCTGTTCCGCGAGGCCGATGTCGTGACCTTGCACGTACCCGGCGCCGGCGACACCAAGCACCTGGTCAACGCCCAGCGCCTGGCCACCATGAAGCCCAACGCCGTGATCATCAATACCAGCCGTGCGTCGGTCATCGATGAGCCGGCGCTGATCGCGGCGCTTAAGGAAGGGCGCGTGCGTGCGGCGGGCGTGGACGTGTACGACAACGAGCCGGCGCCGGACGCCAAAATGATCGAATCGCCGCTAGTCGATCTGCCCAACCTGTACGGCACGCACCACATTGGCGCTTCGACGGATCAGGCCCAGACGGCCGTGGGTGAGGAGACGATCCGCATCGTGCGGGAGTACAAGAACACGGGCAAAGTGCTGAACTGCGTGAACGACTAGGCGCCGCCGGGTCGCGCAGCGCTCGACCTGCCCGGCCAGGCCGCTACAATCCGATGACGTTGTCGCTTGCCGGGCGTGCGCCGTTGGGCCGGTACACAGACGAGGGTTCGCCGTGCCGCGTGAGCCAATCCCGATCCCCTGTCGCGTCGAATCCCTCTCCATCCTCGCCCCCGACGGCCAGGTGGACCAGACGCTGGAGCCGCAGATCGGGGATGCGGACCTGCTCCGGCTTTACCGGACGATGCTGCTCGCCCGCCGGCTGGACGAGCGCTGTCTCCTGCTCCAACGCCAGGGCCGCATGGGCACCTACGGGCCGAGCAAGGGGCAGGAGGCTGCGTCGCTTGGACCGGCGTACGCGATGCAGCCGGATGACTGGCTCGTTCCGGCCTTTCGCGAGACGGCCGGCCTGCTGTGGCGCGGCTGGCCGCCTCATACCTGGATGCTCGCCTGGGGCGGGCATGAGGCTGGCAACGCGGTCCCCGAGGAGGTCCACGACCTCCCCATCTGCATCCCCATCGCCTCCCAATGTCAGTACGGCATGGGCATCGCCTGGGGCTGCAAGCTCCGCGGCCAGGGGCACGTCTGCGTCACGTTCTGCGGCGATGGGGCCACCTCCGAGGGCGACTTCCACGAGGCCCTGAACTTCGCCGGCGTCTACAACCTGCCGCTGGTCCTGATCGTGCAGAACAACGGCTGGGCCATCTCTGTTCCGCGGCGCTGCCAGACGGCCGCCCAGACCATCGCGCAGAAGGCGATCGCCTACGGCTTCGACGGCCTGCAAGTCGACGGCAACGACATCCTGGCCATGATCGCAGCCACGCGCGAAGCGCTGGAAAAAGCCCGCACCGGCGGCGGCCCCACGTTGATCGAGGCGGTCACGTATCGCATGTTGATGCACACGACCGCCGATGACCCCAAAAAGTACCGCAAGGAGGAGGAGGTCAAGGAATGGGAGCCGCGGGACCCCCTGCTCCGCTTCACCACGTACCTCCAGAAGAAGAAGCTCCTGAGTCCGCAGATCCAGAAGGTCATCGACGAAGAGCTCGCCGCGGAGATCGACGCTGCGACCCGCACCTTCGAGTCGTACCGCGCCCACCCGACCGAGTTCCTCGAGCACGTGTACGCCCAGATGACGCCGGAGCTGCACGCCCAACAGGCGGAATTGAAGGCGTACCTGGCGCGCAAGCACGCTCCGACGCCGCAGCCCCACTTGACCCATGCTTGATCGTATGAGGATCGGCCCGTGCCCCAACTGACGATGGTCAAAGCGCTCAACCTCGCCCTGGCGGAAGCCATGCGTGAGAACCCGAACGTGGTCGTCCTCGGCCAGGACGTCGGGCAGGATGAGGGGGTGTTTCGCGTGACCGAGGGGTTGCTGCGCGATTTCGGCCCCAACCGCTGCATCGACACTCCGCTCGCCGAGGCTGCCATTGTCGGCGCCGCCATCGGCCTCGCCTTCACCGGCTTCCGGCCGGTGTGCGAAATCCAGTTCGACGGCTTCTCGTTCCAGGCGTTTCACCAGGTGGAGAACCACGTGCGGCGGTTCCGCAATCGCACGCGCGGCCGGTATACCTGCCCGCTGGTGATTCGCATGCCCTACGGCGGCGGCATTCGGGCCGTGGAGCATCACAGCGAGTCGCCCGAAGCGACGTACGCCCATCTGGCGGGCCTGAAAGTCGTGATCCCGTCTGGACCGCGGAACGCGCGGGCCCTGCTGCGGGCGGCGATTCTCGACCCCGATCCGGTAATCTTCTTCGAGCCGAAGGCCTCGTATCGCGCGTTCCGCGAGGAGGTGCCCGAGCCGCCGGAGACGCTGCCCATCGGCAAGGGCGTGGTCGCGCGCCGCGGCCGCGACGTCACCCTGATCTCGTACGGCGCGATGCTGCGCATGACCCTCGAAGCGGCGGAGGAGCTGGCGGACGAGCACGACATCGACGCCGAGGTGCTCGACCTGCTGTCCGTGGCCCCGCTCGATGGCGCACTCATCAACGAATCGGTCCGCCAGACCGGCCGCGCGGTGGTGGTGCATGAAGCGCCGCGGCATTGCGGCGTCGGCGCCGAAATCGTCGCCCGCATCGTCGAGGAAAGCCTGCTGTACCTGGAGGCCCCCATCCGCCGGGTGACCGGCTGTGACACGATCATCCCCTATTTCTCCAACGAGCTGACCTATCTCCCCGACGCCGACCGCGTGGTGCACGCGGCGTTGGAGACGGTGCGGTTCTGACGCCGTCCGCGATGTAGCGTGCTCGACCTCTCGCGCTTGCCTGAGTAGAATCCCCAATCTGGTTTTCCTCCAAGGGCCAGAGCGATTCGCCGGGCAGCTCCGCTGACCGGCGTTGGGCCGTGTGCATCACTGCGGTTTGCAGAGGACGCAGCATGTTCGAGTTCAAGCTGCCAGACCTGGGCGAAGGCGTCCACGAAGGACAGGTCGTCAACGTGCTGGTCAAGGAGGGCGAGACGATCTCCGAGTACCAGCCCATGCTCGAGGTCGAGACCGACAAGGCAGCGGTCGAGATTCCGGCGCCCAAGGGCGGCGTCGTCGCCAAAATCCACGTCGCACCCGGCCAGGTCGTCAAGGTCGGCCAGGTGCTGGTCTCGATCGACGAGAGCGGCGCCGCTCGACCCGGCGGCGACGGGCGACCCCCACAAGTCGTCGGACCGGCAGCCACACCGCCCAGCCCAGTCGCGGCGCCGGCGAAGCAACCCGCCCCGCAGCCCGTCGGAGCAGCCGCGCCAGCACCAATGGCACGCGCGCCCAGCGGCCCAGTCGCCGCAGCGCCGGCCGTGCGCAAGCTGGCCCGTGAGCTCGACGTGGACCTCAACGTCGTCCCGGCCACCGGCCCTGGCGGCCGCGTCGTGAAGGAAGACGTGGAGCGTTTCGCCGCCGGCCAGCGTGAGCCGGCCGTGCCCGTCGAAATCACGGCCGCGCCCGCGGGCCCAGCCGTCATCCCCGGCGTCGAATTGCCCGACTTCAGCCAATACGGCCCGATCCGCCGTGAAGCCGTCCCCCAAATCCGCAAGACGATCGCGCGCCAGATGACGCGCGCCTGGGTCAACGTGCCCCGCGTGACCCACTGCGACACCGCCGACATCACCGACCTGGCGCGCAATCGCCAGCAGTACAACGCCGGCCTGAAGGAGGGGCAGACCAAGCTCACGCTCACGACGATCGTGGTGAAGGCGCTCGCGGCGGCGCTGCGCGACTTTCCGATGCTCAACAGCAGTTACGACCCGGCGACCGAGGAAATCATTTACAAGGATTACATCCACATCGGCATCGCCGTCGACACCCCGCGCGGCCTCGTCGTCCCCGTCCTGCGGGATCCCGACCGCAAGCCGCTGCCGCAGATCGCCGGTGAGCTCGCCGATCTGGGCCGTCGCGCCCAGGCGCTGAAGCTGGAGATCGCCGAGCTGCGCGGGGCGACGTTCTCGGTCACGAACGTCGGCGCGATCGGCGGTATGTTCGCGACGCCGATGGTGAACTACCCGGAGGTCGGCATCCTCGCTCTGGGAGCGGCACGGCAGCAGCCGGTCGTGCAGGACGGACAGATCGTCCCGCGGCTGATCCTGCCGCTGTCGCTGTCCTTCGACCATCGCGTGGTCGACGGGGCCGACGCGGCGCGGTTCATGACGGAGGTCATTCGCTCGCTGGAAAACCCGCTGCGGCTGATCAGCCTGGCATGAGCGTACGTAGGGCAGGTCAAGCGCAGCGCGACCTGCCGGTTCGACGCAAGCGCATCGTGGCAGGTCTCGTTCCTCGACCTGCCCTACGGCCCGGACTGTGCAACGGCGGTTGCAGGTCGCCCCGGACGGGGCGCGGGTCGGTAGCCGGGGGCGCAGCCCCCGGTTAAGATCGTGCGACCATCAGAGCCCCAGCGGGGCGACGGTGATTCGGACAGCCAACGTGCCCAATTCGTACACCTGCCTTTACTACCACGTAATCTTCAGCACGAAAGAGCGCGTGCCGCTGATCGACCCGGCGCTGCGCGACCGTCTGCACCAATATATGGGCGGGATCGTTCGCGATGAGAAAGGCCGCCTGCTCGCCGCCGGCGGGACACCCGATCATGTCCACCTCTTGCTGTCTTTGCACCCCCAGAAGGGACTGTCGGACATCCTGCGGCAGATCAAGGCCAGTTCGTCGCGCTGGCTGCACGAAACGGGCGCGGGCTTACGCGACTTCGCATGGCAGGATGGGTATGGTGCGTTCACGGCGAGCTACTCCAGCCTAGCGCAGGTCAAGCAGTACATCGCAGACCAGGAGCAGCATCACCGACGCGTCTCGTTTCAGGAGGAGTTCGTTGAGTTCTTGCGGCGCCACGAGATTCCATACGACGA
>CAZWYT010000121.1:0-8519 GCA_964638325.1 uncultured Planctomycetales bacterium
GCCGGCGGCGTTCGCCGGCCGCTGCCGATCCTTGGGGGCGCTGCCCCCAAACCCCTGGCTTCTTCCCCCCCGGAGAGCACCGGAGGAGCGGCCGGCCGAGGATCGAAAACGTGGTCCGACTCTCATAGCGACTGGTACATAAACCGGGGGCAGGTCACTCAGCCGTTCTAGTGCCAGACAGGGGACGCGATGCTGCGCACGACGGAAGCCGATACGTGCCGCCAGTACGTCTTGCCGAAGCTCTACGCGGCGGGCTGGGATGACGACCGGATCAGCGAGCAGCGGACGTTCACCGACGGGCGAATCGTCGTGACCGGTCGCCTGACGCGCCGCCGGCCGGGCAAGCGGGCCGATTACATCCTCCGCCACCGCCCCGACTTCTCCATTGCCGTTGTCGAGGCCAAGCCCAGCTACAAGACGCCCGGCGAGGGGCTCCAACAGGCCAAGGACTACGCCGAGATACTCGGCCTGAAGTTCGCGTACGCGACCAACGGCCACGGCATCGTCGAGTTCGACTACCTGACCGGCCACGAGCGTGAGCTGGATGCCTTCCCGACGCCGGACGAACTGTGGAACCGGCTCGCGGCGACCACGGGCCTGACGCCGGAGGCGGCCGACCGGCTCCTGACCCCCGCGTGCCCCCTGAGCGGCAAGTCCTCGCGGTATTACCAGGAGATCGCCATCAACCGGGCGGTACAGGCGATCCTCCAGGGCAAGCACCGCATCCTGCTGACGATGGCGACTGGTACGGGCAAGACGCTGGTCGCCTTCCAGATTTGCTGGAAGCTCTGGCGGAGCCGCTGGAATCGCACCGGGGACCATCGCGGGACGCGCATCCTGTACCTCGCCGACCGCAACATCCTGATCGACGACCCGAAGGACAAGATTTTCGCCCCGCTCGGCGATGCCCGCTGCAAGATCGAGAACGGGGTCGCGCCCAAGAGCCGGGAGATGTACTTCGCCATCTATCAGGCGATCGCGAAGGACGAGCGGCGACCCGGCCTGTACCGCGAGTACGCGCCCGACTTCTTCGACCTCATCATTGTGGACGAGTGCCACCGCGGCAGCGCGCGGGACGAGAGCAACTGGCGCGAAATCCTGGAGTACTTCGAGCCGGCGTACCAACTCGGCATGACCGCCACGCCGCTACGGGAGGACAACCGCGACACCTACCAGTACTTCGGCAACCCGATCTACCAATACAGCCTGCGGCAGGGCATTGACGACGGGTTTCTCGCCCCGTACCGCGTGCATCGCGTCATCACGCAATGGGACGCGGCGGGCTGGCGGCCCAGCGAGGGCGACATTGACCGCTACGGCCGCGAAATCCCCGATGAGGAGTACCAGACGCCGGATTTCGAGCGACGCATCGCATTACTCGCTCGTACCGAGGCCGTCGCCCGCCACCTGACGGCCTTCCTGAAGAAGACCGACCGCTTCGGCAAGACCATCGTTTTCTGCGTGGACCAGGAGCACGCCGACGAGATGCGCCGCGCTCTGAATAACCTGAACGCCGACCTCGTTCGTCAGCACCCGGACTACGCCTGCCGGGTCACCGCGGCTGAGGGGGAAATTGGCCGCGGCCACCTGGGTCGCTTCATGGACGTGGAACGGGCCACGCCGACCATCGTCACCACGTCGCAAATGCTGACGACCGGCGTGGATGTGCCCACCTGCAAGAACGTCGTGCTGGTCCGCGTGATTAACTCGATGACTGACTTCAAGCAGATCATCGGCCGCGGCACCCGCGTCCGCGACGACTACGGCAAGCTCTGGTTTAGCATCCTCGACTACACCGGCTCGGCAACGCGGATGTTCGCCGACCCCGACTTTGACGGCGAGCCGATCGACTTTGACGAGCGGCCGATCGACGAGGAACCGGAGCCCGAGCCCGAGCCGCCTGAGCCGGAACCACAACCCCCCGAGCCGCCGCCGCTACCGCCCGAACCGCCGGAGCAACGCCGCAAGTTCTACTTCGACGGTGGGCAGGTGGAGATTGCGGCGCACCTCGTCTACGAGCTGGACCCGGACGGCAAGCAGCTCCGCGTCGTGAAGTTCACCGACTACACGGCGGAGAAGGTCCGCACCCTGTTCCGCAGCGCTGCGGACCTGCGGCGGGCGTGGGCGGACCCGGCTGGGCGCGCCGACCTCATCGGCAAGCTCGCCGAACGCGGGATCGACTTCGACGAGTTGGCGACGGCGGCCGACCAACCAGACGCCGATCCGTTCGACCTGCTGTGCCACGTGGCCTTCAATGCGCCTATCCGCACGCGACGCGAGCGCGCCCAGCGTCTGCGGAGCGAACGGAAGGACTTCTTCGACCAGTACGGCCCGGAGGCGCGGGCGGTCCTGAACGAGCTGCTGGACAAGTACACCGAGCACGGGACGGCTCAGTTCGTCGTCCCGGACGTGCTTGAGTTACCACCGATCAATCAGCACGGGAACGTGATCGAGATTGCACGTCAATTCGGCGGCGAGGAGCGGCTCGCTACGGCCATGACGGAACTCCAGAACCTCTTGTACGCGGCGTGAGACTATGGACCAGATTTATATTGTCGAACCGACTTCGAAGAAGCTCACCGGCGTGACGGCGGTGACGTTCGCGAAAATCGGCGTGAAGGAGCGGGCCGACCTGGAAAAGTGGGTACTCGACAACCCACAGGTGCTTGGCGAAGAGCTACTGGTTATCACCACCGAGTTCGACCGCTTCGATAAGAGCGCGCGCCGGCTCGATGTGCTCGCGTTGGACAAAGATGGCGTTTTGGTCGTAGTCGAGCTGAAGCTGGACTTGTCTCGCTCGTACGCCGACCAACAGGCGATCCGTTACGCCGCGTTCTGCTCGACAATGACCATGCAGGACCTCGTCCAGGCTCGGGCGGATTACTTTAGGACATCCGAGGACGAGGCTGCCACGGCTGTCCGGGAATTCCTCCGGCGTGACGACCTGCCTGAGTTGGGGGACCGCCCGCGGATCATCTTGGCTGCGGGATCACTCGACGACGTGGAGCTGACCTCGACTGTGCTGTGGTTACGCAACTTCGGCGTGGACATCACGTGCGTCGAGCTCACTCCATATCGACTGGAGCACGGCGACATGCTCATCCTCGTTCCACGGACGATCATCCCACTCCCGGAAGCCCGTCCCTACGTCGTTAGGGTCGAACGGAAGGAAGCCCGCAAGGCCTCTCAGAGTGACGTTGAGGTGTATTGCCGTGCGTTGTGGCGCGCGGTCGCAACCGCTTTCAACGCCCTCGGGACAGGCTTCACGACCACAGGTAATTCAGGGAGTCGTTACCTGAGGGTGAGCGGGGGCAACCAGTTTGTACACTATGAGTGGACGTGGCGTCGACGTGATTCGGCTCTTGATGTTTGCCTGCACTTCGAGTGGCCGGACTCCGCGCGGTCCCTCGCTGCTATGCAGCAGATCAAGGCTCAGGAGAAGCTAATCCGGGAAGGAGTGGACCTGGGATTTGTTGCTGCGCCCTGGGGTGCGAACTGGGCCGAGGCCCGATTTCGTGTTCCGTTCGACGGGACGATCAGTGATGGCATCGCCAAGCGTGCAGCTGAAACCATGAAGCTCCTCATCGATCGCACCTACCCGACCCTGCAGGAAATCCTCAAGGAAGAGAAGTAATGGCGCGCCGTACGACGACCGCTGACAAGTCGCCGACCACTGCCCAGCAGCTCGGCTCCCTCATCAAATCCGCCCGCGACATCATGCGGAAGGACAAGGGGTTGTCCGGCGACCTCGACCGGCTGCCGATGCTGACCTGGATCATGTTCCTCAAGTTCCTCGACGACCTGGAGCAGATCGAGGAGTCGCGGGCCAAGCTGGGCAAGACCCGCTACCGGTCGGCGATCGAGCCGCCGTACCGCTGGCGCGACTGGGCCGCGAAAGAGGACGGCGTCACCGGCCCCGAGCTGCTCGCCTTCATCCAGCACGAGGAATGCACCCGGCCCGACGGCAAGAAAGGCCCCGGCCTGTTCGCCTACCTGCGCAACCTCGGCAACGGCAACGGCCGCGGCACCGCCGTCAGCCGCCGCCGCGTCATCGCCACCGTCTTCACCGGCGTCACCAACCGCATGACCTCCGGCTATCTCCTCCGCGACGTGATTAACAAGGTCGGCGGCATCCACTTCCTCGCCAAGGACGAGCTGTTCACGCTCGGCAGCCTGTATGAGTCGATGCTCAAGGAAATGCGCGACGCCGCCGGCGACAACGGCGAGTTCTACACGCCTCGACCAGTCGTTCAGTTCATGGTTCAGGTCGTCAACCCCAACTCGGCGAGGTCGTACTGGACCCCGCCTGCGGCACCGGCGGTTTCCTGGTCGAGACCTTCGCCCACCTCGAAAAGCAGTGCCAGACTGTCGAGCAGCGCCGCATCCTGCAAACCGCGAGCATCTTCGGCGGCGAGGCCAAGCCACTGCCATACCTGCTGTGCCAGATGAACCTGCTCCTGCACGGCTTGGACGCCCCGAACATCGACCCGCTCAACAGTCTGCGGCACCGCCTGTCCGATCTCGGCGATCGCGACCGCGTGGACGTGATTCTCACGAATCCGCCGTTCGGTGGCCAAGAGGAACGCGGCATCTTGTCAAATTTCCCCGCCGATCTCCAGACTACCGAAACATCTGTGCTCTTCGTTCAGCTCATCCTACGACGCCTGAACCGCGCACACGGCCGCGCGGGCATCGTCGTGCCGGACGGTTTCCTATCAAACCGGGGCGTCGCCGCGCGCGTAAAGAGACAAATGCTCGACGAGTGCAACTTACACACGATTGTGCGCCTGCCGTTTGGCGTTTTCGAGCCCTACACTCCCATCAAGACCAATATTCTCTTCCTAAAGGCTGGACAACCGACTGATGGTGTCTGGTACTACGAACTGCCGATCGTCGATGGACGAAAAAAGTACACGAAAACTCGACCGATCACCATCGAGGAGTTCGCACCATGCATCGAATGGTGGAGGGCGCGCGAGGCGGGCCCCCATTCCTGGTTTGTACCCCGCGTTGAGATGGAGCGCAAAGAGTATAGCCTGGATTTTCGTAACCCGGCTGCCCTGGATAGTGACCTCCCTGACGACCCATCGGCGCTCGCTGGCATAGTGGTTGAAGAGGTCCGCGAGGTACTGCGGGCCGCTGAGGAAGTCCGGAGCATGACAGCGAGGTGGAAGCAGATCCGTGGCTGAGTCACTGGCGTTTTCAGACCTGTTTGAGCGAGTGGCGCGACCGATCGATCTTGCCAGCGATGGTGAGTACCCTCTAGTTGGCATTCGGTTGAAGGGTCAGGGAGCGTTCCTGCGGGAGACGAAGCCCGGCTTGAGAATTAGGAAAAAGCGTCATTATGTGATCCGTGACGGCGACATCATCTACAACAAACTCTTTGCCTGGCGCGGGGCATTTGCGGTAGTTCCGCGGGCTCTCGATGGCTGCTTCGTCTCTGACAAGTTCCCAACGTATCGCCTACGCAGAAGGGGCGTTTTGCTTCCGTACCTCTCCGTTCTCTTCCGGGCTGAACCGCTCGCCCGGATGGCCGAGCGCCGGTCAGTTGGCTTGGCGGCCATGAGCAAGTTCACACTTAACCCACCCAAGTTCGGCGAGTTGCGCTGTATCGTCCCAGATGAAGGGGGACAGGATTCGATCGTCCGCGTGATCGCGGCGCTCGACGACAACCTATCGGCAGTGCGTCGACGGACCGAAAGAACCGTGCGTTGCCTCGACGCCTTGCCCTCCGCCATTGTCGAGGAACTCTGCCAGGGACTCCCGGGCAGACCGCTGGCGGAGTTGGGTCAGCTTACGCGTCGATCTATCACGATTCAGGATGACGTGACTTACCGACAATTGACTATCGCAATGAACAACCACGGCGTTCGGCTGCGAGCGGAAACCCCTGGCTACGCCATTGCGGTCAAGAATCAAGCCCTGGTGCGTGGGGGCGATATCGTCTTCTCGCGAATCGACATTCGGAACGGCGCGATTGGGATTGTACCACAGGAGCTAGACGGCGCCGTCGTCGCGAATGATTTCCCTGTGTTTGCCCTGGGTGAAGAACTTGTGCCCAGCTTTGTGCAGCTAGCGTTTCGATCGAAGAGCTTCAAGGAACAATGTCTCGCGCGCAGCGCCGGCTCGACGAACAGACGCAAGATGCGCCGTGCGGAGTTTCTTAAGCTCGAAATCCCGACGCCACCGCTTACGGCGCAGCAGGACATTGCGAGCAGAGCGCATGCTGCCCTGGCGCATTTAGCCGACATGAAGGCAAGGGTGTCCCATGTTATTGAGCACATGGAACTGGTTGTTCAGTCGCTGATCAACCAACTGGTGCCGCCCAATGTCGAGTGAGCAACTTCAAACTTCGAATCGGCCAGGTAGCCATTCAGCAAATGTGGGCCGGCTGAAGGCGCTCCAGGCCCAGACCGCCGCCGAGCTGGACGCCCTCCTGCCCGCCATCCTCGACCAGGCGTTCAAGGGGAACCTGTGACCACGGTCGCCCGCATTCCCCAACCAACTAGCACGCAGGTGATTGCTATAAGCCTTGTCGTGACAATAATTAACGAGCAGAGTATATTTTTGTGCCTTATGAGGTACAAAAACGTCCAAAGCAGGTAAGATACCTTCGCCTCGAAGGTTGCGCATGGACAAATCGGCAATCGACAGCCTGTTGACGCCATACAACCCGTGGTGGGACAAAGCCGCCGGGTGGACCGTCGACCTGCCGGACTATCAGCGCCCGGTCGTTCACGATGTGCTCGCCGACCTGCGGGAACTGCCGCAGATCGTCTCGATCACCGGGCCGCGCCGCGTCGGCAAGAGTACGGCGGTCTGGCACGTCATCCAGCACCTGGTCGAGCGCGACGCCACCGACCCGCGCCGGATCGTCTACTACTCGTTTGACGACCCGGCGCTGATCGCGGACGAGTCGTTGCAGCGCACGATCTTCGACGCGCTGATCGAGCGCTTCAAGCCACTCGGGCGCCCGCTCTATTTCTTCCTCGACGAGATTCAGCGCTTCCCGCGCTGGGAGCTGCACCTCAAGAAGGCCTACGACTTGAAGCAGCCCGTGCGTTTCGTGATCTCGGGCTCGGCGTCGTCCCCGATCTTTCGCAGCAGTCAGGAGACGTTGCTCGGCCGGATCAAGGATCGGCATCTCCTGCCGTTCAGCTTTCGCGAGTACTGCGCGTTCCAACTGCGGAAAGACCCGGCGTTCGCGCGGGCGCTTGGTGGACAGCAGCCGATTCGTCCGGCACTGCTGGCCGGCGATGGTCGTGCGGCGGCGCAGCAGGTCTCCGAATGGGCCCGGGCCATGGCGCCGTTCGCGAACACGATCGATCGCGCCGTGATCGACTACTGCATCGACGGCGGCTTCCCTGAGGTCTGGTCGCTGCCCGACGCGATCCGCAAGATCGAGTACCTCATGGAGCAGCAGGTCCGCAAGGTGCTCTACGAAGACCTGATGATGCTCACGACCTACCGCAAGCCGGAGAACGTGCTGCGCTTCTTCGTGTACCTACTAGCGCACCCCGGGGTCGAGATCAACACGGCCCGGGTCTCGGCGGACATCGGTGTCGAGCGGCGCGTCATCGATGAAAACCTGCCGCGGCTGGAGCTGACCGATCTCGTGATGCGCATACAGAGATTCAGTGCGCAGCCACGACGCGTCCGCAAGGGCAACATCAAGTGCTACCCGGTCGATCTCGCACTGCGCAATGCCGTGCTGAAAACATGGGGGCTGCCGGACCCGACGACGATGGGGCTCTATGCCGAGAACCTCGTGCTGCGCGAGTTGATGGCCTGGCCCGAGCGGATCGAGGCAAGCTACTACCGCGAGAAGGACCGCGAAGTCGATTTTGTTCTGACGTTCGGCGGAGACCAGCATCTCCCGATTGAGGTCAGGTCGCACGGGGACCCGCGTCGTTTGGAGACGCTGCGCATGTTTGTGTCGAAATACGGGTCTCCACTTGGGCTGGTCATTACGCGTGACCGCGATGTACGGTTCGACGAGTTTGTCTATCTCCCGCTGCGGTACTTCCTGCTGGCGACATGAAGCTGCCGTGGGATCGCATCGCTTGGCCGCCCGGGTAACGGCTGGGCGATCTGGTAGGTCAGGAGCGCGCCGCGCAAGTGGGTCGAGCTGCGCGATTGGGTCGGCAAATAGGGTCACACCGGGCAGACGTGGATCTGCGCAGTGCGACCCGGCATTAAGATGAGATAAGGGAGTTTGACATGAAGAGGATGCTGACGCACGCGCTGCCCGCGATGATTCTCACCTGCCTCATGGGCTGCGTCACCAACCCGGTCGTGGGCCACGCCGCTGTGCAGGTGGGCCGCTACACCGGCGACGTTGGAATCACCGGTAATGGAACCACGCTGACGAGCCAGTCGGGCTCGAACGTACCGAAGCTCTCCATCGTCGGCGACGCGTGCAAGGTGACCGTCGAGGACAGCGCGCGCGTGGGGCGCATCGAGTTCTGGGGCACGGGGAACACCGTCACGATGCCCGACAACCTGAACCCGATCGTGGC
>CAZWYT010000122.1:0-8381 GCA_964638325.1 uncultured Planctomycetales bacterium
TATTGAACCCAAGGTCAGGGCCTTTGTCTTTACCCCTTAAGATGACGCTCACCCCGGCTGACGGCTGATAGCTGCCAGCCAAAGCTGCCGGTACAATCCGCGACCAACATTCGCGGCCCACGGAGTCAACAGGGCATCATGGAACTGGACTGGGTCGACGTCGGGAAGCTCCTGGCCGCCGTGGTGGCGGGGGCCGTCATCGGGCTGGAACGTGAGACCCACGACAAGCCGGCCGGGTTTCGCACGAACATCCTGATCTGCCTCGGCGCCGCGCTCTTTACCGTGGTCTCCGAGCGCATGGCCGACGGCACCGTCAACGTCGATCGCACGCGGATCGCGGCCCAGATCGTCACCGGCGTCGGCTTTCTCGGGGCCGGGGCGATCATCCAGTTTCGCGGCAACGTGATCGGCCTCACGACCGCCGCCACGATCTGGCTGGTCGCCAGCGTCGGCATGGCCTTTGGCGCCGGGTATTTCCTGCTCGGTTCCGTGGGGACGATTCTCGCGACGGCCGTGCTATTCGCATTGGAATCCGTCGAAGCCGGCATTGCGCGGTGGCGGACCGTGGCCACTTTTGAGCTGGAGCTCGCCCCGGCCGTGGACGCCTCCGAGCTCGTCGAGCGGGCGGTCCGCGACGCCGGCGTGCGCATCAAGGTGTGGAGCGTCAGCAAGTCGCCGGATGGTCTCTTCGGCCGCCTGACGGCCGTCGGCCCGTCCCAGCGTCTGGAAAAGCTGCAAGGGCTGCTGTTGCAGCACCAGTCGGTTCGGGCGGTTAAGCGGCTGTGAGACGCCGTGCGGTTGGGCGTGGTGTCCGGCATGTCCGTCCCCCACCCCGATCGCGAGCCGATGGCTCGCGAAACGGGATGGGGCGCCCCCTGTCCCCGACTCCGGCGGCGTCAATCGCTGCGGGGCGCCGTATCGGCGAACCGGCACGGCAGCAGCAACGCCGCGCGCAGCCGTCGCAGATACTCGCGGCGGGGGATCTCGACGGCCCCGAACCGGGCCAGGTGCGGGGTGGTCCACTGCGTGTCGAGCAGGGCAAAACGGCGCGCACGCAGCCGTTTGACCAGCGCGACCAGCGCCACTTTGGAGGCGTTGCTGACGCGCGTGAACATGGACTCGCCGAAGAACGCCCCGCCGAGCGTCACGCCGTAAAGCCCGCCCGCGAGTTGCCCGCCCTGCCAGGCTTCGACGCTGTGGGCGAACCCCTGGCGGTGCAGCGCCCGATACACGCTCACGATCTCGTCCGATATCCACGTGCCTTCCGGCCGGTCGGCGCAACTGGCGATGACCATGTCGAAAGCGGCGTTAACGCGGGTTTCGAAGAGGCCGCGGTGGACCGCCTGGCGGACCGTGCGCGGTACGTGAAACCGGTCCAGCGGGAAGATGCAGCGTGGATCGGGACTGTACCAGCCGATGTCGCCGTCCGGGTCGGCCATCGGAAAGACCCCGACCCGATAGGCTTGGAGCACGGTTTCGGGGGTCAGCGGTGGGTCCATAAGCCGTAAAAAGCTCCGCACCGGCAGGCTGCGGGTGCCACATATGATCCGCGGAAAAACACGCAGGCACTTCCAACCCGGCGGTCCAGAATCTATCCTGTCAGGATGCAGGAAGTCCAGCCGTCGCGGTCCGCAGGCAACGTCGCGAGTCGGAGCATGGTCGTGCCCAGCGCGATCTCCAAACCCCAGGGGGTGTCCGCCGAGTTCCTCGATTGGCTGGAGCGGGCGCGGGCGGCGGTCGACGAGGCAATTGCCGCACACTTGAAAGAGCTCGAAATCGCGATGGGGCCGCACAGCCGCCTGCCCGCCGCCGTACAGTATTCGGTGCGGCTCGGCGGCAAACGGCTGCGGCCCATCCTGGTGTTGGAGACGTGCCGCGTCTGCGGCGGCCGGGCGGAGCTGGCGCTGCCGGCCGCGCTGGCCCTCGAATGCGTGCACACGTTCTCGCTGATCCACGACGATCTGCCGGCGATGGACAACGACGACCTGCGGCGTGGGCAGCCGACGAACCACAAGGTGTTCGGCGAAGCATTGGCGATTCTGGCGGGCGATTGGCTGGTGGCGCACGCGTTCTCATTATTGGCTGCGGATCGGTGTGACCGCGGGCTGGTGCCCGGTGCGCTGCAAGCGCTCGCCGAGGGCACGAAGCTGATGATCGAGGGACAGGGGGCCGACGTAGAGAACGAGGACCGGCCGACCGACGGTGAGCTGGTCCACTACATTCACGAGCACAAGACCGCTGCGTTGATTGAGACGTGCTGTCGGCTGGGGGCTTTGTGCGCCGGGGCCTCCGGCGACGCGGTGACGGCCCTGGCCCGGTATGGGCGGCACCTCGGGCTGGCGTTCCAGATCATGGACGACCTGCTCGACGTCACCGGCTCGCCCGAGAAGCTGGGCAAAGGGGTGCGCAAAGACGCCGCCGCCGCCAAGCAGACGTATCCCGCGGCCTTCGGTCTGGAGGACAGCCGGGCGCAGGCCTGGCGTGAGGTGGAGTCCGCGCTGCACGTGCTGGACTGCTTCGGCAGCCGGGCGGACCGGCTGCGTGATCTGGCGCGCTACGTCGTTACACGGGACCATTAGCCCGCCCGGCCGAGCCGCGCCAAGGACGCATCGATGACGCATATCCTGAACTCGATTACCTCGCCTGCCGATGTCCAGAAGCTCTCGGTCGCTGAGCTTGCCCAGCTCGCGGCGGAGATCCGCGAGCGGATCATCGAGGTGGTGTGCACGAACGGCGGTCACTTGGCGAGCAACCTGGGCATCGTCGAGCTCACGCTGGCGCTGCACCGCGTGTTCGATTTCCGCCGCGACCGCCTGCTCTGGGACGTCGGCCACCAGTGCTACGTGCACAAGCTGCTTACTGGGCGCAACGCCCGCTTCGACACGTTGCGGCAGGCCGGCGGGATCAGCGGCTTCCCCAACAGGGCGGAAAGCGAGTACGACCTGTTCAACGTCGGGCATGCCGGGACCGCCGTCGCCACGGCCGTCGGGCTGGCCCGCGGCGACCAGGCCCTCGGCCGCGACCGCCGCGTGGTGGCCCTGGTCGGCGATGCCAGCATCGTGAACGGCGTGGCGTTCGAGGGCCTCAATCAAGCGGGCATCCTGAAGCGCCAGTTTTTGGCCATCCTGAATGACAACTCGATGGGGATCGCCCGGACGCAGGGCGGCTTCGCGACCTACCTGGCGCGGTTCCGCGTGAGCAGCCTCTACGAGGAGGTCAAGCACAAAGTCGCCAACCTGCTGCCCAAGGTGCCGGTGGTCGGCAGGAGCATGCAGGACGTGCTCGAACACATCAAGCAGGGCATCAAGGCGACCGTCGCGCCGTACCAGATTTTCGAGCAGCTCGGCTTCTTGTACGTCGGTCCGGTGGACGGGCACGACCTGCCGCACCTGGTCGATCTGCTCCAGTTGCTGAAGGACGTGACGCAGCCGGTGCTGCTGCACGTGCACACCGAGAAAGGCCGCGGGTGCGCGTGGGCGGCCGATGATCCGTGCGCGTACCACAGCCCCGGCAAGCTGCGCATCGACGGGGATTCGGTCGTCGCCGTGAAGAGCGACCGCAAGGGCTGGACCACGGCCTTCGCCGACGCCGTCATCAAGCTGGCCCACGAGGACGAGCGCGTGTATGCGCTCACCGCGGCCATGCCGGATGGAACCGGCCTGGCGAAGGTTCGCGCTGCCCTGCCGGACCGTGTGTTGGACTGCGGCATCGCGGAAAGCTGCACGGTGGACATCGCGGCCGGCATGGCCCGCGCCGGTCTGCGGCCGCTGGCCTGTATCTACTCCACGTTCCTGCAACGCGCGTTCGACCAGGTCTTCCAGGAGGTGGTATTGCAGGGACTGCCCGTGGGCTTCTGCCTGGACCGCGCGGGACTCGTGGGCGGCGACGGAGCCGTGCACCACGGCTACCTCGACATCGCGTACCTCCGCAACTTTCAAGGTGTGGTCCTGATGGCCCCGGCCGACGAGCCGGAGCTCGAACAGGCCCTGCGGCTCGGGCTCAAGCTCGACGGGCCGTGGGCACTCCGCTATGCACGCGACGTAGTGCCGGACCCCTTCGGCGAAGCCCCGCCCTTCCTCCTCGGCAAAGCGCGGGTGATGTGCGAGGGTCCGGACGCGACCGTGCTGGCCTATGGGGACGAGGTGGCGTTCGCCCTGGACGCGGCCCGGCGGCTGGCGGCCGAAGACCTCTTCGTCTCCGTGGTAAACGCCCGCTTCGCAAAACCCATCGACGAAGACATGGTGACCACCGCGGTGACGCGCGGCGTGCCGGTCGTTACGGCCGAAGACCACTGCGTGACAGGCGGCTTTGGCAGCGCGGTGCTCGAGACGGCGAACCGGCTGGGGCTGCCCACAGAGGGGATCATCCGTCTCGGCCTGGCTCCGGAGCGGTTCTACGAGCATGGCCCGCGCCCGGCACAGCTTGCCGAGGCGGGCATCGACGCCGCCGGGATTGCCGCGACCGTGCGCCGCGCGGTGCTCGCCGCACGGTGCGCCGGTCACGAAGCGCGGCGGACGCCCGTCGAGCGGATCGCTCAGGCCCCGCGCTCGCCGTGACCCGCTGGAAACGCGAGATGGACACGTTCATCGCCAAGCATTTGCAGGGGGTCTCGCGGACCTACGCGATTCTGATCCCCATGCTGCCCGGGTCGCTCGGCGAGGCGGTCGGGCTGGCGTACCTCCTCATGCGGATCGTCGACACGCTCGAAGATGATCCGCGCCTGTCAACCGCCGAGCGGCTGCAGGCCTTTGCGCGGCTCGAGGCGGCCCTCGGCGGGGACCCGGCCGCCGCCGCCGCGCTAGCCCAGCCCTGGGGAGACTCCGCGGACGAGCGTGAGCTGATGTGTGCCGCGCCGGAGGTGTTCGGCCGGATCCAAGCGCTGGAGCCGGAGTATCGCGAACGGATCGTCGCCTGTGCGCGGGCGATGTCGGCGGGCGTACGCCGGCTGATGGCGCGCAGCGCGGAGCGTGACCTGCCTTACCCCGCGGTCCGCGACGCCGCCGAGCTGCGCGAATACTGCTACTACGTGGCGGGCGTCGTCGGCGAGATGCTGTGTGCGATCATGGCCCACTTTCTGCGCCTGCCGGCCCTCTTGCGCCTCCAGGAAGTGGCGACCGAGCTCGGGATCGGGCTCCAGTTGGTGAACATCCTGAAGGACGCCCTCCGGGACGCACAGCAGGGGCGCCGCTACCTGCCGCTCGCCGACACCGGCGGAGTCGCCCACGCCGAGATCTACAAAGCGGTCCTCAACGAGGCTCGGCAGAGCCTGCGGCGCGGCATCGAGTTCGTGCTAGCCCTCCCCGCCGGTGCCCGCGAGCTGCGCTCGTTCTGCGGGCTGCCCATCGCGTGGGGCGCGATGACGCTGGCGCGGGCCGAACGTGGCGCCCGGGCGGCCAAGATCGGGCGGGGGGCGATCCGCACTTCCATCCACCGGTTTCTCCGCATCGCCGGCGACGATCGCGCCCTGCGGGAATGGTTGGGATCGATGCTAAGCGTTCCGCCGGGCCGCGCGGATTCCGCGACCGCCGGTCCGATTTAGCGGGAAACAACCCCCGAGGCCGGCTTCCCTCCACCCGCGCAGCCCATATTTTACTGAACAACTCGCTGGTCCGGACGTTATTCTATGAGAAGGACAACGACTAGCGGAGGTTGCCGCGGAGAAGGCGGATGACTCGGCGAGACAGGTCGCCCGTGGGGGCCCAGGTGACGCTTCTGCTTATCGGACTGGTCTGCCCGGGGTTGCGGCCGGCCTTCGCAGACGACCCCCAGGATGAGCGGGCGGCGCAAATCGAGGCCCGTCAGCAGCGCGAAGCGACTGCCACGCAGCGCCGCCTTACGCAGTTGCAGCTCACCCGCAGTCAAGCCCGTCGACTGCTGCCGATCGTGGAACAGGCGGCGATGCTCCAGGCGGAATGGTACGAAACGCAGACCCAACTCCTGCCCGACATGGTCGCGGCCTTTACCGCCTTCGCCGCCGAGGACCGCCTCAACCAGGGCTTCAGCCGCGCGGTCGAGGCCCGCACGGGCAAGATCAATCGCCAGGAGACCGACGCCCGCGACGACTTGAACAAGCAACTGATCGCCCTCGAGGAAAAAGCCGCGAAAGTCCTGACACCCAAACAGCGGACCATTTCGGCGCCCGCCTCGTCCGCGCCGCCCGGTCAGCACAGGGAGCGCGTCGCGGCGGCGACGCCGGAGTCCCCGGACGAGCGGCTGGCCACTTTGCGCAAGGAGTTGGAGGCGCTGAATGCCTTGCGGCATCCACAGCCCGGGCCGCTGGCGCGGTGTCTTTTCCACGCGGCGGCGTATGAGCCGCTCTGCGAGGTAGCCGGCAAACCGCTGTCCCGGACGTTGCAGCGGGCCATGTCGGTTTACGCGAAAGGCACCGCGGAGCAGCCGCTGGAGAGTGTGGAGCAACAGCGCGCGGAGATCAGCCGCCTGCGAAAGGAAATCAACAACTGGAACCTGATCAACGGGTTGCAGCTTGATCAGCGGCAGATTGAGCGAATCACGGCACTCTGCACTGAGGCTGCCGGCCCCGCGCTACCGAAGGGAGCAGCCCTGGCCGAGCTCGAAGGCGAGGTGGAGCAGGTCCTGAATCCCGGTCAGCGTCAGGTGATTGCTGACTACAAGGCCTGCCTGGTGCCGCCGAAGAACCTCAAGGACCCCGTGCGCGTCGGTCAGGCCAGCGACCATTCGCAGTATGAGCAATGGCTCGCGCGGGCGCGCGGGCAAAGCGAGCCCGCGCTGGAGACGGCCATCAACGAGGAGCTGGCCCACGCCCCCGAACGCCTGGGCCCGCTGAGCAAGGACGAGCAGCAGAAGCGTAAGGCGCTGCTGCGCAAGACGGCTCATCAAGCGGCCGGCATGTCGGACACCGAATTCGAGCTGGCCAAAGTCCAGTTGGCTCAGCGCATCGCGCCGCCCGACCGCGCCAGGGAGCTGCACGCGGAGATCGACCGCCTGACGGGGGAGCGCGGTCTGCCAGGCCGGGTCGCGAAGTTCATGTTGAATCCGGAGTTCATCGGCCAACTGCGCGAGCGCGGGCAGCAGCTCGCCCAGGGAATCGAGCGGAAGTCGGCCGACCTCGCTGGCGGCCCGCAGGCGGAGAACTGCGAAAAGGGCTGCGCCCTGCGGCCCAAGAAGGGGTCGCAGTGACCCCGCGCTTGCCCGGAAGTGTCCCCATGCCCGCCGGTGAGCTCACGCGTCGCGATCTGCTGACTTCGGCCGGGTACTGCACCGGCGCGGTCTGCCTGGCATGCCTGCTCGGACCGCTGACGCGGCGCGCCTGCGCCGCGGACGGCCCCACCTGGGCCCGCGAGATCGACTTCTACAGCCAGTTGCCCGACCGCAAGATTCAGTGCTTCGTCTGCCCGCTTCACTGTGTGCTGCAGGATGGCGAGACGTGCTTCTGCCGGACGCGCACCAATGTCGCCGGCCGGCTCTTCACCCGCGCCTACAACAACCCGTGCATCCTCAGCATCGACCCCATCGAGAAGCTGCCGCTGAACCACTTCCGGCCGGGCAGCCAGACGCTCACGATCGGCGTCGGCGGCTGCAACGTGCGCTGCCTGTACTGCCAGAACTGGGAGCACTCGCAGAAAATGCCGGATGAGCTGAAAACCTTCGCGCTCACGCCGGACGACGCCGTCGCCTATGCCCGCAAGAAGAAGGTCGACACGATCGCCTTCAGCTACACCGAACCGGTCGCGTTCCTGGAGTACGCCCGGGACGTTGCCATTGCGGCGAAGAAAGTGCGGCTGCACGTGGTGGTGGCGACCGCGGCGTTTGTCGAGCCCGAGCCGCTGCTGGAGCTGGCCCGGCACGTGGACGCGTTCGTGGTCTCGCTGAAGGGCTTCGACGAAGAGTTCTATCACCGCGTGTGTGGCATCAAGCTGGCCCCCGTGTTGCAGGCCATCGAGACTCTGAAGCAGCGCACGAAGTGCTGGCTCGAGCTGCTCAACCTCGTGGTGCCCAGTTATAACGATGACCCGGTCAAGATGCAGGAGATGGTGGCCTGGGTGCACGAGCACGTGGGCGACGACGTGCCGCTGCACTTCGCGCGCTTCGTGCCGGTGTATCGTCTGACCGATTTGCCGCGCACGCCGGTACAGACGCTCGAAGCCGGCTGTGCCGCAGGCCGGGCCGCCGGCCTCCGCTATGTGTATACCTCCAACATCGCCCCCCACGAAGCCAACAACACTTTCTGTGCCGGCTGTGGCGCGCGCGTGATTGAGCGGCTTGGGTTCAAGGTCATCGCCGACAAGCTCCAGCGTGGCGTGTGCCCTGAGTGCCACCACAAACTCCCCGGCGTGTGGGCCTGACCTCGGGGCGAAAAAAGGTGTCAGGAACCTTTTGTGCCCAGCACCCAAAGGGCCGCT
>CAZWYT010000123.1:0-7933 GCA_964638325.1 uncultured Planctomycetales bacterium
GCGTGAACGGCTTGTCCGCCAGCCGCTGCACCATTTCCCGCTCCTGCGGGAGCATCGCGCGGCAGGGCCCTCACCAGAATCCCCAGAACAGCAGCACCACCACCCGCCCCTTGAACTGCGAAAGCCGGACCTCCTTCTCGTTCGCGTCCGTCCCGACGACCTCGGGGGCCCGCAGGCCGACCTCGATATGCTCCAACTGGCGGATGAAGTCCTGCGCCTCCTCGGCCACCGCAGAATCCGGGTACTCTTTCACGACCGCGCGGAACAGCTCGCCGGCGCGCTTCTGCTCGGCCGCCCGCTGCTCGGTGCCGTCGCGCGCCCCGGGGCCGCCGGTCCACAGCGTATATGCCAGATTGAACGTCGCCGCGGCCTTTACCTCCGGGTCCGGATTCTTCCTGCGGACCAGCTCGTAGAACGGGACCAGGTGCTCGCAACTGACCGAGTCGACGGCGTTGCGTAAGTCCTCCATAACCTCGCCGAGCGCCAGGCTGGCCGCATGGTCCCGCCGCAGCGCCCGCACGGCCCATGTGGCGACGGGTTCCGGCTCACTCTTCTGCACGTCCGTCCGTGTGGCGTTGATCAGCCAGACCAAGGCGGGGATTGCTTCTGGTTTGCCGGCGTGCTTCTTCGCATAGGCGCGGAACTTGGGCACGAAGGTCCGCGACGGTTCGGGCGGTGGAGTTTTGCCCTTTTTCAGATCGCGCGTCTGCTCAGACCATTTCTGCTGGGCCTGTTCAAACGACTGGAGCAGACGGTCGTACTCCTCGTCGGCCAGCAGAGGGGGCACGCCCGCGACCAGAACGACGAATGCCAACGACGCCCGCAATCGCCACACCATGTTCGCGCTCCGAAATGATCACCCGCGTCGGCGGAAAAACCCGCGTCTCGAACAGCCCCAACCGGGCCTCACGCCCCGTAGATTGTCGCGCGACGCACGGCACGCGGTCAAGAAATTCCCCCGTAACCGCCAAGCCGAGGTCGCCAAGAGGTCAAAAGAAGGCGCGGCGCGGGAATACAGCGACGCTTCGCGCAAACCCTCAGCCGCCCGATTCTCTTCTCGGCGTCTTGGCGCCGTGGCGGTTGCCTTGGTCTTGACGGCGCCGGCGGCGGCCGTATTATCTTGACCTATGGCAGGCCTGTATCACTCCACGAAGATCGTCGGGGAAGCCCTCACGTTTGACGACGTGCTCCTCGTGCCGCGCCGCGCGAAAGTGCACCCCCGCGACCTCGACGTCAGCACCCAACTGACGCGCAACATCCGCATCCACATCCCGCTCGTCAGCGCGCCCATGGACACCGTCACGGAGAGCACGCTGGCCATCGCGCTCGCGCAGGAAGGCGGCATCGGCATCATCCACCGCAATCTCAGCGTCGAGGCGCAGACGCGCGAGGTCCACAAGGTCAAGCGCTCCGAGAGCGGCGTGATCCTGGATCCCGTCGCGCTGCGGCCGGAGGACTCCGTCGGGCGGGCGCGCGAGATCATGCGGCTGCACAACGTCAGCGGCATCCCGATCACCCGCCAGGACGGCACGCTGGTCGGCATCCTCACGCGGCGCGACCTGAAGTTCCTCGAGGCCCCCGACAAACGCATCGCCGACGTGATGACCAGCGAGAATCTGGTCAAGGCCCCGCCCCACACCACGCTCGACGACGCCGAGGCGATCCTCAAGCGGCACAAGGTCGAGAAGCTGCTGCTCGTGGACGAGCGCGGCCGGCTGGCCGGCCTGATCACGATGCGCGACATCGAGCGCACGCGCGAGTTCCCGCACCGCTGCTCCGACCGCCGCGGGCGACTGCGGGTGGGAGCGGCGATCGGCGTCCTGGACTACGAACGGGCCGCCCAGCTCATCGCCGCCGACGTGGACGTGCTGGTCGTCGATACCGCCCACGGGCATTGCGACCCGGTCATTGAGACGGTGAAGGAGCTGCGCAAGCAGTATTCGATCGAGATCATTGCCGGCAACGTGGCCACGCCGGAAGCGGTTAAGGACCTGGCTGACGCCGGGGCCGACGCGGTCAAGGTGGGCATCGGACCCGGGGCGATCTGCACGACGCGGGTGATCGCCGGGGCGGGGATTCCGCAGATTTCGGCGATCCTGACGTGTGCCCAGGGGGCGCCGGTGCCGATCATCGCGGATGGCGGCATCCGCTTCAGCGGGGACATCGTCAAGGCGCTGGCCGCCGGGGCGCACAGCGTGATGATCGGCTCGCTGTTCGCCGGTCTGGAAGAGGCGCCCGGGCAGCTCGTGCTGTGGAAAGGCCGGCATTTCAAGGAGTACCGCGGCATGGGCTCGCTGGCGGCGATGGCCCGCGGCAGTGCCGAGCGGTACGCTCAGGCGACCGACCAGCCGCAAAAAATGGTGCCCGAAGGCGTAGAGGGAAGGGTTCCCTACCGCGGGCGTTTGAGCGAATATGTATACCAGCTCGTGGGCGGCGTGCGGCAAGGCATGGGTTACGGCGGCGTGCAGACCATCGACGAACTGCGGGACAAGAGCCGGTTTGTGCGTGTGACCAGCGCGGGCGTCGTCGAATCGCACCCGCACGACGTAATGATCACGAAGGAACCGAGCAACTATGCGATCGACTTTGCGGCCGATGAATAAGCGGCTGGCAGCGATCACGCGGAGGTGCAGGTACATGGCAGCGCGTGCGTGGCAGACGGTCGTTGGGTGCGGGGCGCTCCTCGGGATCGTAGCCTTTGGCTGCACCTACGTGCCGAACCAGTTTCGCGAGGACGGGCCCTCGGTGACGGCGCAGGAGGACTCGCCGACCGCGGCCGACGTGAAGGCGCGTTACGCGGCGGCTGAGCCGCGGCAGCGCGGGTGGACGGGTACGACCGTCTGCGCGGAAAGCGGCGCCGTGGCGCACTTGCCGCTGTATTTCGAAGACCCGTTCGAGGACAAGGGGCACGGGCGGAGCGATGAGACGGATCCGCACAACGTGTACCGCGGCGGCTGGGAAGACTACTTCGCGATGGGGTACTGCTACGCCCGCTTCACGGGGAACTGGCTGATGCTGCCGGTCAGCGCTATAGTCACGACGCCCTGGACGATCATGGAGAGCGACGGCAAGCTGAGCCGGCAACTGCTGGGCTACGACCACGACGCGGAGCGCACGCCACATCACGTCTTCGAATTGGAGCCGCGGGCGGAGAAAGCGCCGGCGCCCGAGGCAGCGAACCCGCCTGAAGCGCGGGGAGAAACCGGGTAGCGTATGCAGCAGGCCCTGCCGTTGACCGACGCAGAGCTGCGCGGGTTTTGCCAGCGCTGGCGTATCCGCGAGTTAGCGCTGTTCGGGTCGGCGGGGGGCGCGGGTTTCACGCCGGAGAGCGACTTCGACATCCTCGTGACCTTCGGGCCGGACGCCGAGTGGAGCTTGCTCGACCACATCCGCATGCAGACCGAGTTGTCCGAGTTGGTCGGCCGGCCGGTCGATCTTGTCAGCCGACAGGCCATCGAGCACAGCCGCAACCCTTTCCGAAAGCGCGAGATTCTGGGGACCGCCCGGAGTATCTATGTCGCGGGATGAGGTGACTCTCGTCGACATCGTGCATGCCGCTCGTCGCGTGCTCGACTTTGCGGCAGGCCTGACCCGCGATACGTTCAAGCAGGACGCTAAGACACAGTCGGCGGTGCTTCATCAACTGCTCGTGATCGGCGAAGCCGTCAAGCGGCTCTCCGCTGAGTTCCGCGCGGCTCATCCCCTGGCCCCCTGGGCCTTGATCGCGGGTATGCGGGACAAGCTCATTCATGCCTACGACGAGGTCGACCTGGACGAGGTGTGGCGGACCATCGCCAACGACATCCCGGATCTGCTCGCGCACCTCGAACCTCTGATGCCGCGCGACCAGGGATAACGAGCGCACGCCGGTGCGAGACCCGCCATGCCACTGCAACTGAGCCCGTCCCAGACCCCGCTCGGCCTGATCGCCGGCGCGGGTGAGCTCCCCAAGCTCGTCGCGCGCGGGGCGCACGCCGGCGGGCGGAGCGTCACGGTGATCGCGTTGCGCGGCTGCGCCGACCCGGCGCTGCGCGAGCTGGCGGACACCTTCTGCTGGCGCGGCATCGTGCAACTGGGGCGGTGGATTCGCGCGCTCAAGCGGGCCGGCTGCCGCGAGGTGGTGATGGCCGGCCGCGTCAGCAAAGCGCAGATGTTCGCCGGACCGCGCTGGCTCCAGTGGTTGCAATACCTGCCGGACCTGACGAGCATACGCGTGTGGTACTTCCAGGCGCGCGATAAGCGCAACGACACGCTGCTCGGCGCGGTCGCGGACGAATTGCAGCGGCGAGGTCTGACCGTGGTCGATTCCACCCGCTATTGCCCGGAGGCGCTGGCCACGGTGGGCGTGCTGACGCCGTGGGAGCCGTCGCGCAGCGTCCGCGACGACGCCGACTTCGCCTGGCCGCTCGCCAAGCAGATCGCGGCGCTGGACATCGGGCAGGCGGTCGCCGTCAAGGAGCGCGAGATCATCGCGGTGGAGGCGATCGAGGGGACGGACAAGCTGATCGCGCGGGCGGGCGAGCTGTGCCCGGCGGGCGGCTGGACGCTTGTCAAGGTCGCCAAGCCGAACCAGGACATGCGGTTCGACGTCCCCGCCATCGGACCACAGACGATCGAGAACCTGCACCGGGCCCGCGCCGCCGGTCTGATCGTCGAGGCGGGTCGGACGATTATCCTGGAGCGCGAGCGGACGCTCGCGCTGGCCCGCCAATATCGCATCGCGGTGATCGGGCGCAGCGATACGTAGTACCGGGGTGGCGGCTCGCCCCCGGCGCGGCCGCTTGGAGGGCGAACCGCGTTTCTGGGCCGGCAACGGAAGTGCTCAAGAGTCTCAAGAATCTCATGTTTGTGTGGGGCGTAAAAGAGACTCTTCGGCGGGTTGCGTTGTAGGTTGGTTTTTATACGACGTTGGGCAAACAAGAGAACCGCCAACGCGTGGAGACGCCGAGAAGCGAGAATAGCGAGTAGCGAAGAGCGAGTTCGGGGTGTGCGGGCGGGGCATGGGCGTCTCACACGGTCAAGTATTCACCACGGAGGACGCGAAGGCACGCAGGGACTGGCGGAATTGGGCGGAGATTGCGGGAAAGTGGCGGAGCAACGCCGAGTAACAAGACGGGCTAAGGCAACGGGGCAACGAGGCAACGAGGCACGGAGGCACGGAGGGAAGGAGCGGGCGGGCTACTTGAGGCGGGCGCGGAGGGCCGCGAGGCGGGCGGCGTGTTTCTCGGCGTCGGGGTGGCCAAGCTCGCGCTCGTAATCGACCAAGACCTGCATCAGTTCCGCCGCGCGGGGTAGGTTGCCGAGCTTCTCGTACGCGAGGCCCATGTTCCAACAGGTACTGGCCTGTCCGCGGCGGTCGCCGATCGCGCGGGCGATATCGAGGTGTTGGTCGTAGAACTCGATGGCCCGGCGCGGCTCGCCCAACGCGGCGTAGGCGAGGCCCAGGTTGCCCAAGGCGCCGTAGGCGTTGCCCAGGTTACCCAAGCTGGTGCCCTGGCTCCGGCGGTCGCCGGTCGCCCGGGCGATTTCGAGGTCTTGCTCGTGGAACCTGATGGCCCGGCGCGGCTCACCCAACTCGAAATAGGCGTTGCCCAGACTGCCCAAGGCGTGGCCTTCGCCGCGGCGGTCGCCGATCGCGCGGGCGATTTCGAGGACTTGCTCGTAGAACGCGATGGCCCGACGCGGCTCGCCCAAGGCGGCGTAGGCGATGCCCAGGTTGCCCAAGGCATTGCCTTCGGCGTGGCGGTCGCCGACCGCGCGGGCGATATTGAGCTGTTGCTCACAGAACTCGATGGCTCGGTGCAGTTCACCCAAATCGGCGTAGGCGGAGCCCAGGTTGCCTAAGGCGTTGCCTTCGCCGCGCCGGTCGCCGATTGCACCGGCGACGTCCAGGTGTTGTTCGTAGAACTCGATGGCCCGGCGCGGCTCGGCCAAGTCGGCGTAGGCGTTGCCCAGACTGCCCAAGGCCTGGCCTTCGCCGCGGCGGTCGCCGAGCGCGCGGGCGATTTCGAGGTCTTGCTCGTAGAGCTCAATGGCCCGGCGCATCTCGCCCAACGCGGCGTAGGCGTTTCCCAGGTTGCCCAGGGCGTAGCCTTCGCCGCGGCGGTCGCCGAGCGCGCGGGCGATTTCGAGGTCTTGCTCGTAGAGCTCAATGGCCCGGCGCATCTCGCCCAACGCGGCGTAGGCGTTTCCCAGGTTGCCCAGGGCGTAGCCTTCGCCGCGGCGGTCGCCGATCTGACGGGCAAGCGCCAATTGCTGCTCGTGGTACCCGATGGCCCGGCGCGGCTGCCCTATTGTTTCGTAGAGGACCGCGAGCTCATTCAACTAGGTCAGAACGTGCGGAAGCAGCGCGCCGTCCGGCTTGGCGCCGGCGCTGGCAAGCCGCTGCTCGAGCTCCGCGATGCGGAAACGCTTCTCATCGGCGGCGAGTGAAGCCGCGGCGTCAACATCACCCGCGAACTGGTCGGTCAGGCCGGCAAGCGCATGGGCCTGCTCGGAGACGAACTCGAAGCTATGGCTGCGATAGCGCCACCAGTCGCGCGCGTGGGCGGACAGGAGTCCCGCGACGTAGTCCGGAACCCAAAAAACGACCGGGCAGCGGAAGGTCCGCTCCCATAGCTCGCGCGAAGCATTCAAGGAACGCAGCGTGGGATGATCTGCGTCGGCCGACGCAACCGATTGTTCCAATCCGACGACGAAGACAGCCGTACGGTGCAAGTCGCTTGCGACATTGGATACGGTGCCGAACACGTCCGTCGTCCCGGGCGGAATCTCCACGACCTCGACGGCCGGGTCTGCGGCACGGACGCGCTCGATCAAGTAATCCCGCAGGGCCGGGCTGTTGCAAACGGCGATGCTCAACGAGAAGCAGTTACGGGAGACTTCCAGCATGCGGCACAGAGCATGCAGCTCGCTACTCTGGCGGGCGGGTTCGGCAAACGGCCGGCCTGCTGGCTCCGGTGGGTTCATTTTGACCGGCGCCGCGCGGGCGGGCGCGGCGGTTCGGGGACGAGCGGATTGACGCCGTACCACTCGGCGTCGTTGACATACTGAAGGATAGCACGGCTTTCGAGCAGCTCGCGAAACAAGGCCTCGTTCTTTTCCGTCCGCGCGAGTTTGCCGCTGCGCCGGACCTGCTGCAGGAGCGGTTGATGCTCCTCGCGGAGCAGGCGGGCGTACTCACGTTGGCCCTCGTTGCGTGCGCGGTCAAGCGAGGCCGCGTCGATAGGCAAGCCGTGCGTGACAATCGCCTCGCGGACCAGGGTCATGAGCGCCGTCGGCTGACCGCCGGTGAGGCGGATCAGCTCATCGCGCACCTCGTTGGATGCGAAGACCTTCGGCTCGTCAGCGCCTGCGCTTTGCAGGCGGACGGCAATCATCTCGCGGAATTTCTCGACGCCGGGGGCGTAGGACTTTGTTTTGGGCGGCTGGGTCGCAATCTTAGTCATGGGGATGACCGGGACGTGGCCGCCGTAGAGGTTCTTGATGGTCTGTTCCTGGTGAGAGTAGGCCAGGGAGAGGGGCATCGTGTAGACGGTGTGACAGAGAAAAGCGGTGAGCTGAGCGGCGCGATGGACAAAGAGGTACTCGATCGTGGAGCAGCCGGCCTTGTCGTGCGGGCGAAGAATCATCTTGTCGAGGTCGTCAACGAGGATGGCGAGGCCGGCGTAGTGTGTCTCCTTCAGTTTGAGGACTGCCTCCCCGATCACGTCGTTGGCCGCGTGGAGCCAGTTGCTCGTGTCGGGCTCGAGTAGCTTGCGGACTTCGAGGCGGGCGTTCGGGCTGCTCTTGATGGCGCCGGAGAGCTTGAGCAAGCCTGCGTCGAGCTCCAGGCCCTCGAAGCTGAGCTCGCTGCCAAGGAGTTTCTTCACTCGCTCCCAGTTCGACTTTCGCACTTTATGCGGCCTGTTGGACCGCGTGGAATAGAGTTTTC
>CAZWYT010000124.1:0-7804 GCA_964638325.1 uncultured Planctomycetales bacterium
TTCGGGGCGGTGGCCCGCGAGCTGCGCGAGAAGAACTTCGCGAAGATCATCTCGCTGGCCGAGGAGGTCTGGTAGCCATGGCGGCGCGGATTCGCAAGGACGACATGGTGGTGGTGATTTCCGGGGACCACCGCGGGGCCAAAGGCAAGGTCTTGCGGGTGATCCCGGAGAAGCAGCGCGTGCTGGTCGAGGGGGTCAACCTGGTTTACCGCCACGTGCGCAAGAGCCAGCGTAACCCGCAGGGCGGCCGCATCCGCAAAGAGGCCCCGCTGCACATTTCCAACGTCATGCCGCTGGACCCCAAGGCGGACCGCGGTGCCCGGGTGCGCTTCGAGACGGCCGTGGACGCCGCCGGCAAGGTCACCAAGCGCCGCGTGTGCACGGGCCGCCACGGCAGCGGCGCGGTGCTCAGTGACGTGACCCACGCCGACAAGAAGTCGAAAGGCGGAGCCGGCTAATGGCGCGACTGCTTGACAAATACCGGCAGGAGGTGGTACCCCGGCTGAAGACCGACCTCGGGCGCCAGAATCTGATGTCCCTGCCGAAACTGGCGAAGATCGTCGTTTCGATGGGCCTGGGCAAGGCGGTGGCCGAGTCTGGCAACAAGGCCCGCGAGAACAAGCGCTTCGCCGAGGCGGAAACGTCGCTCGCCACCGTGACCGGGCAGAAGCCGCTGGTCTGCAAGGCCCGCAAGAGCGTGTCGAACTTCAAGCTGCGCGAGGGCTATGACGTCGGTCTGAAGGTCACGCTGCGCGGCCAGCGGATGTACGAGTTCCTCGACCGGCTGATCGCGCTGGCCGTCCCGCGCGTCCGCGACTTCCGCGGGCTGAACCCCAGCAGCTTCGACGGCCGCGGGAACTACGGGATGGGGTTGACCGAGTACGGCGTGTTCCCGGAGATCAACCCGGACAAGGTAACTTTTCAACAGGGCATGGATATTACGATCTGCACGACGGCGCGCAACGATGGCGAGGCCCGCCTGTTGCTGACGCTGCTGGGCATGCCGTTCAGGAGCTAGGTGGACGATGGCCAGACTGGCGCTCAAATTGAAGTGCAAGAAGCCGCCCAAGTACCGGGTGCGGGCCTATACGCGCTGCGAGCTGTGCGGCCGCGCGCGGGCCGTCTACCGCAAGTTCAAGGTCTGCCGGTGCTGCTTCCGGAAGCTGGCTCTCGAGGGCCGCATTCCGGGAGTGCGTAAGGCCAGTTGGTAGGGGACGCTGACGATGCCGACCTCGGATCCCATTGCCGACATGCTCACGCGGATTCGCAACGCCAACTCCGTGGGCAAGAAACGCGTGCGTATCAAGCGCAGCAAGGTGTGCCTGGGCGTAGCGCGGGTCTTGAAAGAGGAAGGGTACATCGGGGACTACCTGTCGATCGACGACGCCATCGGCCAGGGCGTCATCGAGATCGACCTCCGCTACGGCCCCCAGGGCGAAAAAGTCATCCTCGATCTCCAGCGCGTCAGCCGGCCCGGCTGTCGCCAGTACACCCGCGTCGACGAGCTCGGGCGCGTCCGCGACGGCCTGGGCGTGGCCATTGTCTCGACGAACCGGGGCGTGCTCAGCGACCGCCAGTGCCGGCAGCAGCGCATCGGCGGCGAAGTGTTGTGCACCGTGTGGTGAGGCTATGTCGCGTATTGGTAACAAACCGATTCCCGTCCCCGGCGGCGTGAATGTCGACGTCGCCGGGCAGACCGTGAACGTCGCCGGGCCGAAGGGTAAGCTCTCGTGGACGCTGCCGTTCCCCATCACGGCGGCGGTTGAGAAGAACCAGATCGTGGTGCGGCGCCCGGACGACGTGGCCCACAACCGGGCCCTGCACGGGCTGTCCCGCGCCTTGATCGCCAACATGGTCAAGGGCGTCGCCGAGGGCTACCAGATCGGGCTGGAGATCTACGGCACGGGTTATAACGTCAAGGTCGACGGGCGGCGTCTGCTGCTCAACTGCGGCTATTCGGGCCGCGGGTTCGGCCGGCCGGCCCAGTTCGACGTCCCGATCCCGGCGGGCGTGGAGATCAAGGTGGAAGTCCCCGCGGCCCGCGGCAATACCGAGCCGGCTCGGTTCGTCGTGACCGGCCCGGACAAGCAGGCCGTCGGACAGTTCGCCGCCGAGGTGCGGAAGCTCCGCAAGCCCGAGCCCTACCTGGGCAAAGGCATCCGTTACCGCGGCGAGCGCATCCGCCGCAAGGCCGGCAAGGTCTTCGCGGGCGGTGCCGCCGCCGGCGGCTAAGCGCGCGGAGTACGAGGAACGACCGCATGAAGAGAGAGCTGGTCAAAAGCTGGCGACAGGCCCGTCGGGTGCAGCGCGTGCGGCGCAAGGTCCGCGGCGCCGCGGCGCGTCCGCGGTTGGCGGTGTCCCGCTCGCTGCGCAACATCGCGGCCCAGATTATCGACGACGACACCGGCCGGGTCTTGTGCGCGGTGAACACCCGGTCCAAGGAGCTCCGCCCGCAGCTCGGCTATGGCGGCAACGTGAGCGCGGCGAAGCTCATCGGAAAGGCTTTGGCGGAGAAGGCAAAACAGCTCGGCATCGAGCAGGTCTGCTTCGATCGGCGCGGCCGCAGGTATCACGGCCGCATCAAGGCCCTCGCCGAAGCGGCCCGTGAAGTCGGGTTGAAGTTCTAGTTCAGGAGCAGGACGGCAGCGTATGGCAAGCAGGCCCGGCTTTTCACCCCGCCGGCGTGGCTCCGACCGCAGAGCGGCTCGGGCGGTCACCGGCGACGAACGGACCGTTGAAGATACGGTCGTCAAGCTGTATCGGTGCGCGACCGTCGTCAAAGGCGGCCGGCGGTTCTCGTTCGGAGCCCTCGTGGTCGTCGGTGACCGCCAGGGTCAGGTCGGCTTTGGCTACGGCAAAGCGAACGAGGTCCCCATGGCCGTAGAGAAGGGCGTCAAGCTCGCCCGCCGGGTCATGTTTCGCGTACCGCTCCGCGGCACGACGATTCCGCATCGCGTCATGGGCAAGTTCGGGGCCAGCCGCATCATGCTGATTCCGGCCGCCCCCGGAACCGGCGTCATCGCCGGGGCCGCCCCGCGGGCCGTGCTCCAACTGGCCGGCGTGAAAGACGTGCTCACCAAGTGTTACGGCTCCACGAGCCCGAAGAACCTGGTCAAGGCAACCGTCAACGGGCTGAAGATGTTGCGGACACGCGCGCTGGTCGAGACCCTGCGCGGCGTGACGCTGGACCTGCCTCCGGAGCGCGAGCCCGCCAAGCCGGCGGTGAACGCGCTGGCCGAAGCGGAGCCGGAGGTCGCGGCGGCCGGTGTCTTCGCAGCGGACGAGGGGCCGTCGGCGGGTGGCAGCGCGCCAGTCCTCCCCCCGCACGGACAGGAGTCGCCGCATGATGCTTAATCAAATTACCATGCAGGCGGGGGCCCACCAGCGACGGAAGCGCGTGGGGCGCGGCGAGTCCAGCGGTCATGGGAAGACCTGCGGGCGCGGGAACAAGGGTTGCCAGTCGCGTGCGGGAGGCGGCGTGCGGCCGCTGCACGAAGGCGGCCAGATGCCGATCTTCCGCCGTCTGCCCAAGCGCGGCTTCAGCAACTTCGAGTTTCGTACCGAGTACCAGATCGTGAACCTGTCCGGCCTCGAGCAGGCGTGTCGCGACGGGCAGACCGTGAGCCTGCAGGTGCTGCGGCAGCTTGGCCTGGTGCACGGCGCGGCACCCCTGGTAAAGGTCCTCGGCGCGGGCGCCTTGTCCAAGCAGTTGACGGTCGAGGCCCACGCGTTCAGTGCCGGCGCGAAGGCCGCGATCGAGAAGGCGGGCGGAGCCGCGCAGGTGATTGAGCGGGCCACTCCGGCGCAGAAGGCCCGCGCCAAGCGTAACACGGCCAGGAAGAACGTCGCCCAGTCCGAGCCGGCCCGCCCCGGTTGACGCCTGGCGGCGCGAGGTTAGACGCCGATGTTTCGTGCGTTTGTCAACGTCTTCCGCATCCCCGACCTCCGCAAGAAGGTCCTGTTCACGTTGCTGCTCTTGTGCGTCTACCGGATCGGCTTCTACGTGCCGCTACCCGGCGTGAACCAGGACAAGCTCGCCAAGCACTGGCAGACCGCGGGGGGGGCGGCCGAGCAGGCCGCTGAGCTGTTCGCCATGTTCACCGGCGGTGACCTGGGCCAGAGCACGCTCTTCGGCCTGGGCATCATGCCCTACATCAGCGCCTCGATCATCCTCCAGTTGCTGGTGACGGTGGTTCCGGCGCTCGAGAAGATTGCCAAGGAAGGGGAAAGCGGCCGGCGCAAGATCAGCGAGTACACCCGCTACACGACGGTCGTGCTTTGCCTGGTGCAGGCCACGTTCTGGGTGCGCTATCTGAATGCGCAGGAGCTGGTCTACCCCGAGTTTCAGAACTCCTTCCAGTTCATCATCATGGCCCTCACCGGCCTGATGTGCGGCACGATGGTCCTGATGTGGACCGGCGAGCAGATCGACGAGTATGGCATCGGCAACGGCATCAGTTTGATCATCATGGCCGGCATCATTGCCCGCATGCCCTACGTCTTCATCGAGGTTTGGCGCGGCTTCACGGCGAGCATCGGCGGGGGCGGGGCGGCGGCCGGCGTCGTGATGACGCCCGAGAGGATCGTGTTCCTCGTCGTGTTCTTCGTCCTGGTGGTGGCGGGCTCGATCCTCATCACGCAGGCGCAGCGCCGGATTCCCATCCAGCAGGCCAAGCAGACGCGCGGCCGCCGGATGGTCGGCGGCATGCGGCACTATCTGCCGCTCCGCGTGAATCACGGCGGCGTAATGCCGATCATTTTCGCCAGCTCGTTCCTGTTGTTCCCCGGCATGGTGTTCGGGTGGCTCTACAACATGTGGCCGGCCACGGTCTGGGGCTTTTTCCAGGATGCCTTTCGCCCCGGTTCGTTCATCTATGACGTGTCCTACATCGCCCTCGTATACTTCTTCGCCTACTTCTGGGTTTCCGTCCAGTTCCGGCCCAAGGAGCTGTCCGACAACCTCCGCGACATGGGGAGCTTTATTCCCGGGTTGCGGCCCGGCAAGCGCACGGCGGACTATCTGGAATCCGTCATGACGCGGATTACTTACGTGGGCGCCGGGTTCCTCGCGGCCATCGCCCTGATCCCGTCCGTGGTCGCGACGCAGCTTGAGATCCCCTACCGGATCTCGGCTTTTCTCGGCGGAACGGGCTTACTCATCGTGGTCAGCGTGGCCCTCGACTTGATCCAGCGGATGGAAGCCAATCTGATCATGCGCAACTACGAGGGCTTCCTGGGAAGCGAAGGGGTCGCCCGCGTGAAAGGACGTATGTACTGATGCCCGCGACGCGGCTCATCTTCCTCGGACCGCCCGGCTCGGGTAAGGGCACGCAGGCGCAGCGCCTCGCGGAGCGCCGCCAGCTCGTGCAGTTGTCCAGCGGAGACGTGCTGCGGCGCGAGCGACAGGAGGGCAGCCCGATCGGCAAAAAGGCCGCCCAATACATGGATGCCGGCACGCTCGTGCCCGACGACGTGATCACCGGCGTGATGCTGGCGGCGATCGATCGTTTGCCCGCCGGGACCGGTTTCATCCTGGACGGTTTCCCGCGGACGGTGCCGCAGGCCGAAGCCCTGGATGCCGGCCTCCGCAACCGCCGCCTGCAGGTCGACGCCGTCGTCGATTTCAAGCTCGATGACGCTGAGATCATTCGCCGCCTCGAGGGCCGCCGTGTTTGCAACGGTTGTGCCGCCACCTATAATACTAGTTTTCTGCCGCCCAAGGTGGACGGGCGGTGTGACAGGTGCGGCGGTGAGTTGATCCAGCGCCGCGATGATCGCCGCGAGGTGATCGCCACGCGGCTGGAGACGTATCGTGCGCAAACGGCGCCGCTGATCGAGTACTACTCGCAGCGTGGCCAGTTTTTCTCGGTGGACTCGGCGCGCGGCGCGGATGCCGTTCAGGCGGCCGTGTCCCGCATTATTGAGGCGGCGGGCCGTGACAGATGAGCACGGCGACCGCCAAGATCGTGATCAAGTCGCCACGCGAAGTGGAGTTGCTGCGGGCGGCGGGCCGGGTCGTGCACCAGGTGCTGACCGAGTTGGGCAGCCTGGTGCGGCCGGGCGTGACCACGGCGAAGCTGGATGCGCGGGCGGAGGAACTGATTCGGCAGGCGGGCGGAACGCCCCTGTTCAAGGGCGTACGGCACCCGCAGGCCCGGATGCCCTTTCCCGCCAGCATCTGTGCCTCGGTGAACGACCAGGTGGTCCATGGAATACCGAACGACCGGCCGCTGAAGGAAGGAGACATCGTCAGCGTCGATTGCGGCGTGCGGCTCAGAGGCTACTGCGGCGACGCGGCGGTGACGTTTGCGGTGGGGCGCGCGGCGCCGCGAGTTCAGCAGTTGTTGGATGCGACCCGTGCGGCCCTGGAGCTGGCGATCCGGGAGATTCACCCCGGGCAGCGCTGGAGCCGCGTGGCGAAACGGATGCAGCGTTGCATCGAAGACGGCGGTTTCAGCGTGGTCCGCGAGTTTGTCGGCCACGGCATCGGCCAGGAGATGCACGAGGAGCCCAAGGTCCCGAACTATTACGACCGGAGCCAGCGGCACGCGGACTTCGAGCTCCGGCCGGGTATGACCCTGGCGATCGAGCCGATGGTCACCGCCGGCCGGCCGGACGTGAAGCTCGGCGACGCGACGGGTTGGCCGGTCGTGACCCGGGACGGTTCCTGGGCGGCCCATTTTGAGCACAGCGTGGCCGTCACGGCCGACGGCGCCGACGTACTGACGGACGGAAGGTGAGCGGCCCGCCTATGGCGGGAGGTTGAAGCGATGAAAGTGCGCAGCAGCGTCAAGCGGATTTGTGAGAACTGCAAGATCGTCAAGCGCAAAGGCGTGGTGCGGGTGATCTGCACCAACCCACGTCACAAGCAGAGGCAGGGCTAGGTCCCAGAGAGGCGCGTTTCGTATGCCACGTGTTGCCGGTGTGGATATCCCCCCCCAGAAGCGCATCGACATCGCCTTGCGCTACATCTTCGGGATTGGTCCGACGCGGGCGGTCGAGATCCTCAGGAAGGCGAAGATCGACCCGTCGGTGCGGGCCAACAAGCTGAGCGAGGAAGAGGTCAGCCGCATCGCGACCATCATCGAGAGCGACTACATCGTCGAAGGTCAGCTACGCCGGCAGATTCAGCAGAACATCGCCCGGCTGCGGGAGATTCGCTGCTATCGCGGCATCCGGCACATTCGTGGTCTGCCGGTCCGCGGGCAACGCACACGCACTAACGCACGCACCCGCAAAGGTCCAAAGAAGACTGTGGCCGGCAAGAAGGGTATCAAGGAAATGCATCGCGGCTAACGCCGTCAGGGAGCCCATCCAGTGGCAAAAGCAGCAGGGCCCAAACGTCGCGTCCGGCGGAATGTGGCCAAGGCCGTGGCGCACATCCGGGCCACCTTCAACAACACCATCGTCACCATCACGGACATGAACGGCGATACGCTGTGCTGGGCCTCGTCCGGCTCGGTGCCGGCGAGCGGCGGTGACAAGAAGTTCACCGGCGCCCGCAAGAGCACGCCGTTCGCCGCCCAGCGCGCGGCCCAGTACGCGGCCCACGAGGCCAAGAAGCACGGCGTCGTGGAGATTGAAGTGCGCGTGAAAGGGCCCGGGTCGGGTCGCGAGTCGGCGATCACCGCCTTGCAGTCCGCCGGGCTGCGGATTCAGTCGATCGAAGACGTCACGCCGCTGCCCCATAACGGCTGTCGGCCACGCAAACGGCGGAGGGTCTAAGCATGGCACGCTACACCGGACCGACCATGCGGTTGTCGCGGCGGGAGGGCATCAAGCTGATGCTCAAGCCCATCCGCGA
>CAZWYT010000125.1:0-7643 GCA_964638325.1 uncultured Planctomycetales bacterium
GCTCGACCGAAAACCCTTGTTTTCCAGCGCGCATCCCGGAATTCCCGGAAGAACCGAAATCTGCCTGCTCCGACGGAGTGCATTATACCGCGCCGCCCTGGCGCCCGACTACCGGCTTTCACCCGTATTCGGACCGGCGGGAGGGCGCATAGAACCTGGCGATATGCCGTCCAGGCCGTCGAAGACGCTCGGGCTACCCATCAGGGCTCTTTCGTTTGGTCGGGCGGCGCTCAAACCAACTCCACCGCAACGGAGGAATTTGTCGCCCGGGCGCACGGCGGGTTCCGATTTTACACCGCCGCTGGCACGAGCACTGGCGCGAGACTGGCTCCAGGAAGCGGCGTTTGGACTCAACTCTCGGATCGCAACGCCAAGGAGAACATCGATCCCGTGGACGTTGCGGTGGTTTTGAGTCGCGTGGTGGACCTGCCAATCGGCACATGGAACTACAAGACTCAAGACCGCTCCATACGGCACATCGGTCCGATGGCTCAGGACTTCTATGCGGCCTTCGCGGTCGCCGAGGACGACAAGGGAATCACGACCATTGACGCTGACGGCGTCGCATTGGCTGCGATTCAGGGCTTGCATTCGCTAGTCCAAGAACAGCAAGCGGTTATCGACCACCAGCAGTCGACGATCGATGAGCTAGGAGCGCGGCTCGCTCGTTTGGAGAGAATGCTGGGCAGCAACGAGTGATGTGCCGGCGTGCCGCGGGCGACATCACTCCGTTCGTCGCGATCCTCACGGGAATGTGACGACGGCCAGTTTCTGCTCCGCGCGAGCGCCCGGTCTCAAGATCAGCGGCGGCCCGGTCGGCCCTCCGGCCGGCCGGGCCGCGTCGGTACAGCCGCCTGGCCGCCAGTCGTCGCCTGACCCCGTCGACTTCCCGATCTCCGTGGCCCCGTCGCGCAGTTCACCCGCCCCGCCAGCCCGTCCCCTGCCCCCTGTTCCCCGTTCCCTCGTCGCCTTCGTGCCTCCGTGCCTCGTTGCCCCGTTGCCTTGTCGCCTCTCGCCCCTTAATCCCTCAGTCCCTAGCCCAATTCCTCTCCTACCCGCCAATCTCCCGCCAATTCCCGCCATTCCCCGTGTGCCCCCGCGCCTTTGTGCCTCGCGCAGTGAACAATTCTTTGATGGATGCGCCCACTGCCAACTGGCTGATCGCCTGTCCCTCGCTCGCGCTTCGGGCTCTATTGCGCTGCGCGCCGTGTGCGCCTTGCCGGCCACGGCAGGGCCGCAGGCCGTGCCTGGGGCGCCTTGGCGGTTCGCTTTCGCTGATGGCTAGTCCCATAACGAAGGTGCTCATCCGGGGGGTGCAGAAATTTGAGCACGTTGAGCCCCTTGGGCTGCCGACCCCGGACGCCCCCTTTTATCAGAACACACACGCAGACCAGGGCCACCTTGCGTGCAAACCGCCGGTCCCGCCGAACGCGCGACGAGCCGGCCGACGCGCCTGTATGCGTCGGCCGGCTCGCGCACCGGTCCCGAATCTCGCCTCCCGGATTTCGACCGGGCTGTTACTCCGTCTTCTTGACCGCCGGCTCAGGCTTCGCGCCCTCTTCCGGCGATTCCTGGGTCGTCGGCTTGGGCTTCGGCGGCTCCTGGTAGTTTGTGACGGACTTGATCGTCGTGATCTTGCCGTCGAACGTCGACACCGAGCACGACGAGCGGTAGAAGTCCAACGTCCGCACGACCCGGCCGAACTTGTTCACGATACTCATGGCCGTGACGATCGCCGGGTTCTTCTGGGCCTCGGGCGGCATCATCATCTGCGCAAGCCCCGCCATCGCGAATGCCTGGCCGAGCTCCTCACCCCAGCGGGACAAATCCTTGAATGAGAACGAGGTCACGTTCTGGCCGAGCGGCAGCCCTTCCTGCACGAAGCGCTCGTTCTTGGCGAAGCTGTCATGCTTGCCCGCGCCGACGTCCAGGGCCGTGCTGACGATCTCCGGCCCGCTGCCGATGAACAGTTGCCCGTCTTTGACGCCGAACACCGGGCGGCCGATCGGCAGCATCGCCAGAAACGCCGGCAGAATGACGCGCTTGAAGCCCTCCGCGGCCTCCAGCTTCGCGTCCTCCACGCCGCCGTTCTGCGGAACGAGCCACTCGTCCAGTCGCGTGCACAGGGTGTCGAGCGTCTGGTTCGCCTTCTGCTCATCGCGGACCCCTAGCGTGAAGACCCACTCCTGCACGTAGGCCGAACCGCGGGTGGCGGTGAACTTGCCGAAGCTGCCGCCGAGCCACGAAAGCAGGTTTTCCTCGACGTTGAAATCGACGCTTTCCTGCGTCTGTTTCCATTGTTCGAGAAGGCCCTGGCCCTCGGGGATCTCCTTCTCAATGAAATTCAGGACCGTCTTGTAGAGCACGCCGAAGTCCAGACCGTTGCTCACGCTCACGCTGGTGGCTTCCTTGGGCACGAACTTGAGCGGGTCGCGCACGGGGCTGTTGCCGTAAAAGGCCTTGAACAGCCCGCGGCTCTTGGCCTCGTCGCGCAACACGACAATCTGGTCTTCGGTCGTCTTCATCCCGTCGGTCGTGGCCACGCCGGCGGCGTAGTCCCAGAGGTCAAACTCGTCCACGATCTTGGGCAGGAAGTCGGCGGGCCCGTGGGCGGGGGCGCTCTCGGCCGGCTGGGACGCACTGGCCGCAGCCATCTGGGCCGCCATCTGGGCGAAGCTCCGGCACTGCGCCATCACCCGGACCACGTCGACGAAGTAAAGGCTGTCGGTCGGAGCCGGCAGCTTCTTGAATGCCTGCTGAAACCGCTCGGTCGAAGCGAGCGCCGCACTGGCGGCGTCACTTTGCCCGCGGAGCAGCGCCAGGGACTGCTCGACCATGCTCGGCCCGAAGCCGATGAGCAGCACGTCTTTCTGCCGCGCCAGCGTGAAACTGATCGGGGTCATCGGGTTGGGCACGGAGAGCTTGTGGACGAGCACGTCGCCCTCGCCCTCGCTGCTCAGGACCAGCGCCCCCTCCGGCGCCAGGCCGACCAGGTTCTTCAGGATCGCCGTCAACCCCTCGAAGTCCTTGGCAATCTGATCCTCCGGCGGGACCATGAGCACGGCGAAATCGGCCCCGGCCGGCATGGCGAGCTTGATGGCAAAGGCGCACTCGCGCTGGCACAGCCCCGACCAGGTCACGCCCGCCGCCAGGTCCGTAATCTGCTGCCACCGCGTATCGAACTTGTCGACATCCTCCCCCTGGTCCTGAAGCAGGCCGCGCAGCAGGCGCTTCACGTCGCGGTCAAAGCCCTGCTTCTCGACCGCTTCCCACACCCGCTGGAATTGCTGGTCGACGAACTGCCGGCCCGCATGGTCGCGCGCGTCGCACGCCACCATCGCATCGGCCGGAATCGCCCGCAGCAGCTTGAAATCATCGAGCCCGCCGGCCCGCACCGGCCACGTCACCAGCAGCAGGCCGAATACCGCGATGCCGCCGCTCAACCATCCGCCCTTCCGTTTCATGCCCTGGTTCTCCTTCCAGTGTGCCACGCCGGACACGGCCGCCCGGCCGCGCCCTCGCACCCCGCCTATGGTAGCGTCGGTCCGCGGCGGCGTAACTAGCCGGCGACGCCGAAACATGCCTACGCACAATTTCCGACATATAATTCCCGGTACGCAGTGGTCCGGCGTACACGTCGAGCGCCGACCGTGGCCGAAGACGTTGAACGTGGGTATCCGTCGATGAGCGAGCCGGCAATCGTCCCCGCTAGCAGCAACCTGGCCTTTGTCGAGCAGCTCTACGCCGAGTACCTGCGCGACCCGGCATCCGTGCCGCCCGTGTGGCGCGCCTACTTCACCGCGCTGCGGGACAGCGAGTCGCCGGCGGGTGCCCCGCGCTGGGGCCCCTCTTTTCGCCCCAGCAGCATCTTCAATCCGCCGGCCGCGCGGGACGGCGACGGCCGGCACGCCGCGCACGCGACCGCCGCCTCGCAAGACCGCGTCGATCAGCTCGTCCGCGCCTATCGGGTCCGCGGGCACCTGCTGGCCGCCGTCGACCCGCTGCACCGCCCCGGCCCCTTCCACCCGGAGCTGAAGCCCCAGCACTACGGGTTCACCCGGGAGGACCTGCACCGGCCCTTCTCCAGCCGGACGATCCACGGCGCTGCCATCCGCCCCCTGCGCGACATCATCCTGCTGCTGCGAAACACCTATTGCCGCTCGATCGGCGTGCAGTTCATGCACATCGACCAGCTCGCCGCGCGGCACTGGCTGCAGGAGCGGATGGAGGGCACGCAGAACCGGCTCGCGCTGACACGCACCGAGCAGGTCCGCATCCTGACCCGCCTGACCGACGCCGTCATCTTCGAAGAGTTCATTCAGAAGAAGTACGTCGGCGCCAAGCGCTTCTCCCTCGAAGGCGGGGAGAGCCTGATCCCGCTGCTCGATCTGGCCATCGAGCACGCCGGCGAGCAGGGGATCGACGAGATCGTCATCGGCATGGCTCATCGCGGCCGGCTCAACGTGCTGGCCAATATCCTGGGCAAGAGCCCGCGGCAGATCTTCCGCGAGTTTGAGGACCTCGACGCCGAGCTGTACCTCGGCCGCGGCGACGTGAAATACCACCAGGGCTACCACGGTGACTGGACGACGGTGACCGGCAAGCAAATTCACCTGGCGCTGTGCTTCAACCCCAGCCACCTGGAGTTCGTCAACCCCGTCGTGCTTGGCCGCGTCCGCGCCAAGCAGGACCGCCTCAATGACGCCGGCCGCGAGCGCAGCATGGCGCTGCTCATTCACGGCGATGCGGCGTTTGCGGGCGGGGGCATCGTCCAGGAGACATTGAACCTGAGCGAGCTGGCCGGCTACCGCACGGGCGGCACGCTGCACGTGATTGTCAACAACCAGCTCGGCTTCACCACGACGCCCACCGAGGGGCGCTCGACTACCTACGCGACCGACGTGGCAAAGATGCTGCAAAGCCCGATCTTCCACGTGAACGGCGAGGATCCGGAGGCGGTGGCCCAGGTCGTGCGGCTGGCGATGGACTTCCGCCAGGAGTTCCGCCGCGACGTCGTCATCGACATGTACTGCTATCGGCGCTACGGGCACAGCGAGGCGGACGAGCCGGCCTTCACGCAGCCGGTCCTGTACCGGCAGATCGAGGCGCGGCCGTCGGTACGGGACGGGTATCTCAAGCGCCTGCTGGAACTGGGCGGCGTGACGCGCGCCGAGGCGGATGCGATTGCGGCCCACCGACGAGCCAGCCTCGAACAGGATTTAGCTGGCGTGCAAAGCGAGGGGCCGGCGATGAGCGCGCGACCCAGCACGCTCGGCCGCATCTGGAACCAGTACGCGGGTGGTTGCGACGCGGACGTGCCGGACGTGGATACGGGCGTGCCGCGCGAGCGGCTGGAGCAATTGCTGGCAGCGCAGACGCGGCTGCCCGAGGACTTCCACCTGCACCCGAAGCTAAAACGCTGGCTGGAGCACCGACGGCAAATGGCCCGTGGCGAGAAGCCGCTCGACTGGGCGGCGGCCGAGGTCCTGGCCTACGCGACCATCGTTGCCGAGGGCACGCGCGTGCGGCTGAGCGGGCAGGACAGCGGCCGCGGCACATTCAGTCACCGCCACGCGATCCTGCATGACTACGAGGACAGTCGTCCCTATATCCCGCTGCAACATCTCGCGCCGGACCAGGCCCCGTTCGAGGTGTGGAACAGCCCGCTGTCCGAGGCCGGGGTGCTGGGCTTCGAGTACGGCTACAGCATCGCCTACCCCGATGGGCTGGTGCTGTGGGAGGCCCAGTTCGGCGACTTCGCGAACGCGGCCCAGGTCTTCATCGACCAGTTCCTGGCCAGCGCCGAGGACAAGTGGCACAGCCTGAGCGGGCTCGTGCTGCTGTTGCCGCACGGGCAGGAGGGCCAGGGCCCCGAGCATTCGAGCGCCCGGCTCGAGCGGTTCCTCATGCTGGCCGCCGACGACAACCTGCAAATCGTCCAACCCAGCACACCCGCCCAGTTTTTCCACTGTTTGCGGCGGCAGGTACTGCGGCGCTGGCGCAAGCCCCTGGTCGTGCTGACGCCGAAAAGCCTGCTGCGGCACCCGCAGGCGACGTCGACGCTGGAGGAGCTCGCCACCGGCCGCTTCGAGCGCGTGTTGCCGGACCGCCCGGATGATCCGAGCGCGGTGCGGCGTATTCTGCTGTGCAGCGGGAAGGTGTACTACGAGCTGCTGCAAGCGCGACAGGCGCGCACCCGGCCGGACGTGGCCCTGGTGCGCGTGGAGCAGTTCTACCCGCTGGCCACGGAAACGCTGGACAGTGCCCTGTCGCTCTTGCCGGGCAGTGTGCCCGTGTACTGGGTTCAAGAGGAGCCGCTGAACATGGGCGCGGCGTCATACTTCCGCTTAAGATTCGGCGGCACGCTGGCCGGACGGCGTTTCGACGTCGTGGGTCGCCCGGTCGCCGCGAGCCCTGCGACCGGCTCCGCCGCCAGTCACAAGTTGGAGCAGGAGCGGCTGCTGGCGCAGGCGCTCGCCACCGACGGCCGATAGGAAACGTGGGAGCCGTCTCCGACGGCGATCCGCCGCGGCGGACCGGCCGCTACTGGCCACGGAGCACCGACTGGCGCGATGGAGGCTAGCTGAAATGGCCGTGGAGCTGAAGATTCCGTCCGCGGGCGAGTCGATCACTGAGGTGCAGATCGGCACGTGGCTGAAGAACGAGGGCGACTACGTCGAGCGCGACGAGGCGGTGGTCGAGATCGAGACCGACAAGGCGTCGATGGAGCTGCCTTCGCCCGTCAGCGGGTTCCTGTCGCAGCAGCTCAAGCCCGCGGGCGAAATCGTTCCGGTTGGCGCGGTCATCGCCCTGATCGAGGAGGCCGTCCGCCCAGCGGGCGTACGAGCCGCCTCCGACGGCGACAAGGTGGCGGCCGGCGTCCGCCGCGGCGGACCGGCCGTACAAGGCCATACGGCCACCGCCACGCCGCGCATCATGCCCGCCGCCCGCCGCGCCCTGGCCGAGGCCGGCTTGTCCGCGGCCGACGTCCAAGCCACCGGCCCGGGCGACCGCCTGCTCAAGGAAGACGTACAACGGCACATGGCGGCGAGCGGTGTGGTCCAGCCGCCCCCGGCTGAGCCGCCCCCCGCCGAGGGCGGCGGGGCCACACCATCGACGGCCGACTATCGGCCAGAAGAAGCTGTTCCCATGACCATGCTCCGCCGGCGCATCGCCCAGCGCCTCGTGGAGGCCCAGCAGACCATGGCGCTGCTGACGACGTTCAACGAGATCGACATGTCGGGGGTGCTGCGGCTGCGGCAGGAGCGGGGCGAGGAATTCCAGCGGAAATACAACGTCAAGCTGGGCCTGATGTCGTTCTTCGTCAAGGCCACGATCGACGCTCTGAAACGCTGGCCCGCCGTGAACGCCGAGATCCGCGGCACCGACATCGTCTACAAGAACTACTACGACATCGGCATCGCGGTGAGCACCGACCAGGGCCTGGTCGTCCCCGTGGTCCGCAACGCCGAGCGGCTGAGCTTCGCCGAGATCGAGATGGCGATCGCTGATCTGGCCCAGCGGGCGCGCGAGCGCAAGATCACGATCGAAGAGCTGCGCGGCGGGACGTTCACGATCACCAACGGCGGCGTGTTCGGCTCGCTGCTGGCGACGCCGATCATCAACCCGCCGCAGAGCGCGAT
>CAZWYT010000126.1:0-7406 GCA_964638325.1 uncultured Planctomycetales bacterium
CGCCCGAAGAGGCCTCGCTGATGACCATGACGGGCCAGTTCATGGGCAGTCTGCCTTGGGCCAGCCCGGAGCAGGCGGAGGGCATCCCCAGCAAGGTCGACATCCGCACGGACGTATATTCGCTGGGGGTGATCTTGTACCAGATGCTGACCGGCAAGTTCCCGTACGAAGTAATCGGGAACATGCGGGACGTGCTGGACCGGATCATGAAGGCCGAGCCGGTACGCCCGAGCACGATCCGCAAACGGATCAACGACGAAGTCGAGACGATCGTCCTGAAGTGCCTGGCCAAGGAGCGTGAGCGGCGCTACCAGTCGGCCGGCGAGCTGGCCCGCGACATCGGCCATTACCTGGCCGGCGAGCCGATCGAAGCCAAACGCGACAGTGCGGCCTACGTGCTGCGCAAGTACCTGCGAAAGTACCGCCTGCCGGCGGCAGTCGCCGCGGGGTTCGTGGTGGTCGTCACCGTCGGCCTCGCGGCCTCGCTCACGTTCTGGCGCCAGGCGGTGGTGGAGCGCGGGCACGCCGAACAATCGCGGAACCTGGCCGAGCAGCAGCGGGCCGCGGCCGAGGCCAGCGAAGCGAAGGCTGTAACCGAAGCAAACGAAGCCAAAAAGCAACGCGACAAGGCCGAGCGCATCGCCGACTTCATGGCCCAGACCCTCTCGGGCGTGGGACCCGCGGTGGCCCGCGGCCGCGACACGACCATGCTGCGGGAAATGATGGACGCCGCCGCGAAGCGCATCGAAGACGGCGAGCTGAGAGAGGCTCCCGAGGCGGAGCTGCGCCTACGTTTGTCGATCGGGGACACGTACCGACAGATCGCGGCGTTTGAGCCGGCGTATGAGATGCTCGATCGTGCCGTCGAGCTGGCGCGCGAGACATTCGGGGCAGAGAATGAGCACTATGCACTGGCGCTGCTTGTTCGCCAGCAACTCCTCTCGGCCGACGGCAAGGCCGACGCAGCCCTGGAAGCGGCCACCGCTGCGCTGGGAATCTACCAGGCCCCGTGCCCAAGGGACCTGCCGAACGTGGCCTCCGCCCTGGACAGCGTCGCTTACTGCTTGGAGGACCTCGGTCGGCTGGGTGAGGCGTTGCCGAAGTACGAGGCGGCACTGGAGCTGCGGCAGCGATTGTTCCCGGGCGACCATCAGCACGTCGCAACGAGCCTAAACAACGTGGGCGCGTGCCTGTTCGCCCTCGATCGCCCGGCGGAGGCGTTGCGGGACTTCGAGGCAGCGCTGGAGATGAACCAACGGCTGTTCAAGGGTGACCATCCGGACGTGGCGGTCAGCCTGGGCAACGTAGGCGCCTGCCTCCATTTCCTCGGCCGCACGGAGGAAGCGTTACCCAAGTACGAGGCGGCGGTGGAGATACAGCAGCGCCTATCCGAGGGCGACGATCCCGCAGTGGCGACGAGCCTGAACAACATGGCGTACTGCTTGCAGTGCCTCGACCGGGCCAGGGAAGCGTTGCCGAGATACGAAGCCGCGCTGGCGATGCGCCAGCGCCTGTTCAAGGGCGATCATACGGCCGTGGCGCAGAGCCTCTGCAACCTGGGTTCCTGTCTCGAACACCTCGGGCGCGCCGCGGAGGCGTTGCCCAAGCGCCAGGCGGCCCTGGAGATGCACCAGCGTTTGTTCCCGGGCGATCATCCCGGCGTCGCGGCGAGTCTGAACAGCGTGGGTTACTGCCTCGACTCGCTCGACCGTGCAGCGGAGGCGTTGCCGAAGTATCAGGCGGCGCTGGAGATGCGCCAGCGCTTGTTCAAGGGCGACCATCGGGATGTCGCCACGAGCCTTAACAATGCGGGCGCCTGCATCGAGTCTCTTGGCCGGGCGGCTGAGGCGTTGCCGAAGTTTGAGGCGGCCCTGGAGATGCGTCAGCGTCTGTACCCAAGCGACCATCCGGACGTAGCGGAGAGCCTGACCAACATTGGCCACTGCCTCGAATTGCTCGGGCGCGCTGAAGAGGCGCTGGTGAGCGCCGAGGCAGCACTTGAAATGTCGCGGAAGGTATGTCCGCCTGGACACGAGCGCGTCTGCCTCGCGCAGTTATACCTCGGTTCGGTCCTCGCGGACTTGCGACGCTACCACGAGGCCGAACCCTTGCTCTTCCAAGCCTACGATGGTCTGAAACTGAGTCCTCAGATCGCCTACAGGGGCAGGACGTTCGCTTGCCTGATCCGCCTTTGTGAATCCTGGGACGCTGCCGAGCCGGCCCAAGGTCACGACCAGCAGGCCGCCGAATGGCGGGCCAAGCTGGCCGAATGGCAGGCGTCGACGCAACCGGCTTCGCAGCCCGCCACCGTTCCCGCTGGCTCGTAGCGGCCGGCGCCTCGCCGGCCGTAGCGTCGGCCCCCCTGCCCGTCCCGAGCGCAGTCGCGGGATGACCGACGTGGGACACAGAAGTCCCCCGCCGTTCTATCCGCCGCGCCGGACCCACGGGGGGGCGACGCTACAGCCCCGCCGATTCTGACACCCACCCAGGTCTCGGCAACGCCCGGCGACGCACGACAAAAAGTTTTTCGGGTTTTTATCGTCGCCGCGCGTGAGAAAGACGCAAAAACGTCGCCTATACGGATGCGGGCAGCAAGGGTCTTCGGCGGCGGTCGAGAACGTGGGGACCAGCCTGACCCAGGCCCGCGCAGAATGTGGGAAGGCGTCTAAGCAAGGCTCCGAGACGCCTGCTGGCGGTTAAGGCTGTCTCGGGCGGAAGCCCACCTGCGGAATAACGGCCGCAGCACCGCTCAGGGTCGCGATTTCACGTCGGTTTCGTCCGGTTGGGCCGGACGGGCGCCCCGGGAGGTTGCGCGCCGCATTCAGAAGGAGAGTCGTCATGTACAAGTCACGGTCAGTTCTTGTTGGGCTCGCCGCGGTGGTCGGCTTGGTTGCCGCGGTCCTGCTGGTGTCGGTGCCGCCGCGCGCAGCCCTGGCCGACGGCCGGTGCCCGCCCCACGGTGATTCCATCGTGCCGCTCTACCGCAGCGTCGATCACCGATCGTACGCGGAATGGACGGCGGCCTGGTGGCAATGGGCCGCGTCCTACGCGCCGGATGTCAACCCGGTTCTCGATCCGGACGGCACCTACGCCGGGCAAGGGCAGTCCGGGCCGGTGTGGTTTCTGGCCGGTACGTTCGGCGGGACGGCGGTGCGCGACATCACGATACCCAGCGACAAGTACATCCTGCTGGCGCTGGCCAATTCGGAGTGGGACACCGTGCCCGGTCTCTGGAATCCGCTGGGGTTGCCCGACCCGCTGTCTGTGGAGGACATTCGTGCCATCACGGACTACTGGGTGCGCGACAGCCAGGTGACGTGTACCATCGACGGGCAAGCCGTCCAGCGGCCGTACAAGTACCGGGTCAAGTCAACCGTCTTCAGCATGAACTTCGATCCGGATTTTGCGGCGTGGGCCGGATACCCCGCCCCGTACGTGCGGACCGCGGTGTCCGACGGTTACTGGCTGATCCTCTACCCGCTGGATCCGGGATCGCACGTCATTCATTTCACCGCCGATAATCAGGTCACCGGATTCTCACTGGACGTGACCTACAACATCACGGTGACGCCGTAGACGCGGCCGTCATTCATATGCCGGCGCGGCACGCCGTCGCTTAAACGATCACGGGACCGCCTCCAGGGGGCCGGCTCTCTGGAGGCGGTGCGGGGTTACAGCCAACCGCGCGCCGCGTTTAGCCCGATCGCGGCGGATAGGTCGGCGGCACGAGTGGGCCGAGTCCCTGGAAGTGCGCCACGGGGTCACGCAGCGGCACCGGATGCGGCAGCGCGAACAGCTCGCCGTACTCGAACCCGGCGCGGGCCCCTTCGTTCGCGTCGCGGGCCCGAATCCGGTGCAGCAGCCGCACCAGCCGCTGCTCGTCGAACTGCGATTGGTACGCCGATATCGCCGCGAGCTTCTGCTCGTACACGTCGCTCACATCGACCACGAACGTCGCCGGCCAATGCTCCTGCTCGGCCCCCATCGCGACTGGCCGGTACCACAGCCAGTCAACGCGGTGCGGCGGCGTGCCGGCGAAGCGGTCGTCCCACTTCGTCAGTTGCGAATAGAAGCGGGCGCCTTCGAGAATGAGCTGCGCCTGGTAATGGTCCGGCGACGCTCCCGGTGTACGCCCCGCCATGCCGACCACGATCCGCGGCCGCCAGCGGCGGAACACGGTCGCAACGGCGTAGCGCGCCGCCGGGCCATCCATCAGCTCGCGGTTTGGCAGGGTGAGCGTCTCGACCTGCGACACGCCCAGCGCCCGTGACGCCGCCGCCAGTTCCTGCGCCCGAATCTCCGGCGAACCGCGCGGCGTGGGCTCGCCATCGGTCATGTGCAGCACGCCGACCTTGTGCCCGAGTTTCACGAGCTTGGCGATGGTGCCGCCACAAGTGATCTCGACGTCGTCGGGGTGTGGCATGGCAAAGATAATGTCGAGGGTGTCGGCCACGGCAATCTCCACGAGTGTGTGGGGATTATAGGGGGAGGATGGGGCGCGTGCTCTTCGGGCGCTATGGCGCCGGCGGCCAGAAGACATAGTCGCCGGTCTCGCGCCAGGCCAGCTTGCGGGGTGACACCGTCAGTTCGCCGCCGTCGTCTTGACCGTTTTCCGAGACGGAGTAGAGGCGCGGCTCGCCTTTCTCCAGCCGATACACAAACGGGTGGCCCGAGAACGGGTCGGTGGCAAGCGCCTGTTCGCTGAACGCCAGCATGGTTTTCAGATCGGCGGGCCAGTGGCCGTGCTTAGCGCGATAAGCGTGCAGGTGCAGAACCAGCAGCGCTCCGCGATGGTGGGCCATGGCGCGCGCATAATACGAGAGAGCCAACGTGCGGTGCGGCGACATCGTCCTCATAAACGAGTCCGTCGCTGCTGCGACGCGTTCCTTGAGCTGCGCTGCGGCCTCGCGCGCCTGCGGGTACTCCAGGCCCGCCGCCTTGTCCAGGTCGCCAAAGTACTGATTAATGTCCCGCAGCACCTCGTCCCACGTTTGGGGCCCGAAGACTATGCCCTGAGTCATCTCCCCGTCGTGATGCCGAGTTCCCTCGGCCGTGTACCCCCCGTCGCCGTCGCCGTCCTTCAGGAAGCGCTGGGCCGTGTCCCACGCGAGGAGCTTCTCAAACAAGTATTGGAGCTTCGGAGAGCTCGGCCCGACATCGGCCTGTTGGACGCGCGCCAGGATGGCGGCAAAGTCCACATGCTGCGCCGGCGCCCGGGGAATCTCCAGCAACAAGGAGTACGCGAGCGACCGCACCATGAGTCCGCCGTGGTAGGAGACCAGTATCGGCTGAGATTCCCGGTGCTGGGCGACATCGAGCAGCGCGACGGCGTCCTGGACCGCGCCGTCCACGTCGCCGGCTGCCAGCCGAAGCTGGCCGCGCAGCGTGAGGATTCTGGCCAACGCCCACATGTCGGGGAACTCGCGCAGCATCGAGCCGATCAGGGAGCCGTCCTGGGAATGCAACTCGAAGTAGCAGCGTTTCTTTGCGGCCGCGGCCGTAAGCTGGTTCAGCGCGTCGAAATTGCGGTCGACCCAGGCTCTGACCTCCTCGCGCTGCTGCGGCGACCAGCCGCGCACCGGTGTCGCGGCCAGTCGAGACAGATCCTCATTCTTGGCCAGGGCTTCACCGGCCTGCCGGTACAAGCCGGCGGCGTTGTCGAAAAGGTCCTTGGCGAACTCGGCGTTCAGCCAGGCGATATAGTCCACCGGATTCTTGGGGTCCGGCAGAGGCGGCTCGGCAGCGCGGGCCATGAGTGTGCCGGCAAGTACGGCTAGTGCGAGGAAGCGCGCCATGACTCACCCCTTTCGTGTGCGACAAGCCTCGATCGCGCAGAAACCACGTTGGCCGATGGGCCAGCGGCACGCCGTGCACACGCTGGAGGACGACCAGGGCCGGACGGGGAACCAGACGGGGGAAGACGTCCTCCGCCCAAATCTGTGAGTCCTGAAGTCGCGGTTGACGTCCATTGCGGCCTCGGATCGCCTCAACTTCCTTCACCATTTCCCACATCGCCGCCAAGCGCCCTTCCGCCCCGACGCGCCGCCAGAACCGCTGGTCGAAGCTGCGGTCGGCGGTAAGGCGATGCGTTAAACGGGCCGTTTTGACGCGGGCGCGGGTCATCGTGGGATTTCTTGCGAACCGGTCAGCATCGTATTCGCGCGGAGAGGCTGTCCTCAAGCGGCGCTGCCAAGAAAACTTGGAAGGCGCGGGCGCACAAAGGCATGAAGGGAGTGTAGCGCCCAGGCTCCGAACCGGACGTGAGATTGTGGCGGCCGACGGCTCGTCGGCCACCCGCCACGGCGGGCAGGCTCGGGGGCCGACGCTACCGAGGCGCTCCAGGCTCAGATTCCTTCGTGCCCTTCGGTTCGTCGTCGTGAACATGCGGCCGCGCGGGGCACCATACCAACGGCCGGTACAAGCAAGGCTGGAGCCTTGCACTCCAACGACCGCCGAGGCGCCGGGCGCTACGGGATGGGGTGTCCGCGCCCTGTTGTCGTATGTGTTCACCGTTCGCCGGAGCGGTTATCCACCCTGCGCCGGCGCCTCCGGATATCGGGCGTGTCGCTGACCGCTGGCACGCGTACCGACGCGCGGTACGCCGCCGCTATTCCCGGACGCGAGCTCGTCGCTGTTGCGCGCTGCACCGCCGCCGACGGCCAGCCGATGGATCTAATACTCGCCTGAAGGGATGCTCATGGACCCCGTCGCCCCCGCCGCATTATCGCAGATCACCGTGCAGATGCAGATTCAGACCGCCATCGCGAAGAAGGTCGCGGACGTACAAAAGGCGCAGGAAGCGCAGGTCTTGCAACTCCTCGACACGGTGGCGGAGATCGGTGCGCAGGCCCAGGAGCCGGGAGCCGGTGCGCAGATCGACCAGCGCGCGTAGCACCGCCGGCACGCCGGGGCGGGCGATGTTCGTCGTCGGGCACCCGCCACGGCGGGCAGGCTCGGGCCTGACGCTACGCGCCTTGCATGAGCCCCTTCGCCGCCAGGTACAGCAGCACGACGGCGGCGGCGTCTTGCGGCGACAACTCGCCCGAGTCCAGCACCAGTTCCGGCTTCAGCGGCTCTTCATACGGGGCCGAGACGCCGGTGAACTCCTTGAGCTGCCCCGCGCGGGCCTTCTTGTACAGACCCTTCGGGTCGCGCTGCTCGCACAGGTCGACCGAGGCCTGCACGAACACCTCGATGAACGGCAGCCCCGCCTCCGCGTGGATCTTGCGCGCCTGGTCGCGGTCCACGCGGTACGGGCTGATGAAGCTGGTGCAGACCAACACGCCGGCGTCCGCAAACAGCCTGGCCACCTCGCCGATGCGGCGGATGTTCTCGTTGCGGTCCTCGGGCGAGAAGCCCAGGTTCTTGTTGAGCCCGTGGCGGATGTTGTCGCCGTCGAGCACGTA
>CAZWYT010000127.1:0-7270 GCA_964638325.1 uncultured Planctomycetales bacterium
CACGCGGAGGCTGCTTTTTCAAGCGCTACGCGGCGAGAAGCGTGAATAAGACGGGATGAGTGTAGCTACTCGAACCGCCTTCTTCTTGCCAACCATTGTGCTCATCGTCGTCACCTCCGTATCTTGGAAGCCGTTTGTCTAGGCCGCTTCAGCGCTGAAGCGCGCCTCCTCATCCATGCGTGCGCCGTTTTGATGGCAGCGGCGCAGAGAATCTGCCAGAACCTCCGTCGCGCAGCCCGATCGGTCAGCACGCAAGGCGAAGAGCGGGTGAACAAGGCCCGACCACATGGTCGCGGTCGAGAACTTGTTGTCGCGGTCGTGGATCGGAATGCTGGCCTGAAGCTGGTGCTCCTCGAGCCTCATCATCGGGTTTGCAGGCCGCCCTTCAGCTGTGTGAGGGCGGGCCGAGTCGCTCGTGTTCTAAGGTGATTACCCGCGTCGCGATGTCACGCAGGCCGGCGACGAGGTCCTCGCACCTGTCGTCGAGCGTGACGTCGTACTGCCAGCGATTGCGGTCGCGTTCGTCCTCGAACATCTGGCGGTCTTGACACGCAGCGAGACTGTGTCCAGATTGTGTCTATCCGAGCGTTGAACATGGTGAACATGTGCACCATGTTGCTCGGGTGAAAACCTACGCTAAGTTCTTGCTTGAGCGGTAACTAGCGGCAGTAGCGAGACTTCCGGCAACGGGCCGAAAGCGGCCTTCTCGCCTCTCATAACCCGGAGGTCGCAGGTTCGAGTCCTGCCCCCGCTAATCTAAGGGCCTGTCGCTGAAAGAGTTAGCGACGGGCCGTTTTCTTGTCCGGATCGGCTGTAACTAATTCGTAACCATCCGGGCCGCGAGCCGACGGCTCCCGGTCTTCATTCCGCTTTGTCCATCTTCGATCTCCGAACGATCGCCGCCCCCTTTCGGTTTAATCACGAGCCGGTCCACCTTCCATCCCAGGAGCGGTTTGTGCGTCCGCCGCGTTTCAGCCAGCACTCGTTCTCTCCGGGTTTTTTCAGCATTCACCGGGCTGCGGCTCATCGAGACATCCGCAACACACCGGCACTCCGAGAGCGGCAGCATGCGGCGCGGGATTTCAGATCGTTCGCTCGAAGGAGTTGGCGCATGGACAGCTTGGAGCCTGCAGGCGGCTCCAATCGAGGCGACCTTCGGCGTCGCACGCCGGAGGTTCCGCACTCTTCGCGCACCCTGATTTGTCCCCCAGGTACTGGAGAGCATGGGAAAAGTTTGGGACATGGCAAGCGTACAGCCCGCGAGCAGGCCTCGCGGGGTTGTCGCAAGTTGCGTACGGCACATACAGTAGGACTTGCGGGCCCAGTGCTCTCATGACCCGGAGGCCACCGGCACAGTGCCAAGCGTGTGCGCCTCCGCGTCGTCTGCCACGGCGCGACCATTGTTCGCAGGCTCCCACTCCGCTCATTCCTTGGCCGTGGCCAACTACCTCACCCGCTCAGCCGCCCGGACCCAGCAGAAAACGCATCTTCTCAAAGTCAAACGTCAACGCATACGGTCTGAAGAACGCGTGCGATATGATCCCGCCGACACGGAAACCGTGGCGGTACTCCGCGTCCGGTGGCAGCCCGCCCGCGAAGGCCCGGATGTTCGTCTGGACCGCATCACCCAACGACAGCCGCTCGACCGTGAAGGGCGTGACCTTCACCGGACCACCCCCGCCGATCCCCTCCCCTGAAGGCAAACCGGTCAAATCGATCCCCGCGGCTTTGATCGTAGACTCATGACACGTGAGGCCGCCGCCGGCCAAACCAGTGTCGACGAACAACAAACACGGCTCAGCATCATTGACACGCCCCCAGGCCACCATGAAGTGACTCCCCGCCATCCAGAACGGAACGACGTGCGTGCCGGGCGACTGGGCGAGCCGGTCCAGCTCCGCCCGGGCCTTGTCCGTCTTCCGCCGCAACACAAGCTGTCCGCGCGGATAGTCCAGCGTGGAAAAGAAGTGGTATAGCACGGCGGTTCCGAGCACGCCCTCGATTTGAGCGCCTGGCGGCCCGAACGGCATGCGGCGGGTAGGCAGCAGCAGCACTGGGACGTTGCGCAGCTCGAAATCACCGAGCCGGATAGACCCGATCCGCCCCTGACCGGTGGCCGCCTGTTTGCCGCCGGCGTACACGCCGGTGGTCGAGCCGGAGACGACGGCGCCGACGCTCTCGGCGAACTCCGGATCAAGGTAGAGCTCCGCCGCCCCGGTATCGATCAGGAGGTGAACCTCCTGGCCGCCGTTGACCCGTGCCTTGATCACCGGGAGCGGATCGGTCTGAACGAAGTCGATGCGCGTTTCGTCGGCGTCACCGAGCAACTGATTCGGCACAAGCCCGTTGAAACTAGCCAGCTTGTCGGCCACCGCTTCGGGTCCGACCTCGCGCCGCAGCCTGGCGGCCTGCTTGAAGCCGTCCTGACGATAGTAGACCTCCGCGAGCAGGGACTTGGGGCTCTTCTCATCCGGGCGAAGCTCCCCGGCCTTCCGAAGACGCCGCTCGGCCTCAGCGAAGCGATTCCCCAGTAGGGCGATCTCGCCGAGACGCAGAACAGCGTCGAAGTTCTTGGCGTCCGCGGCCAGCGCCTTTGCGTAGACCTGCTCAGCCTTGGCGAACTCGCCGGTGCGAAACAGGCCATTGGCTTGGCTGATCAGATCCTCTGCCGCCGCACCGATCGGTGCGGCCAGCGCGGCGAGCAGGGTGGCCACGATCACGCCCAGTCGCCTTCCGGTGCCCATATGCAACACGACACAGTCCTCCTCTGTCGAAGCGCGCCGCGATGTTGCCGCACCGCTGCTCGACACTGATACGCTCGGGCGGTAGATGACGTATGTCCGCCAACGTACATTATGACGATCGCGTCATACCGGGTGCTTCAGAAATTCGTGGTTATTATTAAAACTTCTTGATTTCTTTTAGCACTTCGTCCACGCTCTCGTCCATGGCCCGATCCGGCAAGATCCTGGTATTGCGACGGCCCGCCCAGGTGGCCGCGCTGGCCTCTCCCGTGCGGGCGAGAATCGTGGACGCCCTCGCCAGCCACGGAGCCAGTTCGGCTCGCGAGCTGGCAGATGCGCTCGGACTCCGCCCCGAGTCACTCTACTACCACATCCACGCGCTTCAAAGGCACAGCCTGGTTGTCCAGCATTCAAAGCGGAAACACAAGCGCCGCCACGAAGCGGTGTACGCCCTGGCGGCTCCACGATTGACGCTCGACCGAACGCAGCGTTCACGACGCTATCTAGACGCAGTGGCCAAAACCTGCGAGACCTTGCTGCGGACGACCACCCGCGACTATCGCGCGGCGCTGCGCGCGGCCGGCGACTTGGCCGATTACCCGCCCAGCACCCTCTCCGTCCGCCGACTTGTAGCGGCATTGGACCGTGAGGGGTTGCGCCGTCTGAACGACCTGTTGAGCCAGATTGACGCGTTCTTCGAGCGCTACCAGGCTCGCCGGCGCGACCAGGTGCAATCGTTGACGATCGCACTCGTTCCACTCCGGAATCCGAAGCGGTAGAGCCCTCCTGTCGCGTCCCATGATGGCCGCGCACCACCCGCGCGCATCGATGACGAAGGTCGCCGCGATCTGGGCCGGAGACGCCACGCCGCCAAGTTCCGGCATTTCGGCCAATATGCGGGGCATCGAATTGTCGGTTTCTGTCGGGCGCAAGTTTGAATCGGCGGGGCTTGACGCCGGGACGATTCTGCGATATACTTGTCCTTTGCAACTATTGTGTGGAGCAATAATGACGGCCACGCTCACGCGGCAAGCCGCACGGTTCTACGCGGTCTTCGTGGAACTCATTCGGCGCTACCAGTTCCGAGACCGGGACCAGGTCTGCTGTCACGGCCTCTCGATCTCGCAGTGCTACACCCTGGAGGCGCTCGCGCAGCGCGAATCCATGACGATGAGTGAGCTGGCCGAGCACCTGTGCTTGAAGCTCAGCACGATGACGCGGGTCGTGGATCATCTGGTTTCCAGCGGCTTGGCTACGCGCCTGGATGATCCGAACGACCGCCGTGTGTGCTGCGTGCAGATCACGGGAGCGGGCCGGGCCATCGTCGCACGTGTTCAGGCGGAAATCGTGGCGGAATACGAGGCCGTCCTGAAGGGTGTGCCGGTCGGGAGTCGCGAAGCCGTGATCGATGCGCTCTCCCACTTGCTGTCGGCGTTTAAGCAGCGCCAGCATTCCATGGTGAAGCGCAGTGGCAACGAGGAGGTCGCGGGTGATGGGTGCAGCCGGGATATGGTCCGGAGACGCCGGAAAGCGTGACTCGAGACGATCGCCCCCAGGCGCCACGTCGTTCCGCGACAGGACCAGGTGTCGTGGAACGCAGGATCGCCGGGGCCCCGAACCGCCTGAGTCTGGCAGGCTTGCGGGTCCTCAAGGAGCAGACGTGATGACCACGCTTATGCGTCCTGGCGGTGAAGACGTGCGACCGCAGACGATCAACGTACGCCGGCCCTATTCAAGAGACTTCCCGGCCATGCTCGAGATATCGAACTGGGCCACGTGTCACACGACGGCCAACTTTCGGATCGAGGCTAAGACGCTGGAACACTGGGTCCAGCTTTCGCAGGGCAAGCCGGAGACCTACCCGCGGTTTGTGGCCCAGCGCGACGGCCGCGTGGTCGGATTCGCGATGGCGTCCCCGTTCAAGGATCGCTGCGGGTTCGTGCCCACGGCGGAGGTCACGGTCTACGTTCACCCTGATCACGTGGGAACCGGGATTGGCTCGGCACTCTATCGGAAGCTGATCCCCACGCTGGCTGCGCAGGGTTTTCAGTCTCTGGTGGCGTTGATCACGGCACCCACCGGGAGGAGCGAACGACTGCACGAACGATTCGGATTCCGAAGAGTCGGCGTCCTGTCACGCGTCGGATGGAAATTCGGGCGCTGGCACGACGTCGCATACTGGCAGCTCTTGCTGCGGAATGACGAGGCGGCGCCAGCCCCCTCAAGAGCGTGTCCGAGGCCCTATCGCTGAACGCAACGAGTTGAGCGTCCGGTGATTCGAAGAAGAACGGTCTGCCGGCGAGCTATTACAGGAAACGATCACATGCATCCGCGAAGAGGTACAACGACGACGGCCGTTTTCGTTCTGATGATCTGGTCAACATCCCCTATTGTACACGAGCTCGCGCTCGGGCAGTGCGGGGGCGGTGCCCCCCCCGCAAAGACGGACGGCAAGCCGGCTTCCCGCTGCGGCGCGCCGGCGCTCCCGGCTCCGGCCCCGGACGCGTCGGCAACTCGACAGCCGCTCGTAAGCGCCGGTGTCGACGGAATCGATCTGCCCGGATATTACTCAGGGCGGAAAACGTTGAACATTGTCATTCCGAGCGCAGCGAGGAAGCTTGCGGCGGATGCGGCAAGATGCTTCGCTTCGCTCAGCATGACAGTCCAACAATTCCTGCTCCCCTTAGTATCTCAATAGGCTCGGGCCAGACGCCACCCTGTGGTATCAGCACGTTCAGACTCTGGCCAACCCGGCGTTCGAGGGGCGCGCCCCGGGTACGCGGGGAGCTGAGCTGGCCGCCGAGTACATCGAGTTCTACTTCCGCCAATACGGTCTGGCGCCGACGTTTTCCGGCGATACCGGCCACGGCCCTCACGCCACAGCCCATGCCGGAAAGAGCTACCGTCAGCCGTTGACCATCGATGGAGTGCTCGACGCCGGTGACAAGACCAATGGGGCGACGGCGATCACACGAGGCACTATTGAATCCGTAGAGGTAACGACGGAGAACGTGGCGGCCGCGTTGGAGGGTAAGGGAAGGTTGAAGGACGAGTGGATCGTAATTGGCGGACACTACGACGCGCCGGGGCGTCCGCCCCAAGACTCACCTTGTTACGCTGGCGGCAAGTTGCTACCAGGCGCCGACGACAATGCGTCGGGCACGGCAGCGGTCCTGGTTCTGGCAAAACGGCTCGCAGAGGCATACGCGGCGTCCGGGAACGATGCCAACCTGCGGTCGATCCTGTTTATTGCATTCGCGGCCGAAGAAACCGGACTCAACGGTTCGCGGCATTTCGTGGAGAACACGCCCATCCCGCTTGACAAGATCCACGCTATGTTGAACCTGGACATGGTTGGGCGAATGCGGCGAGACACCCTCTGGCTGTCGGGCGTGGGCACGGCAACCGAGTTCACGGGCCTGCTCGATCCGCTGCTTCGAGAAAGCGGCCTGCATGTTGTCAGCGAACGGGGCGGTACCGGATCAGACCAGGTCAGCTTCTGGAACGTCGGAGTGCCGGCGCTCTTTGTAATGACCGGAGGGCATGACGAGCTGCATTCTCCAGCCGACAAGGCCGACACGATGAGTCCCGAGGGCGCGGGCAAAGTCGTCGACCTGGTAGAGAAGATTGCCATGGGTTTGGCAGAGCATCCGGGCGCCCTCACGTTTGCCGCCCAGGGAAATGCGACCGCCTCGGGTTGTTGTGGACAACGCCCGGCGAAGGCCGACCTCAGTACATCGCCACCGACGGGCTGTGCTGGCGGAAGCGGCACTGGGGGGGGACCGTCGAACGATGCGCGGTCCGCGCCGCAGCACCAAAGCAACCTGCCCGACACGCCTGCCGGGCGTTGCGCCGCGGCGTTTTTCAAGGCGTTCAACTCCGGCAGCGACGAGCAAATGAGGTACTTCGAGAGCCGTAACCGGGCCGCATCCTCATTGGCTGCACGCCCTAGCAGTCCGCCGCAGAACTTGATTTCCGGCGGCTTTTACGCGGCCAAGGAGCGATCATGCCCGACGACCGCCGGCCAGTCCATGGCCGCGGGAATCGCCCCCCAGCGCCGCAGACGCGCAACCAGACCGTTCCACAGCGCGCGCAGGCCCCGCGCCGCGGCCCGGCGGGCGTCCGCCCAGCCCCGCGGCGTCCCGAACCCGGTCAGCTTTCGCATGATCAGGCCCAAGTTGAACGCCGCCGTGTGAATCAGATAGCGTTTGGCGATGTTCTCCCGGCCCCGCAGATGCACCCGCCGCATCCCGCCATCGTCCAGCACATGCTCAAAGCTGCGCTCCACCAGTTCGGCCCGCTGGCGGTGTAGACGTTTGGAACGGTGGCCCCGCCGCCGCCGCCGGTTGCGATAGACCGCCGCCTGCTGCGCCCGCTTGAACGGCTGTTCGGCAACGCTGCGGGCAGTCCACTTCTGCCGCCCGCGGTCCGGTTCACTGACGTAGCCGCGCAGCTCCACTTCTTCCAGGTTCACCAGCGTCTGGGCGCTGTGGTAACCCTTGTCCGTAACCACGGCCTGCACGTGC
>CAZWYT010000128.1:0-7102 GCA_964638325.1 uncultured Planctomycetales bacterium
GGGAGGTTCGTCGCGCGCAGCAGAGCCGGGTTCGTCCGAAGCTTGTAGTACAGGTCCCAGTCGGTCTCGACCTTGCCGCCACCGCGCAGCCCGTCCGCGTAGTTCCGCACCGCCCCGAGCTTGTCGCCGGGGATGGCCGCGCGCAGCGACGCCGGCAATGCCGCGAGGTTGCCCCCGTTCGCCTCCAGCCGCCCGTAGACCGACGCCATGACTTCCTGCTCGCGCCGCTCACGGTCGCGCAGCATCGACCCGACCTGCGCCAGAGCCTCCTGCGTCGCGTCGTCGCGCACCCGCACGTTGTCGCCGGCAATCTCGCGCACGGCCTGACGCACCTCGGTCTCGCTCGGAATGCGCCGGCCGAAAGACTTGATGACATCGTCCGCGATGCGTGCAGACGCACGCAGGTCGGTCTCGGTCGCCACCTTGCCCTCAAGCTCCACAAGCCGGGGCGCCTTGATGGTCGCCCGGTTGCGGTCGATGTAGGTCGCCGCGAACTCCACGTCCCCGGCATCGAGCGCCGAATTGACCACCGCCGCGTGTATCTGGTCCACATTGTCCATCTGGGCCGCGAGCAGCGCGTCCCCGGCGATGCCCTTGCGGTCGGCCCACAGCGCCGTGTTCGCCGCGATGCGCGCGATGCTGTCGTTCACCTTCGCCTGGTCGCGCCAGTTCAGCGCCGCCACGTTGGTCTCGGTCTTGACCGCGCCCTCGTAGACGTTGTCCCGGTACTGCTCGGTCTCGCGCAGCACATGCCGCATCAGCGAGTCGTCGAACTCGGCCTTCGCCATCCCGGCGCGCCGCCGGAACAGGTCCTGCTGCCGCGTGCTCGGCAACTCCGCAGCGACCTGCTCAATCGCCTTGTCGAAGTCACCCGAGTAGCGCGTCATGAAGTCCGGCGCCACCACATCGGAGGCGCGCTTGGACGAGAACCCCGTCTCCGGGTTCATCATCAGGTCGGTCTGCCGATCGCGCAGCCGGTTGAACGCATCCTCCACCCGCAACTGGTCGAGGTCCGCCGAGAGCTGCCCGAACGCCTGCGCCCCACGCGCCACAGCCTCGGCCGTCTCAATCGCCTGAGTCCCGACAGCCGCAAGCCCGCGCGTGCTCGGAGTCGCGATGCGCGGGACAACCTGTCGGCGGTAGAACTCAAGCTTCGCCATGGATCACCTCGGGCCGATTCTTGTCATCGTGGTCGGCACCCGACGCCCGGTCACCTGCACACCCGTCAACTGCGACGCCTTTGCGCCGCCACTCGGCAGAGTGCCGCCGGCGCTGCCGTAAGCGCCAACACCAAGCGTCGCCGCCTGCAGGATGCCCTGCACCCACGACGGACGCGACGCACGAGTGATTCGAGCCTCGGTCAGCAACCCCCTAGCCTGCGTCTCGCCCTGATAGGCGAGCGACAGCGCGTCGAGCTCGGCAGCCGTGGCCGCCTGCTTGTAGACATCCGAGAAGGTCGCCGACTCGGTCAGCCCGGCCTGCGCCCCAGCCGCACGCAGCTCGCCAAACTGCCGCTGAGTGTCCCGGCGCAGGGATTCCTCTTCCAAACCGGCTTGCTTCCGCGCTACGCCAGCCTCCATCTCGAGCGCCCGCGCCTGCGCCGCGCCCACCTGACGCTGCTGCCCGGTTGACATCAAGGACGCCACCGCCGCAGTCGCCGCGGCAGCGATTACCGCAAATGGAAGAGCCGCCATTACTGAACCCTCGCGTACATGACCATGTCGCTCCCATCCTGCCCGAACGCCTTCATCAGGCCCTCGCGCTCAAACCCGAGCATTGTCGCCCATCTGTGGCCGGGCTCAAACTGCGGGTAGACATACGCCTCCACACGCCTGATCCCGCACCCAGCGAGGTACCGCAGCACCTCCCGGTGCAGCCCCCTCATGCTCCTGCCCGCATCCCACGACAGCAGCGCCCACGCCGACGCCCGCCCCGCCCAGAGGTTTACCACCCCAGCGCAGCAGATGATGAGCCCGCCACGCCGCACCGTGTAACACGGCCCGGCATCGACCAGCTCCTGCCCGTAGCCCGGGCGCCCCACGAACGCCGCGAGGTACTCCTGCGCCGGCTGCAACCTCAACTCGTCGAGGTCGGCGGGCCGGAACTTGCGGACTTTGATCACCCCTGCGTCTCCATCTCGGGATAGAGCGCGATGACCGTCATCGGCAGCGGCTGGTCAGCCACCACCCAGATGCGACCGTCCGTCTCGTACCCGCCACGGAAGGCGAACACATCGGTGTCTCCGGTCAGCAACGGCGGCACCTCGTCCATGAAATCGTTCAGCGCCCGGTATTGGATGAGGTCCAGATTCGTTGGCCCCGACCCTACCTTGCCACCGAGGCTTGCATAAACTCGCAGACCTATCTTGTGGATGCGCTTGACCTTCGCCTGCGCCGTCCCGATGGAGCCGCCCGCCTCCAATCTCTGCGTCGCCAGCGTCGAGGTGTACGGATACCCGACCGTCGCGCGCGAGGCCGCGAACGGCAGCGTCACCGCACCGTCCGTCACCACAAGCCCGGTCACCTCCTGACCGTCCGCAAGCGCCGCCACCGTCTCCCCCTCAAGGTGCCACAGGCCGCGCAACTCGGTCGCCGTCAGCCGCCACTGGTTGAACGGCACATCGTCGTCAGGGAACGGCGCCACGATGGTCGTCAGCACGTTCTCCTGGTCGATGTAGGACGTGATCTCCGCGCGCGCGGTGCGCCAGAACTCAAGGTCCGCATCATAGTAGCGGTACACGATCTCGCGGCCGACATCCGTCGCAGCAAACACCGGGTCGTTGATGACTATGAGCTCGAACGCTTCCGACTCGATAATCTCGTCGGCCTCGGTCGCAATCTCGATGGACGACAACACCGTGAACTGCACTCCGGTCGAGCCGGCCGTCTCGTAACCGTCGGCCGCGAAAAGGTCGGCCGGGACGATGGGATTGAACTCCAACGAGGCGTCGAGATACCCCGCACCTTGGATGTCCTCGCCCTCTTCCAGCGACGGCCCGATGTACTCGATGAACCGCTGCGTGCGGTTCACATCGGCCTCAATCGTCAATCTGTCCTCGCCCTCGGTCAGCAGGTTGCCGCCGGCCTCGAGCGCGAGCTCATACGGGAAGTCGCCCTCGATAATGCGCGAAACCACAAGCCACACGTCGTCGATGTCGCCGTTTGGACTCGGGATGACCTGCACCGCCTCGACCTTCGCGGCGTTCCCCGCGATGGGATGCTGGTGCCACCCGTAGATGTTCTGCTCGCGGTCGTAGGTCAGCCCGATGAGCCGCCCGTCCCCGAGCACGCACCAGAGGATGTCGTCCGGCTCCTTCTGGTACTCCATGTCCACGATGCCCGAGCGCGTAACCTCGGGGTACAGGACGTTCATGTCCCGAGGCACCCACGCATCAGCCTGGATGTCGAACCGCAGCTCCATGACGCGCCGGCCGCCGACGCGCGCGAACAGCACAGCGTCCTCAACCAGCACAGGCTCGAGCTCCATCGACCCCTCGGCGCTCTGCAGGTCGAACTTGACGTTCTCCGGGCCTAGCGGTGCCGTGGTCACATTCTCACGGATGGCAATCTCTGCGCCGGCGGTGCCGCAGATGAGCGCGTTGCCCGGGCGCATCCACCGCACCTTGTCGACGTTGCCGATGGCGATGGTCAGGTTCAGCGCGTTGTCGGCGAGGATCTCGCCCATCGTGTCGGGCGCCTGCGAACCATAGTCTCCGGCCACCGAGGCATAGACGTTCTGCCCGCCGCCCCACCACAGCCGATCGCGCCAGAAAGCCGTCTTGTACGGGTAGGACGCACCCATGCCCGTCCCCCACGCGCCCACCCGGTAGTTGCACTCGGCAGAGGACAGGAGCTCGTTCGGCGCCACGCCCGGCCCGATGACGTCGGCGCTGACCTGCGTCGTGCTCGTCACCGCCGTGATCTTGAGGACCACATAACCCGGATGCAGGAACTTCCACAGCACCCCGGCGTTGCCGTCGTAGTCCTGCCCCTCCTCGTGGATGGGCCGCACCGCGCCGGTCGTCGCCGAGTTCACGGCCTCGTAGAACTTGCCGCTCGACTTGCGGACGTTGCCCGCCGAGATGGACTTGGCCGTCTCCCATTGCGTCGTCGTGATGTTCACCGGCTGCAGCCGCAGCAGCATCCCGGCCGAGTTGTTGTCGAAGATGGCTGCCGCAGAGGTGACCGTCACGTTGCCGCTCGTCCCGGACAGGGTGAAGTTCACCCTCGTGTCCGGCTCGCGCTGGAACGGGCCGTCGGTCGGCGCATAGGCCGCGAACGCCCAGCTCGTGTTCCCCGCGCGCGTCAGCGTGCGCGGCTGGTAGCCCTCGCACCCGATGTACAGCACGTCGCCAGACTGGGCGATCGACAGCGCCGAGGTGTTCTCCGCCGTGAAAAGGTCTTCCTCGGCATAGGGACTCGCGATGGTGTACACCCGCGCCGCGTCACCGTTGCCGTTGTAGACACCATACGCCGTTGTGTCTATCACGCCGCCATCGATGTCGTAGAGGTCGAACGTCTTCGCGCCGGCATTGACGTTCGTCACCTTGACGTACCGCCCGTTCACCTCGGTCATGCCGAAGACGCCATAGACGTACATCCAATCGCCGTTCGACGGGTCGGCGCCGACATAGGTCACCACGCCGGGACTGGCGTTGGTGATGCCCGAGATGTCGATGGGGTCTTCCAGCACCACACCGCGATCGGTGTAGAACCGGCAGTAGTAGTCGCCGAACTCGATGACGTATGCCTGGTCGAAGGCGAACTCGAACCGCTGCAGCCACACCCGCTTGTCGGGGTACCGCGCCTGCAGCACGTACTTCGTGCCGGGACACCGCTTCGCAGGCCCCTGCGCGGTCGGGATGAACCGCCGCATGCGATGCACGCTCGAAGCGTACTTCTCGAAGTCGGTCCGCCCAGACATGAGCGAACCCACCTCGCCGCCGTTGAAGTTGACGATGGCTGGATTGACGTTTGGCATCAGAGCCTCACGGTCAGCCAGGTCGTGTCGGCGAGGGACTCCGGTGGATTCTCGATGGCGTTGCTCTTCACCGCGTCCATCACCGCCATCCGGTAATCGCGCAGCGCGGCGTTCTTCTTGGCGTCAGACTGCGTCAGCGCCTCGCACACGTTATAGGCCAGCAGCGAAGCGAACGCATCATCGAACGACGGGTCGAACCGCGTCGTGTCCGAGATGCGCGCCAGATACCGCAGGTTCAATTGCCCGCTGCTGCGGGTCAGTATCTTGCCGCCCTCAAGCACATATTCCTGTCCACCGCTGCTGATCAGGTCGGACAGGTCCGGCGCCGGAAAGTACGAATTGATCTGCAAGATACGCAGGCAGTCGGCCGGAACCGTGTATTGCGTCGTCCACTCGTAGAGCGGGGCCGCAACGTCGGCGGCTAGCTGCGCGCGCTTCACGCAGAAGCGCCAGTTGTAGGTCCGCTGCAACTTGTCGCGCAGCATCCCATAGATGGCGTTCAGCTCACGGGCAGGCTTGGTGTTGTCCGCGAGCGAAGTGATTCGCAGGTCACCAAGCTTGGTGAGCGCGAGATTCGCGATTGCAACGTCACTCGTGGCCACGGGCGCCTCCCGCAGCCGTTAAGCCGGCGGCCAAGTATCCTGGGTGATGGCTTCCTTGATCGTGTCAAGCGCCAAGAGAACCTCGAGCTTGCTCATGCCGATGAGGTCCACCCGAACCTCGACATCGGTCGTGGCCGTGGATGTCGCGCCTTCCGTCACGTTGCGAACGCCCTGCTCGCCGCGATCGATGCCGTAGAAACGGTCTGCCATGTCTCTCTCCCAGAAGGAAGGGGCGAGCCGGTCAACCCGGCCCGCCCCAGTTCATCACGCCAGGTACCGACCGATGAGCTTGACCGTGCCGGTCGCGTCAGCGTCGGCGGTCAGAGTCAGCGCGACATCGTAGAACACCGACGGGTCGCTCGTGAGACCGAGGGCGTCCCAGAGCTCCTTTCCGGAGTTCGCGATGGTGAAGACCGCCGCCTCGTGCAGGACATCGACGCCGTTCAGCGCACCGTCCTTGAGGGACAGGGCCGAGGCGAAGAAGTCCGCATCCTGCACAGCGCCGCCGTCTTTGGCGGTGCGATACAGGCCGATGTCGGCGATCGTCGTGGTGCCGATGTCCGGCGAGTAGATGCGGAGGTCGCTGACCACCGCGTTCGACGGGAGCCGGAACATCCGGTACGTCGAGGCGGTGTTGTCGCCGCTCGTGATCGCGACCGTCGCAATCTCGACGCGCTCGTAGCCACCGTCTACACGGGGGCTGTTGAGCACGGCCGGAACCGCATCAGCGTTGGTGACGAGGGAGGACTTGAGTGCTACGACTGCCATGATGATTTACTCCCTTACTCGGCACACAGGATGTCGACGACCTTCTTCTCTTCGGTGCGCGTGGCGCCGAAGGTTCCCATCAGGTAGACCTGGAAGGGATGCGAAGAGAGGTCACGACGCTGCGTGACATTGGACGTGATGTCGTTCCACATGCCCAGATGGACACCGGACGGCACCCACACGGGGCAGCGACGGTGGCCCGAGGACGTCGGAAGACGCTCGGTGTGGATGAAGTTGATCCCGAGGAAGCGGGTCACCTTGCCATCCTGCAGCACCGGAGCATCGGTGTTGAAGTCGGCGTTGGTCACCTGCAGCTGCCCGAGGAGATCGTCGTGCTGCTCGGCGCTGATGGCGCAGTACGCCGGTTCAGCATCGAGGTCCACTTCGTTCTCCATCAGGATGCGACGGGCTTCGCGCAGCTTGTCCACCGTGAGGCCCACGTTGCCCGAGGCAGCGTAGTTCACAGCGACCTGCTGGTTGGAAGTGTCGAACACGGTGCTCGTGCCACCGGCCTCGCCGGTCTTGTTCGTGCCGAAGATGCCCGAGATGATGACATCATCGATCGCACGGCCCATCGCGTAGAGACCGTTCTGCGAGTAGGCAGACTGCGGGTCAGCGAGGAGACGGAGCTTGTCGAAGTTGTCGATCAGGTCAGCCCAGTCGAAGTCTTCCGGGAACACCCAACGACGGTTGTTCGGGGTGTTGACGGGGACGATCGGCTGGTAGCGGGTCGAGACAGCGCGGGCGCTGGT
>CAZWYT010000129.1:0-7057 GCA_964638325.1 uncultured Planctomycetales bacterium
TGCCGGGCGTGGTCGGCTGGCTGCCCAGCGGGACGGGAATGTACTGGTCGCGCGGCTTCTCCAGGTGCCCCTGTGCGGCCTGCTCCGCCTTTGCCTGGTCGGTTTCCGGCGTCTGAGCGCCACCGGGCGCTACCAGAACCGCCGTGATCACCAATAGCGACAACATCATTCGAAAGGACATGCTGGACCTCCTCCGCCTCCTGGGGGTTGGTTGTGGGATGCACGCCGGTGCATAGAACCCAGACGTTATCGGCCGAGCCCGCACGGCGCAGCGGCGTCGTTCCGGCCGAGCCAAAAAAGCCATCTTAACCGAAAACGGACCTTGTCGCAAGCGCGGCGCGTCGGGCGGCCTGGCTATCTCAATCGGTTGGCGAGGTGCTACGACTTGGGGACTCCTCGATCGAACTTCTGTTGCGCCTTGATCTTACCTTTCTCGTCCCAGGTGGTCCAGGTGCCGTCGGGCAGGTCGCCGACGAAGTGCTCTTCTTTGCGCAATACGCCGTTCTCGTCCCACGAGTAGCGCGGGCCGTTGCGCTTGCCGTTGGCGTAGTACTGCTCGCTGGCCTTTACACCGTTGCGGTGCCAGCGCGTCGCGACGCCGTTGACCTGGCCGTGGACAAAGACCGCCTCGTACTCTTTCCCGCCATGGTCAAACCAGCACGCATACTTGCCGTGATCCACAAGTGTGCCGTCGGGCTGGCGCAGCACCTCCCGGCGCACCCGGAGCTTGCCGTTCGGCCAGTGCTCTTCGACGAACTCGGGCTTGCCCGGCGTGGCCTGCGGGCGCGTGGCCCGCTCCGACTGGCGACAACCACACACCAGCACCGCGCACGTGACGGCTGTGAGGACGAGCGCGCCGGAGCGACAACCTGGGCTCACGCTGGTGCTCCTTACGATCGCACGCTGCTCGGCCGCGGTCATCCGCCGCTCAGCAGGGCAACGAAGGGGTTAATATCGCCGAAATCAACCGTCCCGTCACTGTTGATATCGCCATTGGCGTTCGGGCAGTTCGGGTGGGTCGCGGCGTACTGCGCCCCGTTACTGAGACGCAGCACAAATGGATTAATGTCGTCGGAACCGAACTCGCCATTGCAGTTGAGATCGCCGAGCAGGCTGGGGATGACCTGCAAATAGAAGTGTTCTTCGTTGTAGAAGAGGCTGGCGTCGTCGTTGAACTTGCCGGCCACGGCGAATACCAGGTCGTAGTAGTCATACGCCGTGGTGGGCTCCACCTCGATGTCATAGCTGAACGTCGTCGGTCCGGCCGGCCAGCGATGGGCAATCTCCGGCTCGGTGTAGTAGCTCGGCGTCTCGCCCCATTCCGGCCAGTCGCAGTCGGCCGCGTAGGCGAGTTGTCCACCGCTGACCACGCCGGGAAAGCGGAGCCGTTTGACCTCGACCGCGTACATGTCGTCCGGGACCAATGATTGCACGGTGGCCGTCAGGCTCTTGACCATCCCGCGATAAGTGCGAAAAACCTTCAGCGGGCCACGATCCGGCGCGCCCGTGGCGCTTTCGTCGGGATCGCTAATCGTGTTCTCGCCGAACACCTGGATCACGCCGGTCTGCAAGAGCCCGTGGCAGCTCAGGCAATTACCGCCCCAGGCGGGCTCGAACGCCGAAGCCGGCACCACACCGAGCGCCAGCAGACCGATGGCCGGTAGAAGCGCGAGACCCTTCATGGTTCATCTTCCATCGGGGGCATGACACCCCAGTTCCGCAAAAACCAATTCCACGATTTTCGGCACCAACCCGGCCATCGCCGGCGAGAGCTCAAGCCCGCACTCCACGACCTGGGGGCAAACGCCGATCACGATGACCTCGCGCGGGGCGATGCCCAGTTGGCGGGTCGCGGCCAGGGCCTCGACCAGGCCAACCTCGTGCAGCGACACGGGTGCGCCCGGCAGCCCCCGTAGATCGTCGGCGCTTAGGCGTAACACGGTCCCGGGCGGACCATCGCCGGCAATAGCGTCGACCACAATGACCTTGCGACGATCGGCCAGGATGTCCACCAGCGCGAAGCCACCGGTGGCCCCATCGACCACTTCCACGTCGGGCGGCAAGGTCAACCGCTCCAGCGCCTGCACGACCCGTACGCCGATGCCCTCGTCGCGCAACAGAATGTTGCCCAGGCCCAGGACCAGGATCGGGCGCGGCCGGGCCGACGTGTGAGCGCGTTGTTCCTGAGCCTGCAACTGCATCAAATCGCCTTCCATGACCGGGACAAGACCCGGTCCGCTACACGCTGCCGGACCTCACCAGCACCTTGGCACGCGGCGCTCGATCGCCGGGACGCACCATGTGCACAGCACACGCCAGGCACGGGTCGATCGAATGAATCACCCGCAATACCTCGACCGGCTGGTCGATGTCCGCGACCGGCGTGCCCACGAGCGCCGCTTCCAGGGGGCCCGCCTGGTCCAGATGATCCCGGGGCGCGGCATTCCAGCCCGTCGGCGTCACCACCTGGTAGCGGCTGATCACCGAGTCGGTTACGTTCAGCCAATGTCCCAGCGCGCCGCGCGGGGCCTCCGTCAAGCCGGCGGAGGTGGCCTGGGGCGGAATCGAGCTCGGCGCGTAAGTCGGGGCACCGGGCACAAGCTGATCGAGCCAGCCGTCCATCGCGTCGGCGATCTTCTTGGCCTCCAGGGCCCGGGCCATGATCCGATCCATCGCCGAGATGCCGTGGCTATACTCGTTGTTGACCCACATCCGCGCCAGCGGACCGAGCTCATGCGGCTTGTCCGCATAGCGCGGGGCCTTTGACCATGAATACGCGTTGGGTTTGTCGGCGTCCGGCTCCGTCAGGCCCTGCGCCGGATTCTTGCCCCCGCACGCCTCGGTGTACCACGAATACGTCACGTACTCGGTAATCTGGCTGGGATCGAAGGAACCGCTGGCCCCATCGGTGTACCGACCAGGCGCGAACAACTTGCTCGTCCCGCCTGCGTTCAGGTCGAAGACGCCGTAGGACAACAGGTTGCCACACCCCTGGCCGAGCTGGTAGTAGCTCGGGAACAGGCTGGCGAGCAGCGTCGCATCGGGCAAATAAAAGTCGTTGATGAAGCCGCGGATTGCCGTCAGCAGGCTGCGAAAGTCAGCGATCTTCTCGGCGGTGACGGCGTCGGTGCACCCGCCCACGACGAACGACCCGACGTGGGGGAGCCGGCCGCCGAAGAGGGCCCCCATCTGGTGGGCCTTGCGCCGCATCTCAAACGCGCTGACATAGTGCCCGACCAGCGTCGAGACGGTCGGCCCCGTGAGCATGTCGGCCGCCGTGTAGCGGGGTATCCAGGGGGCGCGATCGAGCAACCCCGTCGTGTTGACATAGTCCAGCACCGACAAATGGTAAAAATGCAGCAGGTGCGAATCGATGTAGTTCGCCCCGAGCACCAGGTTCCGCAGGATACGGCCGTTGTCCGGCGGTGTGGCTCCGAACGCTTGATCCAGCGCCAGACACGCGGCCAGCGCGTGCGGCACCGGGCACACGCCGCAGATCCGCTGGGTGTACGGACCGGCGTCGCGCGGGTCGCGTCCGAGCAGAATGATCTCGAAGCCGCGGAACATCGTGCCCGCGCTGCGGGCGCTGACGACCTGTGGCTGGCCCCCGACCGTATCGACGGTGATCTCGACGGCGAGATGCCCCTCGATGCGGGTCACGGGATCGATGGTAATCGTCGTCGGCATTGAGGCCTCCTGCTAGGTCTCGGCCGAGGCCGGGACCCCCGGCCGGGTCCCCGAGCGCGGGCGTCTCCGTCGTCCGCGCCGGCGGCTCGGTGCGGGACCCGGTGCAGTTTCGTCACGGCTGGAGTCCTGCTCCGGCTGTTCGCGTGTCGGTGAGTACACGTAGAACGGGGACATGCCGTCGGGGAACGTCGGCTCGACGCAGCCCAAACAGGGGCTATGCGCGCCGATGCACCAGTTCACGCCGTACTGCCCCGACGCCCCGGCATTCCACTTGCGGATCGGGCAGTCGGAGTAGGTCTTCTTGCCCTTGCAGCCGAGGTACTCCATGCAACCCTCGTCGCTGAGCTTGTCCGCCAGCACGGGTTGCCCACACAGCTTGTGCCGCTTGAAGCAGTTGTCGTGCACCCGCTGGCCGTAGAACTCCAGCGGCCGGCGGTGCGCGTCCAGGGGCGGAATGTGCCCGTTGTTGATCAGGTAAATGAGCGTGCCCACCAGCCGATCTGGGTGCGCCGGGCAGCCGGGGACATTGATGAGCCGCGGATCGCTACCGAGAATCTGGCCCACGCCCTGCGCCTGCGTCGGATTGGGTGCCCCGGCCGGAGCCCCGCCGTAGGACGCGCACGTCCCCAGCGCGACGATGTAGCCGGCGTTGGCGGCAAACGACTGCACCCCCGCCGCCATCGTCAGGCCGGGCCAGAGCTGGCAGTACTTGCCGCTGGCGCCGGTCGGGATCGCGCCTTCGACAATCAGGATGTAGCCCGGTTCGGCGCCGGCGCCCTGGGCGGCCGAGATGGCGAGATCGCCCGCGGCGGCCATCACGTTGTTCTGGAACTTGGTGTCGAGCGTGTTGAGCAGCAGTTGGTCGACGCTCGCATAGTGAATGCTGTTCAGCAGCGAGACGGCGCAGCCATCGCAGCCCGCGCCCTGCAACCAGATCACCCGCGGCGCGTCGCGCCCCAGCAGGGTCTCGCACAGCCGGGCCAGCACCGCGGGGGCCAGCTTGCCGGCCGCGACCGCGGCGGCCGCAAGCTTCAGGAAATCACGCCGACCGATTCTCATCGCTGCACCTCACCGCGCTCGCCTTCCAGGTGGGGAGCCGGCGCTCCCGGTAGCCAGTCGTACCAGCGCAACGGGCGTCGCAACTGCCACGAAGGAATGCCGAAGAACGTCTCCGCCTCGCCGAGCAAAGCCCGGGCATAGCCCGAGGCATGCGAGCCGTAGGACCTATCGTTGACGACCATCTGGTAATCAAATTCGGCGCGGAGGTACCGGGCGAAGTCATCGGGGGAAAGCGTGCCGGGATCGACGTACAAAGGGTCGTTCGGGTCAAACCGCCGGGCAATCTCGTTCAGCCGGGCGTTGGCCTCCTCCTTCATCATCTGCACGAGCAGCGTGGCCGCGGCCTCGGAGTGGCACGGCAGGCAGGCGCGCATGTTCGGCAGGAAAGTGTGTCCGCTGTTAGCGGGCTGCCCCGGCCCGCTGGACGGCTCCATATGAACGTGACACGTCACGCATTCGTCGGCGATGCCCCACCAGTGCATCGTGTACGGGCCGTTGAGGGCCGACCCGTCCAGCTTGAAGCCGCCCGTCGCGTGCAGCGTTTCCGTTTGCGGCTGCTTGGGGGTTTCGCCGGGCACGGCGCCGCTCATGGTGTGGCAATCGGCGCACAACTGCCACGGCGGCAAGCGGAGCTGCCCGACATTCGGGCTGCCCATGGGAGCATGGCAGGCCACGCACTCGAGGTCGTACTGCACTTCCCAAAGACCGGGCTTCTGATCCGGCGGCGCCAGGCGGTAATCGGTGGCGTGGCATTGCAGGCACGCATCCTCGGCGTCCGGCGCCCCCCAGAGGTCCGACAGGGCGTGCGAATGGGCCGACGTCGACCACTGCTCGAACTGCGGGTGGTGGTTCTCGCCGCACAGCCCGTGGCACGACACGTGGCACAAGCCGCATTGCTCGGATTGCATGCGGAGTTCGAGCGGCGCGCCGTAGGGGTCTTTGAAGTGATTGCTGCTCGGCCCATGACAATTTTCGCACTGCACGTTGGTCAGTTGCGGCGTGGCCGCGAGGCTCACAAAGCCGCTGGCCTCGCCGTAGCCGACCGTGTGGCAGGGGAAGCACAATTCGTTGTCCTGATTGCCGCCGGCGACCAGGGTATTGAACGCCGTCGCATGGATCGTGGTGCTCCAGGTCGCGTGGACATCGGGATGACAGCTCACGCAATTCGCGACGCCGACATAGATGGCGGCACTGGGGATGAGCCCGGTGTAGTTCAACTGCAGGGTGGCGAAGTCGGCCAGGTCCACGTCGCCGTCGCTGGTCACGTCCGCCCGCTCGAAGTTCGCAGGGTCACATCCGCCCGGCGTGGCCGCGTCCGGGCCGCCCATGCACCCCGCGAAGAGGATCACATCCACCAGGTCAACGGCGCAGTCCACGTCGATGCAGCCCAACGACCGGCCATCCGCATCGACCCCGCCGGGGGCCGGCACGTCGGGGCACCAATCGCAAGGGTTGCCCAGGCCATCGCCATCATCGTCGCTCTGGTCTGGGCTGTGCAGTGTCACGCAGTTGTCGCAAACGTCGCCGACGCGGTCCTCGTCGCTGTCGGCCTGATCCGGGTTGGCGACAATCGGGCAAACGTCGCAGGCATCGCCGATCCCGTCGGCGTCGGTGTCGAGCTGGTCCGGGTTGTAGCGGTTGGGGCAGTTGTCGCTAGCGTCGAGCACGCCGTCGCCGTCCTCATCGCCCGGATAGGTCACCAGCGGCCAGAGCCGCGTCGTCGACTGGTAGATGTGCGCGGGGAAGTCACCCGGCGTCTGCGCCCAGGCGACGATCTTGATGTTCTGCGGATTGGCCCAACTGTCGGCGTCGAAGGTGAAGTCTTCTTCGATGATCTGTGATTGTCCCGGCGCGAGACTGATATCATGCGTCGGGGCCGCCTGCTTGAAGGCGTTGCGATGGTAGTCGTGGTCCGGCGGCCAATGGTCCAGCAACTGCAAGATGAAAACGCGCAGGTTCTTGGCCGTGCCGTCGGGATCGAGGCCCACTTCGGCGGAGGCCCGGTAGCTCTGCCCCCCGAGGTAGGTGGCCTGCAGGGTGAGGGTGACGTCCGTCGGCGTAGCCAGCTCGGGCAGGAAGTGGGTTGTCCGATAAATCGCATACTGCCGGAGCACATTATCCACAGCACCGATGGTCCGGTCCATCCCGTCGAACACCGCGTTGGGCGTGTATAGTCCGTCGTAATAGGCAAACCGCTCCGCTTCCCAGGGCGTCATATACATGTCGTTCGCGTGGTACTGCACGAACGTGAGAGAATCCGGGTACACGTCCAGGAGCAGGCTCAGCGCAGGCCCGGCATACCCGCAACCGA
>CAZWYT010000130.1:0-6387 GCA_964638325.1 uncultured Planctomycetales bacterium
CATACGGCCAGCCGCCGATCGGGTAGTAGATCGTCTGGATCGTGTCGCCGGTCGCCGCCATGAAGTAGTACGACAGCGGGCCGTAACCGGACGGCAGCGTGATCTGGCTCAGCACGGTCACGCCATTGACCAGTACGTCCAGCGTGTTGCCGTTCCAGCCGTCGCCGTAGCAGTCGTACAGGTCGACGCGGTGTTCGCAGTCGTTCGGGCACACCCACTCGGGGCAGGTCTGGCCCGGGAAAAAGCGGCCCTGAATCGCATCGCACTCGATCTCCAGGCTGGTGAAGACGCAGTTCAGGCCGGCGTCACAGCAGGCGCCGTAGATGCCGCACGGCGGCGTGGCGTCCGCGCACAGCGCCCACAGGAGGTAGCGCAGCGGCGGCTGGCAATCGGCCCACTCAACGTAGTCGGTGCACACGGCGGTGTAATCGTCGCAGCACGAGCCCCAGATCGGCGTGAAGCAACCGTCCAGGATGCAGAACGCCAGGTCCGTGCCGAGTTGGCCGAAGCTGCCACCCGCGGGCTGCTGATACGCACTGAAGTCGCCTTCCGGCGAATTCAGCCACAGGAAGACGCAGCCGAGATACTGGGCCTGGCTCTTGATCGAGAGCCAGCCGCTACTCAGCGGGACGCACGGTATGAACTCGTCGACGCTGTAGAAGTACAGCTCGGTCCAGCTAAACGGCCCGACGTCGGTGATGGTCGGCGTCACGGGGATCAGGGCCACCTGCGTGCCAGGATAGCCGCCAGCATCGGTGTAGAAGCCCAGCTCGAACGTCATGGTGAGCGGATCGCCGCACGGCAGCCAGCCGTAATACGGGTCGAAGATCATCGACAGACCCCACCAATCCAGGCCGCCGATCTGCTCCGGCAAATTGGAGAAATTGTCGTAGCACGTGTACTCGAAGTTCGGGCCCACGGCGCTGGTGTAGGCGCCCCAGGCACCGCTCTGGTCCATCGGGAGCTGGCCGTACAGCGTGTTCTCCGGGCAGCCCGGAGGCGGCGGCGGGATGGAGGCATCGAAGGTCACCGTGTAGGGGCCTTCGGCATAGCCACCAGCCGAGTCCGTCAGCAGCGGCCAGTAGTAGGTGCCGGCCGGCAGGCCGTTCCAGTAAAAGCTCCAGTTGCCGTCGCCACAGGAATCCTGTTCCCAGCTCGAGGCGAACAGGAACGCGCCCGAGCACGGGCACGTCGTGTCCATCACGATGTACGCATTGTAGAACGCCGGGCTGGTCCCACAGTACTTGATAACGACGTTCAGCGTCTCGACCGTGGTGAACTTGAACCACGCATCGCCATAGGCACCGCCGCTAAGCGCGGCGCAGTCCTCGGTGGCGCCGGTGTTGTCGTCGTAGAACGTCACCGGGCTGCCCGCGAGCAGGTCGAAGGTGTACGCGTTGGCGCAGTCGTCGTTCGCCGGGGCCCGCGGCCCCCGCTGCTGCGCGGTGCCCTGCGCCGCCCCCGTCAGCGCCGTGGTCCGCACCGCCTCCGACTTCGCTGAGACGAAGTTCCTGCTGGACCAGTTGGAGGAGCCCGTACCCGCTTTGTTCTGCGCTGCCGCTAGCCCCACCCAAGCCAGCAGCGCCCCCAACCCAAGAAATCGCACAACACCCGCCATCGCTCGTCCTCCTTGCATCTGAAATGCACCCTCTGCGTCCGTGGGACGCCGCCGCCGGACGCCGCGGCTCACCGGGACCGGCCGGATTGCGCCCCCGCCTGGTCCCTGTACCTAAAGTTTGCCTCAAAAAAGCGACTGGGGAGAAGAAAGTTGAAGAAAACTGAGAATTACGCGTGCGGCGCGCACGGTCCGCCGCGGCGGACGGCCCCCGTCGCTGCGGAACCGTCTCCAGGCCGCCCGAGCGCAGGCGGTCGCTCGGTCACAGGTTTTCCGCGTCCATGACTTGCGGGGGCCACCGGCGAAGCCGGGGCCGGGACCATGAATCGGCACGCCCCGGGCGGGCGAGAGTGCTCGCCGGCGGCGTGCCGGAACGCCGCGCCGACTGGCTGTGCGGGGAATGCGCTCGCGGCCCCGCGTGGGGCCGCCTCCACCCGTTTCGGTACGGCGTCAGTCCCTCGCCGGGCTGGGTGCGGAGCGGCGCCTACCCGCCGCCGCTGAGCAGGGCGACAAACGGGTTGATATCGCCGAACGAGCCTTGCCCGTACGTGCCATCGCCGTTGATGTCGCCGTTCTGGGGCGGACAGCTCTGATACGCCGCCTGCCAGGCGTTGAAGTTGGACAAGTACAGCACGAAGGGGTTGATGTCATCGAAGCCAACCTCGCCGTCGCAATTCAGATCGCCGATGAGGATCGGCGGGGCGGTAGGCAGCGCCCAGAAGCCGCCGGTCAGCTCGAAGCCTCCGCCGGTCATCACGACGCCGGCGTCGGGCTGGCCGATGGTGCCGGACAGTTCGAAGTCGCCACCGGTCGTCCACATCGCCCCGCCGCCGTCGATCGTGTTCCAGCCGAGGTCGAAGGTCTGTGCCAAAGCCGTGCTGACGGCCAGCACCGCGAAGATTGAAATCATCATCGTACGTTTCATGGTTGTCTCTCCATTCTCGTTTTGTTTGCAGGTTTCTGTGGCGTCGGACCGCCAGACGGCGTTCCGTCGGGTCAACGCTGGTCGCTACTCGTCCCGCCCGGGAACATCAGACGCGGACGCTTCCTGATCCGGCAGCGGCGGCAGCGACTGACGCTCACGTTCTGCCTCGTAGTCCATGCCCATCTCCGGCGGCTGGCCGTAGAGCTCCGGGTGCTGGTAAGTGCCCTTCTCCAGGCCTTCCTTCTCGACTTCGACGGGCGCGCCGCGCTGCTGGACCCAGCGGTCGTTTCGCAGGGCTTCGACGCGCCATGACACCTCGCCGCCGGGCGCGCCGCCTGCGATGCGGAACGAGCAGATCGCCGCGACCTCGCCCGGTTCGGCCTTGGCCCCAGCGCTCAGCGCGGCCTCGCTGATCTTCAGGGCCACATGGAGCATGGGCATGGGCGCGCCGACGGCGGTGAGTTGGTAGCGGGGCCGGGTGTTGATCTTCGCGAAGTAGTGCGGCAGCTCGACCACCGCCTCGCCGCGTTCATCGAGCGTCACGGTCTCGGAGTAGAAGTTGATGACCTCGGGGCTTTCGGCGGCGTAGTGCAGCAGGTACTTGTTGGCCGGGTCGTCGGGGTGGTCGATGCGGAAGGGCTTGACGCCGCTGGCGCTCAGGTCGCCGATCACCGAGACGTTGCCGACAAACTGGCCCGCGAGTGCTTCCGTGGTGTTGTTCACACGAATCGTGTAGAAGCCGGTGGAGTTGTTCTCGAAATAGGCCGCCCGCCCGGCGCTGGTGTTGGTATTGACGCAGTCGAGGGTACCCGAGTTGCCGGTGGCATTGCCGGCCGAACTCACGCTGAGGGCGGGGTTGGCGTTGGTGCCGACGGTGTTGCTGAATGATCCGGCCGTGCCGGTGCCGGACATCGTCGCCGTGATCGAGCGGCCGCTTCCGCTGGATGTCGCAAAGACGGCATCCGTTCCGTTGGCGGCGTTGGCGATCTGAAAGAAGCCGGCGCGCCCGGTCCCCGTCATGCTCGCCTCGATGACGCTGCCGCTGCCGTTCGAGCTCGCATCGACGCATTCGGCGGCGCTCGCGGCGTTGTTGATCGTGAGGTTCGCGACATCGGAGGTACTCGTGGAGTTTATGCTGAACGCCACGCCAGAGGCAACCGAGCCGCTGAACGGTAGGGCAAGGCCATCGGTCTGCCAGGTGCCTACGCCATTCGCGTCGCTCTGGAGGACGCGCCCGCTCGCTGCGCCTGTACTCAAAGTGAACCCGCCGTCCACGCGCAGCCCGCCCGCGACGTGCAGGCGCTCCACGGGGCTGGTGGTCCCGATGCCAACGCGCCCGAGGCTGTTCAGGACCATGTGCTCCGACCCGGCGGTCCACCACGTGTGACGGTCGTTGCTGAAGTCGTACTGGTAAACGGGGTCTTCGTTGAAGGCCGTGGCGAGGCCGAACGAGTCCGTGTTCAGGAAAATCCCCTGGCTGGCGCTGTCGTACACCAGCAGCCCGCCGTTCTGCACCGAGAGCCGGCTGGTGGGATTGCTGGTGCCGATGCCGACGTTGCCGGCGGTATAGGACAAGTTGGCGCCGTTCGTCTGCCACGGGCCGGCTGAAAACAGCGCATACGGTGCGGCGGTCAGCTCCTGACGCGGCGAAAGCGGCGTACCGTTCACGCTGATTCTGAGCCAGCGCTGCTCGCCGTTAAAGGCGCTCGCACCGAACTGCCCGCCTGCGTTGAGCGCGACCGTGAAAAGCCCGTCGCTGACAACGACGTCATCGAGCGCCTGGCTCCCCAGCAGATTGCCGCCGACGTCGGCGTCGTAGAGCTCAAAGAGCAAATCCGCCGGGCCGTTGAACGGCTGGCCGGCCTGGTTGAGGCGGCCCTGATAGGTGAAGGCGCTGCCCAGCGGCGTCTGGCCCGGCGACGCGGCCGTGGCGAGCAGAACGGTCAAGAGTGCTGCGGTCAGTCGAATGCTCACGTGTTTCTCCTAATTGGTGCGAGAACCGTTCGAGGTTCGTTTCATCAATGCGGCGTCGCCTCGGACTGAGCCGGCACCGACGGACGCTCATGCTCCGCGTCGTAGTTCATGCCCATCTCCGGCGGCTGGCCGTAGAGCTCCGGGTGCTGGTAAGTGCCCTTCTCCAGGCCTTCCTTCTCGACTTCGACGGGCGCGCCGCGCTGCTGGACCCAGCGGTCGTTTCGCACGGCCTCGACGCGCCACGAGACCTTGGCGCCAGGCGCACCGCCTGCAATGCGGAACGAGCAGGCCGGCGCGGCCTCGGCCGGTTCGGCCGTAGCTCCGGCGCTCAGCGCGGCCTCGTCGATCTCCTCGGCCACGTGCAGCATCGGCATGGGCGCGCCCACGGCGGTGAGTTGATAGCTCGGCGTCTTGTTGATCTTGGCGAAATAGTGCGGCAATTCGACCACGGCCGCGCCCGCGCTGTCGAGCGTCACGGTGCCACGATAGAAGTTGATGACCTCCGGGCTTTCGGCGGAGTAGTGAAGCAGGTATTTGTTGGCGGGGTCGTCCGGGTGGTCGATGCGGAATGACTTGCTGCCGCTGGCGCCCAACCGCCCCTGGGCCCACACGCCGTAGCCGTTTGGGCTGCCTCCGCCGTCGCCGTACACGCCGTAGGTGGTGCCGGTGAAGGCGTAGGCCAGTCCAGAGACGCCGCGCCCCGACGTGCTGGCGCTCTCGAAGCGACCGCCGTAGGTTGTTAAGCCGGTGGCGGCGGTGGCCTCGCCGAAGACGCCGCGACCGGTCGTGCTCACGCTCACGCCGTACACGCCGTAGGTGGTGCCGGTCCCGGCGGTGGCCTCGCCGTGGACGCCGCGCCCCGACGTGCTGGCGCTCTCGAAGCGACCGCCGTAGGTGGTGACGGTGGCGGCGGTGGCCTCGCTGTACACGCCCCACCTGCCGCCGGTGGCGTACACGCCGTACCCGTCCGAGCTGTCGCTCTCGAACCGCCCCCCGTAGGTGACGCCGCTGTTGGCGGGGGCCGAGCCGTAGACGCCGCGCCCGGACGTGCTGTCGCTCTCGAAGTAGCCGCCATACGTGGTGCCGCTGTTGGCGGCTGCCTCGCCGAACACGCCGCGACCTGAAGTGCTGGTGCTCCGGCCCCACACTCCGTAGGCGTCGCCGGTGGTGGCAATTGCCGCCCCGTAAACGCCGCGCCCGTCTGGGCTGCTGCTTTGTCCGCGCACGCCATAGGTCGTGCCGCTTATGGCGTTCGAAATGCCAACGGTGCCGGTCCCAGATGTGCTTGAGTTCAGGAAGTACCCGCCGTAGGTTGTGCCGGACGCGCCCGTTGACGTGCCATTGATGCTCGCGCTGCCCGAAGCCGTGGAGGCGTTCTCTCCCTTAATGATCCAGCCGGAGCCAGTGCCGCTCAGCGTGAGTGGGACGGGGATGGACTGGAGGAACGCCGACGAGTCCAGGCCGTCGAGCTGGTCGGCGTTCATGGCGTACGCGGCAAGGGGCGCTGTCGTAAGCGCCTGGCGCGGGCTGAGAACGACAAAGCCGGCCGAGTTCGTGCAGTCCCGGCCCGAGTCGGCCCGCACGTCGATTTCCAGAAAGCGCTCGTCCCCGGCGAATTGGGCGCCGAAGTCGAGCGGAACGGTGAAGAGGCCGTCGGTGACGCTCACGTTGTCGAAGCAGACGATCGCGCCAACCTGCGCGCCGCCCTCGGCCGCGTCGTACAGCCTGAAGCGCAGGTCGTGCAGCCCGTTGGCCGGGCTGCCCCCGTCCTTGAGCTGCCCCTGATACGTGAAGGCGGTGCCCAGCGGCGTCTGGGCTGGAGCCGTGTGCGCGAGCACATGGATCATGGCGGCGAGTGCCGCGATTCGAACGC
>CAZWYT010000131.1:0-6184 GCA_964638325.1 uncultured Planctomycetales bacterium
CTCATAAAGCTTGGGTGGCCCGGATCCGCGCGATGGAGCAGGAGAACGAGCTTCCCCCGCCAGACTGTCGCACATGGTAGCTCCGGGCTGCTGTCCCTCCCGAAAACGCCGTGCTCGCTGAGCAGCAAAGACTCGCGCGCTTTGCCTCTCCCAGCCCGGTCGGCTACGATTCCGCCGCACAGAATGCGAGCTGAGCCCGTAAGTCGAACGGTTGATCGGCTCGATCCGGCGCCAGCGGCTGGCCAACTCGTGACAGCCGTAGGTGTGCAAACGGTCCGGCTCACGGAGGACGTGGTTGAAGCCCTCCTGCTGGCCCACGCGTCCGCTCCGCCCGCCAGCGGGGCGGCGGACCAATCGGGAGACCCCCGCCATGAGCGTGGCCTTGCTCGTTGGTGACCGGCAGGCCGGAAAGACCTTGACGTGTCGGCGACTGGCCGAAGCGGCGCGGGGCCGCGGACTGACTGTGGGTGGCATCGTCGCGCCCGCCGTCCATGAAGCGGGCCACTGCGTGGGGTATGACGTCGTCGACCTGACCAGCGGCTGCTCGATGCGCCTGGCTACGGCTGACGTCCTCGCGCCCGCTTCCCAACCGCGCTGCTCTCAGATCTCCGGCGCCCCTGCTCCAGCCAGCGGCGAAGAACGCGCTGGATGCTTCCATTTCCACGTGGAGGGACTGGCCTTCGGTCGCGCCGCACTGGCTTTCGCCGCGGAATCACAGGACCGGCTGATTATTGTGGATGAGGTCGGCCCGCTGGAACTGGCCGGCGGCGGCTGGGCAGCGGCGTTGGACCGGCTGAGCGGCCGAGCCGGCTGTGTCCTGCTCGTGGTTCGTCGCGGTCTCGTCGCACCGGTGGTCGCCCGCTGGGGAACGCGATCGTCGCCCTGCTACGATGTCGCGCAAGGAGTGGACGCGATCATCGAGGCCGTGCTCAAGTCGGTGTGCCTGCGGAAAACGTCGGCCGGGGGTGGACGGGACCTCCAGTCATGAGTTGACCGAGTCTGTTTTAGCAAGCCCTAGAGACCGATTTCCGATGCGAGGGGTGCACGCCGCGCGGGGACAGGGCCTTCGGCCGAAGGATTGCGACGACCTGCTGCAGCTTGTGCTGCTGTCGCTCACCCGGGCGGTGCCGGGGTTGGTCTACGACCCCGCCAGGGGCAAGTTCCGTCCCTATACGAAGGCCATCGCGCTGCGGTCGAAGGGGAGAATGTCCTCCTGCGGAATCCAGACCTAATGCGCCTCCGGCACACAATAACGGCGGCGCAGATTGCACCGATCCGTTACCGAGAGGCGCAGGCCGCGGAGCGGGTGCTGCAACGTGTCAGCCGGGTGCATCAGGTCGTGGGGGGTCGCTCGGCTTTCCGTCGACCGTCGGGCGGATTGTGCCGCCGCCGCGGCCCCGCCGCGCCGCCGCCGGATTCACGCACCCGGTCGCAGTCCGCCTCCGTGTCGATGTCCCGCGTGACGGCCGGCGATCGGCACGCGACCAGGACCACCGATTCCGGAAATGCGCGCGGCAGGGCGTTCAGGCCGCGGTCGCAGGCCGGGGACTGCACGAACGGCGCCAGGCTGGCGGGGAAGATGATCGGATGCCCGCGGCGGCCCGCTCGCGACGCGATGACGATTCGGTCCGCGTCCCTCCGAAACGCACGAAGGCAGGCGTCGAAATCAGCGGCCGTGATGCCCGGATGATCGGCCGGACAGACCAGGAAACCGTCACGCTCAGCAACGGACGCGCGCTCGAACCAGGCCCGCAGGCCCATGCGAACCGAGTCGATCATCTCACTGTTCTCGTCGTCGTTGCGCGCCAGTAGAACGCCGGCCGGAAGCGCGGCGCTGATTTGCCTGGCAATCAGCCGATGCGTCACGACCATCACTCCGGCGATTTGGGCCGTGGCGAGCGGTTCGACCGTCGCGAGCAACATCGGCCGGCCGCCCAGGTCGAGCAATTGCTTGGCGCGCCCCATGCGGCGGGATCGGCCTGCGGCGGGGACGATCGCGAAGACGCGTGACGGTGGCTTCCGAGCGGCGGGCATGTTGGGTACGATATCCCGGCGTTCTCAAATCATCACGCGCACGTCGGCGACCTTGGCGCCGTGCGTCAGCGCGAAAACCGGATTGAGATCGAGCTCGCGGATGCCCGGCAGGTCGGCCAGCATCTGCGAGACGCGTTGGATGGTTTCCACCAGCGCCGCGATTTCCACGCCGGGTTGACCACGCGAGCCCGCCAGCAGGGGATAGGCCCGCAGCGATTCGACCATTTGGCGGGCCTCGCCGCCGGTCACCGGCGTGAGCTTGAAGCACACGTCTTTCAGCATTTCGACGTAAATACCGCCCAGACCGAACATAAGCACGTGCCCGAGCTCCGGCACCGCGTTGGCCCCCACGATGACCTCCTGGCCGCCGCGCAACTGCTCCTGCACGAGCAGTCGCGGCGAAGCCGCGGCGAACCGCGCCAGGAGGCGATCGGCCTGCTCGCGCAGGGCACTGCGATCGCGAATATCGAGCACCACAGCGCCGTGCTCGGTCTTGTGGATGACGCTCTCGGCGTCCACCTTGAGCACGACCGGATAGCCGATCTCGTCCGCGGCTGCCAGACATCCGGCGACATCGGCGGCCGAATGATACCGGGCGACCGGAATCCCATAGCAATTCAACAGCTCATAACCCTCAGCCGCGGACAGGCACGTCCGGCCGCTGCGGCGTGCTGCCGCCAGAATCGACTGGGCCCGTGCGGCGTTCACTCCAGGGAAAGAGACGGGAGTCTCGGCCGGCCGGTTCTGCAAGGTCACATAGCGCCCCATCGCCGCGAGAACCCGGGCGCCCATTTCGGGCATGTCATAGGTGGGCACGCCGGCGTCCCGGATCACCTGGAGCGTTTCTGCCCAGCCGCGCTTCTCGGTCATCACGGTGGCCACGATCGGCTTACGCGACCGGCGATTGGCGGCCGCGATTTCGCGGGCGACGCCCAACGTGTCCACGAAAAACGGCGTGATGAAGTTCAGGAAAACCGCGTCGATGCCGTCATCGTCGAGCAGCGCCTGGAGGGCCGCGGCGAAGTGCTCGGGGCCCGCCGTCGCCAAGACATCCACGGGATTGTTGATCGACGCCTCCGGGTAGAGTTTCTCCCGCAGGAACGCCGCAGTTTCCGCGGACAGCGGCGGCATGACCATGCTGCCCTCGATCAGCTCGTCGGTGGCGATGATCGCCGGCCCGCCGGTGTTCGCGATCATGCCCACGCGGTTGCCGGCGGGCACCGGCTGGGTGGCGAACGCGATGGCCGACTGACACAGCTCCTCGAGATCGCGGAAGGCGACGACGCCCGACTTCTCGAACACCAGGTCGATCGCCGTGTCCTGCTTCAGCAGGCCCCCGGTGTGCGACGAGACGGCCTTCGCCCCTTCGGCGGTTCGCCCGGCCTTCATAGCCAGGATTGGCTTGCGGTGAGCGACCGCGGCCGCCACCTCCAGGAATGCGCGTGGGTCCGGCAGGCTCTCGATGTACACGACGATGACCCGCGTCTGCTCGTCCTGGCCATAGTGCTGAATGATCTCGGGGATCGACACGTCGCAGGCGTTGCCGTTGCTGGCGTATTGGCGCACGCCGACGCCGAGCTCGGCGATGCGTTGATGGACGACCTCGCCGACGCCGCCGCTCTGTGCAACGATGGAGATATGACCCGGCGCCGGGCGAGTGAACGTGAAGTTGCAGTAGGCCCGGACCGCCGGGTCGGTGTTGATGACGCCCTGGCAGTTTGGGCCGAACACGCGAATTCCGGTCTCCCGGGCGATGGTGACGAGCTGATCCTCCAGCGCTGCGCCTTCCGCACCGATCTCGCGAAAGCCGGCTGTGTTGACGATCACGGCCTGGATCCCCTTCTTCGCGCAGTCTTTGACGCACTCGGGCACGAGCGTGTTCTTGATGACGACGTGGGCGACGTCGACCGGGTCGGGCGTGTCCAGAATCGACGGGTAGGCCTTCAGGCCGCGAATCTCGCCGCCCTTGGGATTGACCGGATAGACCGGGCCCGCGTAGCCGAAGTCCAGCAGGTTTTGAATGATGCGGTAGCCGATGGTCAATTCGCGGTTGGAAGCCCCAATGACGGCCACCGCCCGCGGCGAGAACAGAGCATTAAGCGTCATAGTTCCGTCTCCCTGTTACCCCTCGACCGGCTGGCTGCCAGTAGAGATTCCATTGGTCCACAACTCGTACTCGCTCAGGTCGAGGTCATCGTTCCACGAAATGCCGTAGCCGCCCGGGTCCACCCGAACGGCGCCGAAGAAGGCCGGAACCTTGAGCAGGTGAAACTCGGGCCGGGCCAGCAGTGCCCGGCAGTCATATGTCTTTTCGACGCCGTTCTCGAAGCGCACTAGGAGCCTGAACTCCCCCATAGCGGTCACGCTCTTGATCGGCGGGGCTGCAGGCATTGGGCCGTTCACTCCAAGCCCGGGAGTTGTCTGAATTCCTGACGGTTCCACATATCGCGAAGCTCCTTCTGGTAGAGCGTAGCCCATTCTTTCACGAGCCGCTGGCATCGGACCGGCAGGTCGCCTTCCAGCATCTCGAGCGACTCGATGGCAAAGACGGCGTTGAACTCACCATAGATCACATGGAAGTGCGGCGTTCCGTGTTCGCTCTGACTGAAATACATCTTGATGAGGATGCCGTAGAACCTCGCGATCACTGGCATGGATTGTGGCCTCCAACAGTTACGACGGACGGCAAGGTCTGAGAGCAAGGCCAGCCTAGGTATGTCTCGCTCCCGCAGCCTTGCCGGCCCGAATTTGCCCTGCGACGAACTCGTAGGCTTCGTCGACCGTGCCAAACCTACGATCCTGCCATCCCAAGTCTTGGGCGTAAACGGTTGCCGTCTTCAGTTCCTTTACCCCAAGTGGCCCTAAATGCTGGGGCTCGGGCCAGGACCAGTCGTACGACTTGATTTCCCAACTGCTCCCGGGATGCTTGGTCAAATGGACAGTTTCACCACTGTCCAACGTGCGACTGTCGTGTTTACCAATCTCGTCAGGCATTGTCTCCGTCCTTCAGCCTGCAAAGCGCCCGCCATTACTACGTTGCATTGATCTGCCTCTCGAGTTTGTCCCATGCTTCTTCAGGAGGCAATGGTAACTTGAGCGAGCGTGCAAGTCGGTCCGCTATTGTCGCGAATCGTGATTGAACCTGCTGTGGCGATTCCTGCAGTGTGTCCATCATGCCGTGAACGCGCGCGACGACGCCCGGCGCGAGGAAACCGTCTTCTGGGTCGAAGCGTGGGAACTCACGCAGTAGTCCCGGGTCGGTCAGGCCACCGCAGTTATTGGGGCCGTTCAGGTCCAAATAGCACACTTCGAGCAAGAATTCGAGCGCCTGCAGAAGCTCCTTTTCCTTAGCGAGCATCTCTGCCATCGCGAATCGAGCGTTCCTGTAGTGCCCCCAGTTCTCTTCCCGCGCACGCGTAACGATATCGTCGCTTAGCAGGGCCCACTGGATGTCGTGCTCGGAAGGTTCGCGCCCGAAACGCGTTCGCAATTGGGCAGTAATGTTCTGTCGGCGCCGCTCTGCGGCGAGAAACTGATCGTGTGTACCATTGGCAATGGCCCACTGCTCTTCGACTTCGAGCAACTGGTCACCGCGGACTAGAATCCGAGCCTTGTCCTGTGGACGAGTTCGAACGAAGATGTCGTTTCCGCAGGCAGGGCACCTCTTCTTGCGTCCCGGCATCTTCTCAAGCTGCCGACCACAGTATGGGCAAGCCGGATCGGTAACGCCGATCAGGCCTGGACTGGAAGTGGGCGCCGAACTCGCTGGAACAACTGGTCGCGCCGGTTCGTCGATCGGAATTTGGATAACGGCCCCACAGGCGAGACACTTGCCGCGTTTGCCAGCATGCTGGATTGCGACGCGTAAGGACCTGTCGCACTTGGGACAGCGAAACGAAATGGTCGGCGCGTCTGCCATGAGAAGGCTCCACCGCAACATAACGCGCATCGCTCACGGCTGCAACGGCGGGGCCGCCTACGGCGACGCTCGTTCCAGACCCTGGAGGCGGGAACGGACCGCGGGCAACCACGAATCCCTACTCCGACTGGCCGATCAGCGCCGCCCCGAGCGCACCGGTGTATTGCGGGTATTCCGGCACGAGCACCTCGCGCCCCAGGGCGGCAGATACCAGTTCGACAAGGATCGAAT
>CAZWYT010000132.1:0-6043 GCA_964638325.1 uncultured Planctomycetales bacterium
TCGGGCCATGCCGGCAGATTGCTGCTGCACTCCGGGCAGCGTCACGAATTAAGTATGGTGTCCCCGGATTTTTGGTGTCCCCGGATTTCGGGCCATGCCGGCAGATTGCTGCTGCACTCCGGGCAGCGTCACGAATTAAGTATGGTGTCCCCGGATTTTAACGATCCAACAGCGGAGATCTCTCTCCGCCTCAGGCTCAAGGCAGGTGCGGAAGATGGCACGGACCGCTCGCGACAGGCCCCGGCTGAGATGGGGCAGATCGACCGAGGCCGACGGCGACGGGCACGTGCGGAAGCATCTTCCACCCCAAAACCTCGACCGACTCGCTTGACAGGCACCGCTTCATAGATGTCCCCGGATTTCGGGTGGTGTCCCCGGATTTCGGATCGGGCCATGCCGGCAGATTGCTGCTGCACTCCGGGCAGCGTCACGAATTAAGTATGGTGTCCCCGGATTTGCAATTAAGTATGGTGTCCCCGGATTTTTGCACTCCGGGCAGCGTCACGAATTAAGTATGGTGTCCCCGGATTTCAGTGTCCACAGCTCAGACGATGCGACGCCCAGCGCCCCGCCAACCAGGACTTGAAGTGCCAGCAGAGAGGGCGTTCGCATACTGACTGCCCGGGAACAGGCTTTCTCACGTCGGTGACGGTTGGCTCGACGGGCCGGACGAAGGTTGGCTCCCGAGAGAATCCCTGGACACTATGCCCATATCTCCTGGCCCTTTTCCTTCCGACCGGGCCTCCGCGGGCGCAGCCTCTTGTTATCATACCCGATTTTCACGTCGTCGTACTGCTGAATCGCCGAGCCGGCGCCTACTTCTCCAGCCCGAACTGCTTGCGGAGCCAGCCTGTGACCTCCTCGAGCGCCGCCGGGGCGAGGGTCTGCTCGATTACGGCGTACTCAGGCACCTGGCCGGTCTTCGCTTCCTGAAACAGGTGATTCAGCCCGGGCAGCTCTTTGACCGTTGCGCTGGCGTTGCCGGCCTTCTGGAGCGCGTGCTCGATTTCCGGCAGGTTCTCCTTGGGTGGCACCTGCAGGTCCAGCGACCCGATCAGCGCCAGCACGGGGCACTTGACCTTCTCCAGTACCTCACGCGGGTCGTGTTTGAGAAACCAGCGCATCCAGGGCGTTTTGACCTGCGCCAGGGCTTGCTCGGTTTGTGCGTCGAGCATCTCCGCCGGAGGTTCGGGCTCGCCGCTCATCTCGAGCTGAATGCGGATCAGCTTCCGCGCGGCGTCACGCAGCGCCTCGTCATCGGCATCCCCGACGACCAGCTCGAGCAGCTTGCGGTGCACCTGCGATTGGCGCTCGATGTCCGCGGCCGACTTGCCGGCCGCCCGCAGCAGGGCCTCGAGTTGCAGGTTGAGCAGCTTCGCACCCGGCAGCGCCGGCCCGGCCAAGAGCACGATGCACGCCACGTCCTTCGACTTCGATGCGACGAGCGGCGCGATGAGACCGCCTTCGCTGTGGCCAACCAGGCCGATCCGCCGGCCGTCGATCTCGGGCTGCTTCTGCAGGAACTTGATCCCCGTGATGACGTCGTTGGCGAAGTCCTTCGATGTCGAGCCCAGCGTCGAACCCGACGAGCCGCCGACGCCACGGTCGTCCACGCGCAGCACGGCGACGCCGCGCCGCGTCAGATGGTCGGCCAGCACCAGAAACGGCTTGTGCCCGAAGATGGTCTCGTCGCGGTCCTGCGAGCCGGAGCCGCTGATCAGGATGACGGCCGGATGGGGGCCGGGGCCTGCGGGAATGGTCAGCGTACCCGCGAGCTTCGTGTGGTCGACGGGGTTGTCGTACGTGACGTCGCGGGTCTCGTACGGGAAGGGCGGCTTGGGTGTCTGGGGCCGCGGCGGACCGACGGCCTGCGCCTCGTCCTCGGTGATGCGCTCCATGCGGGCGGTCAAGGTGAGCCCGTGCTGCTTGAGGGTGCCGGTTGCCGTCCGGCCGTTTTTCTCCCGCCGGAGATCGAAGACCGCCTTCGCCGCCGGCGGCGCGCCGGGCGGCGGCGGAAGCGTGAAGCGGAGTTGGGTCACATCCAGGACTACATCGTCGAGTGCCAGGCCCCTGGCGCCTTGGACCGGAACGTCGATCGTCGCCGTGTAGCGCCCCGCGTCGGCCACAGGGCGGAACACGACCACAAAATCGATCGCCATCCCCTGTGCCTCGAACGTGCCCTTCCACCACTGAGCTTCGCGGTCGGGCGTTTCGGAGGCCTGCGGGGGCTGCGCGAGTACCATGGCCGGCGTGCTGAGGGTCAGCATACCAATGGCCCAGCGGAGCCTGTGCCGCAGGTGGCTTCGGAACATGCCGTGCATCGTCGAGTCCTCCGCAGGTGAGTGGGTCCGACAACCGAAGTGTACCGGGGACTCTGCACCCCCGCGACGGGCCGACAACTTTCGACGCCGTGACCCGCGCGCAAGCGTGTAGGCGCCATGTCCGATGGCGACCCCCTCGACCGCGACCACCCCCTGTCGCCGTCAGAGACGGCTCCTACCTACTCCCCGTCCCGCGCCGCAGGAATCGACCCCTGCCGCGGGTCGCAATCGCGCGTTAAAGCGGCGGTCACGAACGCACCGATAACCCGGCGGGGTGCGCTGAAGGCTGCTCTGGTCAGCAGCTTGGCCCCGCTCGCGACCAGGCCCAGAGAATTCTGCCAACGGAGGACACGCCATGAAGGCAACCGTGCTCATCGTCGTTGGCCTGCTCATCGGCCTCGCACTGGCCAGCCCACTCGGGTGCAGTCAAGTGGGCGGAACCACCTTGCCGTCCGGGGCGGGCGGCGGCCAAAACACGCCCGCGGACACCGGCAACACCGAGGACACCACGCCCGTCGACGGCAGCGCCGCGACCGACGATGACGACACCGTGGGCGGCAGGTCCGTGCTACAGTCGACTTCCAGCAGCAGCAGCCAGCCGCTCCACACGAACTTGCGGTGCTCGACCAGGTCCCAGCCGATCGGCAGGTCGTCCGGCACCGTGAACCGCTTCTTCTCGATCCGCCGGCCCAGGTAATCATACACGAATTCGACCTTCTGGTCGCCGACGTGCAGCACCGGCGGCTGGATGGCGACCAGCCGGTTCTCGCCGTCCCAGGTGTACACCCGCGACGCGCCGGCGTTCCCGTCGCCCCGAACGCGACGCCGCCGTGGTCCACGTTCGGCGTCGCGCTCACCTATTCTTGTCCTTCTTCTGCAAGATGGGCTCACCGCACTCAGGGCACCGCCCGCTGACATTGCCGGTAAGGTCGTAGCCGCAGCGCGGGCAGCGCCCCGGCACCGCCGATGAACCACGGACGCGCCATGCACCGACGATTAACGCCGCACTGAACACGACAATGCTCCAAAGCCACGTGGGCAGATCCGGTGACGCCCACTGGACGCCACGGTTGCCTTGCACAGTGGTCCACCCGGCCCAGTACCAGATACTGGCGCCCAGCAGAACAGCAACCACCATGGTCCGAAACAAAAGCCCACACCATCGTCCCAAACGTGCACCTCGACGCGCCGCGTCAGCGGTGCGACCTGCGACTGCGCGCAGCACAGTCCTGCCTGAGCTGCTCCAGGAAACTGCGCGGCAGAACGCCGCCGTACTCGAGCGCGTTCACTCGGCAGCCAATCTCCCCGCAGGTTTGGCTTGCCAGGGTGTACAGTGTGATCTGAATGACGCGCACGCAATAGTTGTTCGAGCACTGCCCATTGCGCAGGGCGTCGGCAAGGCACTTCAACTCCGTTTCGTACGCCATGCACTCGTCGGCGTTACTGTTCGAGCATAGCAGCTTCTTACCCTGTCTCCCTAAGCCGCTTGCACCCCCACCGGAGCACTGAAAGCACCACGGATGCATCGCGGTCTGCCCGGTCCCTTGGTCAACGTGTTTCTCTTCATGTTTGTAGGCGCACTGCTGACCGATAGCCTCAGGGGTGCCTGGCGGGCCCCCAGAGAACCTGCTGGTGTCAACGCAGGCACATCGGCAGCCGTCGGGCCGGCAGATGACACCGCCCAAATCACCCTTCAGGGCCGCCTGACCAGCAGCGGAACTGCACGTCTGCGCGCAGTCGCTACACGGCGGCTTCCGCTCCGGCGCCGGCTTCCGCGGGCAGTTCGTGTTCCCCTCGTTGTGCCCACCGGCCAGGTAGCACCCCTGCTCCCGGCCGCACCACATCTGGCCCAGCGGGTCGATGCGGTCGATGGGATCGTTCCCGGCGTACGCGTACAAGTTCACGGCGCCCAGCTCGTCCAGCGGGTCACGATTCAGCCAGCGGCCCAGGCCCGCGTTGTAGTACCGGCCGCCGAAGTAGCTCAAGCCCGTCTCCACGTCGAAGTACTTCGTGCTGAACCGGAACGGGTTTTCATCAGCGTACGACCCGGACTTCGCCGTCACGTTGGCGTACGGGTCGTATTCGTACTGCGCCACGATCGCGCCGTTCGGGTCGTTCGGATCGTGGGCCCAGTCGACGAGCTGCCCGACGTTCCCGTTGGCGTCATACAGGTACACGTAGTTCAGGTTGTCGTTGGGGTCATTCGGGTCCTGCACGTCCTGCACGGCCAGCAGGCCGCCGATGCCGCCGGCACCTCGTAGCGCTGGGCCTCCGTGCCCAGCGTCCCCCACAGCCAGGGCGGCCGCGCGTCATACGTCTAATCTACCGCAAACATCTAGAGTACCTACAAAAGGCGGCTGTCCGTACCTGCCCAATTTGTCCGATTTCAATACCAGTATTCCATCGTCCAACCGTGGCCAAGGTTAGTTCCACGACCCTCCGGCTGGCGCGGCTCCGCGCGGAAAACCAGTCCTACTCTTTCGCCGCAGCTATCTGCACCCAATTGAAAACGCACCGTGCCGTGTTGCGGCAAATCCACTTTCTCGATGCTATATAGCCCGATCATCTGAGGACCCATGGGAGGCAACCCAGCGTCGAGGGCCCCGCGTGCGGCGCTGTCGAGCATCGGGCGGCTGATCTCGAACCGGAGCGCTGCCGGCCAGCCGCTCAGGAGAGCCGACGCCCCTGCGACTAGCGCAACCGCTGAGCCGACCCATCTGGCGCGACCACTGCTGAAAGGCGAGGACAACCCACCCCTCGCGTGGCGCATCTGATACACGGCACACCCAGCTCGAAAGCACCACTCGGCACCCAGAGCCGTGACGACTCCGATCGTTCCGATCGCCACAAGAACCACCACCCTGGAAGACACGGGGTGGGAAAGCACACACAACAGCGAGCAGGTCGAAAGCCACAAGACAATTGCGCGCCAGCGGGGCACTGGGCCAGCCCACCGAGGATAGTGCCACGCGCGGCTGGGAATGTCGTAGGTAGCCGCGTTGCTCGAGTCATATGGCCGCCCGCACTCAGAGCAACATGCCAGCCCTTGCTGGACTAGCGGATATCGACAACCCAGACATCGCGCATTGGGGATAAGCAGCTCAACGTCCCTTTTCCGGCGGGGGTCCACCCCCCGGGGGCGGCCCGTCTACGTACAACTGTCCCTTGCGCAGGCGCTCCGCGCAGGCTTCGACGTACACCGAATCGGCCCAATTGAAGACCCGTTCGGAGTACCCATCGGCATCCCTCGGATTCTCGTCCGCGTCGTCTCCGGCACAGCCCGCTGCCGCTCGTCCCTTTCGGTTGTTGGTTATGGCCCGGTCAGTGTTCTGCTGCGACTGCCCTTGCTCCTGTTGTCCGTTTTCCCGTTGCGTCCCAACGCATGCGGAGCAGTCGCATCCACAGTCTCGGGCGAGCAGAGCTGAAGCGATGCAGTGACGCATGGCGGCGTGCTCGTTGCCCGAGCATCCACCCTTCTGCTTGCAGAAGGCGTCTGCTTCACGTGGGGCAGCGGTATCCGGACCCGAAGCCGCGGCGCAGGCCGCACACCCGAGGCCGCAATCCAGAGTCACCCACAACTGCGGCCACCAAGATGGCAGCCAAGTCATCAATAGTGGCCGCGACTGCGGCCGCGGGCAGCGCTGGTCGTCGTTCCGTCCGCCATTGTCCAGGTAGCAGCCCTGCTCGCGGCTGCACCACATCTGACCCAGCGGGTCGATGCG
>CAZWYT010000133.1:0-5877 GCA_964638325.1 uncultured Planctomycetales bacterium
CCTTCGACGACACCCTGCAGCGCTGTTACACGGATGACGGTCGTGGCGATGGCCTACCGACCGCGGAACTGATGTGGACGTGTCGTGTTGGACCGGGGGATTTTGTTTTGCGTCCCCCCTTCGGATCTGAAACAAGAGCTGCCGCGCCCGTGATGAGCATCTTGCTGGCCAGCCGGTACGAAGTGAACGCGCAATTCCGGGATTGGATGGCGCGCGCGGAATCCGAGGCGCAGGTGCCGCTGTGGGAGCGCGGTCCCTCCGAGGTAGAACATGCATTGCAGCAACTGCATTCGTCCCCCCTCCAGAAGCTGCGTTACTACCCGATATCTTTGCTTTTTCCCTCCTATTCGCGCTGCGAGGAACTGTTTGAACGCACGAGGCAGGCGCGCGACGCCACGCTCGTCGCCATCGCGCTTGAGCTGTATCGGCGTCACACCGGCGCATGGCCAGACTCGCTGAATGACCTGACGCCGCAGTTCTTGCCGCAGGTGCCGCCGGACCGCTACGACGGCAAACCGCTCAAGTACCGCGTAATCGATGGACAACCGGTGCTCTACTCGATCGGCGTCAATCGCGTCGATGATGGTGGACGACTGCCCGAACCGCGAAAACCGAACGAGAAATCTGTCGAACGCAACCAGCGCGCCCGGGAATGGCTGCCGGTCGGCACGCCTGGGCTGCCCGATGGCGACTGGATTCTCTGGCCGCCGGTCGAAGAGTAGGGGCGGCGGCGCGGCCCTACGCGCCCTGGTCCGTCGCTTCCGCTCGGGGTTCGGATTTGAGTGGCGAATCGGGGGCTGTAGCCACATCGGGCGGCCCGCGGTACGATTCCTCGCCAACCAAGACCGTTTTTCGCGAGGAGCAGCGTCATGCCGCAGAAAGAAAGTGTCTACAAAGTCATCGAACTGGTCGGTACGAGCGCGAAGTCGTGGGAAGAGGCCGCCAAGAACGCGGTCGAGACGGCGGCCGAGAGCTTGCGCGACTTGCGTGTCGCCGAGATCACCAAGCTGGACATGCGCGTGGAGAAGGGCAAGGTGGTCGCCTACCGGGCGCGAGTGAACCTCTCCTTCAAGTACGCCGTGGACAGTTAGGAGTCCGTTGAAAAAGGGACCGGCACCTCGCCGGAAGTGCCGCCACGCGGTTGAAAACGGCCTAAAGCTCGGTCCGCCGCGGCGGACAGTCCCTTGTTCAACGGACTGTTAGCAGCGTACGGATCGTTGTCGAAACCGCTCTCCCCACTGGGGAAAGCGGAGGGGGAAGGGCGCATCCAGCGCCGTTCGACCCTCCCCTGACCTCTGTAAGAGGGGGGAAGGTCCTGTTAGCGCGTCCGGCAGCTTGGACGTGTTCAGGCCAGCCGTCTGAGTGTGCGCAACCGCGCGCGGTCAGCTAGAATGGGGGCATGCCCAAGAAGCGCGCCGCACGCAAGGTGCGGGTCGAGTTCCGGCAGAACCGCCAGGTCCGTCGCCGCAGCGACGAGTGGACACAGCAATACCGCGCCGACGAGGAGCGTCTGGACGACACGCAGCGCGCCGAGTCGGTCAGCGCCAAGGGCGACTTGTCGCGCAAGCGCACGATCCTCGTTGACGAGCGCGACCTGCCGGTGGTCGATGAGTCCCAATGGCGGCCCGGCACCATCGTCAAGGTCTACGGGCTGTTCGCCTACGTCGCCGATGAGCGCGGGCAAACGTGGGAATGTACGGTCCGCCGTGTGCTGCGCACACTCCTCATTGAAAGCCGTTCGCCGGTCACGGTCGGCGACCGGGTGTGGTTCTCCGATCAGAGCCAGGTCGCGGCCAAGTTGCGGGTGGGCGTGATTGAGCGCGTGGCGGAGCGGGTCTCATGCCTGTCGCGCCGCGATGCGCGCCGGCGCCGGCACACCATCGTGGCCAACGCGGACCAACTCCTGGCGGTCGTCAGCGTCGTGCAGCCGCGGCTGCGGCCGCACCTGACGGACCGCTACATCGTGGCGGCGATCAAGGGCGGGCTGCGCCCGGTGCTGTGCTTCAACAAGATGGACCTGCTCCAGGACGACTTGCGCACCGAAGAGGACGACCGGCACCCCGGCTCGTCCGTCCGCGACGCGATCCAGGAGTTCCGCGATCTCGGTTACCCGTGCCTGTGCACCAGTGCCGTCACGGGCGCCGGCCTCGACGCGCTCCGGACCGCCTTAAAGGGCCACATCACGGTGCTGTCGGGTCAGAGCGGCGTCGGGAAGAGCACGCTCCTCAACGCACTCCAGCCGACCCTGAACCTGCGCACGCGCGAGGTCAGCGCTAGGACCGAGAAGGGCCGGCATACGACTTCGCTGGCCGAGCTTCTGCCGCTGGACTTCGGCGGGTTCGTCGTCGACACGCCGGGCATCCGCGCGTTCGACCTGTGGTCCGTGGAGCCGGGCGAGCTGGAAGCCTGTTTCGTCGAGTTCATCCCTTACGTTCAGAAATGCCGCTTCAACGATTGCTCCCACCGTTACGAGGATGGCTGTGCCGTGATCGCGGCCGTCGAAAACGGCGAGATCAGCGAGCGGCGGCATTACAGCTATCTCAAGATGTTCGAGGAAGTGTAGCGGCCGGTCTTTCTCCCGTCCGTCCGTGTAGCGGCCGACCTCCCGGTGGGCCGTTTTCGCGCCCGCGCGCTCGGTCCCCGCCCTCGTCGCGACCGCGGAACCGCGTTTTCGGGGCCGCCAGCCGAAGGGTCTCAAGATGCTCATGATTGTGTGGGTCGTAAATGAGACTCTTGCCGTCCGATCCGAACCGCGACCGTCAGGAAGCGGATGGCCGCAGGGTAAGCAACGATGTCCACCACGGCGGATTGGCGGTTGCATTTCCACCTCCGCAGGAGGCTCGTAGCGGCCAACGTCCCCGTCGGCCGTCCGATGTAGCGGCCAACCCCCGTGTCGGCCGTTTTCGCGCCCGCGGTGGTGCGGGCGTCTCGCCCGCAAGCGTAGCGTCGGCCCCTGCCTTCGGTTGCCTGCCTCCATCGGCCACCTCCCCAGGAAGGATAGCACCGAATCCGCTGGCTAACGGGCCGAGGGTTCAAGAATGACGGCGTGTGCGCGAGATCGGCGGAATTGAGCGGATCAGGGCGGGGAATGTCGCGGCTGGGCGGACGCCGGTCACGGGCCTTGATGCGACCGATCCTGATCCCCGAAAATCGGTCGCTGTCCCTGGTTTCCCATATCCGCGATGGCACGACCTCGAACGGGTCCTTTTCCGCCGTTGACGAACCGAAGATGGTTTCAATGCTGGGGGGTGTGGAGGCCGGACCCTGCGTATGGGGAACCTGCGCACGGGCCACACCGCGGCGTCACGCTGTTGACGGCTTGTTCCAAATTCCTATAATCGCATCCTGCACTTGCGCGGAGCTCTGACGAGGTGCCATCCCGCCGAGTCCTCGCCCAGAGCCAAGTCGACGCGAGTGCATGGAGTTCCGGTATGGGTGCCAACGCGTTTCTGCCCGACGTGCGCGGCGGAACATAGAACGGCGACATCTAGGGAACCGACAAGCGGGAGAATATCCCTCCACGCCGGACGCTAGGGCCGCACTCGATCGTCGTAATCCCGCGCAGGATCAACGCGACTCACGACTGCCGGATGGACAAGGCACGCATGCCACAAAGACTATCGTCGAGTACCCATTATGACGAAACCAATGACAAATGACTATGCCAACAACCCGAAGCTGACCCAGATACTCATTTCGTGTCTGCAAGAGTGGGATATTCAAACACTCACAGATATCCAAACGAGAGCAATAGCGGCGGACGTGCCGTTGGGTGCAAGCGCGATCGTCTGCGCCCCCACTTCATCGGGCAAGACACTGATCGGCGAACTCGCGTTGATAAACGCTCTAAGCTGTGGGTTCGATGCGCTGTACCTCGTCTCTCACAAAGCGCTTGCCGAGCAGAAATTCTCCGACTTTGGCAATCGCTTTTCGACACCAAGGTGGGCATCGACTGTAACCGTCGGCATCAGCACCGGAGACCATGAGGAGGGCGATGTCAACTGCCGACTGCTTGTCTCGACATACGAAAAGGCGCTCGGTTTGATGCTCGCCGGACGTATCAAAGCAACCAAGATGCTTGTCATCGCTGATGAGCTACAGCTGCTTGGCGAGGAGGGTCGTGGCGCGTCGGTTGAAACCCTGTGCGCGCTATTTCGGCAGCGTCAACCACGCCAGTTCGTGGGATTGACGGCAACGGTCGAGAATCCGGAGGACCTCGCCGCATGGATGAATTGCCGAACGGTTTGCAGCGCCAAGCGTGACGTCGACCTTATTCAGACGATCCGCTACGAGGGGAAGCAATACACGGTCCGATTCGGACAGGAAGATGGTGAGACAACGGTGGACACATTCGGGCAAGTCGATCTTCACGGAGTTATTCGGAAAGTGCTCCAAGAGGGCTTGGGGCCGGTTCTTGTCTTCACGGAGACGCGGCGGGAAGCGTCGGACTGGGCAAGTGAGTATTGGGCGCAATGTCAGCGGGCGGCCGATGGCCTTGCGATCTCGACGCAACTCGAATTATTCTCAGAACCGACAGAGTCCTCAGACCTACTCAAGTCGCACGCCGAACGTCGAGTCACCTTCCACACGGCGGACCTCACACCTGACGAAAGATCGGTCATTGAATTGGGCTTCGTCAAGGCGAGTTTTGACGTCTGCTTCGCCACATCCACGCTCGCGGCCGGCGTGAACTTCCCGTTTCGTACGGTCATCATCCCCAAATTGACCTACAGATTTGGAGACCGCGAAGGCAAGCTATTTGCCAGGTCTGATTTCCGGAATATGTCGGGACGCGCCGGGCGACTCGGCCACCATAAGGACGGTCGCGTGATTCTTCTGCCGAGGAATGGCGCAGAGCTAAAGCACGCGAATCGACTCGTGTTGCCTGAGAATGACCGCGTAGATTCACAACTCGTGACCCTCAGCATGCGTCGGACGGTGCTTTCTTTCGTGGCTGCGCGGGCTGTTTCTTCTAAAGCCGAACTGACCGCGTTCTTCCAGAACACGTTCTACTGGCATCAGGTTCTTGAGAATAATCCAAAACTTCTTGAGGCGATAGTCGCTAAGGCAATCAAGGCTATCGATTGGCTCCTGGAGAATCGGTTCGTTGAAGAGAGCCACTCGACCATTCAAGCGACGCCGCTAGGCAAGTCCACGTCACTGTCGGGCCTGCTGCCCGAAACCGCCAAGCGATTTGTTGAGCTACTCACGAACTACTCGAAGCAGATGCAGGAGGACTTCAGCACGTATGAGGTTGCCCTGATCCATTGGGCCGCAACCTGCCCGGAGCTCGGAGGTGAATTCCCTTCCCGGTTCCTGCCTTTCCCCGCGGGACCGATGAAGCCTGAATCGTCCGTGTTCATGCAGAGGGTGACCCATCTGACGGCGTGGGACAGGACCGACGGGAAGGTGACGCGGTGTGTTCATGCGATGGGATTGTTTATCCAGGGCGAAGCCGAGCGGAAAATACGATTCGCCACGGGTGTATCTTCGGGCAACCTCCATCGTCTCTCCATCGATTTTGGGTGGATCCTTGACGGCCTGAGTTGTGTGTCAGGCGCTTCGGATCTTAGTTACCCACAAACGCTGACAAACCAAATCGGAATGCTCGCCAGGCGGGTTCGTTGGGGAACTCCAGCAGAGGCGCTCGACGTGCTCCGAATTGCGAATCGCAAGGGCGTCCCCGGATTCGGACGGCAACGCGTGATGGCTTTGATCGCGAACGGGCTAGCGACGGTCATGGACGTGATAACTGCCAAGAGGGACCAGCTTGTGAAGCTATTGGGCGGGGACCAAAGGGCTGACGCGCTCGTTGCTGCCCTTGGCCTGCTCCCCAAAAACTGATCCAGGTGTTATGAGAGTCCATTGCCCGGCAGC
>CAZWYT010000134.1:0-1183 GCA_964638325.1 uncultured Planctomycetales bacterium
GATCTTGATGTCGCGTTCGATGCGGCGTTCTTCCTTGGACTTGAACAGGGCCATGAGCACCTCGTGGGAACGTGGGAACGTGGGAACGTGGGAACGGCCACCAGCCACCCATCGTGCCATCGGTTCGCCATTCTCTGTTCGCTGGCTCTCATACGGCACCTCCGTCTGGCGGTGCCGCGTGTTCGGGTTTCTCGTCGGAGTACTTGAGACCGCGAATGCAACTCTGAAATCTCTTCAAGTGCCCCAGATACGCCGAGAGCTGTCGCGAGCATTTGTCGCAGGACTCCATGAGCCAGCCAAAGGCTACGTCGTCGAGCAATCCCACATCGTGCGCGACGATGACCTGGCTACGCAGCTCACCAGCGGAACCCTTGGCCGTATAGCAGAACTCAATCTGTTGTTTTCGCGTACCCCGCTCGTACCCTTCGGCGATGTTGCTCGAAATACTAATCGCCGCCCGTTTCATCTGATTCGACAAGGCGTGGTCATTGGAGAGTGACTGCGTCTGCGCCGCGCGATAAACGCCACGCGCCAGCTCACGAGCCGTCTTCCAGACCAAAAGGTCTTCGAATCGGCGAATGGCCGAACCAGGCCGCGACGGCTGTCCCGTTCCCAAGTTCTCCGCCGCGGCGGATTCCCACGTTCCCACGCGCTACGCCTCCGCTCCGCGCTCTCGCACCCTACGCTCCGCCTCGTCGAACGCCGCCGCGGTGTCTTTGATGAGCCCCGCGTCCAGGTCGTTCCAGATCTTCATCAGCTCCTGACCCGCGGGCGACAGGCCGGCGGCGCCCTGGTCCGCTTCGTGCCCGAGCGCCAGAATCTCGTCCAGCCGCTCCTGGTACATCTCGCTCGTGATCTGGTCGTTCTCGATCAAGCGGGCAATCACCGCCAGGTCGGAGTCGCGAATGCCGATGGCTCCCAGGCCGCCCAACCGGCCGGTTGGGGCACTCTCGCGCAGCATGCGCAGGCGCGACGTGGTCAGCCGCTCCTTGGTCCGGATGTTGAGCTGCCGCGAAACCATCATCTGCTCGGTGTGCAGGAGGTCGAACTGCTGGGCGAACGTCCGCCGCATCTCCGGCGTCTTCTCCTTGGCCCCTTGCTCGACCAGTTTCTGCTTGTCGGTGGCCAGCTTCCGCACCTTGGCCTGCATGCGGTTGCAGTCGTTCTCCAGCAGCATCTCCTG
>CAZWYT010000134.1:1283-5678 GCA_964638325.1 uncultured Planctomycetales bacterium
GCTTCCGCACCTTGGCCTGCATGCGGTTGCAGTCGTTCTCCAGCAGCATCTCCTGCGCGCGCAACTCCGCGGCACTCATCGTCCCCAGCGTCTTGCGCCGCGTGGTCAGCCATTCGAAGAAGTTCATTGGAAGCTCTCAGCTTTCAGCTATCAGCTCTCAGCCGGAGATAAGCACAGGGGCGCGCCCGGGATGAAGGATAAGGGATAAAGGACAAGAGATAAGGGATGGATGCAGCCGCTCCTGATCATCCTCGCATTTGTCATCTTTTATCTCTTATCCTTCATCCCCCATCGTCTCTGCGCCTCCGTGGTTGTTTTCACGTCATTTCCGGCCGGGCCTTGCTCTTCTCGGCGGGCGGCACCGGCGAAGCCGAGGGTTCGCGAACGGCGCCGCGCTCGCTCGGCGCTTTCGCGGGGGACTCGGCCGCGGCCGACGCGCTGCGCTCCGCCGCCGCCTGCTTGAATTCCTCCAGGATCGCCGCTTCTTCCTCCTGCATCAGCGGCGACTGCGCCCCGACCTCGATGCCCGCCGCCAGATCGGCATTCGCGGCCAGCTCCGCCATCATCTGCTCCGCCTGCGCCGCCTCCTGCGTCAACTCCTCGGCCTGCGGCAACTCGACGCGCTTGCCCTGCTCGGCGAGCGTCAGATGATGGATGTGCGTCCCCAGAATGTCGATCTGTTGCGTGTAGACATTGGCCTGCGCGCGCACCCGCCGCAGGTCGCGGCGCACCCGCATCAGCTTGCCGGCCAGTTGCTTCCGCTCGGCGTCGCTCTTGGCCGCGGCCCCGAGCCCGACCGCCTCACGTTCTTCGCCTTCCAGCGCGGTCAAACGCTGGTCCACTTCGTGGCGCTGCTGCTCCAGCGTTACGCGCTGGGCCGTCAGCGCCCGCACCTGCTCGCCGACGGTCGGTTTCAGCCGCAGCAGCTTCCGTATCCAGCTTCGCAGACTCATGGTGTTGCTCTCTTCTGCCAGGGGGCTGCGACACACGTGAATCGTGCCCGCGTGCACGACCGTCAGCAAGCGCGAATCCTGGCGGCAGGCCTGCCGGACCAGCCCTTCGGTCGCCTCCCGTGACAGCCCGAGCTGCTCGGCGAGCTCCGGCACCGCCAGGCCGCGCGACTCGAGCGCGCTGATGTTCTTGTCCAGATGATACAGCAAACGCTTTAGCCGTTCGTCCTGCGATTCAAGCTCGAACAGCTTCGCCCAGGGGCTCTGCTTGAGCGTCGCGGGCAGCTCGACATCCCAACCGCCGTCCGCGCGGCCGCCCATGAGGATCAACGTGGGCGTCCCGCCGCGGTGCACGAGCGCCTTGGCCTCCGGCGTGAACCCGGTGGCGCTGGCGAAGACCGCCGCGGTGGGGCGTTCGCGCTGCGGCAGCAACTCATAGCGGGCCAGAGCATCGAGGGCCTGTTCGCGCCCCACCGGCTGCGTGGGCGTGTTCGCGACCAGCTCCTCGATCGGCGCGAGCGTCTGTGCCCGCAGCCGCGACACGGTCTTATAGAACGGCCCAAAGACCCGCCGCTGGAACCGCAACTGTACGGCCCGCGTGCCCGGAAGTTGCTCGAGCAGGTTGCGGTCGTATTGTTCGAGCCGCGTCAAGGTGGCCCGCACGCCGTCCACGCCGTCGGGCAGGGATTCGAGCTGAAACTGGTCCGCGGGAATCCCGCGCCGCAAGAGCGCCTGCGCCCGGGCGCGCAGTTGCCGCAGGAATTGGTCCTCGAATTGGCGGTGACGACTTCGCTCATCCATGGCAGTCCACGTCGGCCATCGGGTCCAACTTGCTGCCGCACCGCGCACAGTGCCGCGCAGCGCTGCGGTTGACATGACCGCAGCGCGACTGCCGGCAGACACGCGCGGTGCCCCCTGCGGCGGGCGGCTCGCACCGCGCTGCGCCGATCTCCCGCCCCAGCAGCACACGCAGCGCCAGCCGCGCAACGCGCAGGAGTGCCCGGAGCACCATCGCGACCAGCCCAACCACGCCGGCGAGGAACACCCCGCCGATCAAGACCAACGTCATGCCGCCATCCGCCAGGAGCACGGCCGCCTACTCCTCCGACGCCAGCAGCGCCGCCCCGCAGAAGATGCAGAAGTTGTCCCGCGGCCCGGGGTAACCACCGCAGGATGGGCACCGCCGTACACCTTTGGTTAGTTGCCGCCCGCAACTGGTGCAGAACTGGTCATCCGTTTCCGCGATCTGGTTGCAGCTCGGGCACAGGTGGAGGGGGGTGCTTCCAGACGGCTGGCGTTCGTAACGTGGTGGCGGCGGCGGTGGAACGACGGTCGCCCCGCGCGTCACGCGCGGCGGCGCAAGGCGGGCATCCAGATCATGCAGCACCGCCTGGGCGCTCTCGTAGCGGTTGTCGTAGCGCGCGTACAGCCGCCGAAAGACCTCGTCGAGCGCCGGAGGCACATCCGCCCGCACGGCGCCGGGCAGTTCCGTACCGGCCGGCCGGTCCCCAGTCAGCATCTCGAACAGGATCACGCCGATGGAATACAGGTCGCTACGTGGGCCGGGGCTCTGCTCGCCGTCGCGGACCTCCGGGGCCATGTAGGCCAGTGTGCCCGCCAGCGTAGCGCTCTGGGCGTCCCGCTCGATCGACGCGGACTGCTCGATCATGGAGCGCAGGGCATCCGGCTGAGCAACGCCGAGCCCGAAGTCCCCGACCTTCACGCCGTCCACGGTCAGCGACTCCAGCGGCCGGCCATCCAGGTGCAGGAGCACGTTGCCCGGCTTGAGATCGCGATGAATGACGTTGGCGTCGTGGGCGACCACCATCGCCTGCAACAGCCCCCGCAGGACCAGCACGGCGGTCGCGACCGGCAGGCCGCTCTGGTGCTCGGCGAGCACCTCACGCAGCGACGGCCCCTTGACCAGCTCCATAATCAGGTAGGGGATCTCAGCGTACGGATCGAGGCCCATCACGCGGATGATGTTCGGGTGCCGCAGGCCGTGCACGACCACGCCCTCGCGCTGCAGAAACCGCACGTACTCCGGCTCCGTGGGCAGCTTGATGGCGACGCGCTCCTGCTCCCAGATGTGGTGCCGGGCCTGCCAGACCTCGCCGAACGTACCGCCCCCGAGGTACTGCTCGAGCACGTACTCGCTGACGCGTACGCCGGGCTGGTACTTCGTAGTCATGTCACGTCTACCGGGGCCTTACGGGATGATGGATGAAAGATAAGGGATGAGGGATGGCGGAACTCCCGCACGCAGCCTGCCCTCATCCTTCATCGGTCATCTCTCATCCCTAATCGCCTATCGTTCACCCGCCGGCCTGCTCCGACAGGTATTCCGCCACCAGGTAATTGTACAGGCCCGCGACCGCCAGGGCCGCGAGCGCGGCGGTCCAACCCCAGCCGCCGCCCGGCCAACCGCTCATCAGGATCACGCCGGCGACGCCGTCGACGAGGGTCAGCCCGGTCAGTAGCACCGCGGCGGCCCAGTTCGTGCCGAGCTCGAGGAGCCGCCCGATAAACAGGCGTGCGATCCACGGCAGGCCGGCGGCGATGCCGATCCAGACCGCCGTGCGCCAGATGCCGTTCCACAGCGCGGTGCGTCCCTCGGGCCCCATCTTGTACAGGGCCACGCCGGCGAGGGCGATCAGCCCCAGCGCAACGTAGCCCAGCACCTTCTCGCCCAACCGGCCCAGGATGCCGCCACCGGGGCTTTCCATCATTTGTAAGTGTAATCCATACAATGGCTAATGGAATTACAAAAAGCCGCGTTCTCCGGAATAGGCGTCTGTGGGACCGCACCCTTGGAGTGGCCGCAGCCCACGGCGCAACGGATCGCACCGGTCGCCCGTCATGAAGGGATTCGCGATTCGGGTCAATCGATTCGCCCCCGGCCGGCCCCCGGCAGCCGCGAGTACGTTGAACAGCTCCCGGCGCTACTTGCCCGGCTGCGGGCCGGACGACGGTGCCGCGGGCGACACCACCCGTGGAGCATACCGCTTCTCCACCTCGCGCAGACGCGCGCCCAGCCGATCGACGTCGTGGCCAACCTCCTCCGAGACCGCTCGCCGCACCGCACGCACCTCGTCGATCAGCAAACCCACAGATTGGCCACGTCCCTGCGGTTCGTCACCAGGGCACTCACAAAGCTCGTCTCGAGGTAGACGCCGGCCATACGCTTTATCATACCATGAGCGAATACCAAGGGGACGGCCTAGTCAGCGTGTGCCGCTGCTTGCACAGATCCGGGTTCCGGCGTATCAGAGAACTATGGCCAGGCGCAATACGTATGGTTTGGAGACCTTCCCGAATCCCAGCCCGCAGCGCGACTACGTCATCCGCCACCTGGCCCCGGAGTTCACCAGCCGCTGCCCAATGACCGGCCAGCCCGATTTCGGCACGGTCACGATCGAGTACGTGCCCGACCGCCTGTGCGTCG
>CAZWYT010000135.1:0-5659 GCA_964638325.1 uncultured Planctomycetales bacterium
CAGGTCTCGGCCTACTGGGCCCGCTGGGGCTGTCCGTACCGCCACGGCGACCTGAACTGCGACGGCAGTGTGGATTTCGGCGACATCAACCCATTCGTGTTGGCGCTCAGCAACCCCAGCGCGTACGCTCAGACGTACCCCGACTGCGACATCCTGATCGGCGACATGAACTGCGACGCCTCGGTCGACTTTAGCGACATCAATCCGTTTGTCGCCTGCCTGTCGAACGGCGATTGTGGGTGTCCATAGGGCAACGCAGGCGCCAACCTCAGTCGCTTTGAGCGAGACGAGGAACCTAGCCGCGCCGGCCTGCCGCGATTAGATTCCTCGTCGTCGCGTTCCTCGGTGCGATGCGCGCAGACGCTTCTGGTGCAGTGAGGATACCAACGTGAAGATCTTCGTCGCCGGCGGCGCGGGTTATGTGGGCAGCCATTGCGTGCGGCGGCTGGTCGCTGCGGCGCACAAGATCACCGTCTACGACAACCTCAGCGCCGGGCACCGGCAGGCGGTTGACCCCCAGGCGGCGCTGGTCCAGGGGGACCTGGCCGATCCCGCCCAACTCGACGCGGTCTTCGACGTCGGCCACTTCGACGCCGCCATGCACTTTGCCGCCTTCCTCAACGTCGGCGAGTCGGTGCACGAGCCGCTGCGGTACTGGCAGAACAACGTCGCCCACACGCTCAACCTCCTGACGTGCATGAAGAAACACGCCGTGCGGCGGTTTGTGTTCAGCAGCTCGTGTGCCGTTTACGGTGAGCGTGACGAAATGCCCATCCGGGAGGACCAGCGGCGGAGTCCGATCAATCCGTACGGCAGCACCAAGCTGGCCGTAGAGTGGATGCTTGAGCAGTCGGCGACCGCCTGGGAGCTCGGAGCCGTTGCGCTACGGTATTTCAACGCCGCTGGCGCGGCGGCCGACGGAATGATCGGCGAGGATCATGACCCCGAAATCCACCTCATCCCGATCGTGCTGGAGGTTGCGCTCGGGCAGCGTGAGAACGTCAAGGTCTTCGGCACTGATTACCCCACGCCGGACGGAACGTGCATTCGCGACTACGTACATGTGGAGGACCTGGCCGCCGCCCACCTGCTAGCGGTTGAGTCCTGCTCGTCGGGCCGCTTCGCGGCGTACAACGTCGGAACCGGTACCGGGAGAAGCGTGCTGGAGGTCATCTCGGCGGCGCGCCAGGTCACCGGTCATCCGATCCCGGCGGTGGCGAGTGCCAGGCGACCCGGCGATCCGCCCATGCTGTTCGCAGACGCGAGCCTCGTCCAGCACCAGCTCGGGTGGACGCCGAATTACGTGGATATCCGCAAGATTATCGGAACCGCGTGGCAGTGGCATCAGTCGCATCCGCACGGCTACGGGAAATAGCGCGATTTTTTTGATGGACCGGACACCCAGTGCGGATATACTGATGGATGGAAGTTATGAGGTGAACGGTTATCGATCTATCGCACTCTTTTTGATCATTCTTCATCCTTCAATCGTACCACGCATCGCCTCATAACCCGACAAACTGAGTAACTGAACATCACGGCTGGTTGCTAACCCGCCCACACGCGGGTTGCGCCCGTAGGCTTTGCGCCGGACCGGGCGGGCACTGCGCCTCCTTTCCTCCTCCTCTCCCCCCTGTGCCCACCAGTGCCTGCCCGGTTATCCGGCGTCCTGCAAGCAGCTCCCGGCCGTTGACGCGAAATGGACCTTCTCGTGTGCGAGGTACAACCATGAGCTGGCCGTTACGCCGCATGAAGCCAACGCTCGTCGAACAGGCCTTTGGGCCGCCGTTGACACCCGAAGAATTGACTAGCAACCTGTCGCTGCTGGAGCGGCAGCTCAACGGGAACATGAAGTGCATCGCGGGGAAGAACCAGGTCTACATCCGCTCGCTGCTCACCGGGCAGTCGACCACGCGCCCGCGAATCGCGCTGAAGTGCCCGCTACGACGGGACATCAAGCTGCCGCAAGAGGTCTACTACGAGCACATCCGGGACGTGTGCTGCTGCGATCCGGAGCAGTGCGAGGCATGGCTGGCGTTTAAGGAACGCCACGTGGTTACATAGCACTCACAGCGCCCCGGACGCCGTTGTGCAACGGCCGTACTGGCGGCGCTTACGATACAGGGAGCCAGAAGACTGGGCCCGGTGCGGTGCCAAGTGGACCGCGCCGGGCCCGCCGGTTTTTTCAAGACATCGTGTGTGCTATTTGCTGCCCGGCGGTGTCGGCTTGGGGGACGGTGGGGCATCGGGAGGTTGCGGCGGAGCTGGCTGTGTGGTCGCCGGCGGCGGCTGAAAAGGCGCCGGCGATGGTGGATTATCCCGCAAATCCGCTACCGCCTTGTCATAAGCTTTTGCCTGTTCTTGCGTTAGGATTGAGCGGACGTTCTTGACGAACTGCTCGACGCGATCGTCCGCCGGCGCGGGCTTTTCCCCGCGTGCGCTTGCGGCTGAGATCCGATAATCGTCAAGTAACTTTTCAAGCTGTTGGTTCTGCTCCGCGGTGAGACCGAGTTTGCGGGCGGCACGCAGGACGTGGACGGGCCGGAGGGAGATGTCGCCCACAGTCTCGGCGCGCTTGCGGAACAACGGCAGTTTAGTCTTTTGCTCGGCGGTGAGGGTCTCCGTCAATGCGTCGAAGAAGTGGTTCTCCGCCTGGACGGCGGGCGCCAGATTGCGCAGCTCCTCCTGGAGCAGCTTGGCCCGCTCCGTATCGCCAGACGTGCGGGCCGCCTGCATCTCGGCCGCCTTGTCCTGAATCCGCTGCAACAGCTCGGTCGCGTTTTGCTCCAGGTCGTTCTGCTCGGCGTGATAGGTCGTGATGAGCGCTTCGACCTGCTGCATCTGCTTCTCGTCGAGCTTCAGTTGACGGCAGATCCACCGCAGTTTCTGCTCACCCTGCGGCCCGGTCGGCTCCGGCGGCCGGCCCGGTCCCGGCGGTTTCTGGGGCAGTTGCACCTGCGCCAGGACAGAAGCCGTGCAGAACAAACCCGCGATCAACAAGCCAAGCCTGCGATTCATCGCCAGCTCCCTTGGCACCGTCCTGGAGTCTCCGCAGCCCGGCGGCCCACGCCGCCGTCGACATCTCGTCACGCGGTCACCATACCGCCGGACCGCCACGCCCGCAACCAACGCGGATTGAATGCCAGCGTGTTCATCCTGGGCATCGCAGAGCTCCCGTACAGCGGAGCGCGGCTCGAGCAACTGATCTTTGAGCAGACCTCCGCGTTCGGCACCGTGGGTCTTTCGACGAACACGACTTCGCCGGTCGCCCTGTCCGGCCTGCTCGGCGCGCAACTACCCAATGCTCGCCAGCGTCCTCACGCCGTCCATTGAGGAAGCGGTCATCTGCACGGGGGCACCGAGATCATCTTCCCGGCGCGATTCCGCTGTACGCACGGTGTGCCGAGTGGCGAACCCGGACATCCGTGACATGTTCCCGCTCGCGGAGGACTACCGAATAATGGAGATTGAGGCTCCTGGAAAGACACAAGGGAAGACGCTGGCCGCCCTCGACCTCCGCGCCAAGTTCGACATCCTCATCCTGGCAGCGCGAAACGTGGATGACGCCCACTTCCGTTTTCTGCCGCCGGCGGACAAGGTGATCCGGGCGGGCGAGGTCCTGATGGTTCTGGGCCGGGAGCTGGACCTCGTGCGCTTCGCGAACTACGACTGAGCTGGCTGCGGGGCCCCGTCAGACCGGCCAGAATTGCGCTTGCGCCGTATCCGGGCATGGCGTCGCGGGACAGATGCCGGTGACCCGGCCGGAAAAACCGCCAACTTTTTGCAATCGAGGGCTGTGCGCGGTACAGTACATACTGGAGACTGGAGGTGCCAGTCGTAATCGACGGTAATAACCTCCTCCACGCCGCGCGCGAAGCGGAAGCACTTTCGCGGCTCATCGGCCGATCTATGTTATGTGACACGATCGGACGATGGGCGCAGCGCCGCCAGGAGCGCGTCCACATCGTGTTTGACGGTCCCGCGCCGCCTGCTGCGCTGGCCAAACAGATCGGGAACCCCGCGATCGAGGTGAGCTACAGCGGCGCAGGGCGAACCGCCGACGCGGTGGTGACGTACCTGGTCGAGACTGACTCTGCAGCGCGACGGCTGGCGGTGGTCTCCTCGGACAGGGCCATTATCCGGGTGGCAAAACGTCGGCGCGCCAGGCCGATCCGCTCGGAAGACTTTTGGAAGACGCTCAAGCGCGATCTCGCGCATCCGGCTGTGGAAGGAGCCGAGCCGGAGGAGAAAGAGGCGGGACTGAGCCCGCAGGCCACAGAGGCGTGGCTGGCGGAGTTCGGGCTCGGTGAGCCGATTCGCCGGCGCGACGGCTCGCCCGGTGCGAGTGACTGATCGCGCTCGCGCGACGAAAGAGAGGTTGTCATGATGACACCAGACGCTGCCGCCCTCAACGCCCCGGCTACAATCCGCAAGCCCAGTCCTGCCGCCGAGCGTCGTTTCGAGCCACGCCGACCCGTCACCTGCGACTTGTGGATGATCGACCACTACGGGTCGACCGTGCTGCGCTGCCGCTGCATTGAAGTGTCGAAGAACGGCATGCGCCTGCGCGTGCCGCTGGGTTATGGCGTTGCAGAGGGACAGCGCTATGAGTTGCGTTCCCATCTGCCCGGGGCGCTGTCCGAGACGTCGCTAGGACTGGTCGGCAGCCGCTGGGCGACCGTCGTGCGCACCCAGGTGCTGCTGGACGAGAACGAAGACTATCTGGATGTCGGGGTGGTTCTCGACCACGCGGACGCCCTGGCGCCGCGCCGGGTAAGCTAACGCCGTCTGGCGACCCGAGCAGATTCGCTATCAGCCGGCCCGCTGCCAGGTGGGCCGGCTCTTCTTATAATCACACCCGGATAGATGATGAGGCAGAAAGTCCCCGCCTTCTGTGACTTCGCTTGTCCCCACGCGGACTTTCCGCCCGCGCAAACGGCTGGCTTGTGCCGGACGATGTCCGCCGTCTGGTGCAAGAAGCTCAAAGAGCTCGTCCACAAAAACACGCCGTGCGAATGGCAAAGGAGAGCCGCGTGCCCGCCGCCGATCTGCAAGCGTTTGTCGCCGAGCTCGAAGCGCGGGGTTGGCTCCGGCGCATCCGCGCCGCGGTCGACCCGGTCCTCGAAATCACGGAGATCACGGACCGGGTGACAAAGGCCGGGGGGCCGGCGCTGCTCTTCGAACGCGTGCAGGGCTCCGACCTCCCCCTGCTGATCAACACGTTCGGCACCCGGCAGCGCATGTGCTTGGCCCTGGGCTGCAGTGACTTCGAGGAGCTGGCGGCCCGCGTCCGGAGCCTGCTCAAGCCGGAAATCCCCACCACGCTGATGCAGAAGCTCAGGAAACTCCCCGAGCTGGCGCAGCTCGGCAGTCTGCCGCCCAGGATCGTGAAACGCGGCCTCTGTCAGGAGGTCGTGCACACCGCCGACGCCGACCTGCTGCGGCTGCCGGCGCTCCAGTGCTGGCCCCAGGACGGCGGACGGTACATCACGCTGGGCGCGGTGTTCACGAAGAACCCCGAGACCGGCGACCGCAACGTCGGGATGTACCGCGTGCAGCTCTTCGAGCCGCAGCTCGCCGCGATGCACTGGCACATGCACCACGACGGCGCCCGGCATTTCCGCCTGTATCAGCAGCGCGGGCAGCGCATGCCGCTGGC
>CAZWYT010000136.1:0-5599 GCA_964638325.1 uncultured Planctomycetales bacterium
TCAAGCCCGTCTCCACGTCGAAGTACTTCGTGCTGAACCGGAACGGGTTTTCATCCGCGTACGACCCGGACTTCGCCGTCACGTTGCCGTACGGGTCGTATTCGTACTTCGCCACGATCGCACCCGCCGGGTCGTGAGGGTCACTCATGCAGTTTCTTGGGAAGCTCAGTTCCGCACTCGGGACACCGGCCGCTTACGTTGCCGGTCAAATCATACCCACAGGTGCGACAGTGCCCGACGCGAGGCCGATGAGCGTCGCGATACCAAAGCGCGGCTGTCACGATTGCCGCCCCAACGGGCACCATGAGCCACCAGATCATGTCCGTTGCCCAATACCACTGGACGTTGCTGCGGGCGTGGAGCCTCTCAATCCTCCCGAAACCCAACTGGAACCACAGCACCAAAAGTAGGACGGTGGCACATAAGGCCACCCACTTTGCCCAGCCTGCCCGTGGCGGTGAAATTCTGCCCATGGCAACCACCTGACAACCCACGCCGCCGCCATCTTGTAGCGCCGGCGCTCCGTACCCGCCGTCCCAAACGGGTACAGGCACGCCGCCTCCTGCGGCGAGCCAGTCCCCGTCCAGGCCCCAAGTGTACTTCCTCAGCACAGTATTCGCCGGCGGGACGGCCACGGCACCCTCCAATTCCATCAGCAACAGCCAGCCGGACCACACGATCCGCCGCCGCCCTTCGGGCCTCCCGACACCGGCGTGCCGCATTCCGGGCAGCGACCGCTGACGTTGCCGGTCAGTTCGTAGCCGCAACCCCGGCAGCGCGCTCCAGGCGGCCGTAGCGCCGCTCGGTGCTTCAACACGAGCCTAACTAGGCCGTGTACCATCAGAGCGAAAATGACCATGGGCAAGCCGAACATGCCCACGACATACACCAAGAGGTCCAGCGCGCGCGCAGGCGGGACGGGCCTCCCGAGTAGCCACGCCAGCCCCAGGCCCGCCGCGCATGGGACACAAAGCAGCAGCAGGACACCGGCGACAGCCACCCACCACCTAGCATAGAATGCGCCCACGCACGGCGATGCGACAAACAGCAGGAGGGAGACGGTTCCTACGATGGCGCCTCGCGGCGCGCGCGCCACGCTCGCCCCCTCCATCGCGGCGTCAATCCCGCCCAGGGCCAGCGACGTGAAGGCGAGTATTAACAGCCACACGCATGGACCCAATTGCGACCGAGCAAATTCCCGAGCCACGTCTACCGACCCCTTGTCCGTACCCCAGCGCCCTCGGGCCAAAATGACGCGCTCCTTCCGCGTGACCACTGTGCCGCGCGTTGGCAGGCACTCGACTCCTCCGCAACGAGCAGTGCTTCCCTGTCAGGTTCCTACGCCTCAGTCGCCTGCCATGAATTCCGAATTCCGTCCGAATTCCGTCCGAATTCCGTCCGAATTCCGGAATTCCAACTCCCTGACGGTGCCCAGCGGCGTCGCCGGGATATTACTGGTCGGGCGCAACTACGTACAGAGGGGGGCAAAGCGTAGGAGCAGGCGGCAAGTCTCAGCACGGGCGGGGCTGACGGGCGCTAACTCAACTTGCCCAGTGTGCGGCGCAGCGCGGTGCGCGCCCGCGTCAGCAGGCCGCGAACGGCTTCCGCCGACACGTCCAGAATCGCGGCGATCTGCGCGTATGAGCACTGCTCGTACTCGAAGAGCACCAGAGCAATCCGCTGGTTGATGGGGAGGCAGACGAGGGCCTGCGAGACATGCTGCTTCAGCTCATCCAGCCGCAGTTGCTGATCCGGCGGAAGCTCATGGCAGTCCACAACTTCCAGAGAGCTCGCCGCTGGGGCCGTCGCCCGCCGCCGCTGGTCAGCCCGCCTCAGGTGGTTCAAGGCCGCGTTCGTGGCGATGCGGTACAACCAGGTCGACACCCGGACGGCCGGATTGTATTGGTCGGCATGACGCAGCGCTTGCAGGAGGACGTCGTGGGTCAGGTCTTCCGCCGTGCGATGGTCATGGATGAGCCGCGCGATGTAGCCGACGATGCGGGCCCGGTTGCGGGCGATGAGCGTGTTCGCCGCCGCCCGGTCCCCAGCCCGGACCTGACGCATGAGCTGGCTGTCGACGTCGGGCGGGAGGCCGGCGCGGGCCGACGACCCATAAGCCGCATCAGTATCGGCGTGCACCCGGCGGTGATGGCCCGAGAACGGCTCTGACGACCCCACGATAAGTCTCCCATCAGCCAACAGTATCGGCCCAGCGGGCATTATGGCCCGTCACGGGGAGGAAAGCAACCCTCCGTCGGCCTGAGCCCGTGCCGAATCGCCTTGCCCCGGGTCCGTCCGTTTGCGATGCTGAAAGAGTAGAATGTGGGGTGCCACGGTTGCAGTGCGGCGGGGCACGGTTTGGTGGGCCCCGAGCGCACCGTAACACCCGGGCAGGAGGCGGAGAATGAGGGCACGCAGCCACCGGGGGGCAGCGCGGAGTTTCTTTCTCGGCACCACGGTGATGCTCGCGCTCGCCACGTTGCCCGCGGCGCAGGCCGGCGGCAGCCCCGAGAATCTGCTGCTGATTATCGACCCTTCGAGCAGCGACTCCCTGTACGTCGGCAACTACTACAAGAACGCCCGCCACGTGCCGGACAGCAACGTGATCTTCATGGCCCCCGGGGCCGCGAGCTTTGCCACGTTCGCCGCCGACAACCTCGACGCTCTGTTCGGGTCGCTGGCCAACCGGGAGATCGCCGATCACGTCGACTACGTCGTCGTCACGCCCGGCAGCCCGTTCTACGTCTCGGCTCCCGGCCTGGTGAGCGACGCCTGCTACCCGGTGTCGCGGTTCTCGGTCTCGGCGGCGTACACGTCGGCGTTTGTCGCCGACGAAATCCTGGGCGGCCTGCCCTCGACGACCACCAACCGCTACTACCGCAGCACGGACGAGGCCCGCGCCTTTGACAGCTCGGTCGCCTGGCTGAACGGCGTTCCCAGCACTTCCCCCTCCGCGCGGCGCTACTTCATCGGTGCGCTGCTCGGGTATTCCGGCGCGCTGGGCAACACGCTGGCCGAGACGCTGGCGATGATCGATCGCAGCGTGGCCTCCGACGGCACGCGGCCCGCCGGCACGTTCTACTTCATGGACAACCCGTCCGACCCGGCGCGAAACGTCCGGGCCAGCCAGTACCAGGCGGCGGTCAACTCGATCGTGGGCCTGGGCGGGAGTGCCGCCAAACTCACCGGCGTGCTGCCCACCGGCCACTACGACTGCCTGGGCATCATGACCGGCGCGGCCGACCTGCCGATTCTCACGGCGGACATGACCGTCTTACCCGGCGCCTTTGGCGACCACCTGACGAGCTGGGCGGCTACCTTTGACAACGGCGCGCAGACCAAGGTTTCGGCCTGGATCGCGAAAGGCGCCAGCGGCTCGTGGGGCACGGTCGAGGAGCCCTGCAACTACCCCGGCAAGTTCCCGCACGCCCGCCTCCACGTGTTCTACTTCCAGGGTCTGTCACTCGGCGAGGCCGCGTTCCGCAGCGCCGCGTATTTCCCGTTTCAGGGCCTGCTCTATGGCGATCCGCTGTGCCGCCCGTTTGCGTACCTGCCGAGCGTGGCGGTCGACAACGCCCCCACGGAGCCCGTGAGCGGCACGATCGTGTTAACGCCGACCGCCACGACGACGCACCCAACCGCCGCGATTGCCGAGCTCGATCTGCTGGTCGACGGCGTGCTGCATGGCTCGATTTTGCCTGGCCAGGATTTCGTCGTCGCCACGACAACCCTGATGGATGGTTGGCATGACGTGCGGGTGTTGGCGTACGACGACACGCTCGTCAAGTCGACCGGGCGTTGGCTCGGTGCGCTGACGGTGAACAACCACGGGCGCTTCGCTTCGCTCTCCGTGGATCCCCTGACGGGCGACTGGGCGACGCCGTTCGTCTTTGACGTCGCCGCGGTCGGCGGTGCTCCGCTGGAGGTCCGCGTCGTGCAGAACGGGCGCGTGCTCGCCGCCGGCCCGGGTTCGGCGGCGACGCTGACGGTACACGGGCTCATCCTCGGCGCTGGTCCGGTGCGTGTGCAGGCGGAGGCGCTGTACAGCGATGGGCGGGTCGTCCGCAGCGACCCCGTTGAGCTCACGGTCGCCCATGCCGGCGGTACGCCCAGCGGCCAGCCACCGGTCGCGTACGGATTCACCAAGCGCGTGCTGAAGGATCAGCCGTTCGTCGTCGAGTTGCCCGGCACGTTCGACGACAGCGGGCTGCCGCTGACCTACGAGATTCTCTCCGGCCCCGCGCAGGCCACGGTACCGCCCGGCCAGACGGGTCCGTACCGGCTCATGCGGCCGGTCGCCAGCGCCGCGGGTCTGGACTCGTTCACGTTTCGCGTAGACAGCGGCGCGGGCAACTCGAACGTCGCCACGGTCACGTTGGACTACGAGTTGCTGCGTGGCGATCTCAACTGCGACGGTACGATCGATTTCGCCGACATCAACCCATTCGTGCTGTACTTATCGAACTTCGCGGCGTGGCAAGCAACGTATCCCACTTGCCCCGCCGTCGCTGGCGACATCAACGGAGATGGCACGTACGGCCAGGCGTCGTTCGGCGACATCAATCCGTTCGTCGCGCTGCTGAGCGGCGGATAGCGGCGGGCGCTGCTCAGCGTTCTGCGCCATAAGTAGCTTGCTGTGCAGGTGGGGGTAGCGGTTTCGCCTTGGGTGCCACGAATTCCGTGTCGTTCGCCATCAGGTAGCACATCCGCCACGCCTGGTAGTCCACCAGCGTGACGCAGCCGTCGCTATCCAGGTCAGCGGCCGGGTTGTACTTCGGATCGCCGACACACGTGCCATAGGCGTCGTTGAACATCCAGTAGTCGTTAAGATCGACGTCGCCGTCCTCGTTGAGATCGCCGCACGTCTCGCAGTCGTCCGGGATGCCGTTGCAGTTCCAGTCGCTATCGCAATCGGGGCCGATACAGTAACCGCCCCACTGGACGCCGATATCGCACTCGTCCGGGATGCCGTTGTCGTCGCAGTCCGTGCTGTAACCGTTGGCGAGGTCGCAGAAGTCGTCCGCGCCGTTGCTGTTGCAGTCCTGGGCGGCGCACGCGGTGAACGCGCCGCCGTAGTCGCCGCCACACGCCGAGGGCAACGCGCTGGTGCATGAACCGTCCGGCCAGCAGCAGGCACCGGGCACTTCCAGCACGTTCACGGTGTAGTCTTCGACTTCGCCATAGGTCGCGTAACCGCACGGATTCGGATTGCTGTTGTCGCGGTCGATACGGATGCGCATCCGCGTCTGACCGGGCAGCGCCGTCGTGGGCGGAACGATACTGAAGACGTACGGCCCGACGCCACCGCTGTCGCCGATGAGCTCGTCGCTGGCGTCGTCAAACTCGTAGTCCTGGTTCCAGTCGACCCACACCGAGCACACGTCCGCGGGCCTCGGGTTCCCGTTCGTCACGGTCAACGTCGTCGAGGACCCGTAGTCCAGTAGCGCCTGCCAGCCGGTGGCCTGGTACGTGTAGTCGGCATACCGGACGATCGCGCAACCGCTCGCATTGTTGATCGTGTCGATCTGTACGCGGCTGATGTATTCGCTGCAATACTCCGCGCCGCCCCAGCAGTACGTGAGCGGCTCGCACGGATGCG
>CAZWYT010000137.1:0-5350 GCA_964638325.1 uncultured Planctomycetales bacterium
CGAGATCGTTGTCCTCGGTATCCACGACAGCGCTCCGCACGTGCCAACCCGTGCACGGCCACGCTCATTTGTGAGTATACCGGGCCTGGGTGACACGCGGCGAGGAAGACGGCTCCTTCAGGCGAGGTCTCCCATTCTCGGCGGGTCCCGAGGTCCAGCGGGTGTGCGGTCTCGGTGCGCGCGGTAACATGTTCTCAGGGCGGGTGTTGCGATGATCGAAATCCAGGATCTCACCAAGACATTCAAAGACAGGCAGAGGGGCACGATCCAGGCCCTCCGTGGCATCTCGTTCGCTTGCTACCCCGGGGAGGTTTTCGGCCTGCTCGGCCCGAACGGCGCGGGCAAGACCACCACACTCAGGATCATTTCCACTGCGCTGCGCCCCACTTCTGGGAGCGGCACCGTCATGGGCTACAACCTCCTGACGCAGTCCCGCCACATTCGCCGCAACATCGGGTTCCTGTCCGGAAACACCGGTCTCTATGGCCGGCTCACCGCGCGCGAGGTGCTGACGTACTTCGGCCGCCTGTTTGACCTGAAGGCGCAAAGGATTCACGAGCGCATCCGGGAATTGGCCCAGACCTTTCAGATGAACGAGTTTCTCGACCGGGCGTGCGACAAGCTGTCCTCGGGGATGTGGCAGAAAGTGAACATCGCTCGGACCATCCTGCACTCCCCGCCGGTCATGATCTTCGACGAACCGACAAAGGGGCTCGATGTTTTGACCAGCCAGGCGATCGTCGAGTTCATCCGCGCGTGCCGGCGCGAAGGCCGCACGGTTCTCTTTTCGACCCACATCATGCCGGAGGTACAAAAGCTATGTGACCGGGTGGCCGTGATCCACGAAGGCCGCCTGTGCTTCTGTGGGCCGGTGGCTGAGATTCGCCAGCGGTTCGGGGACGATCTGGACGCGGCTTTCGTGCGGTTGATCGAGGAGGACGTTTGATGCGGGCCGGATTCTGGACCGTGTTCCGCAAGGAGCTGGTTTACACCCTGCGCGATCGCAAGACCTTGATCTTCATGATCCTGCTGCCGACCCTCTGCCTCCCGTTGCTGACCTACGGAGCCACCCGCGTGCTGCTGCGTACGCAGCAACAGCAGGCGATCAAAGTGGTCCGGATCGCAGCAAGCGCAGGGGCCCAGGCGACCCACCGCCAACTCGTCCACGACTGGTTTCTCGGGACGGAGATCGGCCAGGGCGTGCGGCTGGTCACGTCGCCGCTCATGCGAGCGCTGCTCAAACCGGAAGGGCTAAGCGCGTTGGGCGACCTGCGTCCGGAAGTCCTCTCCGACCCGGCGGCCTTCGAGCAGTGGACCCGCCAGATTGTCGGACTGGTCCGGGAGCGGATGGACGCGCCGGGGCGTCCACAAGGCACGCCAGCCATCCAGGTGCCGCAGGCCGTGCAGGACCAAGCGGTCGCATACTACCATGTCGTCATCCAGGGCCTCGGGTTGGTCGAATTCGTCGACCCGTCCGCGCTGCCTCCGGCCCCGACCCACTTCGTGCTTCCGGCGCTGCCGGAGGACTTGCGAGCGCTGCCCCATCTGCGCGACGCAGCCTGGGCGATCAAGTCAGGCGCGCTGCATGGTTATCTGGACATTCCCGCCGGGGTCGAGACGCTGGACCAGGACGAGCGACGGACGCTGGAAATCACGTTTCTGCACGATTCGACCAGCGTTGTGTCGCAGGAAGCTCAGCGGCGCATCGCGTGGGTCCAATCGGAGATCGCGCGCCACTTCGTTCGCAAACGCCTCGCCGCTCGCGGCCTCTCACAGACCTTTGTGGAACCGCTGGTCCTGAAGGCGGCGACCAACCTGGCCACCAAGTCGCAACGGCAACTGGCCCTCATCGGTGACATTCTGCCGCTCTTCGTGTTCGTCTTTGCGCTCATCGGCGGGGCGTACCCGGCGATCGACCTTGGCGCCGGCGAGAAGGAGCGCTTTACGTTGGAAACCCTGCTGCTGTCGCCGCTGAGCCGGACCGAGATCGCCTTGGGCAAGGCGCTCGTCATCCTGGGGGCCGCGCTGACGGCCGCGTTTCTCGGTCTGGCATCCCTGGCGCTTTCCGTGCAATACTTGATGCCGGTGCAACTGCGCCAGAACCTCGATATCCACATCGCGCCCGCCACGGCGGTGGCCGCGGCCCTCCTGGCAATCCCGCCCGCGATCAGTTTTAGCGCCGTGCTCCTGGCGATCTCGATCTACGCCCGCTCGTTCAAGGAAGCCCAGAACTACATGACGGCTTTCGTGTACCTGATGCTAATCCCTTCCCTAGCCCCGCTGATCCCGGGGCTGGAAATGAGCTGGAAGCTGGCCTTTGTCCCGTTGGTCAACATGTCGCTGCTCGCGCGAGACTTCCTCAAGGGCAGCACCCATTGGGGTTACTACGCCGCAACCTTGGCATCCTGCCTCCCCGTGGCGGGTTTGTGCTTGGCTTATGCCGTCAGGCAGTTCCAGAGGGAGGCGGTCCTATTCCGATCCTAGCCCAAGTTAGAGGCTTTCGCGATTTTTCCGGCTTTTTTCGCGGGCGCGACCGCCGCCGAGCAGTACCTCACAGGGTACATCATCGAGTGGTCCCTGTCGGTGGACAACCTCTTCGCGATCGCGGTGATCTTCTCCTACTTCGCGGTCCCGCCGAAGTACCAGCACCGCGTGCTCTTCTGGGGCATCCTGGGCGCGCTCGTGATGCGCGGCGTGATGATCGCGCTAGGCGCGGTGCTCATCCAGCGGTTCGGCTGGATCACCTACGTCTTCGGCGGGTTCCTGATCCTGACGGCCGTGAAGATGGCCTTCGCCGGGGGCGAGGGCGTCCACCCCGACAAGAACATCCTTGTGCGCGCCGTGCGGTCTATCTGGCCGATCTCGTCCCATTACGACGCCCAGCGGTTCTTCACCAAAATCCCCGGGCCGGACGGGGTGATGCGACAGGCCGCGACGCCGCTGCTGCTGGCACTGATCGTGGTCGAGTTCACCGACCTGGTCTTCGCCGTGGACTCCGTGCCCGCGATCTTCGCGATCACAGGCGACCCGTTCATCGTGCTCACATCCAACGTCTTCGCCATCCTGGGGCTGCGGTCGCTGTACTTCCTGCTGGCCAACATGCTCGGGAAGTTCCGCTTCCTCAAGCCCGCACTGGTCCTGATCCTCGTGTTTGTGGGGGTGAAGATGCTCCTGGTCCACAGCGAGTTCAAGATCGACACGGCGGTCTCGCTCGCGGTCGTGGTCGGCCTGCTCGGCGCGGGCGTGGCCGCGTCGCTTCTGATCCCGGCCAAGCCCGCTGCGCCACGCGAGGAATGAACGCCTACCCATGCCGTCAAGTTCGGCAAGGAGCCACCGATGAACTACGAAAGCCCTGTCCGCTACGAGCAAGCCCGCATCCACGCCGCCGCGCTGTACTGCTCGGACGGGCGCATGGGCGAGCACTTCGACGACTTCCTGCACAACGGCCTCTCGCTGCCGCGCTACCACCGCGTGTCGCTGCCGGGCGGTCCGGCGTGCCTGGCCGGGCACCCGCAGGCGCACCTGGCGCGCCAAGCTGCGAACGTGGCTCTCCGCGAACCTGGAGCGACTGACGAATGCCCACGAGGCCCAAGTGGCACTGCTCCGCGACAGGTTGCGCGCCGCCGGCGATGGTCAACCGGGCAGCGTGTCGATTGGCGAGCCGGAAGCTGACCCGATACTGCCTCAGCGCGCTGCACCACCGCACTCGCCCACCACGCCGGGCGCCGACACCGAGCGTCCAGACATGAGCCCACGACCTGTGGAACTCAATCGCCCGCCTCTCAGAGCCCCACAGCCGAGATTATCCCGCCGATCAGGACGATCCACGCGGTGTTAATCTTGAACCGGAGCGCCAAGAAGGCGAGCGCGGCAAGCAGGACACTCGGCAAGGACCACGTGGCGACCATTCCGAAGCGGATGGTGGTGCTGAGCAAGAGGCCGACGAACGACAGGAGCGCGCCACGCACCGCACGGCGGAAAACCGCCGATTGCTGCAGCCGGTCGAAATACGGGACGGTCGCCACGAGAATGATGAACGACGGCGTGAAGATGCTGATTGTTCCGACCAGCGCGCCGACGAAACCGGCGACTTGGTAGCCGACGAACGTGGCAGTGATGACGATCGGCCCGGGCGTGGCTTGGCCCAAGACGATCCCATCCATGAATGTGCGGCCATCTATCCAATGGCGAACGTCCGCAACCTCGCTCAACATGAGGGGGACGGAGGCGAATCCACCACCGAACGCGAACACGTCCACCTTGAGCATTACGGCAGCCAACTCGCCGAGCCGGTGGTCCAGAATCGAGAGGGCCGTCAACCCGGCCAGCGTCAGCACGCACAAGGCGAAGGCCGGCCAAGCGCGTCGCGATCGATCCACACCGTCGGCACAGGGCGATTCGGCGTGGTGTGATTCCGTCTGTCGGTAGAAGAGCAAGCCCAGGCCCGCTGCGGCGACAATGGCGATGATGGGGTTGCCGCGAAGCGTTAGGAAAGCCGCAGCGCCAACGGCGAGCAGAATATCACCCCAGCACTTGACCGCGCTGCGGCCGAAGTTGACGGTCGCGTTGGCAACGAGCGCGACGACGATGACTTGGAGGCCGTGGAAGGCCGAGTTGATTAGTCGTAGGTCGCGGGTCTGCCCGTACGCTGAGGCCAGCACCGTCATAAGCACGAACGCCGGTAGGCCGAACCCGACGTACGATGCGAGCCCGCCCCCGAAGCCGGCCGACCGCAGTCCGACGTACGCCGCCGTCTGCATGGCGGTCGCGCCGGGGATCGACTGGCAGAGCGCAACACCGTTCTGGAAGCAGCGGTCGTCGAGCCAGCGTTTCTTCGCGACGGCCAGCTCGCGGATGTACGCGACCATCGCTGGCCCGCCGAACGCCGTCAGTCCAAGTCGCAGAAACGAAAGGAACAAAGCCGTCGGTGTGGGTCGGCGCAGGAGTGGCGCGACCACGCCATCCGTTTCAAACGGTGGCGCTGTGGTCTGCCCTGTGGGCCTAATCTCGTTGTCAGCCATGGCGGTCGCCATCCAGGCCGCATTCGCGGCAGCAGGGACGGTTCCGATTGGTCCGCCGCGCGTCATCGTACAGAGATTCCCCCGCGCCGCGTACGTTGGTGGACGGAGCATCCGGTGAGGATCGACCCTCGGGTCAAGGGAATAGTGAAGCCTTCTGACCCGCGCGCACCGCGGCGACCGGGATTCCCCAGAGGGTTGCTTACTTACCGTCATCCGGACCGTGGCCGGGGCAGCCGGGATGGGTTCCGCGTGGGTGCGCGCCACAACCCGACTTAGAGCCTATCCCATAACCTCTGCGGCCCGCAGTGTGATGTACGCGCAGGCCAAGT
>CAZWYT010000138.1:0-5021 GCA_964638325.1 uncultured Planctomycetales bacterium
GCTTGCGGGCCCGGATGGCGGAATTGGCAGACGCGCCAGGTTGAGGGCCTGGTGAGGGCAACCTCGTGCTGGTTCGAATCCAGTTCCGGGCATAGGATATGGACGCAGCCGGCTTCCCCCGCCGGCTAGCGCCCCTGATCGGAACCGCGACCGTAAGGAAGCGGTAAGAGCGCCGCTAGCTCAACTGGACAGAGCGTCGGCCTACGGAGCCGAAGGTTGAGGGTTCGAGTCCCCCGCGGCGCGGTGTAGGGCAGGCGGCGTTCAACACGCAGCCTGCCCTGCGTTTTCCGTGCTGTCAATTGCCGGTCAGCAGCGCCACGAGCGGACTGGAGTCGTGGCGGCCGGCCTCGCCAGCGCTGTTCAAGGCGGTACGCACGCATCGCTGCCGGCCGCAAGCGAAATGAGCGGGTCATTTTCCAAGCCCCTCTACCTTCTCTCACGAGTGGAATGTCACCTCACGACGGCGCACCGACTGGCACCGCAGCCCCGCCGGCACCCTGCTTGCCCCGCAGCCAAACTCGAACGATACTCTTCACGGCGCCGTTAAATACTGCGTGGTTCTGCAAGTACACGCTGTTGGCGGAGGCCTTTGCTCTCAGCCTCAACTGAGCGTAGCGGCGCCTCGCAGCCGGGAGCGTGGAAGCGAGTCACGGATGAACCTGACGGTCGCGAGTGGCGACGGCCTGCACGGTGCGTCCCCGTACGAGCGTGTTCGCGCGCGGGTTCATGCGGTCATGTCCGGCACCGATCTCACCAACCCGCTCACGCGGGTCCTCGCCATCGGCCTCGCCACGCTCATTATTTTGAACGTCGTCGCCGCCGCCCTGCAGACGGTCGCGTCTCTGTACGCGGTGTGGTACCGCGAGTTCGAGATCTTCGAGTGGTTCTCGGTTGCGGTCTTCACGGCCGAGTACGTGCTGCGTCTGTGGGCCTGCCCGGCCGATCCCCGCTTCCCCGGCCATGTTCTCGGGCGCGTGCGCTGCGCGCTGACGCCCATCATGCTGATCGACTTCATCGCCTTCGCGCCGTGCTACCTGGTCCACTTTATCACGCTGGACCTGCGCATGCTGCGGCTGATTCGACTGGTGCGCCTGTTGCGCGTGCTCAAGATCGCCCGGTATTCGGAGTCGCTACAGCTCCTGGGGCGCGTCGTAAGAGCCCGCGCCGGCGAGCTCGTCGTTACGCTCATCGCCGCGACCGTGCTGTTGGTGATCGCGTCCACGGTGATGTACTACGTCGAAAACGAGGCCCAGCCGGCGCAATTCTCGAGCATCCCCGCCGCAATGTGGTGGGCTGTCGAGACGCTGACGACCATCGGCTACGGCGACATCCTGCCGGTCACCGTGCCCGGCAAGATCATCAACGCGTGCGTCGCGCTACTCGGGATCGGCCTCTTCGCGCTGCCGGCCGGTATTCTGGGGTCTGGCTTCGTTGAGGAGATTCAGCACAAGCGGCGCGCAGGGCTCCGTTGCCCGCATTGCGGGCGGTCGCTGGATGAAGCGTCCTCGCTGGGGACCGAAGGTGGGCATGACGACTCGCCAGCCGGTCCGCGACGTTCCGGATAACGGACTGCGGACGGTCTGTCGTGGTGACTGCGGGACAAGTCGCCGCCGGTACCCACGTGCGAGCTTGCGGACCGCGGCACACCGAGGTAAACAAACAGGAGATGTCCGACACGGCGGCACGCTCTGCATGGAGCGCCCCGCTGAACTCACAAGTCTGGAGGTCGGCCAATGGGAAGCGGCGTGCCTAAGTACACCATCACGGCGCCGAAGCGACTCGCGCGCGACCTGCACGTCTGCGAAGGGCTCCTTCGAGGGATCAGCGCGGATGGTCAGATCAGCGAGACCGAGCGTAATGCGCTCGTCACTTGGTTGGAGGCTCACCGCGAGTTTGCGGATCGCGCGTCCTTCCGTGAGCTGACGGACTCGCTTTGGACCGCTGTGAATGGCGGCTTCCTGGCTCCCGAGACACAGGCCGACCTCATCTGGCTTTGCCAGCGGTTCACCACGCCGAACGCGGCGTACGACGCTGTCACAGCTTCGATGCAGCGCCTCCAGGGCTATCTCGCGGGCCTCATCGCAGATGGGCGCGTCACAGAGAGGGAGTTGGTTCAGCTGCGCGCTTGGCTCGACGAGCACGAGGCTCTGCGCGGGCACTGGCCGTACGATGAAGTAGACAGCTTGCTGACGGCGGTCATGGCGGACCAGCGAATCACACCGGAGGAGCAGCAATCGCTTCTGGCCTTCTTTGCTGACTTCGCGGAAGTTTCGGCCGACGGAGCGGCGGCAGCCGAGGTGAACTTGACGTTAAAGGGGGTGTGCGCCGTGGATCCCAGGATCGAGTTCGCCAATCGCGTATTCTGCTTTACGGGGGACTCCGGGCGCTCCAGTCGGGACGAGATGACGCTGCAAGTTGAGCGCCGCGGTGGACAGGTGCGTGGCAGCGTTTCCGGTCAAACCGACTACCTCGTGGTAGGAGCCGCGGGCAGCCCGCGCAGGGCGTTTGCCTGCTATGGTCGCAAAGTGGAGCAGGCGGTGAACCTGCGTCGCGAGGGGCACCGGGTTCTGATTGTGCACGAAAACGACTTCTGGGATGCGGTCGCCTGAATTCGGGTCTCGCGCCTCGACCATTGCATTACATCCGGCCGATCGCAGAGGCGCCGACGACCGACGGCTGCCCATCGTGGAATCCCACGGCGGAGTTTACACTTGCACAGCATCGGCCCGCCGTGGTAACGTGACGATTGTGAGGACGGGGTCTGGCGAGTCCAGGGTTTGAAGAAGCACGCACTCGCAACTCCGCCAGTCGTTAGCAGCGCACAACGTCCTTCTGCACCCGAATCTCCGCAATGGCGGGTGCCGGGATGGGGTGCGGTTTGTGCTGCAATCAACTTCAAACGTTCCCGCCGGCGGACCAGCGCCGGCGTCCGAGAGTCCGGTAACCCAACGAAGGAGGACATGTCATGAAGGCTTCGCGTCACCTTGGGGGGTGGGCCCCCGTTGCGGTCCTTGTCCTGCTTGCGGCCACGGTCGGACCAGTGCGCGCCGGTGCAGTCGACGTCGGCGTCGGTCAGCCGACACTCGACCGCGTCATCCTCCATTACAGGCTCGGCATGCCGACCATGGAGGGAGTCGAGATCAACGGCCAGAAGTACGCCCAGGTCTCACTGCCCGGAGAAGGGCGGCTGATGCAGGTCGGCGCGCCGGAACTGCCCCACGTCTGCCGCAGCATCATCATCCCGGATGCCGGCCACCCGACCGTCAACATCCTTCAGGTGCGTTATGACGAGATTCCCAGCGTCCTCGTGGCACCATCCAAAGGCCTGCTCCTGCGCAATCAGAACCCCGCCGACGTGCCCTACACGTTCGGCCCCGCCTATGACCAGGACGCCTTCTTCCCGGCCGACCTCGCCACGCTGAGCGAGCCGTACATCCTGCGCGACTACCGCGGCGTCGTCGTGGCGATCGACCCCTGTCAATACAACCCCGCCACGCAGACGCTGCGGGTCTGCACCGAGGTGGTCGTCGAGGTCGTCACCCAGGGCCTGGGCGGCGCCAATGAGCTCGACCGCCGCACACACAGCGGCCGCATCGACTCGGCCTTCCGCGCGCTCTATGCGCACCACTTCATCAACCACGCACAGGCCAAGCTGCGCTACAACCCGCTGGACGAGAGCGGCGACCTGCTCATCATCTGCCACGATCCGTGGATCGCCAACGTCCAGCCGCTCGCCAACCACAAGATCGCCGGCGGCCGGAACACGACGATTGTCGGCGTCGGCACGATCGGCAATAACGCGACCGCCATCAAGAACTACATCCAGAACGCGTACAACACGGGCGACCTCGCTTTCGTCCTGCTGGTCGGCGATGCGGCCCAGGTCGCGACCCCCACCGCCTCCGGCGGCTCGTCCGACCCCACGTACTCCAAGCTCGCCGGCGGCGATAACTACCCGGACATCATCGTCGGGCGCTTCTCCGCCGAGACGGCGGCCCAGGTCGATACGCAGGTGCTGCGCACCGTCGAATACGAGAACCTGCCGGCCGTCCTCCAGGACTGGTTCTGGCGCGGCACCGGCATTGCATCCGCCCAGGGGGCGGGACAGGGCGATGAGGGCCAGGCCGACTATGTCCACATGGACGAAATCCGGCAGTGGCTGCTGGCCTACGGGTACACGCTGGTAGACCAGATTTACGACACCAACGGCGGCACCGCGGCGATGGTCACGGCCGCCCTGAACGCCGGCCGAGGGATCGTCAACTACTGCGGCCACGGCAGCACCACCTCCTGGGGCACGACCGGGTTCTCCAACACGGACGTCAACGCCCTGGTCAACGACAACATGCTGCCGTTCATCGTCAGCGTCGCCTGCGTGAACGGCCAGTTCGACGGCTACACGTGCTTCGCCGAAGCCTGGCTCCGCGCCACCCACAACGGCGAGCCGACAGGTGCCATCGGCACGTACATGTCGTCCATCAACCAGTCGTGGGCGCCGCCCATGGAGGCCCAGGACGAGTTCAACATCCTGCTCACCGAGATGGAAGCCAACGACTATATCTCGTTCGGCGCGCTGTGCTTCGCCGGCTCCTGCTCGATGATGGATGTTTACGGCGCGGACGGCGTGGAGATGTTCGACACCTGGCACATCTTCGGCGATCCGTCGCTATGCATCCGGCTGACTTGCACCGACGCGGGGACGGTGACCCTCGATCACGCCAGGTATGCGTGCGAGGACACCGCGATAATCTCGGTCACCGACTGTGGCCTGAATCTGGACGACCTGGTCGTCGATACCGCCGCCGTCGCGGTGACCTCGGACTCTGAGCCCGCCGGCGAAGTCATCCTCGTCATCGAGAGCGGCCCGGCCACCGGACAGTTCTCCGGCACCGTCACGCTGAGCACGACCGATGGGCTTCACATTGTGCTCGTAGGCCCCGGCGACACCCTCACGGTGACCTACATTGACGCCGACAACGGCCAGGGCCAGCCGGTCACGGTCACCGCGACCGCGGTCGTGG
>CAZWYT010000139.1:0-4819 GCA_964638325.1 uncultured Planctomycetales bacterium
AGGATCTTCTCCGGCGTGATCGGGAGGTCCTTGATCCACACGCCGGTGGCGTTGGCGATCGCGTGGGCCACGGCGCCGAGCACGGGCAGCGTGCTGCCTTCGCCGATTTCCTTGGCGCCGAAGGGTCCGCGCGGCTCGTAGGAGTCCACGAGCCCGCTGAAAATCTCCGGCGCGTCCTTGATGGTCATCATCGGGTAGCCGTGCAGATTCGGGTTCAGAATCTGGCCGCGCTCGTCGAACTGGACGTCTTCGAGGATCGTTTCGCTGGCGCCCATCACGACCGCGCCTTCGACCTGGCCATGCACCATCTGCGGGTTGATCGGCGTGCCGCAGTCATGATAGTCGGTGAAACGCTCGACCTTGACCTTGCCGGTCTCGAGGTCCACGGATACTTCGCAGACCGCGCTGCCGAAGGAATACGCCGGGCTGGTGCCGACCGTCGCCCCCTTATAGTCGCCGCCGAGCCCCTCAGGCGGCTTGTAGCAGCCGGTGCCGACCAGCGGGCCGTTGTCGTTGAAGTATCTGCGGGCGACCTCTTCCCACGCGACGCTGCGCGTCGCGTCGATTGGGGACTGACGATTGACGATTGACGATTGGGGATTGACGATTGCGGGTTGGCGCCCGTCCTGCTCAATCCCCAATCCGCAATCCCCAATCCCCAATCGGTACATCTTCCCGTCGCGCGCGACGACTTCGGACGGCTCACAGCCCAGCAGGGGCGCCGCGTAGGGTTTCATCTTCTCGACCACCGCGAGCGCCGCCCGCGAGACCGCGTGGCCGGCCATCAAGGTGACGCGCGATGAATAGGCTCCCAGATCGAGCGGCGAAATATCGCTGTCCTCACTGCGGATGCGAATCCGCGAAGGAGGAATCCCCAGGGACTCGGCGCACATCTGCACCAGAATGGTGTCGCTGCCCTGGCCGATTTCCGCCGCCCCGATCAAGAGCACCGCGGCCATGCCGTCCTCGCTGATCTTCACGATCGCGTTGGCATGCGGAAAGATCGACATTTTCTGGAAGTGCTCGCGGGGCTTCTCGTGCGAGAGCTGGACTTGCCCGCGGTAGATGCAGTAGCCGGCCCCGGATACGAACCCGCCGCAACCGATGCCAATGCCGCGACGCACGGCCGGCCGCGCGGGCTGAAGCCCGCGGCTCGGCAGCGGTTCAGCGGAGAATCTCCGGTACTTCTCCGTCCACCCACTCTTTTCGCAGACCGCGTCGAGCGTGGCGCGGAACTCGCAACTGCCGATGTCCATGTCGTTGACCGTCAGGGTGTTCGGCGTCATGGCGTTGCGGCGGCGGATCTCGACCGGGTCGATGCCCAGGTCCTCCGCGACCATGTTCAGCAGACACTCGAACGCGAACCGCGGCTGCGGCACGCCGTGCCCCCGCATCGCGCCGCACGCCGGCTTGTTGGTAACCACCCGGTAGCCGTCGTACTTGTAGTTAGGAATGTGGTAGAGCGTGGGCATCAGGCTGCCGGCGTAGTAGGCCGTCGCCACGCCGAATGAGGAATAGGCTCCACCGTCCAGGTAGATCTCGCTCTGGAAGGCCTTGATCTTCCCCTCGCGATCGACGCCGAGCTTGAACCTCATGTGCTGCTTGTGCCGGCCGCGGCCGTAGTGAAACATCTCTTCGCGGGAGTAGACCATGCGGACCGGGCGACCGGTCTTCCGGCTCAAGATGGCCGCGCACAGGTCCAGTGGGTTGGTCGCGGCCTTGCCGCCGAAGCCCCCGCCGACGGCGGGGCGGATCACACGTATTCTGCCCAGCGGGATGTGCAGCACATGCGCGACCATGTATTGCACGTAGTGCGGCACTTGGGTGGACGTATAGAGCACCAGTGTGCCATTGTGCTCCCAGGTCGCCAGGGCCGCGTGCGGCTCGAGTGGAGATTGGTAGACGTGGTTTCCGGTGAACGTCTCTTCGCGGACGTAATCTGATTCGGCGAAGCCTTTCTCTACATCGCCGAAGCTCTGGTCGACTTGCGTGCTGATGTTGCGTGCATATCGTTCGTGCAGTTGTGGCGCGCCCTCGGCGACCGCCGCGAGCGGATCGAAGACGGCCGGCAGCTCTTCGTATTCGACCTCGATCAGACCGAGCGCTTTCTCCGCGGTCTTCTCGTCCACCGCTGCCACCGCCGCCACGGGGTCGCCGACGTGGCGCACCTTTTCCTGGGCCAGCACATGCTCGTCATAGCGGGCCGGCGACACGCCATACAGGGTGTCGGGCACATCGGCCCCGGTAATGACCGCGATCACGCCGGGCAGTGCCCTGGCTTTGGAGGTGCCGACGTGTTTAATGCGGCCGTGGGCGATCGGCGAGCCGAGGATCTTGCCGTGGATCATGTTGGGCAGGAAGATGTCCGCCGTGTACAGCGCTCGCCCGGTGACCTTGTCCGCCGCATCTACCCGCGGGAGGGAAACGCCCACGATTGACGATTGACGATTGACGATTGGGGATTGGGGCGTGGCGCACGCGGGCCCTTCAATCCCCAATCCCCAATCCCCAATCCCCAATCCCTCATCGCCATGTCCGGCTTCGCCCCGATACTTCTCACAGCTCTGCACCGCGCGCAGGATTCCCGCATAGCCGGTACACCGGCACAGATGGCCGGCGAGCGCGTCTTTGATCTCCGGCGTGCTCGGGTTTGGGTTGCGTTCGAGCAACGCGGTGGCGGACAGCACCATGCCCGGCGTACAGTAGCCGCACTGGATGGCCCCTTCGGCGACGAACGCCTTCTGGAGCGGCGTCAGATGGCCGTCCCGCGCCAAGCCCTCGACCGTGGTGATCGACTTGCCCTCCATTTCCGTGGCGAGCAACAAACAACTGTTCATGGGCTCGCCGTCGACCAACACGGTGCACGCCCCGCAATCGCCGACGTTGCAGCCCTTCTTCGTGCCGGTCAGGCGCAGCTTCTCCCGCAGCACATCGAGCAGCGTCTCCCCGGGCTCGACCGCCACCACATGGGTCTGGCCGTTGACCGTCAATCTGCGTGCGACGATCACGCCTCGACCTCCTTCGCTCGGTGGTACGCGTTCGCCAGCGTCCGTCGGGCCAGCACCGCGACCAGCTCACGGCGGAAAGCGTCCTCGGCGACCGGCCGGCCACGAAGTTCAACCGCCGTCGCGCGCGTCACGGTTCGCCAAAGCGCGCCAATTCCTCGCGCGCACCGTCCACAATGACCTCGGCCGTCGCGACGGCTCGCGCCGCGTCCGCCGCGGTCGCCTCCAGCCAGTCGCCGGGATAGCGGGCCTCGATCGCCCATTCGGTTAGCTCCGCCAGGTCCGCCGGCTCGCTTTTCGGCCGGCAATCCGCGGGAAGAAGATTACGCAGCACGTCCAGGTCGTGCGTTCTGGGAAAATCAATCCCCCGGCCAACGAGCAGCGCCTTGAGTGCCTTCTCGGCCGCCTGTTGCGCAAGCCAGCACGATTGCCGCGGAGCGCCTTCGCTGCTGCGGGCAAGGGTTTTGGCGGAGGCGAGATCCTCCGTGGCGTAGCGCCACCACCGGCGGACTTCCACGATGTACTCAGTTCCGTTCAAAGATCACCCTACCCTCGCGCAGCGCCGCCCGCAGAACCGAACCCGGCATGTCGCCCCGGCGGGCAAGTTCCTGCGGCGTGGTCACGATGATGTCCTTGCCCAGCGGCAAGTCACGCACGCTGCGCCTCATCTCGATAGCCATAGCGCGCTTGTCCGGCGCGTCCGCCATGACGACCAGCAGATCAACGTCGCTGTCAGGTCGCGCGTCGGCGCGCGCACGCGAGCCGAACAGGATCACCTTGAGCGGGTGAAACCGTGCGATGATCCGCTCCTCAACGAACGCCAGCAAGCTCTGCTCGGTCATGGCGTGTTCTCACGTCCGTTTTGCCTGCGCCGTCGGCGTCTGCCGCATGATAGCATGCACCGGTCAGCCGGTCGCCGTTGCGTCGGGCGCACGCGGAGCGCCAGAAGCACGCTGCCACGCGGTTGTCAATGCACGCCGCGCAAGCACACCGACCAATTCTCGCCGGAACTCGGCCGAGCCACGCACGTCGGTAATCGGGTCGGCGGCCTGCCGGGCGGCCTCAGCCGCCTTGGCGAAAGCCTCGTCGCTCGGTGCGCGACCCGCAAGCTCGACCGCCGCCGCCTCGACCAACTGCGGTATCGGCGCGACCGCGCCGAGCACGATGCGGGCCTCGCGCACGGTATGGTCGCGGTCCAGGAGGAGGCTCGCCGCGACGGCGGCCACCGCGATGGCGTTGCCGTCGCGCAGCGCGAAGCGGGCATAGGCGGCCCCAAACCGCGCCGGCGGGTTGGGGACGAGCACCGCCGTTAGCACCTCGTCGTCTCGCCGAATCGTCTGGCGGGGGCCGACGAAGAAAGCATTCAGCGCAACTTCACGCTGTCCCGCCGGCGACCACAGCCGCACCCAAGCATTCATCGCGATGAGAATCGGCGGCAAATCAGCGCAGGGAACGGCGCTGGCGATGTTCCCGCCCACCGTGGCCACATTGCGGATTTGCGGAGCGGCCATTTCGCGGGTGGCGTCAAGGAGTGGGGCGAATCGCTCGCGGACAAGCGGCGAGCGGCCCAGTTGGGTAATGGTCGTCAGGGCCCCGATCTGCAAGAAGCCATCTTCCTCGGTGATGCCGCGCAGCGCCGCGATTCGGTCGATTGAGACCAGATGAGCGGCGCGGACTCGGCCGGTCTTGAGATCGACGAGCAGGTCCGTGCCGCCCGCCAGTAGCCGGGCGTCGGGCGCATGGCGGCGCAACGCGGCCGCCGCTTCCGCGAGCGTCGTGGCTTGGTGGACTTCGATATCCGGTACGTACACGCC
>CAZWYT010000140.1:0-4749 GCA_964638325.1 uncultured Planctomycetales bacterium
AGCCGACGAGCAGGACGCTCTGGCCGACACGGTCGAGTCCCACCTCGCCGCAGTAGCACGTTCGTTGGTTGTACGGCAACGGCACGGGCATCTCCTGAAGTCCATGATGTAATTGGCGTCGTATCCTACCGTTGTCGACGGGGTTTAGGTACCGTCGACGGCGCGGTGGCCGATCTGACGGGGTAACCCGGCAGACCGGGCTATGCGTCTGGCTTCACGCCCGAGAAACGTCGGCGGCGTTTTTTCGCCCTGCCGCTGTGGACAGAATTTCGCCTGCGGCCACTATTCACGTAGATGGCCATCGTATCGGTGGGAGGTGCAAGCGTGTCGGCTTCAGATGGAACCCTGGTCCTGGGAGTGCGGAACGGCGATCGGTCGGCGTTTGCCGAGCTGTACGATCGCCGGGCACGCCTCATCCGGGCAATCTGCTACGACGAAACGCGGCACCTGCAAAGTGCGGCGGATCTGACGCAGGAGGTTTTCCTGCGGGCGTACCGGAACTTGTCCCGGCTGCATGATCCGGACCGCTTCGCGGCTTGGCTGGTGGGGATTGCCCGGCAAGTGTGCCGGGAGTGGCGGCGGAAGCGGCGGCGCGAGCGACATGGGTTGGCCCACTTCGCGGAGCGCCAGGCCGTGGGCGATGCGGGTCGGGAATCCCCGGAGAACCGGCTGGTGGAACTACGGGACGAGATCGCCACAGTGCTGATGGCGGACCAGGGTTCGATTCCGGCGTTGACGGAGAAGGAGCGGATGGCCCTGCACGTGTACTACTTGCAGGACCGCAATGTCGACGAGGCCCGCGCGGTGCTGGGCCTGTCAAGATCAGGTTTCTATCGCGTGCTGTCGTCCGCATGCGAACGTCTGCGCTGCATGTTACGGAAGCAGGAGGTGCCCCAATGAACTGTCCAACCGCAAGCGACTGGGACCTGCTGGCCCTGGAAGTGCTGGAAGGTGAACAGGCCGAGACCCTGTGGGCTCATGCCCGCACCTGCTTGGCCTGTCGGAGGCAGTTCGACGAAGCCCGGCGCGCGCACGTCGCGTGGGTGCGCATGTACGAGACGTTCGATCGGGATCACGACGCGCTGCGCGAGCAGCTACTGGCGGCCTTGCCGAACGAGTCACCGAAGCACCGAGGCGCTGATGGGATCGTTCGCCTATGGTACCGCCTGGGAGATTATGGCATGACGCTGAATAGAACTGCCGGTCGTCGCGCGGCCGCCCTGTTGGTGCCCGCCGCGTGCGTTCTCATTGCCGTGGGCTTCTTTCTGATCCCTGGTCAGCGTTCGGCGTTCGCCGCCGCCCTGGAGCGGCTCCAGCGCGCCAAGACGATTGTCTGCCGGACGACGACGACCGGACTCCAAGTTGGTCTGTTCTCGATTGCGGGCAGCGGAAAGCTGTACCTTTCCGCGGAGTACGGCGGGCGTGTGGATGTCTATGCGAATGGCGTGCACGTGACCACGAATTACACGTTGCCGAGCGGCGCGCGGATCGCGGTGCAGCCGCTGGCGCGTCTGTACGTCCGGTTGGGCGCCAGCGCGGTCGGTCAGGGCGGGATCGGCGACTTCGACCCGGACCGCTGGCTGCGCGAGCTTCAGAAGCTCAGCGCCGACGCCGTTCGCGAGCTGGGGCGTGACACGATCGACGGACAGGAGGTGACTGGTTTTGAGATCTCTGGTCAACAGCTCGGTCTGGCGCCGACCGGGGCGCGAAACGCCGGCGACTACCGGGGCGAATTGTGGGTGGCCGTGAAGACCTCGCTGCCTGTCCGGTACGTCGTGCAAATGCCGGCACCCGGGGGCGAGTCCGGTGCGCTGGTGATCAGTACGTACGACCAATTCGAATGGGATACGCCCCTGGATCCGGGCTTGTTCCAGCCGGACATTCCGGCGGACTACACGCTCATCGACGCACCGCCGCCGTTGACTGGCGAGCCCGCGTTGCTTCGCGGTCTGGAGCAGTTTGTCAAGGCGACCGGCCGATATCCGAGGCAGCTCGATATGATGACGGTCGTCTCGGAACTGTTGACGGGCGCCGAGGAGCCGTCCGGAGCGGGCGCGAAGGAACGGGGTGAGCAGGCGCGCGCGCAGGCGGCGCTGGAGATCGGTGCCGGGTGCGCCTACTACATGCAGTTGGTAAGGGAGGGGCGGCAGCCAGAGTATTTCGGCGACGAGGTTACGCCGGCGGACGCCGATAAGGTCTTGCTGCGGTGGCAGCTCGACGGCGGGCAGGTGCGGGTGGTCTACGGGGACCTGCACGGGGAGACGCTGCCTTCAGAGAAGTAAGCGGTGGTGCCGGGATCACTGGAGCTTCATGGACGCGAGCGGCCGATCCGTCAACCGGCCGCTCGCGGGCCGTTTATTGGTCGAGGGTGCTGCGTCCGGCCGGTGGCTGGGCACGCAAGAGCCATTTGTTTGCGGGCCTGCGGCAGTTATGCTGCGAGGTTGTGAGGGTCCGTTGCGCTGCCGGCGGCGGGGTGTGCCCGTTGCGTGGTCAGGAGCAGTGCAACGGTTGGCGCGTCGCAGGAGGTTCGCACTGTGACACGTGTTGCTCACAACTCGGTTCGCGCCGCGGGTCTGCTGCTGTTGGCATTAGGTTGCATGGCGATCGTCGGGGCGGGGGGGACATCGCTCAGCGCCCTGTTGGGCGGGAATACACTCGGTGACTTGTTGGGCACTGGCGCGGACAACCAGTCCGGGAGTCAGACCGCGAGCGGGCAAGGCACGGGCAACCAAACTGGCGGCACCAGCAACAACGGGACTGGCAACGGCGGTGCCGGCGGCCAGGTGTCGCTCGTCGGGCAGTGGGACGTCATGTTCACTGCGGTGGCCATCGCTGCCGACGACGCCGGCATCAACGAGGGAGACCAGCGGCCGGGCACGTGGACCTTCACCGACAACGGCGATGGCACCGTGAAGCTGACGAGCTCCGATGGCTCGCTGGACGGGCGCTGGAGCGGCTCCTCGTACTACTTTGAGGCCCAATTCAACACGTTCACGCTTTCCACCGGTCAAGGCTACACGACCTACAAGAGCGAGTGCTTCCCGCGCGACTCCACGAGCATGTACGGCACCATGGAGATGGACTACGTGTTCCAAAACTACACCACCGGCCTGATCCCCCAGGGGCATGACGCCTATCCGTTTGAGGCGACTCGCCGGCGGCAGCCCCGGTCTTGCTGGTCGCGGCTTGATCTTCGGGGTTGGCACGCGACAGGGAGCAGTTGCAGATGGCCGGTGATGCGTCGGCCGCTGCGCCGTCCACGACTCGCGTGCGATTCCTGCGGGCCCTTTGGCTAACGCGCCGCGGCGTGCAGCTCGTAGCAGGTTGGCTTCTGGTGGGTTGCCTTTACCTTGTTCTCCCCAACCGCAGCTTCGACTTTGATTCCATCACGTACGCCCGAGACATCGAAACCCACCAGTTGGTCCACCCGCATCACTTGGTGCACAATTGGGTCGGCTGGACCGTCTGGCGCATCGCCGACGCGATCACGCCGGTGCGGTCCATCTACGTCCTCCAGTGGCTGAACAGCCTCGGGGCACTCCTGGGGCTGATGTTTTTCTACGGGCTAGCGCGCCGCGTCACGTCGTCCCACATCCTCAGCCTGTGGGCCATGCTCCTATTGGGCTTTAGCCACGCCTGGTGGGTGTACGCGACCACCGGGGAGACCTACATCCTGCCAGTCACGGCGATCCTCGGGGGGCTGTACGCCTGCGAACGAGCGTTGCCGCGGCTGCGCGGCGGCTGGAGGCCACTGCTGGCCTTCGCCCTTGGTTTGCCCTTCGCGGCCGCGGCGTGCGAGCGGCGCTGCCCGAGCGCGCGCCGGCTGCGCACGAAAGCACGGAAGGTTGGGTAGGACCGGACGACCGAGCGCCCGGGAATCCCGGGCGCTGGTGGGCCGCTCAAGAAAAAGGAGCAGAGGATGCTCAGACGAGGTGGCACAGACGAACGCGCGGTGGCGATTTCCGATGGCCTGGCAACGTGTCGGCGTGCCGTGGCGGTGGGGATACTGACCGCTGGCAAACGCGATGTCGTGGACGCGCACTTGCGTCGTCGCGGACTCTGCGGGCTGAGCGACGGAGAGGCCGCGGCATTGGGCATCGAACAGCCGCAGACCCTGGCGGGGCTGACGTGCGAGTGGGAGGAGAACCGGCCCGACGCGCAAGGCCTATGTCCGCAGGACGGGTTCGGCCGCGATTTCGAGGCGTTCGCGGTATTCAAGCAACACCAGAAAGTCGGAGACATCACGATCTGCGGGGCGCACAGGCGCAAGCCGGTCCACCTCGTCGCGCGGGACGCCGCGACCGGGCTGACCGAGCTCAATCTGGAATGGAGCAATCCGGCCACGCAGCGAGAATTCGGCGGCGATAAGCTGGCCTACCTCTCTTACATGCGGGCGGAAACCCGCGGCCTCATCAACGTCGCGCCGGCGAAGCGAGCCTGACGAACTGCCCCCTTGTGTGCCTTGGGGAAGTCCCCGCGGCCGGTCAGACGGCCGCGGGGCTGCCCGGGAAAGGCTGATCTGATGAAGCAGAACACGACAACAACGGCGACCGCGGTCCGAGGGGTCACGCGGGTCACACCCGAGAGGGCGCGAGCGCTATATTGCCTTCTGGAGCTCGCGGCACCGCTGACCGAGCCTGAGATCACGGTGGTGTGCGTGCTCTTGCGCGATTATGGGAATGGTGAAGTCGCGCTGACCTGCCCCCGGTTTATGTACCAGTTGCTATGAGAGTCGGACCAAGTTTTGGA
>CAZWYT010000141.1:0-4678 GCA_964638325.1 uncultured Planctomycetales bacterium
AGTGGATCTTCACGGCTTGGCAGTACCTTCCGTCCGATCTCTCGGGCATGACGTACTTTATCCTGAACAGTTACTATCAGCACGGCGGCCCATACTATTGGACCGTGGAGCTGCACTTTGACCCGGCGACGGATCAGGTCTACGACGCCCTTCGCGACGGGGGCGCCGCCCACCCGCTGCCGATCGTCTACGATCAGTGGGTGGCAATCCGCTGCGAGATCGATCTCAGCGGAGGTTTGGGCTGGGTTGACCAGTACTACAATGGCCAACTGCTCTTCAGCGGCGACTGGATCGTCGGCTCCGTCGGTCAGCTTGCGATCGGGAACGTCGATCTGTTTGCGCCGCACCAGACCGTGGTCTATTACGACGACCTGTCGCTCGTGCCGGACACCGGCGGGCAACCGCCGAACCCGGTTCGTCCGCTCTTCGTCGGCGTCCAGTACGGCAATCTGCCAACCCGCAGCACCGATCTCAGCGGTTTCCCGAACGTCACCTGGAACAATGGCTTTACGTTTGAGCTGAACGGCGCCGCCGGGCGTCCCGATGGCGTGCTCTATCTGAGCTCGGGCGACTTCAACTCGGAACTCTACATCGCGCCGCTGGAGGGTCCGGCGGTCTACTTGACCGATCTCCAGGAGGACGTCAGCGGACTGGCCTATGGCCGTGGGCGTCTCTTCGGCTTCTGCAACTACGCCAGCCCGATGGGGATCTACGAGATCGACCCGAGCACGGGCGCGATGTCGCTGATCGCCGCGAGCGACCCGCGGCGGTTCTTCGGGCTGGACTACAACGCGGCCGACGGCCTGCTATATGGATACGACGAGTATGGCTCACCGAGTGGGTTGTGTTCGATCAACATCGACACCGGTCAGATGACCCATGTGGCCAGCTCTGTCCCCGCCGGCAACTCAGCCGCCCGCGGCCTAGCGTGCGGCTACAACAAGGTGTACGCCGTGACGGTCTATGGGGCCGAGTATCCCATGTACGTGTACGACCTCGCGCAGGGCCCCGGCGGCACGTGGACGCCCATGACGCATCCGTTCCCGGACAGTAACGCGACGAGCGGCGCGGCGTGGATTCCAGGCCCGGTAACGGGCGACGTGAACTGTGACGGTCAGATCAACTTCGGTGACATCAACCCATTCGTCCTCGCTCTCTCCGATCCGCAGGCGTATAAGACGGTCTTCATCGACTGCATCAGTTACAACGCTGACATCAACCTCGATGGACACGTCGATTTCGGCGACATTAACCCGTTCGTAGCCCTGCTGGCGGGCGAATAAGCGCTCGACAGCTCTAACCTGTGCGGCCGGGGACTGCCAGGGGCGGCCCCGGCCGCTCGCCTTGAGGGCGCGACCGGACGCGGAGTTTTGTCGTGGTAAAGACGCGCATGCGGAGCCAGGTCGTCCTGCCGGCAATTGCGGTCGCTGTACTGATCGGGGCTGGCCGCGCGAGCGCTGTCGACCGGCCAGTGCCTTGGAGAACCGGGGCGGCCCTGTTGCCCGCGGCCTCGCCGGAGCAGGTCGCGGCCGTGGTGGCGGAGGCCCGAGCCGGGCGTCTGCACGCCGTGGCCCAGTTTGAGCGCGTGCCCCAGACAGACGAGCGTGAAACACTCGCCGCACGGGGCCTGCGGCTCCTCAGCTACATCGGGGCCGGCGCATACTTCGCGTCCATCGACCCTGACACGACCGATGGCGCCGAGCTCACCGCTACCCCTGGGCTGGTCGGACTGGCTGCGGTTCGCGACGAGTGGAAGCTGCACCCGGCGTTGGCCGCCGGCCAGATGCCGGAGTGGGCCGTCGTTGGTGGCGACGACGTTGGCGCGCGGCGCGTTGCCGCATATGTCACGTTCCACCCCGACGTCGATCTCGCCACGGGGGTCGCGCTTGCGGAAGCTTCCGGGGCGACGGTTCGCAGCCTGCTTCACAGCGTGAACGGCCTGGTGATTGAGTTGCCGGAGGCCAGCTTGCCGGCACTCGCCGCGGCCGACGCCATGCAGTGGCTTGAACCGCCCCTGCCATTGTTGTCCGGCACGAACGACAGCAATCGCGCCCGTACGCAGGCCGACCTCGTGCAGAATCCGCCGTACGGGCTGGACGGGACCGGCGTGACCGTGCTGGTCTACGACGGCGGCACAGCGCGCGCCACGCACATTGATTTTCAGGGCCGCCTGAATGCGCTCGACAATTCCGGCACCATCACCCATGCCACGCATGTTGCCGGGACAATCGGTGGCGCGGGCGTTGCCAACCCCACGTACCGGGGCATGGCGCCCAGCGTGACCATGCTGTCGTATGGACTCCAGGGCGCGGGATCATCCGGGCCGCTCTACACGAACCCGGGTGACCTGGAGACAGACTTCGCCGACGCCATCAATGGCTACGGCGCTGTTCTCTCCAATACCTCGCTGGGAAGCAACGTCGAAGCGAACGGGTTCGACTGCGCCTGGCAGGGCGATTACGGGGTGACGGACGCGCTGATCGATGCCATCGTGTGTGGCTCGCTTGGGGCGCCGTTCCGAATGGTCTGGGCCGGTGGCAATGAGCGTTCGGGCAGCCGCTGTGACGTCGAGGGGTACGGAGACTACTACAGCATCGCTCCTCCCGCGGGCGCCAAGAACCACCTGACGGTCGGTGCCGTGAACTCCAACGACGACTCCATGACAACCTTCAGCAGTTGGGGGCCGACCGACGACGGCCGTATCAAACCCGACGTCTGCGCCCCGGGGTGTCAGAGCAATGGCGACTTCGGCGCGACGTCGTGCCACTCGGCCAGCGATACCAGCTACACGACCTACTGCGGCACGTCCATGGCCTCGCCGACCGTTTGCGGCCTGTCTGCGCTGGTGCTGCAGGATTTCCAAGCGCAGTTCCCCGGCCAGCCGCTGCCGCGTAACGCGACCCTGCGCGCGCTGTTTGCCCATAGCGCCGTCGATCTGGGCAACCCGGGTCCGGACTACAAGTTCGGGTACGGCTCCGTGCGAGTCCGCGATGCGGTCGATCTGCTGCGGGCCGGTCACTTTGGCGAGGCCACGGTTGACCAGGATGGCAGCTACACCCGGATCATCACTGTCGACTCCGGGACGCCGCAACTGAAGGTCACGCTCGCGTGGGACGATGTGCCGGCGGTACCGAACGCCGAGCCGGCACTGGTCAATGATCTGGATCTAGAAGTCACAGGCCCGGACGGCACGCGCTATTACCCGTGGACACTTGACCCGCTAAGCCCGGCAATCCCGGCTGTGCAGGCAGAAGCCGACCACGTCAACAATATTGAGCAAGTCCTCGTGGACAATCCCATGCCCGGCGACTGGACGGTTGCAGTCGTTGGATACAACGTCCCTGCCGGGCCGCAGCCGTTTTCGGTGGTGGGAGACAGCGCGGTAAATATCGCCACGGTCATCACGCTTCCCAACGGGCTGCCCGAGGTCGTCCGCCCCGGCGAGAATTACGACCTGGACGTGCGAATCGCCGCCTACGGCCACAGCGTGGTTCAAGGTACCGCGCTGCTGCACTACCGTGTCGGCGATGGCCCGTACGTCGAGCTGCCGCTGAATCCTCTGGGCGGCGATCTGTACCGTGTGACGCTGCCGGCGCGCAACTGTGGCGAAGTGCCGGCATACTACGTCAGCGTCGAGACCACCGGGCAGGGTACGGTGACGCTGCCGAGTGCCGCCCCCACGCAGACGTTTACCCATCGGATCGGCGAATGGTCGCAGTTTTTTGCCGATGATTTCGAGCAGGACCATGGCTGGACCGTTTATGCCGGCGCGCTAACCGGCAACTGGGAACGGGCGGATCCGCAGCAGGTCGTCAGCGGCGGCGTCGTTACGCAGCCCGAGGACGACCATACGCCCGGCGACGGCCACGTCTGCTATGTCACTGGCCCATTGGCCGGGGCGTCTCCGTCCACATACGACGTGGACGGCGGACCTTCGCACCTCGTTTCTCCTGTCTTCGACTTGGCGGGGCGCGACGCAAAGGTAAGTTACTGGCGCTGGTACCACATGAGTATCAACATGGACGACGCGCTCGTCGTCGCGGTCAGCGCCGACGGAACGAACTGGGTCACGGCGGAGGAAGTCCACCGAAGCAGCGAAACATGGACCCGTGCCGAATGGCGCGTCAGCAACTACATCATCCCGAGCACGACCGTGCAGGTACGGTTCACGGTGAATGACACCGATCCCGGCTCGCTCATTGAGTCGCTCGTGGACGACTTCGAAATTGTCTACCTTACCTGCGCGCCGTCGCCCACTCCTGGCGATGTAAACTGCGATGGAACCATAGACTTCGGCGACATCAATCCGTTCGTTTTAATCCTGAGTGACCCGCAGGCCTGGCAACTCACCTTCCCGGGCTGCCCATGGCAAAACGGCGATATCAACGGCGACGGCGGCGTCGATTCCGGCGACATCAATCCATTCGTCGCCTTGCTCTCCAGCGGTGGCTGATAGGGTAGCGCGAACGGCGATGCGCACTGGTGTCCGCGTACGCTGGAGCGTGTGCCGTTCTGGGCAGCGGCGCGCAGCAGCCTGAGTCGAAATCGCAATCAAATGGAGCGCGCTGTCCGTGTGCAACAAATCGCACATGTAGACGGGCGCCTCCGGGTTATGAGAGTGATTAAGAGCCTATCCCATAACCTCTGCGGCCCGCAGTGTGATGTACGCGCAGGCCAA
>CAZWYT010000142.1:0-4430 GCA_964638325.1 uncultured Planctomycetales bacterium
AAGCGCATGGCGTACCTCGTCGCGAAAGGAGAGAAGAAGTTCCTCGTGATTGACGGCAAGCCCGAGCCCGAGTTCGATGAGGTCTCGGCCTTCACGTTCAGCCCGGACGGAAAGCGCTTCGGATACAAAGTCAGGACGGGCGACGAGTACCGCTTTGTCGTGGACGGAAAGCTCGGGCCGAAAGCCGCGACGTACGGAGGACTAACGTTCAGCCCCGATGGAAGGCGTCTGGCCTGTGGCATCACTTGGGGCCATGGGGAACAATATTACATCGTGGACGGCGTGAAGGAGCAGGAATACGAAAGAACCGAAAACTTCGTTTTCAGCCCCGACGGCAAGCACTATGCCTATGCTGCCCGAACCAACAAGAACGCCGACTACGTTGTCGTCGTGGACGGCAAGCCCAAATGGCCCGGCTATGACGCTGTGAATCAGCTCACGTTCAGCCCTGATGGGCGGCGTCTTGCCTACGTGGCGTCCAGAGGGGCAGACGAGCAGTTCCTGGTGGTGAACGGAAAAGCCGGTCCACCGTTTGATGAGGTCTCCAAATACAGCGGGCAACTCGCCTTCAGCCCGGACAGCAAGCATCTGGCGTACGTGGCGGTTCAGACGACCCTGGTTTATGACGGGGAGCAACAGCAGCCGGGATATCGAATGATCTGGGGAATGACATTCAGCCCGGACAGCGCTCACCTCGCGTACAAGGCTGCAAATGGTGGGGAGCTCGTCGTGGTTGACGGCAAGCCCGGGCAAAAATACGAAAAGCTGAGCTTCATGCCTCTGGCATTCCGGGCCGACGGCGCCGTGGAGTACCTGGCTTATAAAGAGGGCTGGTATTATCACGTAAAGCAGAGTTCTCCTGCATGGGTCTCCGCCGCAGTGCCGAGGAAGACCGTCGCAACCGAAGCAACACCCGTTGCGACGCCCGAGCGGACAAAACGTTCCGCCCTTTTTGACGACGACGAGCCGATTCCGGGAAAGCAGGTCCCGGCCGTGAAAACAGTACCTTCCACCAGGCGCTCCGGCCTGTTCGAGGACGAGGAACCGGTGCCGACTCCAGCAGCCACAGAGGTCGGCACGAGGCGGTCGCCGCTCTTCGAGGAGGAAGGCGCCAGTGAGCCGGCCAAAAGGAGTCAGGGAAAGTCCTCCCCCGAGGGACCAACCGTTTACAGGGCAGTTGAGGAAAGGATTGGCGAAATCAGCGAGGGCCCCTTCATCAAGGGCAAATGGAGCGAGGATGACCTTCACATCGCCTATCAGGTTACAAGCGGAAGTGGAAGGTGGTACATAGCTTTCGATGGGAAGCTCGGGCCCGAGTTTCAGGAAGTCGGCGACCCAATTCTAAGCTCGGACGGACTGCACGTGATGTACGAGTCGAAGCGCGGAGGTAAGGAGTTCGTCGTCGTTGACCACAAGCCGGGACCGGCGTTTGACTCCGTCGGGATCCTGCGATTAAGCCCGGATGGGGCGCACGTCGCCTATGCAGCTTCGGAAGGGGGCAAATGGTTCGTGGTCGTTGACGGGAAACGAGGTCCTACGTTCGACGATATTGACGGCGTGCAAATAGGCCCCGGTGGAGTCCATGTCGCATACGAGGCCCAGCAAGGGGGCAAGCATATTGTGGTTTTCGACGGCAAAGCCGGGCCAGGCTACGACGATGTCTCTGACCTGGTTATAAGCCCGGACGCGACTCGCGTGGCGTACGGGGCAAAGCAGGGGGCTAAATGGTTCGCAATCATTGACGGGAAGCCTGGTCCCGCGTGGGACGGCGTCCAGGAGTTGACCTTCAGCCCCGACGGGAAGCGATTCGTTTATCAGGGAGGGAAGAACGACCAGTGGCTCATGGTCGTTGACGCGCAAGCTGGCCCGCCGTTTGACCGCTTCAGCCGGTTGACATTCAGTCCGGACAGCAAGCGCGTCGCGTATGTCGGCGAGGACAACTGGCGCACGGATGATGGGATACCTATGACTTCGGTCCCCGTGCTCGATGGGATGCCCGGGCCCGTGTACGAATTCGTCTGGGATCTCGAGTTCAGTCCGAATGGCAAACGCTTCGCCTATCAGGGCGAGAAGAACGAGAAGGACGTTGTAGTGTGTGATGGACGGGCGGGTCCTGAGTTCGCCGACATTGACGACCTGATGTTCAGCCCGGACAGCGCACGCATCTTGTATAAAGGCCAATACAAAGGCCAGGCCAATTACGTCATAGTGATAGATGGCAAGCCCGGACAAGAAGTCCTATCCTACTCCGAGGTTGTGTTCAGCCCGGACGGCAAGCGCCTGGCGTACCAGGCCGCCAGAGGTAGCGAGGACCAGCTCGTGGTTTTGGATGGCCAGCCCGGGCCGGTTTACACCTTTGTTGACCAGTTGACCTTTAGCCCGGACGGCAAGCGATTTGCCTACGCCGGACTGAAGCCCGACAAGACGTTCGACATCGTGGTGGACGGCAAGCCTATCAAAACGGAATATCGCCACGTCCGCGGCCTTCTCTTCAGCCCGGATGGTCGGCATTATGCATCCGCGGGCACCCCCACTCAGGACTCCACAGAAGGTCCCTATTTATGCGTCGTGGACGGGCAACCCGGACCGGCATATGACGACCTCAGGTTCGGCGATTCCGCTTTTCGACCCGATGGCAGCGTGGAATACCTTGCCTACCGCGGCGAAGAGCTCTTCCGCGTTAGTCACCTCCCGACAAGCGCAGCCGCGCCGCGGACGCAACCTGTCGGTGTTGGCAAGCAGCAGACCCCGACAAAACGGTCTGGCCTCTTTGAAGACGATGAGCCACCGCCTTCCACCGGGACCAAACGCCCGTCGCTTTTGGAAGACGAGTAAACCGAGGCAAAAGGATTTCGGGTTTGGGGGAGTGTATCTTCCACCTGACGCGCTCTGCGACCAACGCGTCCGGGCGAGCCACTGTCTTGACAGCGCGCCCGGCCAGTTTCCCGAGGCTTTCACGACGAGCAAGAAGTTAGTACAGACTTTCGCAAATCCAGTCATGTATCTTACACGACGGTCGGGATCGCCACGACTCAGCCTGAACGACAACCTGACGTGCCGGGCTTCAGCCGGCATCCTCCTTTAGCCACCGTCTTCAGGCGGTGGTATAAGGAAGCGAACCTTGTTGGCCGGAGCCGGCTTTAGCCGGGCTTCTCGACGGACTGGATTCATCCGTGAATACGTGAGCGAATTTACGAGACATGGTGCTTAACCCTGAGGTGTCGCCGGGCCAATTTCCCGAGGCTTTCACGAGCAGCAACAAGGTTATCTGGAATGAGGACGGTTCGTATATTTGCTTTTGCCCTGCTTTGCGTGTTCCTGGCATCGCGCGGGTCGAGCGTGCAGCAGCCCGACGACGTCTCCCGCTGGTCAATCTACATCACGAACGACAACTGCCCCGATTACACGTGGGGCTACACGGAACAGCAGACGCGGCAGGCGTTCGCCGATATCGTTCGCGCTCATCTCGACGAGATGAACCGCACCGACCACGAGAAGCCCGAGAACCGCGACCGCTACAACATGGCCGTCACGCAAGAGGCTCTCTGCTTCGTCGAGCGCTACCCGGACCGAAAGGACGAACTCATTCGCCGAATCAAAGAAGAGCGAATATTCGTCAGTCCCTTCCTGTGCAATTCTCTCTGGGGATTTCAAAGTGTCGAAGGCGCCATCCGCACCCTTTACCCTGCGCGGCGCCTCGAGCGAGAATGGGGAATACGCATGGACATCGCCGAGCACATCGAGGAGCCCTCTCTGCCATGGGGCATTGCCTCGATCCTTGCCGGTTGCGGCATCCGCTGGCTCTCCAATCCGTTTTATAAATACGACTCGACCTTTGATCAACTTCGCAATGCGCCGCTCTTTCTGTTTGAAGGACCGGACGGCAGCCGCCTCCGCGTCATCATGGACCCGTGGGCTTCGGGAAAAGCCAGCTACACACAGGGCGCCCATTTGCTCCGCAACACCGCCGGAATCGCAGGTGAGTGGGCGCCTCATTACAAGCAACTCGGCGACGCGCATCCACTTCGCGCCATTCTCGCCAGCGGCACCCACGGCGACATCTCACCGGGAAGCGGCGGCCAGGCGCGCGGCTTCGCCGAGGCGATCATCAAGTACAACGACACTCCGGGAGACCATCCGAAGCTCGTCAACGCGGTCCTCCCGCAATTCTGCGAGGCGGCCGATAGAGTGCAGGCTGAAACTCCGTTTCTGCCGGTGTGCCGCGGCTGCTTCGGGCACTCCTGGGACGTCTGGCCCGTCTCCCTGGCGAAGTATGTGGCTGATATGCGAAGCGGGGAACGAGCATTTCTCTCGGCAGAAGCTCTTCTCTCTGTTGCGATGATTGGCAAGCCTGAGATTCATGAGGCGACACGCCGCGACCGCGAGCGCGCCGAGTGGTGCTGGGCGATGCTCTCCGACCACGCCTGGAA
>CAZWYT010000143.1:0-4129 GCA_964638325.1 uncultured Planctomycetales bacterium
CATCCTTAACACCTCACCGGCTTGGCCGGCGCTATCACCAAAATGTCGGAGGCTGTTCATTGCTGCAGTTAAGACGCGCTTCGTTCAGGATTTACTCGCTATGCTGCGGTGGTTTTACGTTCTCGCGCACCTCCTCGCCTTCAGCGACATGCCGACTCGTATCTCACGGGAGACCTTCCACCTGCAATATCTGTGCTGCCACGTCCGCCAGTCAAGGAGTCGGAGCGGCCAAGCGAGCAGTACAGCCAACGCCAGCGCCGTCGCCGACCATTTCCGTCCCTTGTTGAGCACGCGAAATCTGGCCCGCAGGTTGGTAGCGTCAGGATGCGGGGTGTCGACTCCCATGTTGGGTGCAACGTACAGGATGCACGCGCTGCATGCACGCCTCGCGGACCGGTCGGCCTGCAACATCGAAGTGGTCAAGCATAGTTTACCCACCCCGACGGGCCCGGCACGTGATTGCCGACGCACGAATGGGAGCCAGTCGCGCTTGCCTGCCATCGCAAGTCGCCAACTCCGGTGGCCTGTGGCGGCGACAAGCTGTCGTCGCAGCACTTTGTACGCCGACCTCTGTTGTTAATCCCCGACGGTCGCGAAGGTCTGGCCACGACCCTCCCGCTTTGCGCCGGCTTGTAGAACCGGTTGACGGGAATCGCCGTGCCGATGGCCTTGAGTGCCAGCGCCAGACCGCGGCGTCTGCCGTGCAGCCGCGCAGCCTGTTTTCGCTATCGATGTGCCAGAGTAATCACCACCTGGCCAACCAAGCATGGAACGGAAAACCGCCAGCGTTGTGGGGCAGTCCTCGCAGAGCTGCGCGCTCGTCAATCGCAGGGCGAGAGCCAGGGCATCGGCTGCAGGTCCGGGTCGCTGGCCTTGGCGGGCGTATTGGACGCCGGACCGCACGCCGCGGGAGGCGCGGCGGGCTGAAGGAGATTCGCGGCAACATGCAGTCCCGCGCGGACGATCAGCTCGGCGGGGATCGTCTCGTAGCTCCGCCCGTCGATGACTGTGGTCCGGCAGGGACTGCCGCCACAGACGCCGGCGCAGGCAGACGCGCCGGTCTTCGCGCCCAGGATCGTGTCGAGCGTTTCTTCGCCGATCCAGATTCGGTTCGACTCGCTAGGGTCCAGCTTGAACTGCTCGGCGGTCAGCTGGGTCTTGACCACCCGCACGCGCAGGCCGAGAGGCTTCAGCGAGGCCGCGAGCAGCCGTTGCGCCTCACCGATCGAGCGCTCGGTATTGCCGCACCGTCCGCAGGTATCGCCCGTTTCGTCTACCAGCCGTTGCCAGCGGATGACAAGCGTTCTGTCCGACGCAGAGCCGCCGGGGCCGGCACAGCCACCCAGTAAGAGAGCGACGGCGCCCCAGCATGCCAGACTGGCCCAGCTCGCGTTTAGACTACTGCTCACTGCATACTCCTGTTCGAGTGCCGCCGACTCGCAGCGCAACCTCAATTGGATGCCGACGAAATCCGCCCCTCCTGCAACCGTAGCGTGCGCTTGGCACGCGCCGCAGCGCGCGGGTCGTGGGTGACCATGACCACCGTGCGGCCTTCGCGGTTCATCTCTTCGAGCAGGTCGAGGATCTGCTGGCCGGTCTCTGGGTCGAGGTTGCCGGTCGGTTCGTCCGCCAGAATCATCTCGGGCTCGTTCGCCATGACGCGGGCCAAGGCCACGCGCTGCTGTTGGCCGATACTCAGCTCCGGCGGTTTGTGGTCGAGCCGGTCGCCGAGGCCGACGCGCTCCAGCAGCGCCGCGGCACGCTGCTTCTGGCTGTTTTCATCCAAGCCGGCGAGGAACAGCGGGATCTGGACGTTCTCCAGCGCCGTCAAATAGGGCACGAGGTTGAACGTCTGAAAAACGAACCCGACCTTTTGCCGCCGCACCTCGGCGCGCTGGTTCGGGGAAAGCTCGTAGAGCGAGTGCCCGTTGAGATGCACCCTGCCCGTGGACGGCGAGAGCATGCCGCCCAGCACAAGGAGCAATGTGCTCTTGCCGCTGCCGCTGGGACCGACCACCGCCACGAAATCGCCCGCGGCAATCTCCAGCGACGCGTTGTCCAAGGCGGCGACCGTTCGGCCTCGATGCAGATAGCTTTTGCTGACTGACTCCAATCGCATAACGTGTCATACCTCCTGAAGCGTCGCACAGGGATCGAGGCGCGCGGCCCGCCGCGCGGGGAAATAGCTCGCAGCCAAGGCAATCAGGACCGAAATGCCCACCGCCCAGAGCACCAGCACCGGCATGGGCAGGACGGGAATGCCCGCCAATCGCGGACCCAGGGCCACCGCGAGTACCGTGCCGAGAACATAGCCGCAGACCCCGCCGGCTAGCCCGAGCAGCAGCGCCTTCAGCAGGAACATCTTGAGGATCACGCCCGAACCGGCGCCGAGGGCCATCAGGGTGCCGATCTCGCGCCGCCGCTCGTACACGTTCGCGTACATGTAGTTCGCGATGCTGGCGCCGCCGACCAGCACGATGATGCCGAGGAAGACCAACGACAGGCGGGCCATCATCCCGTTCGTCTTGACCTGCGTGTCCACGACCTGCGTGACGGTGACGACCTTCGCCTCGGGCAGGAGCTTATTGATCCTCGGGACCAGGCCGGCGGAGATCTCCTTGCAGCAGCCGACGATTTCGATCGCGTTGATCACCGGGCCTTTGCCGGCAAGCTCCTGCACAGCGTGGAGATGTGCGAAGATGCGCGAATCATCGACCGTCCCGGTCTCAGGCAGGACCGCGGTGACCGTAAACGTGCGGCCAAGCACATCCAGGCTATCGCCTTCCTTGGTCCCGAGGGTAGTGGCGACGTCGGCTCCGACGAGCGCTTCGGTGTCGCTCAGATCCTCAATCACGCGCTGCCGGACCAGCATCTCCTTGGCTTCGGGCCGGATCGCACCCGGCACGTCGGCAACCGTCCCGCAACCCTCGGCTGGCCGCGCGAAAATGCCGGCGCCGGACCACATGGCCTTGGCCTGGAACTCGCTCTTGGGCAGGATGCCGGTCAGCGTGAAACCGCGGTCTTTCAGCTTCACGGGCAACGACAATTTCGGCGACAGATTGTCGAGCCCCTGGAGGTCGGACATCGCCAGACGCTGCACGTACTCCTCGGGGAACTCGTCCTTCTGCATATCGGCGCTGTAGTAGTCCTGCAGCGATACCGATTTCGGCAGGACCAGGATGTTGGCTCCAAGCGCGTCGAGTTGCCGCGCGATAGCCTTCTCCGAGTAGAAGGTAATATTCTTGATCGAGACGACGACGGCGATGCCGAACAGGATTGCAAGAAAGCTCGTGACGAGCTGGTTTTTGCGCTCGAACATCTCGCGCCAAACAAGCTTTCGCAAGTGCATGAGGATACCTCGGACTACGGTTTCTTCTCAGCGCTTCCCGGCTGCTGTGGCTGTGCCGGCGGGATGGCGGCGATCGGGTGAGACGAAGTTCCAGTTCTTGGCCGCGTAGGTGAACATCCGGTGCAGGACTTCGCGGCAGCGGTTGACGGTCTTCGGAGAGATCTTCTCGTCCGTGATCCGCTTCGTGACGAACGTCTCGATCAGGCCGCCGGTGATCTCCTCCAGGAACTCAGCCTTCACGTGGATGTCGGCCTTCGTGTCCTTGATAGGCCGGGCCTCACCGTGGCGCCAGCGGCGGTTCACCCGCGACCCGAGTTGCAGGGCGGGGCAGATCGGCCCGAAAAACACACGCAACACCGAGTAGTCGTTCACGTACGACTTGCGTGTGCGGATCGTCTTCAGAAACTGGCAGAAGTCCTCCAGAAACTCCGGCAGCGGCGTCTTCGACGGGGCCACCAGGCTGCTGCTGGCATGCTCGCCTTCAATCTGCTTGAGCACGCTTTCGGCCGCCCGCGCGTTCGTCGTTTTGAGCGACTTGAAAGCCGGACGGCCGCGTACATAGTACTTGATCCACCAGGTGCCTTTCTTTCCGCGCTGATACAGGGAGGCCACGGCAAGCTCCTTCGGCGCTCTCGAAACCTCGAAAGGCCTGTCCGCTTCGAGAGCGGCTTGCCGGCCAAAGCAGTTTCAGCGACGGTTACAAAATGGTTACACGCCGCTGGGCCATCGACATAGGTAAGCCCTCGCGGGCTGTCCCTGTCACACCACCGTGCGTACGGG
>CAZWYT010000144.1:0-4113 GCA_964638325.1 uncultured Planctomycetales bacterium
AGCGGGCTGCTGGCCGGTCTGGCGGCGGTGCTGTACTGCGCCCAGTACACGCAGGGCAAGGCCGACGCCGGGCAGGGCAAAGAGCTGGACGCGATTGCGGCGGTGGTGATCGGCGGGACGAGCCTGATGGGCGGCCGCGGCAGCATTCTGGGCACACTCGTGGGCGTCATGATCTTCGGCTACCTGACGAACATCCTGCAGCTCAAGGCCGTCTCGAGCGAGATTCAGGACATCCTCAAGGGCGTCATCATCGTTGTGGCCGCAGTGGCACAGAGTGGCGACGTGCTCGGCAGGTTGTGGCTCAGCCGTCTTCGGCTGGGTTAACCTGCACCCAAGCCGCCCTCGACCAAGCGTGGGATGACGATTCTGAGATGCCGGACCAAGCCGACTCCGGCAAGCTCTCTTACCGCCGCGGCTTGTTCACAACTGAAGCCGACTACCCGTACCTGTGGCGGGAATGGGTGGAAGGGGTGAAGATGAATGGAAGTCACTAGAGGGCACAGCCGAGGGCGGCTGTGTTACATCGCGGAGACGAACATGAAGCGCAGTTTCGCTGGTCGCCTCGTTCTGCTTGCTGGTTCAGTGCTTCTCGGCACGTTCGCCGACGCGCAGGAGACGCCAAGACCCGCCGCCAAGGACAAGCTCGTCATCGGCTTTTCCCAATGCACCGTGAAAGAGCCGTGGCGGGTCGAGTTCAACCGGCGGCTCAAGGAGCACGCCGACAAGGACTACCCCAACGTGCAGCTCGACAAGCTCGACGCCGACGACAAGACCGAGAAGCAGGTCGGCGACGTCAAGACGTTCATCCGCCGCGGGGTCAACGCGATCCTGGTCAGCCCGAAGGAAGCCGCGGGGCTGACGGGCGTGGTCAAGGAGGCCACCGAGGCGGGCATTCCCGTCGTCGTGCTCGACCGCGACGTGAACTACAAGGACTACGCCTGCTTCGTCGGCGGGGACAACAAGCTCATCGGCCGGGCGGCGGGCAAGGTCGCCGTTGACATGCTCGGTGGACCGGGCAAAGCGAAGGGGATCGTCTACGAAATCTGCGGCGGGCTGGCGTCGACGCCCGGCCAGGAACGCCGCGACGGGTTTCATGAGGTCGTCGAGAAGGAGAAGGGCGTCAGGATCACCGGCGGCCTGGATTGCGACTGGAAGAAGGACCGGGCGTATTCGGTGATGCAGGACGCGCTGAAGGCCAATCCGCAGATCGACCTGGTCTACGCCCACAATGACCCGATGGCCCACGGCGCCTACCTGGCCGCGAAAGCCGCCGGCCGCGAAGGCGAAATCAAGTTCATCGGCATCGACGCATTGCCGGACGAAGGCGTGCGCTGGGTGAAGAGCGGCGAGCTGACCGCGACGCTGCTCTACCCAACGCCCGGCGAGGTCGGGCTCGACATGGCGATGAGGATTCTCAAGGGCGAGAAGGTCGAGAAGCGGGTGACGCTGCCGACGCGGGTATTCACCAAGGAGAACGTCGACAAGGGCGGAGAAGAGGTGAAGCTGGACAGGTAGCGGCCGGCGGCGGCGGTAGAATGATATAGGCCTGGAGGTTGGTCGCATGGGCAATACCGTGATTCTCGAGCGCGAGCCGGACGGGGGTCACGTTGTCAAGGTCCCCGCTCTGCCCGGGTGCGTCACGCAGGGCGACACACGCGCGGAGGTTATCCGCAACGTGCGGGCGGCCACTGAGGTCTATGTCGAGGATTGCATGGACGCCGGTGACTCCGCGCCGCAAGCAGAGAGCTGCGAGTCCACCGGGATCAGGATCGGTGTGCGATGGTCGTGAACCTAAACGACGCCGTGTTTGCGGAACTCATCACACTGCTCCGTCAGTCCGCGCAGCCGACGAGGATCATCCTGTTCGGTTCGCACGCGCGCGGTGACGCGCGGCCGGACAGCGACGTCGATCTGCTGATCGTTGAACGCAATGTGTCTGACCGGGCCGCCGAGATCGTGCGCCTCAACCGCGTGCTCAGCCCGCTGCGGCTGCCGGTCGATCTTCTAGTGGTGAGCGAGCAGACGTTCCGGGCTTGGGTGGATACGCCTGGCAATGTGTACTCGGCTGCCCAGCGCGAGGGTCGGGTGCTCTATGAGCAAGCAGCAGCATGAGCAGGCTCTGTTGCTCGTGCGGAAGGCCGAGGCCGATCTGGCCCTGTTGGAGGAGGTACTCGGCTCGACCAGAGTGAGCGACGAGATTATTGGGTTCCACTACCAGCAGGCCGCAGAGAAGCTGCTGAAAGCCGTGTTGTCCGAGCACGGGATCGACTTCCCGCGAACGCACAACCTGCGACACCTGATGGACCTGCTCGCCGACCACGGCCAACCTGTGCCTGCGGAGGTGGCCGATCTTGATATGCTGACGCCCTTCTGCACGCTGCTCCGCTATGACGACCTGGGGCCGAGTGTCCGCTTGCAGCGTGCAGTCGCCGCGCAGCTTGTGGCGTCGCTTTATGCCTGGGCTAAGCAGCAGATCCCATGACCCGAGCTGCGCGCGTCTTCATCTCCGTCGCCGAGGAATCGGCCGACGTCCACGCCGCAGCGCTGGTCCGTGCGGCGCGCGCGCGCCTGCCGGGGATCGAGTTCTACGGCCTGACCGGGCCGCGGCTGCGCGAGTTGGGCGTCGAGACCGTCTACGACTTCGCCGCGCACGCTGCGATGCTCGGCGGCGTGTTCGGCGTGCTCGGCCGCGCGTACCAGGCGGTCAAGGCGGTTCAGCGTACGTGGGCCGAGTGCCGGCCGGACCTGGTCGTGCTGCTCGATTCGCCGGAATTGCACCTGAAGCTCGCACGACGCGCGAGAATGCTCGGGATTCCGGTGCTGTACTACATTGCGCCGCAGACCTGGGCGGCGCGGGCGTACCGCAATCGACAGATCGTCCGCGATATCGACCGCCTGGCGTGCATCCTGCCGTTCGAGGAGGAGTACTTCCGCCGGGCGGCGGGGGGTGTAGCGGCCGGCGCCTCGCCGGCCGTGGGCACGGCGGAACGTTCTCCGACTTCTACGGCCGGCGGGGCGCCGGCCGCTACGTTCGCCCGCGGACGCTTCCGCGCGGAGTACGTCGGCCATCCGCTGTTCGAGACACTGCGTCAAGAGCGGCCGATTCCGGAGACCGTGGAGTTCCTAAGATCGCGCGCCGCCGGCCGGCCGATCGTGGCGCTGCTGCCTGGGTCGCGGCAACACGTCATTCGGGCGCTGCTGCCGCTGCAGCTCGACGTCGTGCGTCGGTTGCGAGCGGCGGGCCACGCGGTCTATGCGACGATCTCATGCGTATCGAACGAGCGACGGCCGCAGATTCGTGAGCTGGTGCAGGGTTCGCTGGTGCGAGAATCCTTTCTCGCACCTGACACGGCGGGAATCCGTTCCCGCGCAGAACCGGATGTGAATCCGGCCGACCCTGGGGCCGAGAAAGGATTCTCGGCCCAGCAGGCCGCCGACGTCGGCCACCCGCCACGGCGGGCAGGCTCGGGGCCGACGCTCCAGGTGGACGTGGCCGACAGGGGCATCGACGTCGTAATCGCCGACAATGCCAGTCTGCTGAGCGCGGCGGACCTGGTGCTCGTCGCCTCGGGCACGGCGACGCTGCACGTGGCGTACTACCGCAAGCCGATGATCGTCATGTATGACGCGGGGCGATGGCTGTATTGGCCGCATCGGCTGCTGGGACGCTTTATCCTGAAGACGCCGCACCTGTCGCTCGTCAACATCCTGGCGGGCGCGCGGGTGGTGGCGGAGTTCATGCCGTTTGTGCGCGACCGCGGTCAAGTCGCGGCGATGGCCGGCCAGCTTCTGACGGACGAGACGTGGCGGCGTGTTATGACGCGTCAACTTGACGAGGTGGTCCGGCCGCTCGAGGATTCTTCCGCCAGTGCGAACGTGTGCCGGATCATGCAAGAACTGCTGGACTGAGCGGGGGGACCGTGAGGGTAGCCGATGCGGACGGCACACGACGGGCCCCGCCTTTGACGCGCGCCGCGCAGCGCGGCTAGCATGCCGCGCTGGTAGAAACCTGTTACCGGGAGAAGATTGTGCCGTTGCCTTACAACCGGCGAACGTGTTACTGCGGCGAGGTGGGACTCGACCGTGTCGGCCAGAGCGTCCTGCTCGTCGGCT
>CAZWYT010000145.1:0-4009 GCA_964638325.1 uncultured Planctomycetales bacterium
TACAAGACGGAGCTGCGCCGGATCTACTGGTTCCCATAAGGCACCAGAGCGGTCCTGCACTGGAAAACCGGCTGGGGCCGGTTTACGATGTGAGATAACGACACCTTCGGGACGGCGTCATGATCGACGAGGCAAAAATCAGGCAGGCGGTGGACCTAGTGCTGAAGGCGGCCCCCGGGTCACGGGTCATCGTCTTCGGTTCCCATGCGCGCGGCGACGCCCGGCCGGACAGCGACCTGGACCTGCTGGTGGTCGAGCCCATCGTCGGGGCCCGGCGCCAGGAGATGGTCCGCCTCGCAGACGTACTGCGGCCGTTGCGGATTGCGGCGGATGTGGTGGTCGTGAGCCGCAAAACGTTCGCAGAATGGGCGGACACCCCGGGGACGATCATCTACGAAGCAGCGCGGGGAGGACGGGCCTACGGCGAAGTGGCGTGAACATGCCGAGCTGTTGCTCCGCAAGGCGGCGCAAGACGAGTATCTGCTGGACCAGATGCTCAGCGATCCGCGAGCGCCGACGGAGGCGTTTGGCTTCCACGCGCAGCAGGCCGCCGAGAAGCTTCTGAAAGGCCTACTGGCTGCTTTGCAGGTCGCATATCCCCGCACTCACCGGCTGTCCGAACTGATCGACATCGCCGGAAGCGCCGGCGCCGCGGTTCCGGCTCATCTGGATGAGCTGCGGTCGCTTACTCCGTTCGCGGTCGAGTTTCGGTACGATGCGCTGCCGGAAGAGCCAGAAGCGCCGTTGGACAAGTCGCACGTGCGCGAGGCCATCCGTGAGCTTCACGCCTGGGTCCAGGCGCGGATCCAGGGCTTCGCATAAGACCGCAAGTATCACGTTCCCGAGCTCGCCGCCCGCTTACAGGTCCGCGAACAGTGCCTCGACGAAGGCCGGCGGGTCGAACGGCTCGATCGCGTCGATGGTCTCCCCCAGGCCGACGAACTTGACCGGGATGTCGAGCTGGTCGCGGATGCCGATCACGATGCCGCCCTTGGCCGAGCCGTCCAGCTTGGCCAGGAACAGGCCGCTCACCTTGACGGCCGCGGAGAAGATCTTGGCCTGATTGATCGCGTTCTGCCCGATCGTCGCATCGAGCACGAGCAGCACCTCGTGCGGCGCGTCGGGGATGCGCTTCTGCACGACGCGCTCAATCTTGCTCAGCTCGCGCATCAGGTGCTCTTGCGTGTGCAGCCGACCCGCCGTGTCGATCACCAGCACGTCCACCTTCCGGGCCAATGCGGCCTCGCAGGCGTCGAACGCGACCGCCGCCGGATCGCTGTTGGGCAGGTGCTTGACGATGTCCACCTTGGCCCGTTGGGCCCAGATGACGAGTTGGTCGATGGCGGCTGCTCGGAACGTGTCGCACGCCCCCAGCAGCACCGAACGGCCCTGCTGCTTCAGGTAGTACGCCAGCTTGGCCACGCTCGTCGTCTTGCCGGAGCCATTGATGCCGACCACGAAGATCACGGTCGGCGGCGCCGGCGCAAAGTGCAGCACCCGATCGCTGTCGCTCCAGGTTTCGGTGATCCGGCGTTTCATGAACGGCAGGATCTCCTGGGCTTCGGCAACCTGGCCGGCCTTCCAGGCCTGCCGCACCTCGTCGATCAGCGCGGTGACGGCGCGCGGCCCCATGTCGCCGGCCAGCAGCGCTTCGGCGAGCTGATCGAGCAGTTGCTCGTCGATCTTGCGCCCCAAGGGCAGCAAAGTCCGCAGGCCCGAGACGATCTTGTCCCGGGTCTTGCTCAGACCTCGTTTCAGCGCATCAAACAGCGCCATACTCAACCTCTTACCGCTCCTCCGTAGACACGCCGGTCTCGGCCGAATGGTCCGGTGGCGGCACTGGTGCACCGTCCGCCGCGCCCGGCTGCCCGGCTCCGGCGGCCTGTGCTGCGTACCCCCGCCGAATGCCGTCCAGCACCCCGTTAACGAAGGCCGGTGACTCGGCGCCGCCGAAGCGGCGGGCCAGCTCCACCGCCTCGTTGAGAACGACCTGGTACGGCCGATCGGGGCATTGGAGCAGCTCGTAGAGGCCGAGCCGGAGGATGTTGCGATCCACCGGCTGCATGCGCTCGATCGACCAGCCCACCACGTGCTCCTTGAGGAGCTGGTCGCTGGTGGCCCGGTACTGCCAGGCCCCCGTGACGAGCTCGCGGGCGAAGGACACCGCCTGTGCTCCCGGTCGGCGGTGCCAGTGCAGGTCGGCGTAGTTGGCGGTGTCCGCCAGGAACGCTTCGAGCTGGTCGGCAAACGAATCCCCGAGCGCATCGAACAGGCACAGCGCCTGAAGGGCAAGGATGCGGGCGTGCGAGCGTTCCTTGAATGACATCGGGCAACCGGAGGGCGACGGCGCGGCGTCCTACTTCTTCGGGATCACTGCCAGCAGGTTGGCCATCTCGATGGCCGCCCGGGCGGCATCGGCTCCCTTGTTGCCGGTCTTGGCGCCGGCGCGGTCAATGGCCTGCTCCAGCGAGTCCGCCGTGATGACGCCGAACGTGACCGGCACGCCGGTAGCCAGGGAGGCCTGCGCGATGCCCTTGGCCACTTCGGCGGCGACGTATTCGAAGTGCGGTGTCTGGCCGCGGATCACGCAACCGAGGCAGAGGACGGCGGCATAGCGTCCGCTGGCGGCCAGCTTCTGCGCGACCAGCGGAAGCTCCCATGACCCCGGCACCCAGACCTGGGTGAGGTTGTCGGGGTTGGCGCCGTGGCGGGTCAGCTCGTCCATAGCCCCATCCACGAGCCGCGAGGTGATGAACTCATTGAAGCGCGCCACAACCATCGCAAAACGGAACGGGGCGGCATCCAACTTGGCAGAAATCACTTCGGTCATTGGCGTAATCCATTGCCTGGACAGGTCTTCGCGGCGGTAGTCTAGCGTAAGGGACCCTGCCCGGCAATTGCCCAGCACTGTAGGGCGCTGCCAACTTGCGCGTGTCGCCGACGGCCGCCTTCAACGGCCTGGCACGGGACGCAGCTCAGCTTGGTCTGTGTTGGGTGCCGCCCTGATTCGCCCAGCCTGTAACCGCAGCGTCTGCCTGGCACGGGCCGCGGCGCGGGGATCGTGCGTGACCATGACCACCGTGCGGCCCTCGCGGTTCATCTCGGCGAGCAGGTCGAGGATCTGCTGCCCGGTCTCCGGGTCAAGGTTGCCGGTAGGTTCGTCGGCCAGGATGATTTCGGGATCATTTGCCATGACGCGGGCCAGCGCGACCCGCTGCTGCTGGCCAATGCTCAGCTCCGCCGGTTTGTGATCCAGACGATCGCCGAGGCCGACGCGCTCCAGCAGCGCGGCGGCACGCTGCTTCTGGCTGGCTTCATCCAAACCGGCGAGGAATAGCGGGATTTGCACGTTCTCCAGCGCCGTCAAATATGGCACGAGGTTAAACGTTTGAAAGACGAACCCGATCGTCTTCCGCCGCAGCTCGGCGCGCTGATTCGGGGAAAGCGCGTAGAGCGAGTGCCCGTTGAGATGCACCTTGCCCGTGGATGGGGAGAGCATTCCACCGAGTACCAGCAACAGCGTGCTTTTCCCACTGCCACTGGGGCCGACCACCGCCACGAAATCGCCCGCGGCAATCTCCAGCGACGCGTTGTCCAGGGCGGCGACCGTTCGGCCTCGATGCAGATAGCTTTTGCTGACTGACTCCAATCGCATACCGTGTCATACCTCCTGAAGCGTCGCACAGGGATCGAGCCGCGCCGCACGCCGGGCCGGGAAGTAGCTCGCGGCCAGGGCGATCACGACCGAAATCCCCAGCGACCAGAGCACGAGTACCGGCATCGGCAGGACGGGGATGCCTGCCAAACGTGGCCCCAGGGCCACGGCGAGTACCGTGCCGAGGACGTAGCCGCAGACTCCGCCGGCCAGCCCGAGCAGCAGCGCCTTCAGCAGGAACAGCTTGAGAATCACGGACGAGCCGGCGCCGAGGGCCATGAGCGTGCCGATCTCGCGCCGCCGCTCGAAGACGTTCGCGTACATGTAGTTCGCGATGCTGGCGCCGCCGACCAG
>CAZWYT010000146.1:0-4008 GCA_964638325.1 uncultured Planctomycetales bacterium
CTGCGGCGACGTTAGCCGGCTGAAGAAGACCGCCGGGGCTTGCCCTGGCGGCTTGAGTGACGCTCTCACAAGGCCGCGCTTTGGCTTTCAGGCCGTGGCGCGGCCTTTCCTGTTTTTCCGGGAGCGTTTGCCCGGGCGCACGGGGAATCTCAGCGGCGCCAACGGCATTCCGGGCGGGTCATGCGCGCTATGCGGAGCCGTAAACCTCGTGTACACCGATGGTTAGGGATGTTTTTACGCTGGCGGCCGGGCACAGCCGTGTTGCAGCCAGGCAACATAACCGCCCGGTTTTATTCTTGACACGGAAGCCGCCGCGGGTGTACATTATCGCTACGGGCATGTGGAGTGTGTGAGAGAGGTAACCCGACTGAAGCATCCCATTCCGTCATAACTGGCTGTGAAGCGTGACGGGGAAGGAGCGCATGTCCCAACCGGACTCTCAGCGTATCGTCGGTGTGTGTAGCGGGCAGCGTAACCCGCGCGCACCGCGCGCATCTCAGGCTTATGGAGTGTGTGCTCCATAGCAGTTCTCGTTTTTGTAGAGGAGGCAGGGCATGAGGAAGAGAAGAATCGTGGAGTTAGGGCTCGTACTCCTGTGTACGAACCTGATGCTGGTCGCCGCGACGGTGCCAGATCAGATCCGCGACGCCAGGAGCGCGGTAGCCGAGAGAGGGTTCGCCAGTTTGTCGGCGGCCGGTCAAGCGCCGACAGCCAACCCGGCGACCCCCGGCGTAGCCCAGAGTGTGGTGACGCCGAAGACGTTGCAGGTGCAGACACCCGACGCGCTGAAGAGTGCGGCGCCACCGGCGTCGCCCGCCGCGTCCAAGTCGAGCGCTGTGATGTCGCAGACGTCGATCGTGAAGACGGCGATCGGGTCGGGCACGCAGCGCGCGGCCACGCCGGTGCCGGCGAACGACGACTGTGCCAACGCGTACTATTTCTACCTGTACGCGGGGAGCCCGGTGACGTTCTACGACGACAACACCGGCGCGACCGAGGACTGCGCGCTGCTGAGCGGCGGTGCCTATCGCGAGGCGTGGTACAAGTTCACCACGGTTGAGCAGTTGAACGTCGTGGTCAAGTACTGCGGCACGTCCCCGGCGTTCTACAACGCCTACATCGTGATGGACACGGTGTGCCCGTGCTCGGGCGCCTGGATCTTCGCCTCGAGCTACGAAAACACTTCTTGTGGCGACGGCAACTGGACCCTGAACTGGGCCGGTCTGCCGGCCGGCACGTACTATTGGCCGCTGCTGACCGACTCGGCGGGCGGCTATGCCGAAGGCCCCTACACGGTGACCTTCGACACGACGATCCCGCCGCCGCCGGAGGAGTGCCCTGAGGGCATCACGCTGTTCGGGCAGACCCCGACGGATCAAAGCGGTGCCTGGGGTGCGTACACCAGCGGCGTGGGGCCGAGCTTCGAGTACACCGTAGCCGACAACTTCTGGGGTGTCACGGACAAGATCGGCGACATCCACTGGTGGGGCCTCAGCCTGTTCTTTGACCCCTACTATGGCTGGCTACTGTGCGACCCCACCGGCATGACGTTTGAGATCAAGTTCTATCAAGATAATGCCGGCTACCCGGGTAACGTGGTTTGCTCGTATGTCGAGGCGCCGACCATCACTCAAGTCGGGCCGTTTAGCTGGGCCATCCTGTATTACTTCAGCGTGGATCAGCTCCAGCCCTGCTGCGTGCTCGACCACGGCTGGGTCTCGGTCAAGAGCCAGGCCCATCCGGCCGGCTGCGTCTTCCTGTGGCTGAACTCGCCGTTCGGCGACCTCAGCTCTTATCAGATGCCGGCGGGTGGCGCGTGGGGTCAACTCGGCACCGACCTGTCGTTCTGCCTGACGACCGGCGAATGCCCGCTGTACTTCGGCGCTTGCTGCGACGACTACACCGGCGTGTGCAACGACGACGTCGAGTGGGGCGACTGCATGCCGCCGCTGCGCTTTACGCAAGACACGCTGTGCGCGGATATCTCGCCGACGTGCGGGATCCGCGGCGCGTGCTGCGACGCCGGCCTGGTCTGCATCTTCACCGGCTTTGAGTCGGAGTGCGATGCGGTCAGCGGCCGCTTCTTCCCGGGCGAGACCTGCCCCGAGTGGGTGTGCCCGGAGGATTGCGAGCACCGCATCGACCTGTGGGACTGCTACGGCGACGGCTGGAACGGCAACACGCTGGACCTGCTGGTCAACGGCGTGACCGTGCTGAGCCAGATCACGCTGCCGAGCGGCGCCGGCCCGGCGGTCTACTACTTCATGGCCGCGACCGGCGACACGATCCAGACGATCTACTACCCGATCGGCGGCTGGCCGTATGAGCCGTATTACTACGTCTACGACGGCTTCGGCACGCTGATCGGCCTCGACGGCATCGTGGGCAGCGACTGCTACGTGCAGCCGACCGGCATCACGTGCACCGGCAACTGCAACGCGCCGACCGACGGTGCGTGCTGCTACTTCGCCGGTGGCTGCGACATGGTGCCCAGTGCCTCCGAGTGCATCGACGGCGAGTGGCTGGGCCTGGGCCACCAGTGCTTCGAGTGCCCGTGCTACGTGGTGTGCCCGCCGGAGGGCATCCCCGAGGCGGAGCCGTGCGGCGCGGACACGAACGGCGGCTGCAATGCGGCTGGTTGGCCGTTTGAGCCGATCGCGTGCAACACGACGATTTGCGGGACCATGTGGGCCGATACGGCGCTGCGTGACACCGACTGGTACCAGCTCACGCTGACTGAGGCGCAGTACCTGACCTGGACGGCGGAGTCGCAAGTTCCGCTGTTGATCTTCATCATCCAGGGTGCGGGTCCCAGCGATTGCTCGTCCTACACCATCCTCGGCAGCGCGACGGCGGGCGAGTGCCAGCCGGCGTCCCTGACGGTCGAAGGTAGTGCGGGCGTGACGTACTGGTTCTGGGCCGGTCCATCGGCCTGGGCAGACTGGCCGTGCGACAAGGATTACACCGCGTCGCTGATCTGTGCCCCGGTTCCGACCGGTGCCTGCTGCCTGCCGAACGGCGACTGCATCGAGATCAATCCGTCCGGTTGCGCGGCGCAGAGCGGCATCTACCAGGGTGACTACGTCTCGTGCGCGAATGTGGTGTGCGAGCCGTTCTACTGCCAGGCTGGCGCGACCTATTGCGACGAGTACATCTCCCGTGTGCAGGTGGGTGCGATCGACAACCCGAGTGGCTGCGGCGCTGGCCAGTACGAGGATTACACGTACCTCTCGGCCGACCTGCCGCTCGGTGTCGGGACGCCCATGATCGTGACCAACGGCAACCCGATCTGGACCTCCGACACCTGCACGTACTGGATCGACTGGAACCACGACTACGTGTTTGACGACACCACCGAGACCTCCGCCGATATCGTGGGTGTTGGGCCGTACAACTTCGTCATTACGCCGCCAACCACCGCGCTGTTCGGTCCGACGCGGATGCGTATCCGCATCGATTACGCGAACGCGGATCCCGATCCGTGCGGCATCACGTCCTATGGTGAGGTTGAGGACTACACGGTCAACGTCCTCGAAGTCCCCGGCGCCTGCTGCATGCCGGATGGCTACTGCTTCATGGCGCTGCCGTCCGAGTGCACCGGCTACTGGGGTGGCCCGTTCACCGAGTGCTCGTACCTGGATTGCAACGACAACGGTGCGGACGACTTCTGCGACATCGCCAGTGGTTACAGCGAGGACTGCGACGGCAACGGTGTGCCGGATGAGTGCCAGACGTGGTTCGACTGCAACAACAACGGCATTCCGGACTTCTGCGACATCGCCAGCGGCGATAGTCAGGACTGCAACGCCAACGGCTTCCCGGATGAGTGCGACGTCCCGCCGCTATGCGAGGCGGGCCAGCCGGGCTTCCCCGAGGTTTGCAGCCTGGATTGCCAGCCCGACCTGATCCCCGACGAGTGCCAATTGGAAGGTCCGCCGCAGCTCTATGCGTACGACGACGGGACGCACGAGAACTCGATCGGTTTGACTGCTGGTGGCTATGTGGGCT
>CAZWYT010000147.1:0-3899 GCA_964638325.1 uncultured Planctomycetales bacterium
TGGGGAGAGGACTCGCACCTCCAAACGGTTAAGCATGCTCGGCACACAACAAAAACGGGCGATCAGCGTTTCGCTAACCGCCCGTGTTTCCGTGACCTGCGGCTGACTGGAGTCGAACCAGCACGGGCTTATCGCCCAAATGAACGTAAAGACCTCCAGGCGTGGCAAACGCCGGTTGCCACACACACGTCACGGCGCGGCCGGAAAGCCCAACCGCGCCGTCAGACCTTCGGCTGCCGCGGCCCAGCAAGGAGGATCAGCACGATGTCTGTCAGCAGAATGGCAACGCCGGCCCTCCACAAGGTGTCGCCGTTCTCGCTGCCAACGCACAGAGCAGCGGCGCCGAAGGCGATGACACCGAGGAACAAACCGACGATCTGAATGACCCGCATCAGGGACTCCTTCCAGCGCTGTCACGAGGCGGGTTGGCCGCTCGCCCGCGGGTCATTCCGCGGGGGCGCTCGTTGCGAAGCGTAACCAAGACTCCGGTGCAACGGCGCATGCGCAACGTGGTAGGCGCACGCCCTACTCGCCCGCTCACCGCAGCGGCTTGCCGCCGTCCGGCGTCGCCCAGGCCGGCGGTTCGTCGTCCGGTCCGGTCGTTGCGCGGGTCATGAGGTCCACGGTCGCGACGATTCGGGAGGTGTCGCGCTGCACGAACCACACCTTCCGTCCAGTCTCGTCCCGGCGCGCCTCCACGTTCTCGAACTGGCACTGCCCGCCCGGCACGCCGAACTTGAGTTCAACCGTCTTCACGGCCTGCTCGAAGTGGAGCGGTTCGCGCGGCTTGACAACGACCCGGAGTTGCTCGTACGCGCGTTCCGGTTCCCCAGCCTCGCGGTCCCACAATCGATCGTACGTCAACGCGATCTCCCGGCACTCGTCGAGCCCCACGCTACACAGCGTCTTCATCCGGATTTGCGCGGTCGAACTCCCCGGCGATGAGCACCCGACGCTGGCGAGAACCAGTCCCGCCACCAGTGCAGCCAAGCCGTAGTGTGTTACCTGCCGCATCATGCCTGTCTCCTTGCCCGAGCACACGACCGCTCAGATGTCGCGCCGACACTCCGTGCCGTCCACTAGCATACCGTGGACAACTAATCGGGTCCTTGCGGTATTGTCCGACGCACTCGTTTGACCTTCCAGCGCGATCCTGCGGCCGTGTAAATGAACGGCGGTGCCCCGCGGCGTTTGGCCGCCATCCGCGAGTGTCGCCGCCCAAGGGTATTCGTCAGGACCCGCCCAATATTCCGTCGCGCGAGCTTGGTTCCTCAGGACAGGAACGCCGCCGTATCCTCGAATAAAGGGCCCGTCAGTTGGTGGGAGCTAGTGACCGCGCGGGGCGAGATCCTATCGCGGCCAAGGATCTAACAACCCCCGAGCACAAGCACACTTTATGCACACTTCATGCACACCAGGGCCTTTTTCGCATGGTGATTTCAACGAAACACGGGCGGTCAGCTTTTCGCCGACCGCCCGTGTTTCAGTGACATGCGGCTGACTGGAGTCGAACCAGCACAGGCTTGCGCTCACCCCTGCAGGACCAACTTGGCGACCGTAGCGCCGACAAGGTGGCTCGGGCCGCTGTCGCGACGTTCAAGCGGGGTGCCCGGATCGTCCCACGCCGATCACCGACCGGCCGGTGATTCAGGGCTTGGTTGCTGAAGGGTCAGTGGAATCTGACGTCATCCGACAGCCCAACGGCCAGGACAGCACACGCACCGCTTACTCCATCCCCAGCTTCTTCAACGCCCCCTTGACGTTCTCGTCCTTCTCACTGAACCCCATCCACGCCGCCATGATCTTGCCTTCCTTGTCGATGACGTACGTGGTCGGCACGCCGGAGACACAGTACGCCTCCATGAGCTTTTGCGCCTTCGTCGACGAATCCACAATGCACGGAAACGTCAGTGCGTTCTTCTTCAGCAAATCCAGCGCAATCTGCCGTTTGTCGGCCGTGTTGACCCCTAGTACCACCAGGCCCTTGCCCGCGTACTTCTCATGCAGCTTCTGGAGGTAGACTACCTCCGCGCGGCACGGCGGTCAGCCGGCCCGCCAGTACACCAGCCAGACCATCTTCCCCCGGTAGTCCGACAGTCGCGCTGTCTTGCCGTCCGCCAGCGTCAGCTCGAAATCCGGCGCTTCCGTCCCGGCCTTCAGCAGCGCCTGCTCGCTCTGCGGCAACGACCAGACCTGCCAGTCGTCCGGCGGCCGCCAGACGAAGCGCTCCTCCGTCATCTCGCCATTGAGCACGATATTCGTCCACGTCTCCTGGGCGTGAATCTCGGTCGCCACGTGTACAAACTCTTCGAGCTTGCGCGGCAAATGGTCCCGCTTCGAAACCCACAGCCGCCACGCCCGCTGCCCGTCCATGAAGCTCACGTCCAGCACGTCGCACAGCTCGCCGCCGACCGCCTCCGTCTCGTGCCCGGCCACGCCGTCCATGTAGGGCTGCAGGCTGTCGGTGTAGCCGTGAAACGTGCTGAGATCCAGGATGTTCATGAGCATCCCGCTGCCCAGCAGCCCCACCTCGTGCCCGATCGAGTGCTGCCCCGGCGGCGCCGGCTTGCTCATGTACACCTTCTCCCGTGTCGCGGCGTACTCGGCAACCGACTCCGTGTGCCCCGCAAAGGTGAACTGCGGCCGCCCCTCCGGCCAGTACAGCCACAGTTGCTCTCCATCCCCGATCAGGATGCCCGCCTGCTTCCCACCCCTCTGAAAAGACTCTATGCGGAAGAAGTTCGGCTTTTTCAGCCATGCCTTGTACGAACACACCGTGGGCGCCAGCTCGCCGGCCCGCCACTCATAATGCGCCTCGAAGCTCAGCGTCTTCGCCTCGCGCAGCGCGGCGATCATCGCGTCATACAGTGCCCGCGCCTCCGGCTCGTTCTTGACCGCCGCCGGCACAGTCGTCGGCGTGGCCGGCTGCGTGCCGGGGCGCTTCAGTACATCGATTAGCGCAAAACGCTCGTCCGGCAGGTCGATGTTCGTCTCAACCTTCTCGATCACGCTTTTGTAGCTCTCCTTCTCGCCCGCACTCTCTTTCACATCTTCTCGCGTGTGCGCGATGAGCACGCCCTCCACCGGCCGGTAGTCGCTGAATGTGCGCCGCGCCCGGACCTCCACTCCGTCCACGGTGCGTTGCCCCCTGACCTGCACGACCATCCAGCTCTGCGCGTCGATGAAGTAATCCTCCGCCTCGCCCGCCCGGGCGCCTTTCGGCACGAGATGCAGCTTGTAGGCCGGCCGCCCATCCACGTCCTTCCGCCCGGCCAGCTCCACCGTGTGCCCCTTCTTCGCATAATCCACCAGCGGGCCGTCCATGTCCGGCTGTTCCCCCAAGATGCGCACCAGCTCCGCCGGCATCTCTTCCGGCTCCGTTTCGCCGAACATCCCCCGGAGCTGCCGCCACGTCCGGCCGTCATAAGCCTGGAACATCGGCCCCCCTTGCGCGAGCTCCAGTTCGCTGCAGAACTTGCCCGGCCGTTTCCATTCCTGAGTCTGTCGGGCCTCCATGTCGTTGGGCAGGCTCACCTTGCAGGTCAATCGCAGCGACCAGCGCGCCGCCAGCTTCTCCGCCCCTCCCAGCGCGGCTACGTACCGGCTGATGACCTCATCCGCCGTCCTGGGCTCATCCCAGCATGCCGCGCTCGTGCCGAGCAAAAGGCCCATCAACACTCTGTTCATAGCGTGCCTCCTCGAAAACTCAGCGCCCGAGTATCCCCGCCCGTCCGATCCGCGTCACGCGCGAGTTGTAAGCTTTTGTCGCTTTCCAGAGGGGCGGGGCAAATACGCGATCACTTTGTGCACACCAGGCCGTTTTTCGCGGCGTGATTTCAAAGAGAAACGGGCGATCAGCTTTTCGCTAACCGCCCGTGTTTCAGTGACATGCGGCTGAC
>CAZWYT010000148.1:0-3586 GCA_964638325.1 uncultured Planctomycetales bacterium
GCCTCCGACGAAGTCCAGCTTGGGAAATCGCTCTTCGGAGCGCAAAGCCTTGTCCGACAGTGTGTTATACCGCGTTTTTGGGGTCAGAATGAGGCTTTCAAGTGAGCAACAACTGACTGAATAGTCCCTACCGAGTGGCAATCACGTCGCGGCTGACCCACTTTTGACCCACTCGTTCGAACGTCCGACGAGGCGGAAACGCAAACTCCTGACCCGTACAAAATACGAAATCCAGTTGCAAGACACGGCCTGTGGTGTCGCGCCTCGATCGGTCCGGAGCACGACTGTGTTCGTGGCAGGCTGGCAGTCGTCGGAAATCATCATGGCCCTGATCCTGTATACGCTCACGCTCGACAAGCTGCACGACATCGCCTTGCTGAAGCTCATTGGCGCGCTGAACCGCACGATCCTGGGGCTGATTCTTCAGCAGGCGCTCATGCTCGGCGCGCTGGGCTACGGGATCGCCTGTTTTCTGGGCCAGAAGGTATTCCCCTGTTTTCCCCGTCGCATTAGCCTGACGAGTGACGACCTGCTGATGCTCGCGGGCGTCGTGATCGGCATCTCCGTACTCGCGAGCCTGCTGGGCATCTGGAAGGCGCTGCGCGTCGAGCCGAACGTGGCACTGTTGGGGTGAGGTTTCTGTGACCGAATCAACGGCCATCGAGACGCAGGCACTCACCAAGGTATATGGCAGCGGCCATACCGAAGTGGTCGCGATGCGGGACGCGACGCTCAGCGTAAAACCGGCGCAATGCGTCGCGCTGATCGGTCCCAGTGGCGCGGGCAAGTCCACGTTCCTGACCGCCGTCGGGCTCATCAATCCACCGACCGCGGGTAGCATCCGCATCGGCGGCCGGCTCGTCATGAACGGGCTGAGCGCGCTGACTAACGCGCGGACGTTTCGGCGCAAGCACATCGGCTACATCTCGCAGAAGGCGAATTTGATCCGCTTTCTGACGGCCCTCGAGAACGTGCAGATCGCGATGGAGCTGAACGGCGAGGCCGGCCGGACTGCCCGCCGTCGCGCAATCGAACTGCTGGAGTATCTGGGCGTGGGCGAACGGGCAGACGGATACCCGCCCGAGCTCTCGGGCGGCGAGCAACAACGCGTCGCGGTCGCCCGCGCTGGCCAACCGCCCGAGCGTCGTGCTCGCCGACGAGCATACGGCCGCGCTCGACGGCCGGCGCGGGCGGCAGGTCATGGAGCTGTTCCGCAAAGTCGCGCACGAGCAAGGCGCGGGCGTAATCGTCGTGACTCATGACCACCGGGCACTCGACGTGTTCGACGTGATCTACGAGATGGAGGACGGCATCATCCGGCCGGCCTCGGCGGAGCTGGTGAACCCGGTGCCGCCGGCGCCATCGTAGTCGAGCCGCGGACTGTGTCGTCGTAACCCGCAGTACGCCGCAGGTTCCCGCCGTCTCGGGTGTTAATGGGAGTGTGGAGGCTTGATGGCGGACCGCCCGGACGAGGAGTTGATGTCGGCGGCCGGGCGCGGCGACCGGGAGGCGTTTGGCGTTCTGGCCGAGCGGCATCACCGCGCCGTAATGCAGTTTATCTGCCGCTTTCTGGGGGTCACCGACCGCAACACCGCAGAGGATCTGGCCCAGGACGCGTTCCTAGCAGCTTGGCGGGCGGCGCCGTCGTTCCGACCGCGCGCCGGCGTGCGCGTCTTTTCTTGGCTGCTTCGCATCACCACAAACATCTGCCTGAACTATCGTCGGAGCAGCCGCCTCCGATTCGTGGTCCCAGTCTATGAAAACGGCGATCCCCATGTTTCCGCTCACGCCGAGCCCGATGTGGTCGTCTTAGCCACGGAGCGCGCCGGGCTTGTTCGGGCAGCGATCGCGAAACTACCGCCGGCGCAGCGGGCCGCAATCCTCCTGCGCGAATTCCAGGGCCTGTCCTATTCGGAAATCGCCGATGTTATCGACACCTCGGTGTCCGCGGTCGAGTCACTGTTAGTGCGGGCGCGAAGGACGTTGAGCGCGGCTCTGGCCGATCCGGAATGGGAGGCCCCACCGCAGGTTTCGCCGGAGCTGCGTGCTGAATCCTTATGAAAGGAAGTGGCCGCCGATGCGCTGTCGCAAGGCCCAACATCTCGTATCAGCCGACTTCGATCAAAGAATGGACGACACGCAACGCGCCGCCCTGCGGTCGCATCTGGCCGAGTGCCCCGACTGCCGGCAATTCGCAGATCAAGTGCGCGGCGTTTCCCGTTGGCTGTCCGTCTTGCAGGCGCCGGAACCCCGGCCGGGCTTCACACAGCGGCTGATGGCTAAGCTGCCAGATCGTCAGATGGAGCGATCTTCCCTATGGCAGCGGCTGGCGGCGCTGCGTCCCGCGCCCGTCGCAGCGGGCGGACTCGCCCTCGCGGCCGGCATCATAATGGCCATCGTCATGAACGGCGAGCCGCGCTCGCCCGCCCCGAGGACGGAGGACCCAGCCCAAGACGTGTACGCTGGGTCGTTCGATCCGCTGCCCGACGGCTCGGCGGCGGCCCAATATGTCGCGCTTGTCAAGCAGGGAGGCAGGTGACCCATGCGTTCGCTTCTGGCGAGCCGAAACTGGCTCTGGACGCTTTTGGTCGCGTCGCTCGCGTTCAACGTTGGCTTCGGCACGACGTTCGGCGTGCGCACCTACCGGCACTTCTGCTGTGGCGTTGGCGCGGACGGCGGCGAATGCGCCGTCCGTCAAGACGTGCTGGCCCAACTCGACCTGACCGCTGAGCAGCAGCAGGCGATGACCGCAGCCCGCGATCGCATGCTGCAAGAGGTGGACGGATTGCGCCAGCGGCTCACGGCCGAACGGGAGAAGTTGGTCGACTTGCTGACTGCGGTTGAGCCCGACCGGGCCGCGATCTCCACCCAGCTCGACAAAATCGCAGCCATCCAACGCGAGATTCAGGAGGGCGTTGTCGCGCACCTGCTGGAGGAAAAGAGCCTGCTGACGCCCGATCAGCAGGCGAAGTTCAACGAGATCATTCGCCGACGCGTGTGCCCGCTTGGTGGGCATGGGCCGGAGAGTGTACCCGGCGCATGCGAGCGCCACCGTGAGTGTGGTCGGCAAGGCAACGGCGGAAACGAAGGACACGGTGAACCGTAATCGGCATCAAGGCACCCTGTTGGAAAGGACATTCAGCGATGAAAAAGGGAACGGTAATTGTGGTCGTGGCCGTCGCGGCGCTGTCGATGGCGGCCGTGGGCTTCTCGGTCGCCAGCGGTTCGGCCGGCCAGCAGGTGGCGACACCCGCCTGCGAGCAGCAGAAGGGCCAGTGCGAGCATCAGCCGGGTTCGCTGGCCTGCCGCGAGGCGCATGCCAACGGGCAGTGTGACCACGGCCCCGGTCCGTGCGATCCGGCCAAGTGTGACCCGGAAAAATGTGGCGGCAAGTGCGGTCGGCATGGTGATGGGTGTGATCCTGCCAAGTGCGATCCCGCGAAGTGCGATCCAGACAAGTGCGCCGGGCACAACCGTCCCTGCAACCCGGCCGATTGCGCCGCGCACCGCGAGGGTAGCGCTAACCCAAGTTAGAGGGTTTGGGGGCTGAATCGGCCCTGGCGCGGGCGCCAAGGGCGGTCGGAGG
>CAZWYT010000149.1:0-3530 GCA_964638325.1 uncultured Planctomycetales bacterium
CTCGGCGGCGGCGTCAGGTTTCCCCGAACCGTCGCACCCGCCGAAGCTGCCGGATTCGCATTATCGCTCCCATTGTAACGCCGAGCCCCGCTCGCAAAAAGCGCGACGCCGAGCCAGACCAGACCCCGGATTCCGCGGTCGGGATCAAGTGCGAGCATCATCGCCCCGGCAGCAACGTGTCGCGGAGTCAGAGTGCGGCGCAAACCGCCGGGAAGGTCAGCTTCGCGGCGCCCGGTATCACCAAGCCAGCAACTCGTCGACCTGCTGATCGACCAGGGGGCCAGGCAGATTCCGATCGAGGTTAAATCCGGCCAGACCGTCGCCAGCGACTTCTTCGCCGATCTCGACTACTGGCGGAACTTGGCCGGGCAGGCGAGCGGTGGCGCCGCGCTGGTTTACGGTGGCGAAGCGTCCTTCAAGCGGCAAGGCGTGTCGGTCGTTTCGTGGTCCGACTGGGCGTGACCGAGGTCGTCGTACGGTTGCGGCGCATTGTGGGTTCAGGTATCGATGGGCACGCATCCGACCCCGATCAAAGGAGCCTCCGCGTGGCAACGCGCAAGCCAAAGCGCGACGAAGAGCGAGAAGATCGCATCACGATGGAAGTCGTCGTTGATGCCCATGACGAAGTCGAACGGGCCATGGGCTGGTACTACTACCTCGAGGACCGGCTGCATTTCCCTTGCGCCGCCGTCTGCGTCACCAAGCGTGCCATCTCGCCGTTGCGCTTGAAGGACAAGGTCGAGGTCGTTGGCATGCCGGACGAGGACGAGTGTGCGCGGGAGATGTTCGTAACCATCCGCAGGGGAAAAGACCGACTGGCTGTGCCGCTTTCCCAGTTGAAGCCCACTCGTGAAACCGACGAGCGGACCAAGCAGGCGATTGGGGATTGGCACTACTGGATCAAGATGGGCTACCAGTTCTGATCCCAGGGAGCCGACGGCTCCCGCTCCTGCACGGGACGATCGACCACCGATGCGTCAACACCGTCCAACTGGTTTTCGCGGCACCGGCCACGCCGAACTACTCGCGCTGAGCCGCGACCTCGGCAAGCTGCTGTGGGAAACGCAGCGCACGCTCCGATACGAGACGCTCCGCCTGGTAAGAGTTCACCCGTATGCAGTGCTTTCGACGGGGAGCGGCGGGAGTTGGCCGGTTTGCAGGTAGGTGCGCAGGGCGTCGGCGATGGTTTGCAGCGGGTCCTGGCCGCGGAGCCGCAGGGTGCGGTAGACGCTCATCAGCACGGCCTGCGTGACGGCGCCGCGATCGGAACGGTTGGACTGACTGTTTTTCCGCAGGATCACCGCCGGGCGAATCATCCGCTCGGCGCAGTTGTTCTCGAACGGGATCTGGGGATAGTCCAGGAAGGTGAACAGATGGTCGCCCGTCCGCCGCAGGCGCTTGAGCAGCCGGCGGGCGTCGGCGTCGTGCGGCTCGGTCGCGATCAAGGCATCCAGCCGCCGGCCCAACCGGAGAATGCGGCTCTGATACCGCTGCGGCGTGAAGTCCGGCCGTTTGCGCAGGCGAATGCCATCGCGGATCAGCCGCCGCAGCAGCTTGGCGAAGGCCCGCCACTCGACGGTGGTGTTGTGCTGGTCGACTTTTTCCAGTTCGCGCAGCAGGTGCACGAGGCAGTATTGCCGGTCGCGTACGTCGACCGACTCGTACGCCGCCCAGAAGTCGTGCAACAGGATGCCGTCAAACGCCGCGCCGAAGAACCGTTGCAAGACCGGACTGCCGCGCTGGCGGTCAATCAGGTAGTAGCAGACTTGGCCATTGGCAAAACACCACAGCCAGCAAGTCTGGCCTTGGACCCGCCAGCCGGTCTCGTCGGCGTGCAGGTAGGCCGACTTCTTGGCTTCTTCCGCGAGCTGGTCGTACCAGGGCGTGAGGATGTCCGCCAGCCGCCGCCAGGCGGCGCTCAACCCGCCGGCCGAGAGCCTCGTTTGCAGGTGGAATTGCAGGATGTCGATGAGCTGATCGAGCGTGACGCCCAGGCCGTAGTGACACCAACTGGCGAAGCTCACCAGCCGATGTCCAAAGGTCGCGTTGGGCAACGCGTCGGGCACGACCGGCTCGACGTGCTTTTTGCATTGGGGACAGTAGTCGCGGTGGATCGTGTGCTCCGTCACGACGGATTGCAGATTCTCGGGCAGGTCTTCGATGAGCCGCGTGCGGGTCCGCTGGCAGCGTTGCAGCGGTCCGTTGCAACACGGACAGACCTTCAAGCGGTGTTCCCGACGCTGGTCAATCCGGGTGGGCGCCGGCCGATGGTAGCCGGGATGGCCGTCGCGAGCGCCGGGGCGTTTGCGGCGGCGACCGGAGGTGGTCTGACCAGCCGGAACGTTCGGCTTGGTGTAGACCGGCCGCATGCCGGAGGGAGTGCTGGGCGAAACGCCGCCGGGTGTCTGGGCCTGCGCTTCCAGCAGCGTCAGCCGGGCGTCCTGTTCCGCGATGCGGCGTGCCGCGGCCAGCAGCGCGAGGGTGACGGCGTCGGGGCCGAGTCTGTAGAGTTCGCGCGCCGCGGCCGGATCGCAAACGCCGCTCTGCAAGGCCGCGACTAACCGGTCCAGCGCGTCTGAACGTGTCGCCGTGCTGCGCATGGCGAGGATATACGCGCGTGCGCGCTCCCGGCGCAAGGGCTAAAATGCAAAAATCTCAGAAAATCTTGCAGACCGGTGAAGTGTTACTCCGCCTGAAGAAGACCGTGACGACCAAGCTGGCGGAAATCTTGGTGGAGTTCGCCTCGCGGGTCGAGGATCACCACGTACAGCTTGCCTTCCTCCTGCGAACCGTCCTTGCGGTCAAGGGCGTAATTCTCCATTCCGCCAGAGTAGGCGTACCCGGCGACCGTGCCGTCGTCAGCAAGTGCCGCATCCCACAGAGTAAACGCCAGCTTCTTGGCCCAGACTTCCGCGCCTTTGCGCGCCATCCGGTAGCTGCCCTCTCCTTGGCCGTAAATCGTGCTGGGATCCACGCGCAGCTCGTACTCGCCGGAAGACGATTTGTAGGTCTTGGGGTCCAGCGTGTACCGGCCCATGCGTTGCGCCTGAGCTTGCGGTACGGCTGCGCTGAGCACAGTGATTCCAAACAGCAGAGCAGCATGCGGTCGCTTAAGGGGCATGGCTCACCTCTGTAGCGGTAGCCCGTCGGGATGCGGTCACCGCCCGTGGGGACACTGCGGGCCGTCCGCTTAGGCGGTTAGACGCACATGGCCGTTGGCGGGTTCCACGCGTCCTGCCCATTCTACAGCGTGTGCGTCCGCAGGGTGCGGCGCACCGGCTCAGGTCTCTCGCAGCGTTGGCTCGCAGGACTCAGCGCAATGCCGCGCGGGTGGTCTTGGACGGGTAGAATGCACGCGTCGGGCTGGGCCGCAGGTGGCGGCGTCAACCGGCCAGACTTGCTAGAGCCGGCACTGGCCGCGCGTCCTGGTTGTGTGGACCAAGCCATCGAGCTCCCGTTACCTGATGATGCTTGTCGGGTCAATGCCATTCGTAGTTGAAATTGCGAACGGCTCCGCACGTTACGCTACC
>CAZWYT010000150.1:0-3527 GCA_964638325.1 uncultured Planctomycetales bacterium
ACGCCGCCGCAGCACGGCATGTAATTCGTCGCGAAGTAGATCTGTGACGTGTCGATCAGGCCGATGTCGACGACCGGCGCCCCAACCGCCGCGGCCCCTTCCGTGAAGGCGTGGCACAGCCGCTTGCTGGACTTACGCATGTCGCGGCCGACGATGAGCGTGTTCATCTTGGAATCGCTGCGGTCGTAGCCGACCAGCATGGTCCGCAGGAATTGGGCGGTGGCGTTGCCGATCCGCCAGGCCACGTCCTCGTTCAGCGGCTCGGGCACCGTCGCCCGCACGTCGTAGGCCTTGAAGACTTTCTCGATCATGTCGCGCTTTTCCATCTCCAGGACGGCCCGCGGCGGCGGCCGCACTCCGGCCGGACCGGCCGGCGCGTAGTACGGCGTCTGCCCCTTCTCATCGTCGTTGAACTGGCAGCCCGGGCACTTGCGGAAGTTGGCCCGCCGCCGGCCGATGCAAATCGCCTCCGAGATCGGGATGTGCTCTTCGCCCGGACAATGTCGTCGGGATTCGTCGGATTGGTCCGGCACGCTCATGACTCCCGTAACGGCTGCATTGGAATGCTAGCAGACCGTGGCCGGATCGGCTACCCTTCGTGTGGGGAGCATCGGCGGCTCGCCGGTGTTCCGCGGGAAGGGTGGCACGCACAAACTGGTCTGTGCGCGCCACCGGAGCCAACAGGTCGATGGACGCCCAATTCGGAGTTGTGCTGCCGCTCTGGAGCTACGCGGCCGACAGCGGGGCCCTGCTCGACCGAGTCCACGGCGAGGTCGGGATCGACTTCGTGACCGTGCCTGTGATCACCGGCGAACAGGCGTGTTTCCGCTTGTGCGCCGAACCTCGCCCCGCGGACGCGGATGCCCCGGCTCTGGGCGACGAGCCGTACTTTCATACCGAGGGCGGCTGGCACTTCCCGCCGGCTATGAAGATCTACTCGGTCGCCGGTTCGCGGCCCGTGAAGGCCCGCTGGTTCGGAGCAGCCGATGTACTGGCGCGCCTGCGGGAGCATTCGGACCGGCTCCGGATTCGCCGGTTCCTGCGGATCGAGCTGCGCGCCGTACGAGCGCTGTCGGAACACGAGCCACACCTCGGCCAGCGCAACGCCTGGGGCCAAGAGGTGCCGTCGGCGGGGCTCTGCGCATGCAATCCGGGGGTGCGCGAGCTTTTGCGCGCCACACTCGACGACCTGGCGCGGTACGAACCGGCGGGCTTTGAGCTAGCGGATTGGATGCCCGACCATGCCGTGGATTGCACGCGGCCTCGCCCGCTGGACTGGCACTGCCCAAGGGTTCGGCGCCTACTGGATATCTGCTTCTGCGCCGCTTGCCGGCAAGTCGCAGAGCGCGCCGGGTTCGATCCGGACCAGGCGGCGCGCAGCGTGCGGGTCCATGTCCGCCGTCTGGTCGGTGCCCCGCCCGGCGCGGAGTTGGAACCCGAAGCAGACACCGTGCTGGATGCGTACGGTGGGGCGCGGGTCGCCGATTGCGCGCAGTGGCTTCAGCGCCTGGCACAGGCGGATTCGAATCACGGCTATCGCCTCTTGGATGGCCCTGAGACCCCAGCCGTCTACAGCAACGTATCCCCGATCGAGAAGTTGCGCCGGCTCCCGGCCAACTGGCAGCCCACCGACGACTGGCTCAAGGCGGTGCCACGGGGTCAGGCGGTCTTACATGACGACGGTTGGAGTTTGCGTGCATGGCGTCCCTGTTTCAACGCGGCGGCGAGTTTGGTGCATGCTGTGTCAGAGGCAGTGCACGCCGGCCTCAGAATCTTCGACTTCGAAGGCTTGGATGAAGCCGCACCAGACGTCGTCACCTGGTTGAAGCAGGCCGTGCGCTTCGCCCGGCGGAGATGACCATCGTGTAACGCGAATCCCACGCAGAAATCGTGCTACGGGAAATGTAGCGCCGGCCCCCCGTGGCCGACGTGGAGTACCGCCGGATTCGCGACCTTCTACGTCGGCCACGGGGGGCCGACGCTACTTCCCCGCGCCGTCACCAGACCTCGAGGTCGCCGACGATTTCCTCGACTAGGTCCTTGAGCGTCAAAATGCCCACGCAATGGTCGGAGCGGTCCAGCACGATGGCCATGGTCTGCCGTGCCCGCTGCAGCTTGAGCAGCGCCGCCGAAACGCTCCCATGGTCGGCCAACGTCACCGGCGGGCGCATGTGCTCGGCGACCGGCCGCCCGTCCCGATCCGTCAGTACGTCGTAGACGTTGACTACGCCAATGATGTGCCGCGGATCGCCGCGGTACACGGGCAGGCGCGAGAAGTGGGCCATCCGCGCGGCACGGAGGAAGTCGTCGCGCGGGACGTTCTGCGGCACCATGGCGGCACGGACCCGGGGGATCATCACGTCCCCCACGCGCACCGCCGATAAGTTGAGCACCCGCTCGATCAGGTCGCGCTGCAGGTTCGTCAATCCGCCGCGGGCCGCCCCCTCGCGCAACAGATGCAGGGTCTCGGCACGCGGCAGCAAGTCGTCCTCTGTATCCCCGCGCCCGGCGTCGAGCCACCGAAGCACCGCCCGCGGCAGGGCGCGCAACACCGTTACAATCCCCGTGGCCTGCAACCCGCGCTGCCAGAGCCACAGCACCCCGCTCAGCCGCGACATCAGCCGGTTGCTCTCACGGCGAAACAGGTCCTTGGGGATGATCCCGCCAAACACGAGCACCAGCGGAGTGACGATCACGGTGGCGTACAGCTCAGCCAAGCCTTCGGCGACCACGGCGTTGAGCAGCAGGGCGGTCACACAAGCGGTCGCGACGTAGTCGGCCACGTTGGTGCCGATCAAAGCCGCAATGACCACGTCCGCAGGCCGGCGGACCAGTTGTTCCAACCGCAACGCAGCCGGTTCGCGCTGCTCGCAAGCCACGCGCAGCCGCACGCGGTCGAGGCAATAGACACCCGTCTCCGAGCCGGAGGCCAACGCGCTCAGCACGATCGCAAAGAGCACACCCGCCAGCAGCAGCGCGGTGATCATCGGGCCTCCGCGCGGTCATCCGCCGCTTCGCGCAGCCGCAGGTGCAAGCGCTCGATCCGCCGCCGGCGCACGCGCGTGACCTGGAGCTCGACGTTCCCCAGTTCCACTACGTCTCCCACGCGGGCCGGCCGCCCCAGATGCGCCATGACCAGCCCCCCGACGGTGGCGACCCGTTCGATCCGGCGGGGCAGCCGGAAGGTCTCCACCCAGTAGTGCACACTGAGTTGGCCGCTGATGTCGTACGCACCATCCGGCAGGCTCTGGAGGTCGGGCTCGTCGGGCACCTCTTCCGGATCGTGCAGCTCACCGACAATCTGCTCCAGCACATCTTCGAGGGTCACCAGTCCGGCCACACCGCCGTACTCGTCCACGGCGATCGCCAGTTGGGTCTTGGTGGTGCGGAAGTGCAGCAGCAGTTGCTCGCAGGTGATCAGCTCGGGCACGAAGCGGACCGGCTGGACCAGGTCCTTCAGCCGTTTGTCCGGGTTCAAGAAGAGCACCTTGGCGTAGACCAGGCCGACGACGTTGTCGAGGGTGCGG
>CAZWYT010000151.1:0-3514 GCA_964638325.1 uncultured Planctomycetales bacterium
GCGGCCGAGGCGGACGATGTGCTCGGGCCGCACCTGCGCCTTCCAGAAGATCCGCAGGCCGCGCGCCATCATCCCCTCCATGATCCCGACCGCGCGCTCCGCGTTGATGAAGAACTCCGGGTCGATGAAGTACATCGTCTGGATGCCGTACCGGCGATGCAGCTCCTCCAGCTCGTCCAGCGTCTTCTCGACCGGCAGCGCGGTCCACTTGCGCTTGTAGACCTTCGTCGCCGCACAGAAGCGGCAGCGATAAGGGCAGCCGCAGGACGAGGTGTACGGGAAGGGCGGGCCGCTCACCCACGAAAAATTCGCCCCCCAGTCGTCCCCGCACACGATGCGCCCGCCGTAGCGGCCCATCCGCAGTTTCTCGAACGGTAAGCGGCGTTGCGGACTAAGGCCCTCGAACGGACGATCCGGCTCGTGGATGACCTCGTTTCCGCGCCGGTAAGTGATCCCGCGCACCCCCGTCCAGTCCTGGCCAGCGGTGATGCGTTCCAGCAGCTCCACGAGGATGCTCTCCCCGGGACCGCGCACCAGCACGTCGACCAGCGGATCGCAGGCCGTCTCCTCAGGCCGCAGCGACGGATGCCAACCGCCCCAGATGAGCGGCAGCCGCGGGTTGACCGCGCGCACCGCCTCGGCGGCGGCCAACGCCCCCTGGAGCTGATACCCGCTCATCGCGGTGATGCCGACGGCGAGGGCGTCGGCCGCGGCCGCGCGCAGCCGACTCAGCGGGTCAACCTCGATCTGGGCGTCGATGATCTCGGTCTCGTACCCAGCGGGCTCGAGCACCCCCGCCAGGTAGAGTAGCGCCAGCGGCGCGATCGCCTTCATGCCCGCTTCGGGTGGCTCGTACGGTGGCTGATAGAGGAGGACGCGTCGGCTGTCCATAACGCTCCTGCGATTCCATGCTGCCAGCGCGCGGCGCTCAGCGGCGCCGGTGCACGGTCTGGTACCATTCGTGCTGCTCGTCCGCGGTCTTGCGGGTGACACGCTGCCAGTGCATCCGCTCGTAGCCGGGGATCTCGCACTCCGCCAGTTCGTGGCTGCGGTATTCGTCGCCGTGCAGGATGTGGTCCGGATGGTGCAACCGGACCCAGCCAGGTCGCTCGGCGAGCGGGACGTTGCCCGGCCACTGGAAGCACGAGTCGCCCGGCGTACGCCAGTCCGCGATGATCAGCCGCGGTCGCCAGCCCGCGACGATGGCGGGACAGTCCGGCAGCAGCATCGTCACACCCCAGCATACGGCCAGCGCCAGCTCGGCGGGGGGCGTGTGCTCGCGCGCGGCGACCTGCGTGACCTCGATGCCGTTGCGACGGGCGGTGTCGCACATCTCGGGGTCGAAGTCGATGCCGTAGGCCCGGTAGCCGACTTCGTTGAGGAAACGGATGTGGCGGCCGGGGCCGCAGCCGACGTCGATCGCGCGCGGGCCATCGCCGGGCACGTCGCGTCCGGGGCGGGCGAAGCGGAACACCAGCCCGACCAGGTCGCTATCGGGATACTTCATCCCGCGCCAGGCGCTGGGATTCATGCCGCTCATGGTTGGTCCAGGGCTCCAGGCCGAGAAAGGTCTCCACGTACTTCGCATCGATGCGCGGCACCACGAAGCGCTCGCGATCCCACTCGCCCGCCCCGTCCAGCACGCCCGCGTACCCCGCCGCGCGCAGCGCCGGTACCAGTTGCTCCACCGTGGCCGGGTAGCGCGGCCGCATCGGCAGCGTAAGGTAGCTGGTCGGCTCGATGCCACGGGCGCGCAGCGCCTGGATGCAAGGCAGAACCTCCTCGCACACGTAGGTCGCCGCGTCGCCATCGAACGCGCGGTGCGTCACGGTATGCGCTCCGAACTCGGCCCAGTGATAACCGCGGTATTCGTCGGGTCGGGCAAATCGCTCCGCTAGGGCGCGCGCCTCGTCGGCGTCCGGCGGACCGAGCAGCTCGCGGGCCTGCCGGTCGTCGACGATCACGTTGCACGCTCCCTTAAGATGCCGCCGGCGCGCGTCCACCTCGTATGCGTACACGCGGTCGATGTAGGCGCGCTGTTCGGCCGTGAGAGAAGGCGTCGGCAGCTTGCGGCCGGGTAGCGTCAATAGGATGTGCAGCCGGTGAGCGACCGGGTAAGTCGGCTCGTCCAGCCACACGCCCGTGATCAGGCCAGTGTGCGTAGGAATCCGCTCCTCCTCGCACCAGGGCAGGACGTTGCGGGCCCAGTCCACCGTGCCGTCGTCGCCGGTGATGTACAGCGCGTTCGCCGAAACCGGCGCGCGCAGCTCCGATAGCGGGCGGAACTGCCAGCCGTGGGTCTGCGCCTGCCGGACCTGGTGCTGGAACCGCCCGAGCGGGATCGGAAAGCTCCCCAGGACTCCCGGCACCTCCGGCGTCCCGACCGAGTGGTACATCAGAACGACTTTGCGGTACGCCATTCGTGCTGCTCCCGGCGCGCGGACTCCACGGCGTGGCGAGCGCCGCGCGTCGTAAGAACCTTCGGACCGCCAGCATAGCCAACTTGAGCGCTCGCGCAGGCGAAGCACCATGTCCGGGTTCCCCAGGGGGTGTTCGCGCGAAGAAGTGGATCCATATCCACTCGTGGTGCTCGTGCCCGCCGCGAATCGCGTCGCCGGCCGGTTGCCGCGTGGCCGGTTCCGGGCCAAGATAGCGGCTTACCGAGCGGCTACGTTGCGGGCACGTGACTCGCTGCCTAGACTCAGTTTGAGCATGGAACTAGTAAGGTCTGACTTCTATCTCGCGCAGGGCGATTTCAGGACCGTCGGCTGGCTGTTGGCCGTGGCGACGGGGCTGGCACTCGCCATCCTCGTGCTCACGCACCTGCTCGGCCCCAAGCGCGTCGGTCCCATCAAGCACGCGGCCTATGAATCGGGGATGGACCCCATCGGCGATACACGCCGGAGATTCAGCGTCCGCTTTTACCTGATCGCCGTCCTGTTCCTGATCTTCGATGTCGAGGTCGTGTTCCTGTACCCGTGGGCGGTGCTCTTCCCGCGGCTGAAGTCCGGGCCGCACCAGGACTGGGCCCGGCCGCTTGTCGCCGCGGGGTACACTCCGGCGTACTTCTTCACGGCGATGTCGGTGTTCTTCGCCCTCCTGCTCGTGGGCTTTGTGTACGAGTGGCGTCGAGGCGTGTTCCGGTGGAACTGAGGCGCGAGACCGAGCTGACCAGTGGCAGTAGCGGCGAGGCCGAGTTCGCCGCCACGCGCCTTGACCACCTTGTCGACGCGTTCAAGAAGTTCGGCATCAACTGGGTCCGGCGGAACAGCCTGTGGCCGATGCCGTTCGGGACGGCCTGCTGCGGTATCGAGCTGATGGCGACTGGGGCCAGCCGCTATGACATCGCCCGGTTTGGCGCCGAGGCGATGCGCTTCTCGCCGCGGCAGTGCGACTTGCTCATCTGTGCCGGCCGGGTGGTGATGAAGATGCTGCCGGTGCTGCAGAAGATCTACATCCAGATGACCGAGCCGAAGTGGGTCATCTCGATGGGGGCGTGTGCGTCGACGGGCGG
>CAZWYT010000152.1:0-3387 GCA_964638325.1 uncultured Planctomycetales bacterium
CCGTAGCTCCGGCGCTCAGCGCGGCCTCGTCGATCTCCTCGGCCACGTGCAGCATGGGCATGGGCGCGCCGATCGCGGTGAGCGTGTAGCGCGGGTCCTTGTTGATCTTGGCGAAGTAGTGCGGCAGCTCGACCACGGCCTGGCCCGCGCCGTCGAGCACGATCGTGCCCGAGTAGGCGTTGAGGACTTCGGGCGATTCGGTGCTGTAGTGCAGCAGGTACTTGTTCTCCGGGTCGTCCGGGTGGTCGATGCGGAAGGCCTTGACGCCGCTGGCGCCCAGGTGGCCGAGGGCGTAGACGCCCCATCCACTTCCGTTACTGTTCTGGCCTAGCACGGCGAACGTGGTGCCGCTGGCGGCGGTGGCCAAGCCGTAGACCCCGCGGCCGTTCGTGCTGGCGCTGCGTCCGTACACGCCGTAGGTGGTGCCGCTCGTTTGGACGTCTGATATGCCGATGACGCCGTACCCGGACGTGCTTTCGCTCTGGCCCCACACGCCGTAGGTGGTGCCGCTGGAGGCGGCGGCAAGGCCGAAGACGCCCGCGGCGTTGGTGCCCGTGCTGTCGCTCCGCCCGTACACGCCCCACCCGTCGCCTACGGTTGCGGTGGTCCGGCCGTGGACGCCGTTCCCGTTCGGACTGTTGCTCTGCCCGTACACGCCGTTGGTTCCGCCGCTTGTGGCGCTGGCCAAGCCGTATACGCCGTTGCCGGAATCGCTGTAGCTCTGGCCGTACACGCCGTTGGTGACGCCGGAGTCGGCGTAGGCCCCGCCGAAAACGGCGGTGCCGCTATTGGTGTAGCCGCGAACGCCGAAGCCCTCCTGACTCTGCCCAAGTACGCCGTAGCCGTTAGGTCCATCGGCGGTCCCGACGACGCCGTTGCCGTCCGGGTTGGTCGCCAAGCCCATCACGCCCTCGTAGCCGGCACCGTAGACGCCGTTGTTGCCGCTGCCGTATACGCCGGTTCCGTTCAAACCGGTGGCCTCAAAGTATCCGCCGTACGTCTGTCCTGGCCCGCTGGCGTCGCCATACACGCCACGGCCTCCGTCGGCGACGCTGTCGCCCCGCACGCCGAAGAGGCCACTGCCGTACACGCCGTAGGTCCCTCCGCTGCCGGCCACACCGATTCCGGATACGCCCGGGGCGTCGCCCACCACGCCGCGGCCGTTGATCGAGGTACTCTCGCCGTAAACACCCATCGGCTTGGGGAAGCCTGGTTCTGTGGCCGTCGAATACCCGGCGATCGCCTTGCCATTCGCGTGGCTGTTCGTGACCGCCAGCGCTGAACCGTTGAAGTCCACCGAACCGCTGAACGGCAGCGTTAACCCCGGCGCATTCAAGGCGAAGAGTGCGTAGGGCGCGGCGGTGAGTGGCTGGCGCGGGGTGAGCGTGACGAACCCCGCCGGGTTGGTGCAGTCAAGGCCGGTGTCCGCCCGCACGTCGATCTCCAGAAAACGCTCCTCTCCGGCGAACTGCGCGCCGAAGTCGAGTGGAACCGTGAAGAGACCGTCAGTCACGCTCACGTCGTTTCGACAAATGGTCGTGCCGACCTGCGACCCGCCGGTCAACGCGTCGTACAACCGAAAGCGCAGGTCGTGCAGCCCGCTGGCCGGGCTACCTCCGTCCTTGAGCTGCCCCTGATACGTGAAGGCGGTACCCAGCGGCGTCTGGGCCAGCGCGGTCGCGGCGAGCATCAGGAAGGCTGGAGTTGCCAGGAGCCATGTCCGAAAGCTGGGGTTCATTACTTGCTCTCCTCTTTCGTGTGCGCAGATTCCGTGGCCGGCTTCAAACCGGCGGGGTCTATCGACGGGCCGGCGCCGCGGCGATGGTGTTGAAGGCGATCGCTCAGGCTACTGGCGGCACTTGTCCCTAACCGGGCGCGACGCACCGCTTCGATGCCGCGCTGCGGCGGCTGACCGTGTTCGATCGGATGCAGGAACGTCCCGCGTTCGGCGGCCGGCTTGACGGCCTCCAACGGGATGCGATGGGCCTCGGCGTAGGCGTCGTGCCGGATGCCGGTCACCTGCCAGGACACTTTGACCGAGGGCTTGTCGGTGCGGATGGCGAAACGGTTGTCGTGGATTTCCTCGGCGACGATGGCCTGGGCGAACTGGCCGATGACGGTGAGCTGGTAGCGGAAATCGCGGTTGAGGGCGTCGAACCAGTCCGGCAGCGAGACCGTTGCGTAGCCCTGCGCGTCGGTCATGACGTTGCCGTTGTAGATGTTCATCATGTCCGGCGATTCGACGAAGGAGTGGTAGAGGAACTTGTTCTCCGGGTCGAGCGGGTGGTCGATCTTGAATGAGCCCGCTCCCTTGGACAGCGTGCCGGTCACGTCCAGGTCGCCGTTCAGATAGCTGTTGCCGCCGGCGGTGTAGATCGCGTAGCTGTCGATCTGGCCGAAATCCTGATTTTCGAGATAGATGCCGTAATGGTTCGTGAGCGGCTGGTCGTGGTAGGGGCTGGCAATGTAGACGCCGACGTTGTTCGTGATACTCCCGGCCGTGCCGGCGTGGCCGCTCGAAATGTCGATGACGTGATTGTCCGTGATCGAGGCGGTCGAAAAGGGGCTAAACCCCACGACGGAGAAGAAGTAAGCGCCGTTCTGGTAGTCAACGTCGCCCGACTCGATGGTCTGGGCGCCCATACTCCCGCCGCCGAGGACATCGATGTGGCCGGTACCCTCATGGAAGGCCGCGCAGTACGGGCCTTGAACATAGCGGATATCATGCGGGTTGCCGGCGCGAACGACGGTCTCGAAGTCGTGCCCGTAGATGTATTTTCGGTCTGCGCCAGTTAGATCGATCGTCGGATCGACCTGGATGAGCGACTCGAAAGGCAACCAGCCCTGACGACTCGAAAAATCCTGGATGGTGTGCGAGAAGTCGAAAATGGCGTCGTAATATGGGTCGATCGGTCCAATTACGCCATCGTTGCCGCCGGCGACGCGTCCGGCCAAACGCGCATCGCCGACAACGTCCAGCCGCGTGGCCGGGGTTGCGGTCCCGATGCCGACGTTGCCGGCGGTATAGGAGACGTCCTGTGCATTGGTGACCCAAGGCCCGGCGGCGTGTAACGCATAGGGTGTCGCCGTCAATTCCTGCCGCGGAGACAGCGGCGTGCCGTTCACGCTGATTTCCAGCCAGCGCTGCTCGCCGCTGAAGGCGCCGGCGCCAAACTCGCCGGCGGTGTTGAGCTGGACGGTGAACAGTCCGCCGTTGATGGCGACGCCGTTGAGCGCCTGGCTGCCGAGCAGGTTTCCGCCCACATCGGCGTCGTAGAGGTCGAACAGCAAATCCGCCGGGCCGTTAAACGCCTGGCCGGCCTGCTTGAGCTGGCCCTGATAGGTGAAGGCGGTGCCCAGCGGCGTCTGGGCCGGAGCCGTGTGCGC
>CAZWYT010000153.1:0-3378 GCA_964638325.1 uncultured Planctomycetales bacterium
CGCCGCTCCCAGACGTTCCGCAGCATCACTGCGGCCAGGCCGATCGTGCCGAGCAGCAGCCCCAGCCCGCCCAGCGTCTGAAACGCCGAGAGGTAGACATTCTGTACGCCCAGAAGCTCTTCAAGCCGCCGAGTCGTGGGTGTTACCGCCAAGCCGTAGTCGCTGAGCTCGCTGCTTAGCGTGCGTGCGACTTCCGTGACGCGATCCGGCGGTGCATCCATCAGGAAAAACCGGTAGCCCGTGGTGGAAGGAAAGAGCCGCGTGAAGGCCGACTCGGCGATCAGGACCTCGCCCTGGAGCACGCTCCCTTGCAGCAAGGCGACGAGCCGGAGACGCACTGCACGACCGCGCTCGTCGGTGATCTGCAACTCGTCTCCCAGGTTGAGGTGCAGTTGCCACCGCGCGGCGGCTTCGTCGGCAATTGCGGGAATGACGCCTTCGGCGGATGCTGCGCGCAGCAGTACCCACGGATTGCGGCGTTCCTGGTCCGTGCGGGCCAGACTGCCTGCGAACGCAAACCCGCCGCGCCGCGCCATGAACTCGGGTACGCCGAGGATGCGCGGCTGTGTTGGTCGGTAGAGGTTGAGGCAACTGGCCTCGTCGCCATCGTGCACGCGGAAGGCCACCAGACGCACGTTCGCCAAGCCGCGCTGGGCCGCGTCGGGCAGAGTAAGGCTCGCCTGGCACGGGGGGGTATTCGGGTCATTCAGCAGCGGCACATCGGACTCGGCCAGCAGCTCGAAACCGCCGGTGCCCGCTTCGCGCAGGGCTGTGTCGTGGCGTACATCGACGCGAAAGGCCTGCAAGGCCGCGATGACGAACGTGGCACAGGCGATCAGGCCCACGGTGAGCAGGCTGCGCCCCGCCGCCCGGCGTGCGTTGCGCACCCCGAGGCGGAGCCAGGCGCGGGCGCCGGACGGGTGTATGGAGGCGCCGCGCTCCATTTGCAGCCAGTACGCCAGCCCGGCCAGGCCGGCCACGAGAAAACTGCTTCCGCCGATAAAGAACGCGGCCAGGCTGCCGACTCTGCTGGTCGCCAGTGTCAGGCCGGGGGACGCCAGGCCGATCAGGCCGACGAGGCAGGCGAGCGCGAATGTCCGTCGCGATGTTCGGCGCGGGGGCGCTGCGCTCGACCCCGGTCCGATCCGCGCCAGCAAAGCACGGGGGGTTGCACGCACGGTGCTGCGCAGAGCCCACAGCATTGCAAAGATAGCGATCAGCAAGCTGACGCCGCCGCCCACCAGGCAGCTCGTCGCGGTCGCATGAAAGTGAAGCAGGCCCGCAGCGAACGTTGAACCCCACCAGTGCCGCAGGCTCGCAAGCATTAGCGCCGCATAGCCGCAGGCGGCCAGCACGCCGGCGCCGGCGCCGCACAGCGCCGCCACCGCGGCCTCGGCCATCAGCAGCGGCCAGACACGCGCGCGGGAAAAGCCGACGGCCAGCAAGAGCCCCACTTCGTGGCCGCGCCGTTCGATTCCCAGCTTGAACAGCAGGCCGACCAGCATCGCTGCGGATACGATCAAGAACAGGCTGAAGCCGAGAAACAGGCCGCCGAAATCGGTCGCGCCGGCGCCGGCGGCCAGGGCGCGGGCGCGCACGGCGTCGACGTGCAGACCGAGTTGGGCGACGTCGAGGTGCGCGTGTAGCTCACCTTCGAACGGGTCCCGCAGCGCGGCCGGGTAGACGCGCATGGCGGTCAAACGTCCGAACCGCTCGGGGTCGCGGGCCCACATTTGTTGCCCGTCGGCGAGCGAAATGAACGCTTTCGGCGTCGCCTTGTGTTCCTCCCAGTAAGCCTCGTCCTGCGGGCGAATCCGGCGCAGGTTGATTGGGAAGGGCGGGCGCCAGTCGGCCAGGCTGCGGGCGTCGGTCAGGCCGGGGTACTCCGGAGTCAAGCCGGGATCGTCCGCCGCGCCCCCAATCCGCACTACGCCGCCCCGCTGGAAGCCGGCATATTCAGTGGCCAACTGCCCGGGCGCCTCCGTGACGTAGTAGCCCAATTCAATGCCGTTGCCGAACGTGCGCAGCTCATTGGCAGCCCACTCGTTGAGGAGGATTTCGCCGGGGCCAAGCGGCGGGGCCGGTCTTCCGTCGGCGAGCGTCATGGGCTCACAGCCTGTGCCCGGCTGCCAAGCCACGACGATGGAATACGGAATACCGACCACAGGCATGTCCGGCCCGCGCCCCCCGCGTTGCGGCAAGTACCCGATCGCGTTGGCGAGGTACGTGAGGATCTCCGTCGGCTCGCAGCCGAGCGCGGTGGCCGCCGCTCGTGCGGCCGACTCGACCGGCGGGGCCAGCAGAAACGCGTCGCTCTCCAGCGAAACGTAGTCGTGCGTGGCACTGGTGCGGAGCTTCAGGCCCATGTCGGCCAGCGTCGCACGGGACTGGCAAAGCGCTTGCAGCAGCGGCGTATCGTCCCCCGCGGGATTCAGCGGCGTGATTAGCACCGTGTTGGCGCGCTCCGCTTGGCCGAGTACACGCTGCAGCGTTGCGAGCGGCACGTAGGCGTTGCGAGGCGTCGTCTGGCTCGGGGTCAGGCTGAACACGCCGAGGCCGCTCGTGGCGATGATGTTCTGCACGGTCAGACGCAATGTGAGCGTGGTTTCATCGCGTCGGCCGAACAGAGTCTCCGGCGATTGGGCCGTGGGTTTGGCAAGGCGGATCAGCACGTCTTCGCCGGGGCGGATGCCGATATCCTCTGCCAGGGCCGCATTGATCGACGGACCATTCGTCCCAAACCGGTCATCGACGCCGAGTACGTGGATACCGGTTGCGCTCGCGTGCGTGTCGGCATTGCTGGCCATGCCGCGGAGCAGAATGATTGGGGTGAAAGCGCCGCGAAAGCCGGGGGGCGCGGCCAGGTCGGCAGCGAGCTGCTCGCGAAAGAAACCCGGCGATTGCACGGCGTAGGCGACGCCGCCGAGACGGTCGAGGGCCGCGGCGCGCAGGCTGCCGCGGAGCGAGTCGCCGACGAGCAGGGCCCCGGTGAGGACGGCCGTGCCGACGATGACGCCCAGCAGGACCGCGGCATGACTCCGCCAGTGGTGCACGAGACTGCGGCGCTGAAGGGTCAAGAGGTGCATGAGGCGCTCACCGCAACGCGAGCGTGCCCGCCACGAGGTCATACCTGCGGTCAAACCGCCCTGCGAGTGACTCGCTGTGGGTCACGACCACCAGGATCACGCCCTGCTCGCGCGGGAGCTCGGCCAAGAGGGCACCCACTTGCTCCGCGGTCGCCCGGTCCAGATTGCCCGTGGGCTCGTCGGCCAGGATCAGCCGGGGCTGGTTGATGAGCGCGCGCGCGATGGCCACACGCTGCTTCTCGCCGCCGGACAGCTCCGCCGGCCGATGGTCGAGCCGCTGTGAGAGGCCGAC
>CAZWYT010000154.1:0-3309 GCA_964638325.1 uncultured Planctomycetales bacterium
GACCAACTCGGCGAAGCAGGGGACATTCTGGTCATTGCCTGCTCCGCGCTACACGAGACCGAGCCCGTCGGTGGGCCGCCCGGCCAGCCGGCCTACCTGAACGCCGTGGCCAAGTTGGCGACTGACCTCACGCCGCGTGACCTCCTCGCGCGACTGCTCGCCATCGAGCGGCGCCACGGGCGGCAGCGTGCGGTGCCCAATGGCCCGCGTACGCTCGACCTCGATCTCCTGCTCTATCGCGACCTGGTCGTCCACGAGCCCGGTCTGCACGTACCGCATCCGCGTATGTGGGAGCGGCCGTTTGTGCTGGAACCGCTCGCCGAGATCTGCCCACCGGCGCGTTTGGAGGCCGCCCGAAATCTGAGAACCGGCTCTAAGGAGTGAGCAATGCACGATCCACGCCTGGACAAGCTGGCCAAGGTCCTCGTCAACTACAGCGTCGCCGTTAAGAAGGGCGACCTCGTCGTGATCACCGGGTCCACGGTCGCTGAGCCGGGGATCGCGGCGGTGTTCCGGGCGGTCCTGGCCGCGGGCGGTCACCCCTGGGTGCGGATTACCTCGGACCACTGCAAGGAGCTGCACCTGAAGTATGGCAGCGAGGCGCAGCTTCGGCATACCCCGCCGCTCGAGAAGCACATGATGGGCAAGTGCAACGCCTTCATCGCCTTCTGGGGCGAAGAGAACACACACGCGCTGTCCAACGTGAAGCCGGCCAACCAGGCGCTGCTCAGCCAGGGTCGCCGCCCGATCATCAACGTGTTCCTGCGGCGCGCCGCCAAGCCGAAGACCGATCCCGATCATGTCCGCTGGGTCGGCACGCAGTTTCCCACGCACGCCGCCGCTCAGGACGCCGACATGTCCTTAACGGACTATGCCGACTTCGTCTTCCGCGCCGGGAAGCTTGACCAGGCCAACCCCGCCGCGGCCTGGAAGAAGCTCGGGGTGGCCCAGCAGCGGCTGTGTGACTTCTTGAACCGCGGCCGTGAAGTGCGCTTGCGCGCTCCGGCGGGCACCGACCTGCGACTGGGCGTCAAAGGCCGGCGTTGGATGAATTGCGCCGGGCGTCTGAATTTCCCCGACGGCGAGGTGTTCACCGCGCCGCTGGAGGACGCGACCGAGGGCACCGTGCACTTCACGTATCCGGCGGTCTGGCAAGGACGCGAGGCGCTCGACGTGCGGCTGACGTTCAAGGGCGGCAAGGTCGTGGACGCATCGGCCGCCAAGAACGAGGAATTCCTGATCAAGATGCTGGATCAGGACAAAGGGGCCCGCGTGCTCGGCGAGTTGGCCCTGGGCTGTAACTACGACGTGCGGAAGTTCACGCGCAACACGCTGTTCGACGAGAAGATCGGCGGCACGTTTCACCTGGCGGTCGGCACCGCCTATCCCGAGACCCGCGGCAAGAACCGCAGCGGCCTGCACTGGGACATGGTCTGCGACCTGCGCAAGGGCGGCACGGTCGAGGTGGATGGCAAGGTGATCAGCAAGAACGGCAAGTTCCAGAGGGCCGCCTGGCCGCGGTAGGGTCCGTGGGAACGTGGGAAGGTGGGAACGTGCGAACGTGGGAACGGGGGTCTTCGCATAAGCGCGTTCTGGACCGTGCCCGGCGAAGGTTGCCAAGATTGCCAGCGTGTACACCCCCCGGTTGGCAATCTTCGGGTGGCGGGGCTGGGGAGCGGTTTCGGAGACGTTGAGCGCACGCGCACGGTTGGCAATCTTCGAAGATTGCCAAGCAAGATTGCCAAGCGAACCGCAAAGACGCCAAGGACGCCAAGAGCGCGCAGAGTTGGGCGAGAGTGGTGAATGGCGAATAGCGAATGGCAAGTTGGAGGCACACGGGCGGGGCATGGGCGTCTCCCACGATTGAGTATTCACCGGGAAGGACGCGAAGGATACGAAGGTTGGGCGGATTGTTGGAGATTGGCGGCGGCGAGCGGAAATCATGGCGGGCGGCGCCCTCGCGCGCCGGTAGAGCCGACCCCGCGCCGCATGCTTCGCTCAGCGCTCACATGCGGCGGTCCCATGCCTATCCACCGATTCACGGCGCACCGTTGCACCTGAAACTGCTTTCCGCTCTCATAGCCTGTATGGCCAAAAAGCGACCATCGCCTGTAGATCAACTCCAACAAATCAAGCGCCTAGCCGTCGTCGCCATGTTCGCTGACGATGAGCTTCTCGAAAAGCTCGTCCTTAAGGGTGGCAACGCGCTCGACCTAGCCCTTCGCGTCACTACCCGCGCATCCCTCGATCTCGACTTTTCGATCGAGCAAGCTTTCGCGAGCGCCGAACTAGGGGCGATCCGCGCCCGCATCGAACACCGTCTCCAACAAGCCTTCACCCCCGCCGGGTACACGGTCTTCGACGTAACACTCGCAGAAAAGCCCGAACACGTGACGCCTGATCTCGCGGAGTTCTGGGGCGGGTACGAGCTGCAATTCAAGCTCATCCACACTACCACATTCGGCGAGCTGGGCGGGCGACTCGATGACATTCGTCGCAACGCGATCCCGGTCGGCCCCAGGAACCGCACGCGTTTCGCGGTCGACATAAGCAAGTTCGAATACTGCTCGGGAAAGCGGCCCCTCACGTTTGATGGTTATACGATCTACGTGTACACGCCGGAAATGATCGCCTGCGAGAAGCTCCGCGCGATATGCCAGCAGGCACCCACGTACGCTGAGATCGTCAAGAGCCACCCGGCTCCCCGCGCTCGTGACTTTCTTGACATCCACGACACGATCCGACACTTCAACATCGATCTAACGACGCCTGCCAATCGGCAGTTGCTCGTGAATATCTTCGCTGCGAAGCGCGTACCTTTGGTTCTCCTCACGCGGATCCATGAGCAACGCGAGTTCCACCGGCAGGACTGGCCCGCCGTCGAGGCTACGGTACGCCCAGGCGTGGGGCTCAAGCCCTTCGATCATTACGCGGACTTTGTCATCGACCTCGTCCGACGCCTAGAACCCTTTGGGGACGTGTAGCCTCCAGCGGCCGTCGTACCGGGTTTGTTTCATTTCGTAGGTGAGGTAAAAGTCGAAATCGTAGCTAAACTTGCCGCGGAATAACTCGACTGCGCTCCGCGTGCAGGCCGCCGATCGCTCCAGGTAGAATCCTACTGCCTGGTGGTACGGGTACACGTAGTCGAGCTGTTTCAGTAAGGCGGCCAGCCGATTTACGGACGCTCGTGCCCCGGCCTGCTGGTACGCTTTGAGCACCTCGCCAACGCCGCCGGCATAGAACGGGCGCACAGCAATGTCGATGAGCGTTCGCTCGATATCGGTGACGCGCACGACGATCCGGCCCGCG
>CAZWYT010000155.1:0-3258 GCA_964638325.1 uncultured Planctomycetales bacterium
CCCCGGCCGCCGCAGAGCGTGCGGCAGAGGCCCGCCGCGAGGCCTTTTGGGCGGGCCTGAGCGATGCCCAGCGCGGCGCGGCCTTGAAGGCCATTCGAACCGCCTTCAAACAGCAAATGGAGAACAACGGCCGGAGCGTGGATGATCCCCGTTTCGATTGGCTGCTCCGCGCGATGGCCGTCGAGTGGAGCCGCCGGCAGTGGCCAGCCCGCGACCTGTTCGAAGGAGTTTCGCTCGCGGATCGACGGTAGCTCGAAACGTCTTTAACGGCCTTCCGAACCGGCCGGCTTCCGGGCCGGTTGTGGGCTGCCACCGGGGGACACGGGGGGTCATTGGCCTCCAGTTTTGGTCATCTATTCTTTCGCGCTGGTCAACTAATTCGGCGCGGATCAGTCGGCGGCGGGGGGTGGCGACCGGGACAATTCCGGGACATCGGAGGGGGACGGAAAAAGCGCAGGCTCGCAACCGGCCGCGATTCCGGCAGTTGCGAGCCCCTTCACTTTTCCTACGGAGAGGGGGGGATTCGAACCCCCGGTATGCGGTAAAGCATACACCGGTTTTCGAAACCGGCCCGATCGGCCACTCCGGCACCTCTCCTTGTGCGACGCCGAGCGCGGAGTATCAACATACCGCGCTGCTGCACAATCCTCAAATCGCTCCAATCGCCGCTACGAGCGCAGATCAGCCTGCGCCGCGCACCTGAACCGCGACCGTCAGGGTGCAGCCGACCTTCACTATTGCGGCGCCTTCGGGCCTCGCTCGCGGAAATCGCCGACGCGGCGCGTCACGCCCAGCGCGTCCAGACGCTCGACAATCGGGACGACGAACTTGCGCGACGAGCCCAGCAGCGTGCGGATGTCCGCGACGGCCAGCCAAGCGCCAGAGCGCATCGCGGCCGCGCAGCGCGATGCAAATGACACGTGGACGTGGTCTGCGCTGGGCGGCGACTCACTAGGGGCGGTAATAAGCCGTGCGCGCACGCGAGATTTCACTGGACAGTCCCAAGGAATTGAGTTATCTTATGCGCTAGAAGGTGGGGCATGTCGAAGGCCGTTGGAGGGCAGAGTATGACGCGGCACTTGCTGATCGCGATGGCGCTGGGGGTTTGCGCACTTGCAGCGGCAGACGTGCGGATATTTGTGACCAGTTCGGCGGCGGGGTATGGCCTGGACCTGCTGGGGCCGCAGGGCGACGGCACGGGCACGGACCCGCTTCACGACGACTGGCCGATCGACCCATTCCGCCCGACGTACAGCACGGTGGACTCGAACGGCGACGACGAGTACGCGTACGACCATTACTACGCGTATTACCGCGTAGGCGCGTACCCGCCGATCGACGCCCCCTCGGGCACAGTCGATAACCCGATCCTGATCAACGGCGCGGCGGGCGAATGGGCCTACATCTGGTTTCAGTTCCGCGATGAGCCATGGCGCCACGTGAATGACATGATCACCGTGGCCACGCTGGCCGGGCAGTCGGAGGCGACGCAGGATCTGAGCATCACCTACTACGTCCAAAACAATCTGTGGGATGATCAGCCGGGCGGCGGTCGCAAGCGCTGGTGGGGCGAAGCGACGCCGCCCGACTACCCCTGGTGGCACGTCAACCCGAAGCACTTCACCACCGACCTCGAGTGGGGCATCGCCAACTCGCCCGACGACCCGCAAATGCTGTTCGACAGCCAGGCCATCAACGGGTCATATAGGACCGGCGTGGCCCTCCTCGGCGCGCTGGGCGGATCGGCGGGCGATGCAGTCTACGAGTTGACGATAGACGAGATCGGCTACGATGTACCGCCGTACCCGGACGTTGGCGAGAGCTGTTTCTTCAGAATCGTTCCGGAGCCCGCGGGTGCTCTTCTAGTCGCGGTTGCCACCCTGTGGATACGCCCGCGCCGGTCATGAGCGCGCTGCCCCGAAAACCGCGCTGCTCGCGGTTGCGAACCGGGCCACATGGATGGCGACGTTTGGGTCCAGAGAGAGAATTGGGCGGCCAGCCGAAAGGAGGCGAGCCATGTCGTCGCGTGCAGTGCGCTGCACCGGTTTCGGTCTAGCCGCGCTTCTGCTGCCGGTTTGCGGCGCTGCCGTCGGCGAAGCGGAAGCGCAGCCGTGTGCGAACGAGTGGTCGACGATGTTCTCAGGCGATGGGCGACTCGAGGCGGCCGTTAGGGTGCTGGCGGTCCATGACGGCGAGTTATATCTCGGTGGCGAGTTTGATACGTGCATGGCCAGATACACATACTACGTCGCCCGGTGGAACGGTCGTCGCTGGGGCGGTGTTGGAAGCGGCGTTTACAATAAGGATTACGCCAACTACGTCTACGCGCTGGTCGCGTTCAGCGACCCCAATACGCCAGGGGGGACGCTCTATGCTGGCGCCTTGGACGGTGTCCACAAAATACCTGACGATCCGAACGTCCCGAACGACCCCAATGACCCCAACACGGCTTGGCCGCTGGTGGGTGCTACCGACGCTCCCGTGCGCGCCCTGGCGGTCTATCAGGGCGCGCTCTACGCGGCTGGCGAGTTCACCGGGATCGCCGGGCAAACAGCGAACCACATCGCGCGTTGGAATGGCACGGCGTGGGAGGAGGTGGGTGGCGGAGTCGGTCCCGATCCCAACGACCCGAACGGCCCATCCGCCAAAGTGCTGGCGCTGACCGTCTTCGACGATGGCGGCGGGGAAGCGCTCTTTGCCGGTGGGACATTCATGTACGCCGGTACGTACCCGACTGGGCTCAGCGCCAAGCGCATCGCGCGGTGGAGAAACGATGCGTGGTCCGCCCTGGGCGACGGCATCGAAGCCCCGGACAATGCGGAAGTGGACGCCCTGGTCGGCTGGGACGCCTCGGGACGGCTGTACGCGGGCGGGAAGATCACCCTCGCCGGCGGAACCGAGGCGAGCGGCATCGGCGCTGCACTGTACGATCCTAACGACCCGAATGACCCGTGGACGTGGTCCGCGCTGGGCGCCGGCGTGTCTGGCGGAGCGGGGACGGTCCAAGCCCTCGCGGTCCTCAAGGTGGGTGGCGCCGAGGCGCTGTACGTCGGCGGGAACTTCCTGTCACCTGGCCAACGTATCGCGTCGTGGAACGGGACGATATGGTCGCCCCTTGCCGATGGCGTAAACGGTTCGGTCTTCGCCATGAGCGCCTACGACGACGGAGGCGGCGCGGGGGTGTACGCCGCCGGGAGTTTCACTAAGAGCCTATCCCATAACCTCTGCGGCCCGCAGTGTGATGTACGCGCAGGCCAA
>CAZWYT010000156.1:0-2991 GCA_964638325.1 uncultured Planctomycetales bacterium
TCTACGGTCTCGGAGGTGTAGTCGCACCATTTGTCGGAATCAAGTTAATCAACATAATCCTCACGTCTTTGGGCCTTGTATGAAAAACACAGACGACAACCTTTCTTCTCTCGAACGTTGCGGGGCGCGCTCCGCCGACGCGCGCACGGGCCCCCCACCGGTCGAACCCGCCCGACCTGACCCAGCGTCAACCATGAACAGTCCCGTTGTTATCGCGTTGCGTATGCTGCTGGGGCTGACCTTGCTCACCGGCATTCTTTATCCGCTGATCATAACCCTCGCCGCAAGAGCAGTCTTCCCACGACAGGCAACCGGCAGCCTGATAACTCTAAACGGGAAGACCATCGGCTCCGGATTGCTCGCCCAGAAGTTCACCAACGATGCCTATTTCTGGCCGCGTCCCTCCGCCGCCGACTATGCAACAGTCCCTTCCGGGACAAGTAACAAAGGCCCGACCTCCGCCGACCTGAAAGCCAACGTGACCGACCGCGCTGTCGCTTTTCGTACCGCTCATGATTTGGCGGCAGACGAGACGGTTCCGTCGGACATGCTGTTTGCCTCCGGCAGCGGCTTGGACCCGCATGTGAGTCCCGAAGCGGCCCGACTCCAGATCGATCGCGTGGCGAAGGCACGCGGTTTCACCAGCCAGCAAAAGCAGAAGCTTGCCGAGTTAGTGGAGCAATCCGTCGAGCCGCCGCAGCTTGGCTTCCTGGGCAAGCCGCGAGTCAACATTCTGCTGCTCAACCTCGCTTTGGATAAGCTAAAATAAGCGTATGACGAACGAAACGCGCCCCAATCCCGACGTTCTGCTGGCGGTCGTCCAGAAGGAGGAAGCCAGGCAGAAATGCGGCAAGCTGAAGGTCTTTTTCGGCATGGCAGCGGGCGTCGGCAAGACCTACGCCATGCTGGAGGCGGCTCAAAAGGATAGAGCAGCGGGACGGGATGTCGTCATCGGTTACGTCGAGACGCATGGACGCGAGGAAACCGACCGGCTCACAGAAGGACTGCCGGTTATCCCGCGCAAGCAGGTGGAGTATCGCGGGGTCAAGCTGACCGAAATGGACCTGGACGCGGTTCTGGCGCGGCGTCCTCAACTTGCGCTCGTGGACGAACTGGCTCACACGAACGCCCCCGGCTCCCGACACCGCAAACGCTATCAGGATGTGCTTGAGCTACTCGACACGGGCATTGACGTTTACGCCACTCTCAACGTCCAGCACGTCGCCAGCCGGGCCGACACGGTGCACGAAATCACCGGCTTGACGGTGCAGGAAGTTGTGCCAGACAGCGTGCTGGACGCGGCCGAGATCGAGCTGATTGACATTCCGCCCTACGAGCTAATCAAGCGTCTTGGTGAAGGCAAGGTTTACGTGCCAGAACGAGCGGAAGCCGCGTTGCTCAACTTCTTCCGCGAGGGGAATCTGACGGCGCTGCGGGAGATGACGCTGCGTCTGGCGGCAGAACGGGTCGGTCAGGACGTGCGCGACTACATGCAGGCGATGCAGGTGCCCGGGCCGTGGAAGTCCGGGCACCGGCTGTTAGTTGCCATCAGTCCAAGTCCGTACTCCGAGCAGATGGTGCGATGGACGCGCCGGTTGGCGGATAGTCTCAGTTGCCCGTGGGTCGCCCTTTACGTCGAGACTCCGCGGACGCTCACGGAGCCGGAGCAAACACGCCTCACCAACAATCTTGCCGTGGCGAGGGAACTCGGGGCCGAAGTCATCACCACGACGGATCAGGACGTCTCGCGGGGTATCTTGCGCGTAGCACGGGAGCACAACGTCACACAAATCGTCGTCGGCAAGTCCGGGGAGAATCCGCTGCGGGAGCTTCTCCGCGGGGGCTCCATTCTGCGGAAGCTGGTGCGTGACAGTGGCAATGTGGACATTCACATTGTTCGGGCCGAGGACACGGAAAAACGCAAAGCCCGTCCGCTGTGGCGAGCTTCGCCGAAATCAAAGTGGCGCCAGTATCTGACAGCCGTCGGAGTTGTTACGGCGGTGGCCATGCTTAACGTGCTGCTCGATCCCGTGCTTGGTCCCCGCGCCATCGCGCTCATCTTCCTGCTGGCGGTGCTTGGGTTGGCATTGCTTGTGGGGCGGGGGCCAGTGGTCGTCGCAGCGACGTTGAGTGCTCTCGTCTGGAACTTCTTTTTCCTTCCCCCGCGCTTCACGTTTCACATCACGCGCTTTGACGACGTGATGATGTTCGCCATGTACTTTGTGGTTGCCGTGGTGTTGGGGCAACTCATTGCGCGGATTCGCGCTCAGGAAAGGGCTGAGCGTCAGCGGGAGGAACGCGCCACGGCGCTCTATCTTCTGACGCGAGAGCTGGCGGAGGCAGGGAACCTGGATGAGATCGTCCACGGGGTTGTCCACCGAATGGGCGAAGCCTTCAAGTCGCCTGTCGCGGTTCTCCTTCCAGGCGGTTATGCCAAAACGGCCGGGCAAATCCACCCGGCCAGCACCTTCGCCGTGTCGGAGAAGGAAAAAAGCGTCGCCGCGTGGGTCTTCGAGCACGGTCAACCCGCTGGCAAGTTCACCGACACCTTGCCACTGGCCGAGGGGCTTTACCTGCCGCTGACGACCCCCGACGGTGTGGTGGGCGTGGTGGGGGTGTGTTTGCGAGAGTCCTCGCCCCCGAACATTCATCAGCGGAACCTTCTGGATGCGTTTACACGACAAATCGCGCTGGCTTTGGACCGCCAACGACTGCAAGAGGCTTCTGAGAAAGCCAGAGTCCTTTCCGAGTCGGAGCGCCTGGGCAAAGCCCTGCTCAGTTCCATATCTCGCGAGATGCGAACACCCATCGCAGCTATCACCGGCGCCGTTAGCAGCTTGGCCGAAGCGAGGACAGCCGGACGGGGAGAGTGCCAGCAAGCGATGGTCACGGAAATTCAAGAAGCCGCCAGACGCCTGAACCGAATGGTTGGTAACCTGCTTGACATGACGCGGCTCGAATCGGGATACGTCAAACCGAAGCTCGACTGGT
>CAZWYT010000157.1:0-2926 GCA_964638325.1 uncultured Planctomycetales bacterium
CGGGCCTGCTCGATGACGTTCGCCGCGTGCCGCCGGCCGATCTCAATGAACAGCTCCTGCACCGGGCCGTCGCGGCCGTAGCCGTCGAACTGCGTCACCCGCAGGCCCGCTTCGCGCAGCGCCGTGGCCATCTCCGGCCCTTGCCGGCTGAAGATGCGCACGAGCTGCCGGCCCAGCGCCAGCCGCGCCTCGATCGTCATGCCCACGTAATTGCCGAGCGCGAAGCCGAGGGCGTACGCGATTGCATACGCGGGCTGGCTGATCTCGCTGATGACGCGCGAAACGATCAGCAGCCAGATCAGCACCTCAAAAAAGCCCAGCACGAGGGCCAGCGTACGGCGGCCCTGCACCACGTTGATGGTCCGAATCGTCCCGAGGGACACGTCCGTGATCCGCGCCGCGATGATGAGCAGGCACGTCAAGAGAACAGAGAGCATGGCAGCCCCTTACGGTGCAAACTGGCTCTTCGCGCGCCGGGACAGCTCGCCCATGTAGCGGTCGACCGACGCGTGGACTTCAGCACTGGCGGCGGCGGCGTTATCCCAGCCCTGCGTGATGATGGTGACGCCTTCGAGCAGCTTATAGCTGGCGAAGAAATGCTCCACTTCCCGCAGGAAGTGCTTGGGCACGTTCTCCAGGTCCTGGAACTCCGCGAAGAGCGGATCGGAGTTCGGCACGGCCAGGACCTTGTAGTCGTTCAGGCCACGATCGATCATGCGAAACAGCCCGACGACGCGGGCCTGAATCAGGCAGCCGCTGAAGGTCGGCTCGTTCACCATGACCAGGATGTCCAGGTTGTCGCCATCCTCGGCCAGCGTCTGCGGGATGAACCCGTAGTCCCCCGGATAGTGGCTCGACGAGTACAAATACCGGTCCAGCCGCATCAACCCGGTCGCCTGGTCCACCTCGAACTTGCTCCGGCGGCCCTTCGGAATCTCCACAATGGCGTTGACCGCCGACGGCAGATGCGTGCCGGCCGGCACCCGGCCGTACACCCCACGATCAATCATGGACACGTTCCTCTCATCCGCCGCAGTCCAGCGCCGCAGGCCCGCGTCGGCGGCGTGGCGGACTCCGGCGTCGGAGGTATAATAGCGGAGGCACACCCGGTTTCGGAGAGCCGATCATGAACATCCCGCTCAAACGCGGCATGCTGATCCGTCATCAGGGCCACATCTACGTGGTGGCCGATTACCAGGAACGGCACACGGGCAAGCAACGCCCTACGGTGCATGTGTCGCTGCGGGACGTGCGGGACGGCCACCCCGTGGACCGTACGCTCGCCGACCTCGAGCCCATCGTCGAGGTCCCACATGCCATGCGGGCGATGCAGTACCTGTATCCCAAAGGCGGCGAGTTCGTGTTCATGGACAGCGAGACGTTCGAGGAGTACGCGCTCACGGCGGCCCAGCTTCACGGCGGCGAGCCGTTCCTCAAGGAAGGCGAAGAGTACCGGGTCATGTTTGCCGATAACCGCCCGTTGTCGCTCGATATGCCGGAGGTAATTCGCCTGCAAGTGCGCGAGACCGCGGCCCCAGCCCACTCGGTGGGCGGCACCAGCAGTGTGATGAAGGAAGCCACGCTCGAGAACGGTTTGATGGTGCGCGTCCCGCTGTTCATCAAGATGGGCGACATGATCCGCGTGGATACGCGGGCCAAGACCTATGTGGGGAAGGAAGGGAAAGAATAGCTCTAAGCTTTCAGCCGTCAGCGATCAGCCAGCGCAGCGGCCGGTCCACCGCGGCGAACTGCCCGGCCCGAAGAAAACGACTTGGCGCCCCCATGGCCGGTACAGAGCCCGGTCGCTGCATTCTCAGCCGCCGAGCAACTCAACGAACGGATTGATGTCGCCAAACGACGCCTGCCCGTACGTCCCGTCGCCGTTGATGTCCCCATTCTCCGGCGGACAACCGGGATATGTCATCTGCCAAGCGCCGAAATTGGACAGGTACGCCACGAAGGGATTGATGTCGCCGAAATCGACCGTGCCGTCGCAGTTCATGTCGCCGACCACCGGCGTGCAGCTCCAGCGCGCGACGAACGCGCAGGGATGCCCGCCGGCGGTCGTGAACCCACCCCCCGCGACCAACTCGCCGTTGTAGACTGTCAGGGCGTCCACAACGTAGTCCATTCCCGACCCCAGCGGTTGCCATCCGCCTGTGGCGGACCAGCAGGCGATGCAATTGCACGGCACGCCGCCGGCGGTCGTGAAATAGCCCCCCGCGATCAGCTCGCCGTTGTAGACAGCCAAGGCGCGCACCGCGGTGTCCATCCCCGACCCGAGCGGCTGCCATCCGCCTGCGGCGGACCAGCGGGCAATGTGGTTGCACGGCACGCCGCCGGCGGTAGGGAAATAACCGCCCGCGATCAACTCGCCATTGTACGCTGCCAGGGCGCCCACGTAGTTGCCGCCGATCCCCGCCCCCAGCGGCTGCCAGGCACTTCCGTTCCAGCGGGCGATGCGGTCGCACGTCACCCCGCCGGCGGCCGTAAAATTGCCGCCCGCGATCAGTTCGCCGTCGTAGACCGTCAGGGCCCCCACGCCGGAGTCCATCCCGCTGCCCAGCGCCTGCCACGTCGAGCCGTTCCAGCGGGCGATCCGGTTGCAGGTCACGCCGCCCGCGGTCGAAAAAGTGCCCCCCGCAATCAGCTCGCCCGCCTGCGGCGGGTAGACCGTCAGCGCACAGACAGGGCTGCTCGTCCCCGACCCTAGCGGCTGCCAGACGCTGCCGTTCCAACGGGCGACGTTGCTGCAGGCCACCTCGCCGGCGGTCGTGAAATCGCCGCCCACGATCAGCTCGTCGTTATAGACCGTGAGGGCGAGCACGTATTCACCTGTCCCCGAATCCAGCGGTTGCCAGGCGCTCCCGTTCCACCGGGCCACGTGCTTGCACGGTACGCCGCCGGCGCTGCTGAACCAACCCCC
>CAZWYT010000158.1:0-2829 GCA_964638325.1 uncultured Planctomycetales bacterium
ACGGCGCCCGGCATTTCCGCCTGTATCAGCAGCGCGGGCAGCGCATGCCGCTGGCGATCGTGCTGGGCGGCCCGGCGGTCCTGCCGTACGCGGCCACGTGCCCCCTGCCGCCGGGGATCGACGAGTGCCTGTTTGCCGGGTTCCTGCAAGGGCAGGCGCTGGAGCTCGTGCCGTGCGTCACGCAGCCCGAGATCGAAGTGCCCGCCACCGCGGAAATCGTCATCGAAGGCTACATCGACCCGGCGGAGGAGCTCATTCTCGAAGGGCCGTTCGGCGATCACACCGGCTTTTACTCGCTGCCGGACTACTACCCGCGTTTTCACGTCACCGCGATCACGCACCGGCAGAGTCCCATCTACCCCGCGACGGTGGTCGGCAAGCCGCCGCAAGAGGACTTCTGGCTGGGCAAGGCGACCGAGCGCATTTTCCTGCCGCTGCTGCAGGTGCTGGTGCCGGACATCCTCGACTACGACCTGCCGCAGTTCGGGTGTTTTCACAACTGTGTGTTCGTGAAGATCAAGAAGGAATACCCTTTGCAGGCCCGGCGGGTCATGTACGCGATTTGGGGCGCGGGGCAGATGGCGCTGACGAAGATCATCGTGGTGGTGGACGCGCATGTGGACGTGCACAACCAGGACGAAGTGCTGTTCCAGCTTGGCAGCAACGTCGATCCACGACGGGACATCGTGCTGGTCGACGGCCCGGTGGACATCCTCGATCATGCGGCCCCGGTCTGCGGCGTGGGGAGCAAGCTGGGCATCGACGCGACGCGCAAGATCGCGGGTGAGGGTCAGGTGCGTGCGTGGCCGGATGAGTTGGAGATGTCGCGAGAGGTGCGGGAACTCGTCACGCGCCGGTGGGGGGAATACGGGTTGTGATGCGGCGCGGATCCGATGAAAACCCCGCCCAGGCCTGGGCGGGGTTTCGCAAACGCACGGGTGTAATCGCTGCTCCTATGGCCACTTGGGCAGCGGCGCGTCCCCGCTGGGCCGATAGTCCGCTTGGTTGGGCAGGAAGACCGAGACATTCGTGCCACCGCAGCTCGTGCACGCGATCCCCAGGGGCAAGCGCAGCGGACCGCCTGGGTCGCGCCGAACAAGCGCGGGCACGAAGCGTTTCTGGCAATCGAAACAGAAATACCAGGGATAGAACGCTGGGGTCCCGCACTTCGGGCACTTGTGTGGGGCGGCCTCCTGCCGCGGGTAGGTGACTTCGCCCTCGGTCTTGCAGGAGAGACAGACTCCCGCCTCGGTGAACTGCGTAGCGGTCGTGGCGTCGCGTCGTCCACGGAACACGAAAGAGTACGCCGCGGCGCCGAAGCCGATGACGATGATGACTCCGAGGAGCAGGTTCCGCTGACTGGCGGCCATGGGTGGTCTCCGCTACCGCCGATCGGCTTGGGCGTTCGGAAGGTTCCGCCAGGCGTTGTTCTTCGTTCGCCAAGTGGCACTCAGCTCTTCCGGATAGCCGTACGGATGAACGTTGTCCTTGAACCCTAGCTGCTTTCCGCCGACGCCCGTATCGCGGGCCTTCACGCCGGCGGGCTTGCGCGGCTTACCGTTGGCTTCGTTGTCGTAGTCCGTAATCCGATAGGGATTGCCGCCGGCCGGTGGCCCGGTGCCATAGGCACCGTCATAGGCGCGGCTGGGGCTCTCGCCCGGCAGCCAAGTGAAGTAGCGTGCCGTGTCCACCGTAGCCACGTAGAGGCTGTTCAGGTCGAATATGTCGGCCGTCTTAGGCACCAGGTTCATGACGTGCCCGTCGCGGAACAGCACCATCGCGCTACGCTCACGCCCGTGGCGCCAGCCCACGTTGGCACTCGTGTTCGGCCACGGGTACGCCGGGGTCCCATGCAGGATCGTCGGCGCGAACACCCACGTCGCATTCAGTCCGCCGAACCAGCTCCACCACCCATCGATCGCGTAAACCTGACTGGCCGAATCCTTCCAGAGGTCCTCGCGGAAATTGAAGTGCATCTGGGCGTTAAGCGCGTAACTCGTGCGCACACCGTACTTCGGCGTTTCCCCCTTCATGAACTCACGCACGAACTTGTAGTTCCATGCAGTGGGGCTGCAACGGCTCAAGACCGGCTCATCCGGGTGCTCGTCTTTGGGACAGATCTGGGCGTCCGGGTTGCCGAGGTAGCCGAGGTCGAACAAGGTATCCGGCCAACCGTAAAGGAACCATTCGCTGCCCGGGCTAGGATTAGCTTCCCCGTCGTCCCAGCTCGGCCCGTAGTCGTTGTAGTCGCGGTTGCACGCGGCCACCGCCTGACCCAGCGAATGGAGATTCGCCCCGCACTTGGTCTTCTTCGCCTGTTCCCGCGCGCTGCCGAGCGCTGGCAGCAGGATCGAGATGAGCAGCGAGATGATCGCGACGACGACCAGGAGCTCGATCAGCGTGAACGCCCCGCGTCTCCGCTGGCGGTAAGTTGTCACTCCCATGGCGTTGGCTCCCGTGTTCGTCACTTCATATCGGCTCGCCACAGATGCTGCGTGGGCACGCCGCGGCCCGGCCTCGCGCCCGCGACCGTGCCAGCCGCACCCTGTCGCTTCGGTCCTCCATAGCATTCTATCTACGCCGGCCCGCCCTGCCAGCCCCCTTCCTCGGGAGGCAGCGGCTCCGGCGGCCAGTTTGACGCGAATCGCGACCCTTCATAGACTACTACCTGGGACTGGTTTGCGTGCTGCCGATCCGAGCCGCGACCGTGAGGGAGCGGCCCCCGGGGTGGGGTATGGGTCGTGTTGGTCACGGGCCGCCGGGAAGGCGCCGGTGTAGCTCAGTTGGATAGAGCGCCTGACTGTGGATCAGGAGGTCTCCGGTTCGACC
>CAZWYT010000159.1:0-2797 GCA_964638325.1 uncultured Planctomycetales bacterium
TACGTCATGCCCGAGAGATCGGACGGAAGGTACTGCCAAGCCGTGAAGATCCACTGTCCGCCTTCGATCCCGGTGAAGGGGTGGACGGCGTCGGCGGTGTCGTTGACCGCAATCGAATGCGGTCCCGAGTACGACTGAACGTTGCTCACCGTACCCGCGGCCGCCGGATTATCATCCCAGCCGGTCCAACCGCCGACGTGATACAGCAGCGTACCGTTCTCATACGTGTCGAAGTTGTCGGACCAGCCTGGCGAAGATCCCCCGCACGGGTTGGGCCAGCAGATGGCACCCTCGCCGAGGAAGGTTCCGCCGTAGCTCGTGCACTGCCAGTCCTGTATCACGAGGCATCCGCCGCTGGGGAAGCAGCAAGCCCCGACTAACGGCTGCGGGCAGGGATTCGGCTCGCAGGTCGTGTCATCGCCCTGATACGTTCCGGGGTACGTCTGATTCTCGCAATCGGACTGCGTCATATCGGGCTGGCAGATCCCGCTGGGTTGGCAACACGCGCCCCTGGGTGGCTGGGGGCAGGGATTCGGACCGGCGCACGTTGTGCCTTCGCCCAACCAGTTGTTATGCCAGTAGTACGAGCACAGTAACCACGTCGTGTCCATAATGCATCTTCCGTCATCGGGGTCGCAGCAGGCACCGATCGGCGGGCAGGTAACCTCCGCACATATCGTGCCATCGCCCATGTACGTGCCGGCGTTGTTCTCGCAATCCGACTGCGTCATGCCATCGGTGCACAGGCCGTCGTAGCCGCAGCACGCGCCCGTTTGCGCCCATGCCACGCTCGCCGGGAAAGCGACCACCATAAGACCTAGTGCCAACAGCAGTTTTCGCATGTTCCGTCCTCCAAAAAGAGTTTGGCGGAAGCCGCCGCCGCTAGTGGGCCGAGGCGGCGGCGACCATCCACGGGTTCCACACGGGTTCGGCGGCGCAACCGGCGTCACCGACCGAGTAAGCCGCCTCCAAGAGGTCAATATAGCACGACCGATATATGTTTGCAATAGCAATTGCATTTTCATATGTAACTATATGACTATTAACAACGTATGCGTAGCTTGAAAAGTGTCACATTCCAATGTATGCTATAAGTGCCGATGACCTCGTTGAAGCCTCAATCACCGCCGGTCGACTTTGCCGCTCAGGCCGAGAGCGTGGTCTGTCGACTGCGCGAGGCTTTGGCCCAGGTGATCGCCGGCGTCCCGGGCTTGATCTACCGCCGACCGAATGATCTCGCGGCTGATCTGGGCCTCGACCCCAAGCTCGCGTGGAATCTGGGACGCTGCGTGGATGTCCCTGACCCGTTCGCCTCCGCTCGGTTTGTGCCCGGACCGACCGGCATGCGCGCGTTCCTGCGGGCGGCCCAGCGGCGCGGTGTGCCGATGGCCGCCCTCGACGCGGCGCGCGACGCGTTCGACGTGTTTTACGAACTCGTCCACACACACGCCGGTACGCGCAAATCTTTCAACATGCTCGCCGGCGGCCTGGCGACGACCGAACGCGCGCGCTCGGATGTCGAGCACCGCCGGCTAATGTTCGAGGGCGCCACGTACGTCTGGGGCGTGCAGGCGCGGACGATCTTTCGCGCTAACGTGGTCCATCCCTCGGCCGAGCCCGAGGTGTTTGACCTGGTGACGGTCCGCGGTTTCGTCGATTTCCGCCCCATGCGGCCGCATGTCGCCTGGCGCATTGCGCGGCCTTTCTCCGTAGATTGCAGCCACACCATCCACGAGGTGCGCCGCACCGTGCTCGATCCCCGGTCCGCGGATGCGCCGCTGCCGCTGCTGACGGATTTCTGCTCCCGGCCCGCCCCGCAGTTCCGTCCGGTCGTCGGGGCCTATGGCACCCAGGAGTATGAGTTTGTCGAGAGCTCGGTCGGAAACACAGCCCGAATCACGTGCGTGACTGGCGAGCTGCTACAACAGATCGAACCGCGCTACCGTACCCCGCTCTACCCGGAATTCTGTGCCATGTTTCCAGTGCGTACACCGGCCGAAGCGCTGGTTTTCGATCTGCTGATTCATCGTGGCCTCTTCGCGGGCAGCGGCACCCTGGCGGCCGAGTTATATAGCGACCTGTTCGGCGGCGGCCCCACGGTGCGCTACGAGCCCGCCGATCGGCTGCCCATGTACGAGCCGCTGGTGCACCTGGGCACCGGCCTCGGCGGGGCGCACACGCCGGACGTCCCGCGCTATCCCGAGATGCTGCGCTACGCACTGGGACAAGTCGGCTGGATCGGGGACGAATTCGATCTTTATCGCCTTCGCATCCAGTACCCCCCAATCCCGACGACGGTCCTGCTGCGCAAGCCCTTGCCCGAAGGGCCGGAAGATCCGCCTTTGTCGCCGCTCATGAATCCGTCGTCATCGTAGCGCTCGGGCGGCCCGACGCCGGGGCCATCTTCCTTACAGTTGCCGACGCAGGGAGCTGTCCTGTTCGCTTATTGGACACGTCCTATTGCCAACTGCATTCCACCTGGGGCGGGTGACCCTTTGCTCCGGACTTGTCCGCACGCCGTTGACGAAGCCCTGCAGCCCCGTACGTTGCGGGAGTCCCGCTCTTGACGCGCATCAGAAACGCGAACTCTTCGAGCAGTCTACAGTGCCGACACGCCTGTCCCTCCCGAGAACTCGGTCCGCGTTGCGGCACAAGGACTTACGCACTTCGCCTCGTGCTGCCCGATCGGCTACGATTCCGCCTCACAGAACTCAAACTGAGGCTTGGCGATGGGCGCCGTTGGCGGGTGAGCGTCATCTTAAGGGGTAAAGACAAAGGCCCTGACCTTGGGTTCAAT
>CAZWYT010000160.1:0-2764 GCA_964638325.1 uncultured Planctomycetales bacterium
CGTTAACCATGAGCTTCCCAGGTGACCCCTGTGGACTGGATGTCACCCTTCACCCGGATGCGACCGCGAAAAGCGCCGATAAGATCGGCCGAGGCTCGCCCGGCTGGGAGGATTCGCGCGACAGGCTTCCCGTGCTTCGTGATCACAAGTCCATCCGGCTCAAGATGATCGAGGATCGAAAGGCACTGCTCCTTGAACTTTGCGGCTGCTAGCGTCTTCATAGACAGAATATACGACCAGTTAGATATTATGTCCATACCTGTGTGCGGACGCGGTCGAACAAGCCGTTGCAGCGGACGAAGGCCTGTCAACTCTTGGTCGATGTCTGCCCAGCCGGGGCCGCGCGGCTCATGAGATGAACCGAGGCCGCCGCGCGGCCCCGGCAGTGCTACTATCGACCATCACCTACGGCCTTCGCCGCTGAACGGCAAGGCGGACCCGCGCAGCTGCGTGCGCCAGAGTTCGTTCCACTCACACGAATGATTCTTGGGATCGGAAGGCCAGCGGACGGGCGGCGGGGTCGCCGGGAAGGGTGAGGCGCTGCGCAGTCACGCGACGTAGGAAGGCGTCGATGGACTTGCGCTCGGCGGCGTTGGCCGCGCACAGCAGCGTCACCCGGATCGCGGAGTCACTGACAGTGACGTGACCGGGCGCCGCCAGCAGGTTGGCGAGAAGCTTCTTCGCTTCGCGAGGACGGCGCATGGTGCGCGCTAACGTGCTCGCAAGATCGCTCTCCGCGTTCGCGCAGGCGGTGCGGATCGTGTCGAGGAGCAGCTTGTACTCCGCCGTATGGTGGACCAGCTTGCCGGCCAGTTCCGTATTGCACAGCTGGTCATGCTCGGGCACATGCGGACGCTGCGCCTCCAGTTCCTCCTGCTGAGCGACTGCGTCCGCCAGATCCTTCTCGACCTTCTCGCGGTTGCGGTCGTTCGCTCGCATGCGCGCGAGCAGTCGGCGCGCATCACCCTCACGGATCCGGGCAATACGCAGGGCACGGTCGAGCCGCCGCCGCGCTGGATTCGGGATCACCGTCTCCGGTGGGTACTCCTCCACCGTCCGCCCGTCGAGCTGGTTCTGTCCCCACCGTTCTACCGCATGCTTGAAGCCATTCTCCTGATTCCAGCGTCCTCGCATCACCTGGATCAGCCACGGCGCTGCCTCCTTCGACGTCGCCACCAGGTTGATCTGTCGCCCCTCCTGGTCCTGCACGACGATCCGCCGTACCCGGCCCCGTCCACCGCCGAGATTCTTCTGGCCCGGCTCCGCGTATCGAAGCCTTTCCCCGTCTTCCAGTTCCAGCGTCTCCCCCAGCGTGTTCGCCGCCACCAGCGCGTACGGCCGTCGCTCGTAGGTCACGAACTCGAAGCCGCCGTCGCGTAGTTGCGCCATCTGCTCGGCAAACGCCCCGGCCCGATCAAACGCCACCAGAATTCGCTCATCCGGGCCCAAGGCCGTGCGCAGCAGCGTGGTCACCTTCCCGAGCAACGACGTCAGCGAGTCGTGCATGGGCGCATCGATGCGAAACAGCGCGCGCCCGTCCTCGTCGTGCACGTAGCAGTCGCTACAGCCGGGCACCGCGCGCTTGTCCTGCATTCGCCACCCCTTGCGCACCACTTCCTGTCCCGTATATCGCCGCATGTGGTTGTCCACGTAGAACACCGTCGGTCGTTCTGCCGCGCTCCCCTCCTGCGCCGCCCGGATGTGCGCGCCGGCCATCCCGAGTCCCACATAGGCCGCACCTCCGTCTCCGGCCAGATAGCCCAACACCCGCCGCACCCAACTCGCGCTCGGCGCCCCGGCCGCACGCAACAACACCCCGGCCGTTGCCGTCTGCAAGCGTCGCACGCCTTCCACGCACTTCTGCCCCACCGCCAGCGCGGCGATGAGCGCGTCTACCGCCACTCGCGCTGTCCCTGTGCGAAGCTGCCGTCCCTTCCGCTCCGCGCGGGTGCGCTCCTTCTCCATGGCCCGGTACAGCCCCAGGGCGTTCACCACCCCGAGCAGCAGCCACGTCCCCACCGCCTGCACGAAGCGCCCACCGCGAACCGGCTGCCCGCTCACCATCTGCTTGCTACCTTTCGCCTCTTCCGGCGCATCCGCCGTCGCCGGCGTCGGCTCCTCGGTCGGCGGCGACGCGACCTGCTCCTCAACTACCGTCTGGGCCTGCGTCGCGCTCGCTTGGCGCGCGCGCCACCTCGTCCGCACTCCGCTCAATGTCCCGATGGCGGCCTTCACCTTTCGCTTCGCCAGCGCCGCTTGCACCTCGCAAAGGGTCGCGCCTCGTGCGAACAACCTCTCCACCGCGCGGAGGGCATCGCCTTGCACCTTCTGCTCCTTGCCGCCCGGCGCGCGCGCCACCACCGCCGCAAGGCCCTCTTCCTCACGCTGCAACCGCATGAGCCGTAGCGACTCGTCGGAAACGCGAAATGCTCGTGCCAGGTGTCCCAGGTGCATGCACGGGTCATCCGACAGGCCCAGCAGCAGCACGTTGCGTGCCCCTCGCTCCCGCAGCGTGAACCTGCCGATGAGGGTGCCGGCCACGAACACCTCGGCGCTGGAGCCATCACCGCTCCAATGCACGCAGCCGTCAGTCGTGAACCAGAGTATTCGGCCTTCGTGCGGGTCTGCGGTGCCGGGGAGCGGAAGCACTGCCAACATCGTCATGCATGCAAGACGGCTCCACCACGGGAATTATTCCCCAATCTCTTATGAAATTCGCACCGCCGATTCTTGCGCGATCTTCCCTATCCGGAACGAACTCTGG
>CAZWYT010000161.1:0-2718 GCA_964638325.1 uncultured Planctomycetales bacterium
CGTTCACATCGAGGCGCCGCCGAAGCTGGTCATCGCCGGCGGCGGGCACATCGGCTTGGCGCTGGCCACGCTGATGCCCCCTTTAGGCTTTCGCATCAGCGTAGTCGACGATCGAAGCCGTTTTGCCAACGTGGCGCGCTTTCCGCCGCCCATTGAGCCGGTCGTGGGCGACATTGCGGATACCCTCAGCCGCTGGCCGATTGATGCGAACACCTATATCGTTATCGTCACGCGCGGGCACCAGCACGACGAGCAGGCTCTTGCCGCCGTCATCGACTCGCGGGCCAGGTACATCGGCATGATTGGCAGCCGGCGGAAGATCGCGGTGATCTATGAGGACCTGCGGCGGCAGGGCAAGACGCAGGAGCAGCTCGATCGCGTTCACGCCCCCATTGGCTTGGACATCAAAGCCGTCACCCCGGAGGAGATCGCGGTGAGCATTGCCGCCGAACTGATTTCGATACGCCGCGCGGACTATCACGGTGTGGTCGAGGGTCCTGTGCCCGTGCCCGCGGATGCGGCGCGGCGCCTGTAGGTGAAGGGCATGCGCTGAGCCCGAGGACATGAAGATGTCCCGGCAGGTTACCAGCCGGTGTTCGCGCGGCCGGTCGGAGGCCTTGTGATGGCTGAGGCAAGAAAGACAGAGATCAAGAAGATCGCGGCGGCTAAGACACTGCGGAAGTTGCTGGCCGACCATTTCTACGAGCTGGATCGCGCGGCCAAGGAAGGACAGCCGAAGGTGGCCTGGTGCACCAGCGTCGGGCCGGCCGAGCTCTTGCGGGCGATGGGTTTCGTGGTGTATTTCCCGGAAAACCACGGGGCTATGCTCGGCGCCACCCGCATGGCGACCGAGACAATTCCCGCCGCTAACGCGATTGGTTATTCGCCGGAGGTGTGTTCCTACCTGACCAGTGACATCGGCGCCTTCCTGCAAGGCCGCACGCCGCTGAGCGACGCCTACGAGGGCATCGCGGCCGTCCCCAAGCCCGACGTACTGGTCTACAACACCAACCAGTGTCGCGAGGTGCAGGATTGGCTGGCCTGGTACGGGCGCCACTGGTCCCGGCCCGTGATCGGCATCGAGTGTTACCGCGGGGTCGGCGAAGTGACCGACGTGCACGTCGCGGGCATCGCCGGCCAGATCGAAGCCCTCGTGCGCCCGCTCGAAAAGATCAGCGGCCGGAGGTTCGACATCGACCGGCTGCGCGAGACCGTCCGGCTATCGCGCCAGTGCTCGGACCTCTGGAAAGAAGTACTCGAAACGGCGACCGTCCGCCCGTCGCCGCTGACCTTTTTTGACAGCACGATCCACATGGCCCCGGCGGTGGTGATGCGCGGCACGCAGACGGCGATTGACTACTATCGCGAGCTGCTGGCGGAGCTGAAGACGCGCATCGCCGATGGGGTGGCGGCGGTCGAGGGCGAGCGTCACCGGCTGTATTGGGAAGGGATGCCCATCTGGGGCCGCCTGCGCGACCTGGCGACGCTGTTCCTGGAACTGCGGGCCTGCGTGGTGGCGAGCACCTACGCGAACTCGTGGATCTTCACGGCCCTTGATCCGGACGATCCCTTCAAGTCGATGGCCCGGGCGTACACCGAGCTCTTCATCGTCCGGTCGGACGTGTACAAGGAGAAGTACCTCGAGCAGATGATCGAGACGTTCGGCGTCGAGGGGATTGTGTTCCACGATTCCAAGACCTGCCCGAACAACACAAACTGCCGGCACGGTATGCCGCAGCGGCTCCAGGAGCGGCTCGGCGTCCCCTCGATCACGATCGCCGGCGACCTGAATGATCTGCGCTGCTACTCGGACGAGCAGGCCCGCACGCAGATCGAGGCATTTGTCGAGCAACTGACATGACGATTGACGCATGACGATTGACGATTGGGGATTGACGATTGGGGATTGCGGATCAACGACCGAGCCAACCCCGCGGCTAATCGTCAATCGTAAATCGTCAATCCCCAATCTCCAATCCCCAATCCCCAATCGAGAGCTTTCCGCATGCTGAATGGCTGGTCATTGGGTATCGACATCGGCGCATCCGCGACGAAAGCCGTGCTGCTCGCCGGCGACACAGTCCGGGCCCGTGCACTGCGGAAATCGGGCGGGGACTTCGGTGCGGCGGCGCGGGCGTGCCTCGAGGAAGTCACAACCGCCGCCGGAATCGGCCTCGCCGACATTCAGCGCATCGTCGCCACGGGCTACGGCCGCCGCACGGCGGGGTTTGCCGCGCGGTCCGTGACCGAGATTACCTGCCACGCCCGCGGCTGCTATGCCAGTTTCCCCCGCGCGATCACGATCGTGGACATCGGCGGACAGGACAACAAAGTCATCGTGCTGGATGACGCCGGGCAGCGCCGCCACTTCAAGATGAACCGCAAATGCGCTGCGGGCACCGGCGCGTTTCTGGAGGAGATCGCCGGCCAGTTGGACACGCCGCTCGCGGCGCTGAACGACCTGGCGCGGCGGGCGATCGGCAGCGTTGAGCTCGGGTCGTTCTGCACGGTCTTTTCAAAGACCGAGTTACTGCGGCTGATCGCCCAAGGCACGCCGCTGGCGGAGATGGCCAAGGCGGCTTTCCGCTCCGTGGTGAAGCGCATCCTCGAGATGGACCCGCTAGCCGGCGAGGTAGTAATGACCGGCGGCGTGGTGGCCCACAATTCGATCCTTGTCGAACTGGTATCTGCCGCCCTGGGGCGCGAGGTGCTCGTGCC
>CAZWYT010000162.1:0-2608 GCA_964638325.1 uncultured Planctomycetales bacterium
GCCCTTCGACGCGGTTTACGAGCTCGCCAACCTGCGCCGCGATTCGTACGATGCGTTCGCAGTGACGGTGCGCCAAGCCTTTCACAAGCAGTACGAGTGGATGGCGAGCTACACGCGGTCGCGCGCTTTCTCGACCGGCGTGCTGGACATCAGCGTGGACTCTCCTATGCTCGTCACCGCCAACACCGGCCGCATGTCCTGGGATGCGCCCAACCGCTTCCTGAGCTGGGGCTATCTGCCCACCCGCTGGCCGAACTGGGCGGTGGCCTACCTGCTCGAGGCGCGCAGCGGCTTCCCGTTTTCGATCCAGAACGAGGCCGGGCAGATCCTGGGCAACCCGAACGATCACCGGTTTCCGGCCTTTTTCGAGCTCAACTTGCACCTGGAGCGGCGGTTCCTGTTCCACAAGAACCGCTGGGCCCTGCGCTGCGGCTTCGACAACATCACGGACCGCAAGAACCCGAACGCGGTAAACGCGGACACCAGTTCGCCCCAATTCCTGAGCTTCTACGGCGGCCAGAGCCGCGCCCTCACCTTCCGCATCCGCTGGCTGGGGCGGCGCTAACCCAACTTCCGCAGTTTGAATCGTAAGTAGCTGTATTTACAACGCCGGTGGGGGCGAGTCTTCACTACACGGCCACAAATTCCAGCGCGGCGGGCAGGTGCAGCCCGAGCCGCTGCAGGAGGATCGCCTGGTGCTCGGTGGGCCGGCTGACGCATCGCTTGCGGATCGTCACGGCGGTGCGGGTCGGCAGCGCAACTTCGACCAGCGTCACTTTCGAGAGTTCCTCGAAAACCTTCCGCGGCTCATCCCCGAGCCCCGCTGTTGCGCACGTTTGGGCCAGCGTCTTCCACAACACGTAAGCCAGAAAGCAAACCAGGATGTGCGCCTCCACACGCTCCTGCTTCTGGTGCCAGACGGGCCGCAGATCGAGATCGCTCTTGTGAATGCGAAAGGCTGCCTCGGCTTCCGTGAGCTGGATGTAGGCTCGCCAGAGATCTTCCGCGCTCCAGTCCGTCACGTTGCTGCGCAGCAGATAACAGCCCTCGCTCAATCGCGCCCAATCGCGCCACTGCTCCACCTTCTGCCACTGGAACCGGGCCGAGCCGTCCGCCGCCGTTTCGATGTGCACCTGGAACAGACCGGCCGCCCGCGTGTTCCGGCCCAGTAGTCTCCCCACGCGCTGAGCGATCGCGATGGGTTTCTGTCTGCGTTTGCGGCAGCTTTCGGCGATCTTCTTCAACGCCTCTTCAATACGTTTCTCGAAGCGGTCGTGCATCGCCCGCTCCTTAGCGCTCCGCTGCGCGCTGCGGCAGAGGATGAACACCTCAGCGCCATCCGGCGCCGGACACAGGCGCACTTCCAGGCCCTCATGCACCTGCTTCCAATCGGAGGCCAGCAGTTCGCGCTCGAAGCGCTTCAGCATGGCTTTCGGCGTGCCGACGATATACCGGCGGCCTTCCTGCTTGAGAAACTTGACGTTGTCTTCGCTGATCATTCCGCGGTCCAGCGCCCAGATCCGGTTGGCCTTTCCGTAGCGCGCCTCCATCACCGCGACGATCTCCTCCAGCGTGGTCAGGTCGGCGCGGTTGCCGGCAAAGACCTCGTAGCCCAGCGGCATGCCGCAGCGGCTCACCACCAACGCGATGTTCACCTGCTTGCAGTCCGGCCGGTGGTCCCGCGAGTAACCACGCTGCGCCAACGGGTTCGCATCCGCCTCTCCTTCGAAATAGGTGCTCGTGATGTCGTACAGAAGCAGGTCGTAGTCGAGTTCGAACAGCTCGCCCAGACGCTCCTTCAGATGCTTCTCGAGCGCTTCCTTGTGGGGCAGCAGTTGATCAAGCGCACGGTACAGGCGGTCCTGGTTGACCTTCTCTGCGGGTATGCCGAGTAACTCCGTCAGCGCGCTCGCCTCGTAGAAGTGCTCGGCCAGGTGCAGCTCGCTGGAGGGTTCGCACAACCGTCCGAGCACCAGCACCAGCGCCATCACCGACCAGGGAATCTCCTCACGCCCGAACGGAATCGCCCGCTCGAGAAACTCCACCAGTCCCAACCGCCGGCACAGTTCCAGACCCAACCACGGCCCGCCGAACTCGCGGCTGCGCTCAACCGCGATTCGCTTGAGGTCCACCTCGATCCACTCCGGCTCCGCGCGGTCGAAGAGGCGGGCTTGCCAGGTTCCGTCTCCGTGCTCCGCTTGCTGTCGCACCCCCAGGCGACCGGCCTCATCCATCTCGCCCAGGTACGCCACGACCCGCTGTCGCGGACCGCGTGCCGTGCGGTACGACTCTACCAGCGCCCAGTAGGCGTGGCGCTTGCCGTCCTTGCGTCGGTAGCAGCGCCGCAGGTACATACTGCAATCCTACGGATTACGGCCTGGTTTGCAAGAGGGTTGGTCTTCACTACACGCGAGTTCGCGCCGGCCTCGCGCCCGCTCCGGATGGCCGGCGATGAAAACAAACGAAGGCCGTCTTGCTTTAGGTGAAATCTGCCTGCCGAACAAGCCAAAAAAGTCATCGGCGGACCGGAACTGCGGAAGTTGGGCTAGCCCGTTGGCCAGGGATGTTTCGCAAGCAAAGCGGACGAAGCCGGGCGCGCTAGGGATCA
>CAZWYT010000163.1:0-2415 GCA_964638325.1 uncultured Planctomycetales bacterium
CGGCCGGGCAATGGACTCTCATAACACCTGGATCAGATTTTGGGGAGCAGGCCACCGCCGTACGGGCCCGTGCGGGACCGAGAAGCCGCACCATCGAGAGGAACCGGTGTATCGCCTCCACGGTTCGCATACGCCGCTCGCCACGCGGATCGAGAGTCTTGGCATTCATCGGTCGTCTCCCGTTCGAGTCTCGGCGATCCATTGCCACTGACACTCTGTCACGCGAAAATCACAGGGTCGGACGCGTTCGGTTTTCGCGTGTCATTTCGGAGAGCAGAAACCAGACAGCTCGGAGACCCCGACTTTGGGTAACGTTGATGCGGACATCACCCGGTTGCTACATCAATTGGACGGCGGCGTGCCAGGGGCCGCGGACCGACTGTACGCCGTCGTCTACGATGAGCTCCGCCGAAACGCCTCGGCCATCCTCCGCCGCGTCGTGTGTCCCGGCCAACCGGGCGGCACCCTGGGGACAACGGGGCTCGTGCATGAGGCCTACCTCAGATTCCGCGATCAGCGCACCGCGCCCCGCAATCGCGGTCAGTTCTTCGGTATCGTCACGCGATGCATGCGCCGCGCCTTGGCCGACTACATCCGTAGCCGCAAAGCCAAGAAACGCGGTGGAGACCGCCTCCGTGTTCCGCTTGACACGGAGCGTGATACACCGGCCGCGCACGTCGACCTGGACCTGCTGCTGGATGCGATCGATGCGCTGGAACGACAATACCCGTGGGAATCTGCTGCGTCTGGCGACGTCGGATCCGCGGAGAGCGAAACTGCTACGTTTTCGCGGAAAGCGGTCATTGCCACGCTTCGTCACGTAATGGGCTGTAGTGGCGAGGACATCGCCAGCCAATTAGGTTTGCCGTCCGACGAAGTTGAGCGGGAGTGGATCTTCGCTCGCGCATTTCTGCGCAGAAGACTGACGGAGAAAAAGCCGTGACTCCTGAACTGACCCCCGGCCAGCGCCGCCGCGTAGAAGAGCTATTTCACCAGGCGATCGCCCAGCCGCCTGAACGGCGCGCCGAGTTCCTCAATGGAGCCTGCCCCGACGATCCCACCGTACGCCACGAGGTGGAGGAGCTTCTGCGGCACCACGACGCTGACACGACATACACGCGCGCGCCTGCCCCGTCCGATCCAGTCAGTTCGCGGGAGCCGCCTGATCTGTCGCCCGGCCAGCGCGTTGGGCCGTACAAAGTCCTGCAATTGATCGGCAGCGGCCGGTTCGGCGATGTGTACATGGCCGAGCAGGAGGAACGGGTCCGAAGGCGCGTGGCCTTAAAGATCATCAAGCTGGGGATGGACACGCACCGCGTGATCGCCCGCTTTGAGGCCGAGCGGCATGCCCTTGCCCTGATGGACCATCCCAATGTCGCCAGGGTTCTCGATGCCGGCGCGACCGACTCTGGCCGGCCGTACTTCGTGATGGAGCTGGTGAAGGGTGTCCGGATCACGCAGTACTGCGACGAGAACCGCCTTGCGATCGGCGAGCGGCTGGAGCTGTTCACGCAGGTCTGCGACGCGGTGCAGCATGCACACCAGAAGGGCGTGATCCATCGCGACATAAAGCCCTCAAACGTGCTGGTGAGCACGGTGGAGGGGCGGCCGCTGGCCAAGGTGATCGACTTCGGCATCGCCAAGGCGACCGACCATCGCCTGACTGAAAAGACGCTCTTCACCGAGTTCCACGAGATGATCGGTACGCCGCAGTACATGAGCCCGGAGCAGGCCTCTGGTTCGCCTGACATCGATACGCGCACCGACATCTACAGCCTGGGCGCGCTGCTGTATGAGCTTCTAACCGGCACGCCGCCCTTCGATCCCAAGCTGCTCCGTTCGGCCGCCTATACGGAGATCCAGCGCATCATCCGCGAAGTTGAGCCGCCCACGCCGAGTACACGCCTAAGCCGGTCCGCCGACACGGTGCCGAAGCTGGCCACGGCGCGACGTATCGAGCCACATAAGTTCGGGCAACTTGTGCGTGGCGAGTTGGACTGGATCGTCATGAAGTGCCTGGAGAAGAACCGGAAGCGGCGCTATGAGACGGCCAGCGCCTTGGCGTTGGACATCCAGCACCACTTGGGCGGCGAACCCGTCGTCGCGGCGCCACCGAGCAAGGCGTACCGTGTCCGTAAGTTCGCCCGGCGCCACAGGACAGGCTTGCTCACCGTGGCCATGGCCCTAACCTTCGTGGTGGCTGCGACCGTTGGCATCACGGTTGCCCTGCTTCGAGCAATCGAGGCTGAGAAAAGGCTCACGCGGGAAGCAACTAGAGCAACCGCTGCGGCGGACTTCTTGGCGAATTTGCTGGCCTCTCCCGACCCGGACGAAGGGCACCGGCAAGTTAGGGTTGCCGAGGGTGAGTGCTACTCTTAGTTGAAATTCAAGGCGAACGGCTCCATGAATGATGGG
>CAZWYT010000164.1:0-2326 GCA_964638325.1 uncultured Planctomycetales bacterium
CCATCATTCATGGAGCCGTTCGCCTTGAATTTCAACTAAGAGTAGCACTCACCCCACCGCCGGCGCAGCAGCCAAGCCTTGACGCCTTGGGTGACGAATGCGTACGCCGTGACGGTGAGTGTGAGTATCCCCCAGTACAAGGCTGGCAGCGGGTGAACGCCGAGCCAGTGCCCAATTGGCAGAGAAGGCAGCCACGCGCCCGTCAGCATGATTACGGCGGTCGTCACGATCAGCGGCCAACTCGCCCGGCTCTGGACAAACGGGATGCGGTTCGTGCGGACGATGTGGATGATGAGCGTTTGTGTCAGCAACGATTCAACGAACCAGCCCGTCTGGAAGAGCGGTGCGCGGCCTGGGTCCCAGCAGCCGAAAACGTACAGCAGAACGAAGAAGGTCACATAGTCGAAGATGGAGCTGATCGGCCCCAGGCACACGATGAAGCGCCAGATCTCGTCCATCGACCACGGCCGCGGCCTGGCGATTTGCTCCGCGTCCACGTCATCGGTCGGGATGGGCACCTGGGAGCAATCATACAGCAGGTTGTTGGTCAGAATCTGAATGGGCGCCATCGGCACGAAGGGCAAAAACGCGCTGGCCCCCAGCACGCTGAGCATGTTGCCGAAGTTCGAGCTCGCCCCCATCCGAACGTACTTGAGGATGTTCGCGAAGACCTTGCGGCCCTCCAACACCCCCTCTTCCAACACCATTATACCACGTCTAGTATGAATATGCCGCTTCGGTTATACTGTCCGCATTCGAGCAAGGAGGCTCTGCGATGCGGACTCCGTTGCGGGTCAGGCGGAAGGGCGCTGAGCGCGAGCTGAAGGTGGCGTTGCGGCAGGAGACGCGGGCGCGTGGGCAGTTGCGGCTGCGCGCCTTGCTGGCGGTTGTGCAGGGCGAACACGTTCCGCGGGTGGCGCGCCGGTTGGGTGTCGCCGAGCGGGCCGTTCGAAACTGGGTGAACGGCTACAACCGCCGTGGGTTGGGCGGCGTGCGCGATCGGCGCGGCGGGCGACGCTGCCGTTTGTCCGGCGCGCAGCTTGAACGGGTTCGCGTGCGGCTCTTGACCGAGCCCACGCCCGCGGACGGCGTTTGCAGCCTGCGCGGGGTTGACATCCGGCGGATTCTCAAAGAGGAGTTCGGCGCCGCCTACGCCCGGTCGAGCGTGTACTACTTCTTGCACCACACGCTGGGGTTCAGCTATCTCAAGCCGCGCCCCTTGCACCCCCAAACCGACCTGGCGGCCCAGGAGGCTTTTAAAAAAACTTCCCGCAAACCCTCGCTGAAATCCGGCAAAACCACCCGCAACGGCGTCTGGAAGTCTGGTTCGACGATGAGAGCCGCTTCGGACAGCAAGGCTCCCTGACGCACGTGTGGGCCCCGCGCGGCACGCGGCCACGCCGTTGGTGGCAAACCGAATACAAGTGGGTCTACCTGTTCGGCGCGGCGTGTCCGGCCAGCGGCGCCGCGGTCGGCTGGATCATGCCGACCAGCGACACGCACTGCATGAACCTACACCTGCAGGACCTCAGCCGGGCCGTGGCCGCGGATGTGCAGATCGCCCTGATCTTGGACGACGCTGGCTGGCACGTCAGCCAAGGCCTGCGGGTTCCGGACAACATCCCGCTGGTTCCGTTGCCGCCTTACGCCCCGGAGTTAAACGCGATGGAGCCAGTGTGGCTGTACCTCAAGAGCCACTCTCTGTCGAATCGGGCCTACGCGGATCACGAGGCCCTGTACGCCGCCGGCTGCGACGCCTGGAACCGCTTCACCGCCGACCCGGCCCGGGTCCGATCCGTCTGCCATGCCGCATGGGTTGAATCGGCAGTTTCAAACTAGACCAAGTATTAGACTCTTCTCGAGCAGCATCGCGTCCGCGGCCTCCTTGGCGATGTCCGCCGCCGTATCGACCGATATGCCCACGTCGGCGGCACGCACGTGCATCCTCTGAACTACGGCATCTTCCTGCTCTCGGCGATCGGGGCGTACCTGGTGTCCAGGGGGCTGCGGCGCATCCGGTCAAACAGGGCGTTCCTTCCGCGGAGCGCCGCGAAAACGCGTGGCCGTGTCAAAGGTCGGCGGGCGCGGTCTATATGCGGGTGGCTTGACCTCTGGAAGCAGAAGAGAGTTGGACCTCCAAAAGGTATTTGGCGCAAGCAAACGCGTTCGCGACGGCTAAGAGCCGGCCGCGAACCGGAAGCGGCGAAGAACTTTGGCGACATCAACCCGTTCGCGGCTTTGCTGACCAATGCCCCAATCCCGTGCCCCTAGCAGTCCGCCGCAAAAGTCGTCTTGACGGCGTGACCTAGATATGCTAGAATACCGG
>CAZWYT010000165.1:0-2261 GCA_964638325.1 uncultured Planctomycetales bacterium
AGTGTGAACTTCGGGGACATCAACCCGTTCATCGCGTTGCTGACGGGTCTGTAGTTTGTTGTGGTGGAGCACTTAACTGGAGTATGACGTCTGAGCTAGATCTATTATCGGACTATGCGAAACTGTGACCCGCCCCATAGGGCGCCGCGGTCGTGGTTGGCAGGCCCGAAAAACGCGCTATGAATCGCTTCCTGGCCGTGGTATGATCGCGTTGTCTGGGTATCCCCGGCGACGGTTCGGCCTTACGCTGATTGCCGAGGAGCCCGGTGCGTTTCTATGCTCGCCCGGCCGCCCCAAGTCTGCTGCGGTTGGGGCGGGTGGACGATATGGATGGAGCGAAGCGAGCCGTGACCGGCCTTCGGCGGCTGGTGGTCGCCGACGCATGCTGGCCGCGTCAACCCCGACAAAGGAGGAATCATGTCTAGGAGTTGTTCATCTTTTTGTGCCAGTCTCGGCTGGCGGCGCCTGGCAGGGGTCGGGTTGGCCACGGCGCTCGCGGGCGTCGCGCTGGCGGGCAATCACCGCTCCGCGACGAACGTGAGTGTGCTGGAGAACAGTGCTGAGCGCGTCGTCATTGAATATGGCATCCCCGACTTCACGCACGCGGCCGTCGAGCTGGACGGGCACTCGTACCTGCAGATCGCGGTGTACGGCGAGCCCCAGTTGTTGATCGCGGGGGCGCCGGACCTGCCGCACATTGCGCGCAGCATCATCATTCCCGACAACGGTGTCATGGAAGTGCGGGTCATCGATGCCAAATACGATGAGCTGCCGGACATCGACCTGGCGCCGTCGAAGGGGAACCTCCTGCGCACGGTGGATCCGGCGGACGTGCCCTATGCGTTCGGCGACGCGTACAAGGTGGACGCGTTTTTCCCCGGTGGGCTGGCCGAGCTGCATGAGCCATACATCCTGCGCGATCATCGCGGCGTGGTCGTTGACGTTTATCCGTTCCAGTACAACCCGGTCGCGCGCACGCTGCGCGTCTACAGCTCGCTGACGGTCGAGGTGGCCCGGGTTCAGGACGGTGGCGCCAACGTCCTGGCGCGTGGCCAGGTCGCCAGCCGGCCAAGTCTGGCCTTCGAGACGCTGTACGAGGCGCAGTTCATCAACTACGAGCGCAATGTCCGTTACAACCCGCTGAATGAGACCGGCGACATGCTGATCATCTGCTACGATGCCTGGCTGCCCAACATGCAGCCCTTCGTGGACCACAAGAATTCGATCGGCATCCCGACGACGGCGGTGGGCGTGTCGACCATCGGCAACAACGCGACCTCGATCAAGAACTACATTCAGGGCGTGTATAACCAGGGCAACCTGGCGTTCGTGCTGCTGGTCGGCGATGCCGCGCAGGTCGCCACCCCATCGGCCTCGGGCGGCTCCTCCGACCCCACGTACTCGAAGCTGGCGGGCGGGGACAACTACCCGGACATCATGGTCGGGCGTTTCTCGGCCGAGACGCCGGCGCACGTCGACACTCAGGTGCTCCGCAGCGTGGAGTACGAGCAGAACCTCGCCACGCTGCAGGAGTGGTTCTGGCGCGGCATGGGCATCGCGTCGGCCCAGGGCGCCGGGCAGGGTGACGAAGGGCAGGCAGATTACGTCCACATGGACGAGATTCGTCAGTGGCTGCTGAATTACGACTATACGGTCGTCGACCAAATCTACGACACGAATGGTGGCACCGCGGCGATGGTGACAGCCGGCCTGAACGCCGGCCGCGGCATCATCAACTACTGCGGCCACGGCAGCACCACGTCGTGGGGCACGACGGGCTTCAACAACGGCAACGTCCAGGCCTTGCTGAACGACAACATGCTGCCGTTCATCATCAGTGTGGCCTGCGTGAATGGGCAGTTCGACGGTTACACCTGCTTCGCCGAGGCGTGGCTGCGCTCGACGCACAATGGCGAGCCGATCGGCGCGATCGGCGCGTACATGTCCTCGATCAACCAGTCCTGGGCGCCGCCGATGGAGGCGGAGGACGAGTTCAACATCCTCTACACGCAGATCGAGCCGAACACGTACTTCTCGTACGGCGTGCTGTGCTTTGCCGGCTCGTGCTCGATGATGGACGCCTACGGGTCGGGCGGCGTGGAGATGTTTAACACGTGGCACGTCTTCGGCGACCCGTCGGTGCGGATCGTCGGCACCACGATCCCCCCGAGCGGCCTGAAGGTTACGCCGGAAGAAGGGTTGTCCTCGCAGGGCCCGCTGGGTGGGCCGTTCACGCCCGGCAGCATTTCCTACACAGTGGA
>CAZWYT010000166.1:0-2193 GCA_964638325.1 uncultured Planctomycetales bacterium
ACACGGCCGCGCGCCCGACCGCCACACGGCCGCGCGATTCGCGGGCAAGATGCCCACGCCACCAGGGCCGCTACGGCTTCGGCGGGGCCGGCTTGGGTTCCTTTTCCTTGTCCTTCTTGCTGGACTCGAGGTCCCGGATTTCGCGGAGCACGCCCGCGATCTCGGACAGCTTCTGATTCGACGCGCGCAGCTCGACGATCATCTCCTGGCGCTGCGCCCCGCTGTCCGGGACCTGGCCATAGGCGGCGGTCGGTCGGCCGAGGCCCTGCCATAGCAGCGCGGCCGCCAGAACGGTGAGGCCGCCGAGCATGTACGCCGCCCAGAAACCGCGTTTCGGAGATGTCGCGGACATGTCGACTCCTTTCGCCACGAGGCGACGTCGGCCACCCGGCACGGCGGGCAGGCTCGGGGCCGACGCTACTGCTATGCCGGGTGTTGCGGGGCCGCGAGTTTCAGGCCCAGCTCGTCCAGTTGTTCCTGCGCCACCGGGCTGGGCGCCCCCGTGAGCAGGCAGGCCGCCCGCGCCGTCTTCGGAAACGCGATCGTGTCCCGCAGGCTGTCCATGCCGGCCAGCAGCATCACGATGCGGTCGAGGCCGAGGGCGATTCCGCCGTGCGGCGGCGGGCCGTACTTCAGGGCCCGCAGCAGGAAGCCGAACTTCAGCTCCTGCTCCGCGGGCGTCAGCTTGAGCAGCTTGAACACCTGTTGCTGCACGTCGGCGCGGTGGATCCGGATGCTGCCGCCGCCCAGCTCGGTGCCATTCAGCACGACATCGTACGCCTTCGCGCGGCAGCCGAGCGGGTCGCGCTCCAGTCGCGGAACGTCCTCGTCCCGCGGCGCCGTAAACGGGTGATGCACCGCGTAGTAACGCCCGTCCTCCAGGTGAAACTCGAACATCGGGAACTCGACGACCCACAGGAAGTTCCACTTGTCCTTCGGGATCAGGTTCCGGCGTCTGGCCACCGTCTCCCGCAGCCAGGACAAGTACCGGCACACGTCGGCCGGCGGCCCCGCACAGAAGAGCAGGAGATCACCCGCCGCCGCCCCCGTCGCGGCCAGCGTCTCCGCCGTGGTCTCGGGCGTGAAGAACTTCGCGATGCCGGTTTGGAAGACGACCTTGTCGCCCTCGGCCGCCACCTTGACCAGCGGCAGACCGCCGGCGCCGATGCCTTTGAGGTCCTCGGTCAGCGTGTCGATCTCTTTGCGGGTCATCGCCGCTCCACCTGGCACGCGAATGCCGCGGACGACTCCGCCGGCCGCGATTGCGTCGGTGAACCCGCCAAAGGCGGTCTTGCGCGTCACGTCGGTGACGTCCTTGATTCGCAGATCGTACCGCGTATCGGGCCGGTCGATGCCGTAGTCGCGCATGGCCTCGTCGTAGGTCATGCGCGGGAAGGGCGTCGGCACGTCGACGTCGTGGATGACCTTCATGAGCCGGGCGAGGCAGCCTTCGATCAGGTGCAGCACGTCCTCGGGCTGCACGAACGACATCTCGACGTCGAGCTGCGTGAACTCCGGCTGCCGGTCGGCGCGCAGGTCCTCGTCGCGGAAGCACCGCACGATCTGCATGTACCGGTCGAACCCGCTCATCATGAGGAGCTGCTTGAAAAGCTGCGGCGATTGCGGCAACGCATAGAACGTCCCCGGGCTGACGCGCGACGGGACCAGGTAGTCGCGGGCGCCTTCGGGCGTGCTTTTGGTTAGGAACGGCGTCTCGATCTCGATGAAGCCGTGCTGGTCGAAGTAGTCGCGGATCGTCTTGACGATGCGGTGCCGGGTGATGAGGACTTGCTGCACGGGTCGCCGCCGCAGGTCGAGAAACCGGTACTCCAGCCGCGTCTCCTCGTTGGTCTCGATCTCGTCGAGCAACTCGAAGACGGGGGTCTCGGAGGGGCTGAGGACGTCGAGCTCGTGCACGTTGACCTCGATCGCCCCGGTCCCGAGGTTGGGGTTCACGAGGCCCTCGGGCCGCGGCGTCACCGCGCCACGGACGGCAATGCAGTATTCGCTCCGCAGCTTGACGGCGGTCTCATGGCTGGCGGCGTCGATGTTGGAGTCGAACTTGAGCTGCACCAGGCCGCTGCGGTCGCGCAGGTCCACGAACACCATGCCCCCCAGGTTTCGCCGGACATGGACCCAGCCGACGAGCAGGACGCTCTGGCCGACACGGTCGAGTCCCACCTCGCCGCAGTA
>CAZWYT010000167.1:0-2121 GCA_964638325.1 uncultured Planctomycetales bacterium
GGGAGGCGGCGGCCGACGGTAAGACCGGTGACTGGGACTAAGTCGTAACAAGGTAGCCGTAGGGGAACCTGCGGCTGGATCACCTCCTTTCTAGAGGATTCACTAGACGTCGAGCCTCGGTTCGACGATCTCGGTCAGCACACCTTGGGGCGGCCTCGCGGGGCCGTCTGGCCGCTGGAGCAATCCAGCGCCCGCCTTCGTCCACTGTTTTCTTTTTTGCGCCCTTTTCCCGACGCTGACCGAATCATCCCATCCGACCGACCCGTGTCCCGCGCCGCGTTTCCGCAGTGGGACTCTTGACCGACCGTACGAGCTTCCGATAAGAAGGCTCACGCAAGTGCTTGTAATCGCGGTCTGTTACAAGAAAGGGACGCCATGAACTGGTTCTTCGAGGCGATCGGCGTGCTACTGAGCGTGATCCCCGATCTGATCGCCGGACTCTTCGGCTTCCTCGGGATGCTGTTCTAGATCGGCTTACGTAACTGCGCGCTACCCAGACGAGCCCCAAACGCGACCAACGGGATCCCGAGCCGTCCCTTGCGCTGCGGGCTCGTCCAAAGCGGCGCTGTCCGGTTGCGCCGGGACCGACGGGTCAAGCGCGCGCGACCGTCCCCCGTAGCCCACAGCACAACACCCCCTGAACCCCTGCCAGGGCCGCTACTTGGCTCACAAAGTCCTCCGACGGGTCGATGCCCGCGCTGTCCCGCGCTTTCACCAACGCCGTCCACCCGGCCGGGGAAGCCACCTCGAAGTACACCTGGCAGTTGCCCCGATGCGTGCGGCAAAGCTGCTGGATCGCGGGCAACGTCTCCGCCGTTCCGGCCGCGTTGCGCAGCTTAATCACGACTTCGCGGGCATACTCCCGCCGAGCCCGCTCGATCGGCACCACGCGGGCCGTCCGAATGCTCGGGGCCTCACGCCGCCGATCCACCGCCCCTTCGACAAAGACCACCGCATCCGGCTTGAGTGCGGGCAGCGCGTCCGGCTGCTGAGCGGGGAAGACGATCACGTCCGTCGAGCCCGCGAAGTCCTCGAGCGTGGCGATGCACAGCTTCTTCCCGATCGAGCGGCCGGTCCGGATCGGCACGCTGCGCAGCCGCGCCACGAGTCCGCCCAGCACCACCTGTTGCCCGTCCGACAGGCGTGTCAGGCCCGCCGTGTCGGTCGAGCTAAAACGGCGGATGAGGTCTTCGTACTGGGCCAGCGGATGCTTGGTGATGTAGAACCCGAGGGTGGCCTTCTCATACGCCAGCATCTCGGAGTCGGTCCATTCCTCGCTGCCGATGGGCGGGGGCGGGGCCGGCGCGGACGTGGCAAACCCCCCGAACATGGTGAGTTGGCCGGCCTTCTGGTCGTGCTGGGCTTCTTGTCCGAGCTCGATGGCCCGGTCGAGCACGTTGATCAGCGCGCGGCGCATGGCGCCCGTGCAGTCGAAGGCCCCGGACTTGATCAAGGCTTCGACGACGGCCTTGTTGACGCAGGTCAGGTCGACGCGCTCGCAGAAGGCGTAGAGATCGCGAAACGGGCCGCCGTCGCGCCGGGCGTCGAGAATCGCCTGCACCGCTTTGTGCCCCACGCCGCTGATGGCGGCCAAGCCGAAGCAGATGTGCCCCCTGCGGGGTGTGAGAACGTGGGAACGTGGGAACGTGGGAACGTCTGCTCGCGCCTGCTGGCTCAGTTCCGTTCCCACCTTCTCACGTTCCCACGTTCCCACGTCGTACACCACCGTAAACGCCTCATCGCTCTCGTTGACGTTCGGCGGCTTGATCGGGATGTTCATCCGCCGGCATTCGTCGATGTACTCGGCGACCTTCTCGGTGCTGCCGCTCTCATACGTAAGCAGCGCCGCCATGAATTCGACGGGGTAGTACGTCTTGAGGTGGGCGGTCTGGAAGGCCACCAGCGCGTACCCGGTGGAATGGGCCTTGTTGAACGCGTAGCCGCCGAACTTCAGGATGTCCTGGAAGATCTGCTCGGCCACGTCGCGCGCGACGCCGTTGACCAGCGCCCCCTCAAGGAACGGCGCGTGCTCCGCCTCGATCATGGCCTCCTTCTTCTTCGAGATCGCCTTGGCCAGCCGGAACGCCCGCCGCAGCGGCACGTTGCCCAGCCGGTTCACCA
>CAZWYT010000168.1:0-2029 GCA_964638325.1 uncultured Planctomycetales bacterium
GTGTGATGCTCTCAGCGCACGCGAAATAGAAGTCGTTCGAGTTGTTCGGGTTGAACGTCAGGCTGAGATTGTCCAGGTCGTTGTCGCCGGTGAACAGTTGGGTGAAGTAGTCCGGCACCTGCGGGGTCGTGAAGGTGTAGCACCCGCCGCCGTTGTTGTCGATAGCCGTGTTCCCAGCCTCGTCCTCGGCCTCGACCGAGTAGAAGTAGAGGGTGTCGTCATTGAGCCCCGTCAGATTGACCGTCGGAAACAAGCTGTAGACCAGCGTCTCGGCCGTGCTGGTCAAGGCACCGCAGCTCAGGCCGTAGTGCACCTTGCCGCGTGACAACTCGTCGACGGTAAAGGCCACGTCGACGGAGTGCGCGGTGAGATTGGATGTGTGCACATTGGAGATCGTGGGCGGCGTGCAATCCACGACCGCCGTGTCAGTGACCGTGACCTGCTGGCCCTGGCCGTTGTCGGCGTCGATGTAGGTCGCGGTCACGGTGTCGCCCGGGGCCACCCACAGGACGCCCGGTGCGTTCGCAGTGCTGAGCTCGGCCGAGCCGACGAACATAGCCGTCGCGGGCCCGGTCTCGGTGAGCACCACGGACTCGCCGGCCGGCTCGGACGTCGACGCAATCGACACGCTCGTGGTTTCCACCACGCTGTCATTGGTGTTCAGACCGCAATCACTCACCGTGATCTGGGCGGTGCTCTCACAGGCGTACTTCGGCCGGTCCAGCTCGATCGTGCCCGCGTCGGGGCACAGCGGCTCGCCCAGGCGCATGTAGTAGATATCTTCCTCGCCGTTGAAGGTGGTGGCGAAGGCCAGGTTGGCGCCGCGTTCGTCCGAGGTCATGTGGTAGTAGTCGCCGATCTTCTGCTGCTGCGGCCAGCCGAGATAGGGGTCAAACGCCGGCGTAAGCTGCTCGTTGGCCGACCAAGACAAGCCGCCGTTCTCAGAATGGGAATAGAAGACCTCGCTCAGGTAGGTTCCGGGGTGGTTGCGCGTGTCGTTCCAGATGACATCGATGCGGCCGTTCGGGGCAACCGAGAGGGTGCCGAACCACTGCCAGGCATTGCTATTGGTGGGGTCATCATTGATCCGGATCGGCGTGCTCCAGTTCTGCCCGCCGTTGGTGCTGCGCGCGAACATGACGTCGAGCGGATCAGAGCCTGCCGTATCGACCGAGGCCAGCATGTATAGGTTGTTGTTGGTCGGCCCGCCGGACCGGTCCACCGCGAGCCAGGCCTGCCCGAGTAGGCCGCCGGGGTTGGGGCCGGTGCCATACACCAGGCTGCCGCCCAGGCTAACGGTGGTACTGAATTGCCATGCCGCGGGCTGGTTGGGATCTTTCATGGTGGTGGATTTCGCAAAGAGGAAGCCATCACCACAGACGTAGAGCGTACCGTCGCCCCCGACATCCAGCACGCCCCAATTCGGTGAGCCGGGGATGGAGGTGCAAGGGAGGTACGTGTTACCGCCGTTGTACGAGCGGGTGAACTGGCCGTTGCAGATGCTGTACCATTCGGTCCAGTAAGAGTAGACGTTGCCGCTGCCGATGCCCGTCGTCGGGTCGATCGTCATCCACTCCTTGTCGCCGCCGTAGGCCTCGACGCCGGCGTCCCACGACACGCCGCCGTTGAACGACCGGAACATCCTGCAGTGGTAGCCCGTGCCGTCGGACGTCAGGCTGTCGTAGAAGAAAACGCCGTCCGGGTCGCACGCCAGCACGGGGTCGGAACGGAAGACGCCGGGGTCGATCTTGCCCGGGAAGGTCCAGCTTTGGCCGCCATCGAAGGTGTAGCCCCAGCCGGCCTGGCGGAAATCGCTGTTGATCGTGTCGAACTGCCGCCAGCCGATGACCATGTTATGCGGATTAAGGGGGTTGACGGCGATGGACGGCTCGTTCGCGGCGTCGCCGACGATGTTGTTGCCGCTGGCGTTCACGTTGACCTGGACGCTCACATAGCGGCCGTAGGGCAGGCGCATGCCGGGCGTGGTCGGCTGGCTGCCCAGCGGGACGGGAATGTACTGGTCGCGCGG
>CAZWYT010000169.1:0-1890 GCA_964638325.1 uncultured Planctomycetales bacterium
TTTAACCATCCGACGCGGCACGGTTCGGGGGACATAACGATATAGATTGCATGGCCGCCCCCTGCGCGGACCCGCCATCCTCTCGCGACGGCATGCCTTAAAGCAGCCCGAATATGTTTGTTTTGATGCACACGCTGCCTCCGCTTGACAGGCAAGAAGTGTACGTGCGTATACTCATCTGTCAACCGCCGGTAGGCCAGGCTTCAGCCTGTCTGTAGACCGCTTGCTCCGCAAGCGGATCTGAGCGGCAGGTCAGGCTGTTGCTTTTGGCTTGATCTCGAGGCTGAGGGCATTGAGCATGGCCTCGATATACGTACCACCGGCCTGGCGACGCCCGTCGAGGTATTCGTAGACGGCAGAGCTGGGAAGCTTCGGGCAAAGAATCTGAGCATTTTTCCAGAGTTGATAGCGTGTAATACGGCTCCCAGTTGAGCCTCGCGCGCCAAGGGTTGATTGCCCGCGGATTGGGGATTCTGGTCGGTGACGCCGGCTGGTGATGGTTCGGGGCCACCCATACCCCGTCGCCGGACGTTCACTACGGCCCTCCGGGCCTCCGTTCTCTCGGAGGCGTCTGCGCTCCGCCATCCATGGCTCCGCTGGCCGCCTACGCCGGCTCTCGGGGCACGGGTAGCCCCTCACGGTCTCCTCGTTCGCCGAGAAGAACGACGCCGCACGCGTGGTTCGCTGCGAACCCTGATCGTGTCGGCATGGACATCTTTCCGGCTTGCGCGATCCTTCTCGGCTGGCCATGATGCGGGCTCTACTGGAGGAGGTCGCATGGACATCAGCGAACGGAAGCGAGGAGATCGTCAGAGGCTTGCCCGAATGATCGCCAGGGAATCGAACGCCGTGCAACGCGACCGGCTGCGGAGCGTCCTGCTCGTGCTGCAGGGGCGGCAGACACTCGAAGTGACCGCCACCGTAGGCCGCAGTCGAGCCTTCGTGCAGCGTTGGGCATATGCCTACCGCGACGGCGGTATCGAAGCGGTGCAAGGACGCACGGCACCGGGCCGTCGGCGCCGGCTGTCACCCGAACAGGAGACTCGCTTCGTGCAGCGAGTGAAGGCCGGAGCGACGCCACGAGACGGCGTCGCGTCGCTCCGGGGACCACAGATTCAAGGCATTCTGGATCGTGAGTTCGGCAAGACGTTCTCGCTCAATGGGGTCTACCAGCTGCTCAAGCGGCATGGATTCGTGTGCCTCGAGCCCCGGCCGAGGCATCCGCGGCAGAATCCAGCCGCAGCGAAAGCCTTCAAGCGGCGCGCCCCCCTTTTGTGAATCGCGTGCGGGTCTCCCGGCCTCGCACGACGGTTCGCGTCTGGTTCCAGGACGAGGCGAGGTTCGGCCAGCAGGGCACACTCACCGCGGTCTGGGCGATCAAGGGATCGCGGCCAACCGTCGTGCGTCAGAACGGCCGCAAGTCGATCTGGGTGTTCGCGGCTGTTGAGCCCGCCACGGGCTGGTCATTGGCCATGCCATTCCGCGACGTGAACACCGCGACCATGCAGGCGTTCCTTGACACGGCAGCGAGCAAGCTTCGCCGCCGCGAGCATGCCGTCATGATCCTTGACGGCGCAGGCTGGCATTGCGCTCACAAGCTGCGATGGCCACGGCGGATCACGCCGCTGTTCCTGCCGCCGTACTCACCGGAACTCAATCCGGTTGAACGACTTTGGCACTGGCTCCGCGAGCACCACTGGAGCAATCGCACCTACGCCGACGAGCAGGCCCTCATCGAGGAAGCCATGAGGAGCCACCGGACGCTTCGCAGGAAAGACATCCGATCCATCTGCAGAACCCGGTGGATCACGCCTGAGGATTAAGTGGGAGCCGTATTACTCCACCAAGAAGGAACCTGCGATGACCCACCAAGACGAATGCCCAGCCATC
>CAZWYT010000170.1:0-1864 GCA_964638325.1 uncultured Planctomycetales bacterium
AGCTGGCCCCGCAATACGGCGACCGCCTGGGCTTCTGCGGCAACATCGACGTGACCGTGCTGACGACGAACGACCGCGAGCAGATTCTGGCGGAATTGCACAGCAAAATGGCGGCGGCGATGCCGTATCGCGGGTACATCTACCATTCGGACCACTCGATCCCGCCCGGCGTGACGCTGGAAACGTACCGGTGGGTGCTGGACGAAGTACGGCGGTTCGGCACGTACGACTGACGGGTGACAGGTGAGAACGTGATCAGGTGACAGGGGGGATGGCGCGGCTGCGGCGGGCGAATTATCCGACCTAGCCGCGTTTTGGGCTCGCCACGGGAAGGTGATCAAGTTGATCGTTTTTGTGTACCCCCCGGATGATCACCTTTGTTATCGGGATGCGCCATTAGCGTGTAGCGGGCGGTCCGCCATGGCGGACACCGGCCGTCCGATCCGAACCGCGACCGTGAGGGAGCGGACACGGAGCACACGCCGAACCGGTTCGACATTCGCCGTTGTACCTCCGCTGAAGGCTTGCAGCGGCCAACGTCCCCGTCGGCCGTTCGATGTAGCGGCCAACCCCCGTGTCGGCCGTTCGATGTAGCGTCTGGTCCGCCGGGGCGGACACCGGCCGTCCGCTCCGAACCGCGACCGTGAGGGAGCGGCCCCTGCCTTCGGCTGCCTGCCTCCATCGTCCACCTCCCCAGGAAGGATAGCACCGAATCCGGGGGCTACGGGGCCAAGGGATCAAGGTTCTCGGCGCTTGGCGGAGATTGGCGGCGTTGGGCGAAATCCGGTAGCGTGGGCGTCTCGTCCGCAAACCAGCAGCGTGTAGTGTGCGTCCCTGACGCACCGGTTAGCCCGAGCGGGAGCACAGGGCGCCGGGGTAGCGGCCGGTCTGCGTGCCGGCCGGCCGGGTAGCGGCCCGCGCCCTCGCGCGGCCGCCGGGGGTATCTGGGCAGTGTGGGCGTCTCGGCCGCAAATCGGCAGCATGTAGGGTGCGTCCCTGACGCACCGTTGGGTCCGAGCCGCAACGCGGCCTTGGAGAGCAGGGTCGCAGGCCGGCGCTCGACGGACCGGAGAAGTAGAATGTCCGCGCCCTCCGGAAAGGTAGAATGGCCCCGTTTCCGAGATTCACATAGGCGCCATGCTATGAATGTGAACCTTAAGGGGAGATGAAGGTGCATCGAGATCGGGCCGCTCACGTCCGCATGCGTTCCCGGTACGCACGTCGGCCTTAGCTCGACGCTGTAGGTGCCACCTCGCGTTCGGCATAGGTTGGTGTGCCCGGCAATCGGCTGAGGTCAGTGACACCAGGTTCCGCCAACCAGGCGACGAAGTCGCCTGGCGCGAGTCGCCCCGTAAGCACGCGCATCAATCCTTCCATGAACACTCCGTGTCGAACGAGGGTGATTGAAGGAGATGCAGCCGCCTTCTTCTTCGAGTGCTCATCAAAATCTGGTTTGCCTAGCGTGACCCGTTTCATGCGATGGTCGAAATCCGATGCTTTCTGCAGCACGGCAAATGCTTCTTCTTTCGCAATCAGCGGCGGCTTTTTCGTCACTGTCTTACACTCGATCAGCAGAGCAGTGTTCCCCAGCACAAGTTGAAGGTCAGGCACATTCTGTCGTTTGCCATCGTCCAGTTTGTCGACAGACCAATTCAGTTCTTCTTTTAGTAGGTGATAGATCGTGTGATCGTACTCGGTACCGAGGGCTTCATTACATCTCGCAACCTTCTCCTTGATACCAAGTTCTTGCCCAAGCTGAAGGTGCATGCGCTCGAAGTTTGCGGTGGCACTATCAAAGCGGTCTGACAGGGTGACCTGCCCCCGGTTTATGTACCAGTTGCTATGAGAGTCGGACCAAGTTTTG
>CAZWYT010000171.1:0-1801 GCA_964638325.1 uncultured Planctomycetales bacterium
CGCGCGCTTGCCTGTTAGCCACGGCGCACTTTCTTTGGCGCGGGGGGCAGGTACGCCACGGCGTAGTGCGTCGGGCAGTAGGGCTTGCCCGCCTTGACCGTCTGCCCGCAGCACAGGTGGTGCCCGACCATCCACTTGCACTGCGTCTGCGCGGTGTCGAGGAAGGCGGCCGGCGTGGTGCCGGGTAGCGGCAGCCACTTGTCGCCGTGGAGCAGCGACCGGGGCGCTGTTGACGGCGGGGTGGGCGGCGTAGGCGGTCTGAATACCTTCCTAGTCATATACCCTAACCCCGCTCTAAATGTCGGTGGCTGCGACGAGACGACACGCAACGCAGGCTTGGCCGGTGGTTCGACCGAGGGAGCGATAGCCGGAGCCTCTTTCGGCGCTGCCTTGATGTTCGCGCGGTAGCATACACCGGCGATCGTGCTGCGCGACACCTGCAGGTGTTCCGACACGCGCAGGTATGACCAGCCCAGACCCATTATGTAGGAGCGGACCAGTTCGGACCGCTCCTTGACGCTCATTTCAGTCCAAGGCGTCACTCAGGCACCCGCTCGGTCAGCTGCGGAGCAGGACGAGTAGGCGTCGTGTTGAGCGCCGTCTCGACGCGGATGACGATTGCCATCAGGTCGCGGCGGCGGTCGAGGCGGGCGTCGATCTCGGTCTGGAGGCGCGAGATCTCGGCGTCGATGTCCTCGATCTCGCGGGTAGCGGCGGCGCGCTTGGCGTACAGAAACGCGTCGAACTCGGAACTCTCGAGGATGTAGGGGCGGACGCTCGAGGGCATGGGCGTGAGCTGCACGTCGGTCGAGTGCTCGACGAACTCGGTCACGCCGGTGGTGGTCCTGCTGATGGTGGTGGACGGCTTCTTGGTGGTCATGATCTGGTTTCCTTGGTGTGGTTGTAGAGATAGGGGACTTCTCCCCGCTTGCGCATCCGACTGAGTACGGTGCGCAGCGAGCCGTAGGTGTAGCCCGTCAGGCCCGCGACATCGACGAGGGGTACGCCGCGCTTGATGAGGGCGCGGACCTCGTCCTGCCGGTCACGGGCCTGAACGACTAGGCCGTGGACGTTGCGCACCCCGTCGCGCAGTGCGCGGTTGCGCACCACGGTGTTGACGTAGGTGACGGAGCGGTTGAGCCAGTCGGCGATAGCCACATGCGGCACGCTGGCCGTGTGCAGTCGCCAGATCAGCTCCTTGCGCGCATCCGACGCCCTGCCGGTGCGATCCTCGCCGAGGATGCGCCGCGGCTCGAGGTCGTACTCGGTAGCCACCGCGGAGAGGGTGGCGCGATACATGTCCGAGTGTGCGATCACGGATTGGGGTCTTTCGTAGCGTTGGCGAGTGCCGCTTCGAGAGTGGCGATGTAGTTCTCAATCCCGGCTCTCGCTTTGAGCAGATTGGCGTCTATGGCGTCCCAGTCATCGGGGTGCATTCCGCCCTTCCAGACGAAATCTTCGCTGGCATGGCCGTACCGGGTCAGCAACAGCTTGGCTTTTCTAGAGCATCTCATCGCTCAGTACCTCGACCGGCTGTAGCCGTAGGGGTCTTCGCGCTCGCGCCGCTCGGCGGCGTACGTTTCCATCTTGGCGCGGGCATCAAGGCGATACTCGATCTGCGATGGGTCGCAGGCCATGTGCAGCGCGCAGGTGGCGCGGTGGGCGTCGGTCATCCACCCGTAGCTGAGGATCGGGGTGTAGGGGTTGCCGTCGAGGTCGGTGGGTGTGGTGGTCATGGTGGGCTCCGTCGTGGTTGGTAGAGGTCAACTAGTTGCACATGTTGGCAGGGGTGTCAACGGTC
>CAZWYT010000172.1:0-1781 GCA_964638325.1 uncultured Planctomycetales bacterium
AACCGGCCGAGGCCGCGCCGGCCTGCTCGTTCCGCATTGCAGGCGGTGCGCCTGGGGCCAAGGTCTCGTGGCGCGTCGAGGCCGTCCGCAACGACCGCTGGGTCCAGCAGCGCGGCGCGCCCGTCGAAGTCGAGAAGGATGGCCTTGAAAGAGGCACTTACCAGCACCCCGAGCTGTACGGCCAGCCGCCGGAGATGGGCATGAACTACGACGCAGAGCGTGAGCGCCGGTCGGATGACCGTCCGTCCCTTGCGACTGCGCCCGACACGACGCGACAGAAATAGTCCGAGGTCTTGTGTTCAGCGGTGGAATGACCGCGAGAACGAGCAACAAAGGAAAGATGCAATGACCAAGACAAGCGTTCGAATCGCGGCACTCGCCGCCATGATCCATGTGTTCGCGCATACGGCTCCGGCCCAGACGCCGCTGGGCACCGCCTTCACCTACCAGGGCCAGCTCAACCAGGCCGGCCAGCCGTTCAACGGCCCGGCGGATTTGCTGTTCGACCTCTACGACGCCGACGTGGGCGGAAACCTGCTCGGCAGCCAGACGCTCAATGGTGTCGCCGTCAGCGCCGGGCTCTTCACCGTGCAGCTCAACGCCGCCGGCGAGTTCGGCGCGAGCGCCTTCACCGGCGAGCAGCGCTGGCTGGAGATCAGCGTCAACGGCACGCCACTCGCCCCGCGGCAGGAGCTGACCGCCACGCCCCACGCGCTCTTCGCGCTTGACAGCGACCTGCTCGACGGGCTGGACTCGACCGCGTTTCTCCAGTCCATCCCCAATCCGCTCTCGTTGACCGGCGCGGGCAACCCCGTCATTAGCGGGGTGACGACATCGACGGCCGTTGGCGCTACGGGCGTCTACGGTGAAGCCAGCGCCAGCACTTCCGGCTTCGGCGTGTACGGCCAGAGCGACAGCATTTTCGGGCGCGGCGTCTTCGGGTGGGCCACCGCTGCCAGCGGCACCACCTTCGGCGTGGGCGGCGAGACCGCCAGCACGGGCGGACGCGCCGTCGATGGTTACGCGACAGCCGCCACCGGCATCACCTACGGCGGGCGGTTCGAAAGCGACAGCACGTCCGGGCGCGCCGTTTTCGGTTATGCCAACGCCGCCACCGGCACCACCTACGGCGGGCGGTTCGAAAGCGACAGCACGAACGGGCGCGCCGTTTTCGGTTATGCCACCGCCGCCGCCGGCACCACCTACGGCGTGTACGGCCAGAGCGAGAGCACGGTCGGGCGGGGCGTCTACGGCCGGGCGGCCGCCACAACCGGCACCAACTCCGGCGTGTACGGGGAGAGCGACAGCACGTCCGGGCGCGGCGTCGAAGGCCGGGCCACCGTCGCCGGCAGCAACTACGGCGTGTACGGTGTGGACGGCGGCAGTTCCAACTACGGCGTCTACGCCAGCGGCGACATGGGCGCCAGCGGCCTCAAGCCCTTCCGCATCGACCACCCCGATGACCCGGAGAACCAGTACCTGCTGCACTACGCCGCGGAAAGCCCCGAGGTCATCAACTTCTATTCTGATACCGTCACGCTCGATGAACGCGGTGAAACCGTGGTCGAATTGCCGCACTACTTCGCGAAGATCAACACGGACCCGCGCTACACACTCACCGCCGTGGGCGCGCCGATGCCCATGCTGCACGTGGCCGAGGAGATCGACGAAGCTGCCCTGAGCGCCGGAGCGGAGGCCGAGCCGGGTGAGGCCGCGCCGGTCTGTTCGTTCCGCATCGCCGGCGGCGTCCCGGGCGGGAAGGTCTGCTGGCGAGTTGAGGC
>CAZWYT010000173.1:0-1647 GCA_964638325.1 uncultured Planctomycetales bacterium
GACACAGCGCGGCCGAGCCGCAACCAAAGGTGAACAATGACGCTCCACGCGTTATCCGGGATGATGGTTTTCTCGAATCGTCATCCGGAGGAACGGCATGGAGCGTTTTCTGCAACAGCACCGGGATCAGGTGATCGGCGTGTTGTCCGGTTTTGATCGTATCGTCTTTCGTGGGTCGTTGCGCTCGCTCAGCTACCAGGAGGGCCTGGAAGCCTTTCTGGCTACGCACCGCGTGCTGTACAAGGACTTCGGGCGCTTCGCGCAGGGGCTGTCCGACCGGCTCAAGGCGCACGCCGAGCGGTTGGCCACGGCAGCGGGCCGGCCATTTCACTACGTCGCCTCGGCCAAGGTTTCCAAGGAGGACCTGGTGCGCGGGCTGCTGGCCGCCAACCCAGTCGAGCACGGTCTGATCGGCGTGCTCTCCTGCGTCGAGCCGTGTAAGTCCTTTGAGCTCCGCCGCGACCGACAACGCCGCCAGTTGGCGGTCGTTCCGGCCCTGCGCAAGTGCCTGTTCCTCTACTTTTACTTTCTGGACCGCGAGTTCGGCTTCATGCATGTGCGTTTGCAGACCTGGCTGCCCTTCACGATCCAGGTGTGCCTCAACGGGCGCGAGTACCTGGCCCGCCAGATGGGCCGGCTGGGCCTGGGCTACGAACAGCGCGACAACTGCTTCACCCGGCTGGACGACCTGCCGCGTGCCCAACAGCTCCTCGACCGGCTGACCACCCGCCGGTGGCCGGGTGTGTTGAACGCCCTGGCGCGTCGGCTTAACCCGCTGGTCCGCCGGGACAGCGGCCTGGCGCTGTTTGGCTATTACTGGAGTGTGCGTCAGAGCGAATACGCCACCGATGTCCTGTTCCGCAGGCCGGCCGACCTGCAGGCGGTTTACCCGCGTCTGCTCGACCACGCCGTGCGGCACTTCGGCAGCGACGATGTTCTGCGGTTCCTGGGCCGCCGAATCCAGCCCGCCCGCTTCAACGGCGAAGTTAAAACTGAGCTGCGCCGCCGGATCGAGGGCGTGCGCATCAAGCATTGGGTCGAAGAAAATTCCCTGAAGATGTACGACAAGCAGGGTTCGGTCCTGCGGATCGAGACGACCCTCAACAACCCGCGGCGGTTCAAGGTCCGCCGCGTGACGACGCGCCACGGCCGGCGGCACAAGCACTGGCTGCCGCTGCGCAAGGGCGTGGCCGACATGACCCGTCGCGTGGAGATTTGTCGCGCCGCGAATGAGCGCTATCTGGAGGCGCTCGCCGTCGTGGGCCGGCCGGCGCCGGTCCCGGACTTGCTGGACCCGATCAGCCGGCGCGTGGTCCGCGCCGGGCGACCGTACCGAGCGCTGCGCCCCATCACGCCGGACGAAACGCGCCTCTTCGCGCTCGTGCTGCGGGGTGAGTTCCGGCTGCAGGGCTTCCGCAATCGCGACCTGCGAGCGCTCCTGGCACCCAGCCCCGCCGACCGGGTCGTCCGCCGGCAAGTCTCCGGTCGCATCACGCGTCTGCTGCGCCTGCTCCGCGCCCACGGCCTGATTCGCAAGGTACCACATACGTTCTACTACCGGCTCACCCACCGAGGAGAACAGACCATGACCACTGCCCTGCGGGTGCGGACACTTGACCTCACCACCCTGGCAGCCTGAAACACTTG
>CAZWYT010000174.1:0-1537 GCA_964638325.1 uncultured Planctomycetales bacterium
GCCCGCACCATCGTGCGCAGCAGCGGCGTCGGCCGGTAACGGTCTTCCCCCAGGTCGCGATGCAGCACTTCCATGATGTTCAGGCAGACGTCCAGGCCAATGAGGTCGGCCGTCGCCAGCGGGCCCATCGTGTGGGCACAGCCGAGCTTCATCACCTCGTCGATGGTGGCGGGGTCCGCCACGCCATCGGCCAGGCAGGCGATCGCCTCGTTGATCAGCGGCATAAGCACGCGGTTGCTCACGAAGCCGGGGTGGTCCTTGACCCGCAGCGGCGTCTTGCCGAGCTCCTGGGCGAGGTTCGTGACGAACTCGACGACCGGCTCGGCCGTCCGCAGCCCGACCACCACCTCGACGAGGGCCATCATCGGCACCGGGTTGAAGAAGTGCATGCCGATGAACTGCTCCGGCCGCCCGCTGATCGCGCCAAGCTGGCTGATCGAGATACTGCTCGTGTTGCTGGCGAAGACAACCTCCGCGGGGACTGTCTTGGCAAGCTGGGCGTAGAGCTGACTCTTGATGCCTATGTCCTCGAACACGGCCTCGACGATCAGGTCCACTCCCGCCATGTCGGCCATGCCGGCCGGCTTCAGGTTCCTGCGGGCTGCCTGGGCCACACCGGCGTCGAGCTTCTGCTTCTCGACGAGCTTGTCGAGCGATTTGCCGATGCCGGCCAGCGCCTTGTCGACCGCTCCGGGCAAGGCGTCGTACATGAGCGCGACGCGGCCCGCCTGGGCGAACGTCTGGGCAATGCCGGAGCCCATCGTTCCCGTACCGATCACGCCAACCGTCTTGATGTTCGTGCGGATGTTCACCGCGCGTCCTCCGTCGGGTACCACGGTCCGCCGCGGCGGATCGGCCGTGCGCCGACCACGCCTGCTGGGTCTTCTACGTCGGCCACGGGGGGCCGACGCTACATCATTTCCACCGCCATTGCGACGGCGTTTCCGCCGCCGAGGCACACTGCCACTACGCCGCGCTTGCCGCCGCGCTGCCTGAGCGCGTGCAGCAGCGTGACCAGCACGCGGGCCCCGCTGGCCCCGATCGGGTGGCCGAGCGCGATGGCGCCGCCGTGCACGTTTACTTTGTTCCGGTCAGTCTCCAGCGCCTTCAGCCCGGCCAGCGTCTGTGACGCAAACGCCTCGTTCAGCTCCCAGAGATCCACCTGCTCTTTCTTCCAGCCGGCCTTCTCGCAGACCATCAGCGCGGCCTTGGGCGGCGTGAAGAACAGGTCGCGCGGCGGACCGCCGGCGGTGGCCTGCGCGACGATGCGGGCCATCGGCTTCACGCCGCACTTGCCCAGCCCCTTCTCGCTCGCCACCAGCAGCATGCCGGCCCCATCGGAGAGCTGCGACGCGTTCCCCGGCGTCACGGTGCCGTCCTTCTTGAAGGCCGGCTTGAGCCCGGCCAGCGCCTCCAGCGTCGTGTCGGCCCGGAAGGTCTCATCGACGGCAAACAGCTCTTTCGCCTTTGGCACAGCGATCGGCACGATCTCCGCCTTGAACTTGCCTTCCTGGGTAGCCTTGGCAGCGAGCTGCTG
>CAZWYT010000175.1:0-1537 GCA_964638325.1 uncultured Planctomycetales bacterium
CGACTTGCATGTCTTAGCCACGCCGCCAGCGTTCGTTCTGAGCCAGGATCAAACTCTTCAAGGAAATTCGGAGATGTCCGGCCTGGCGGCCGGCATCGTTTCCGTGAAGAAGCCCAAGCAGCTTGCTGCGGAGAAGTGCTGCCTGAGTGGCCCACCGGTCCCGGCACACCGTGCCGACCGGCTGGGCCGTATCTTTTGCGCATCCGGTGCCAAGCCCTTTCGACCGCAGCGGGGGCCCCGCACCGTCACACTTTTGCGGCTTCGTCCACTGTTCACTTGTCAAAGAACACTCCGCCACCACTGGCGGGGCCCCGCATTCTATCCGCGTTCAGGCGTAACGTGCAAGGGGCTGCCTGGAAAAAAGTCAAACCGCCTCCAGATGGTCTACGAAACCGCGCACGAAACAGTGTCGTTTGGTCCAGAAGAACCGCTAACGGCAGTTATGGGACCACGAGCGCCACGGACCACCCGGGTCGAACCTGGACAGGACACCCATCGCCGACATACAAAGATAAACGGAGTGGGCTGGTTCGGGGTGCCGATGGCACCGGGGTCGGCTGTCAGGCCCGCCGCCGGCTGGGCAGGAGGCGAGCGCCTTTGGCCTGCGGATGCCAGCCCGAGTACGACCTCGCGGTCAGAGGAGATACCGCCATGTTGAGAACCATCGTTCGCCGCGGCGCCGTCTGCGCGTGCACACTTACGCTGGTGCTGCTGCTTGGAGGGTGCCCGCCGTCGACGCCCCCGGGCGATGGCCCGGGTGACCGCAGCAAGGCCGCGCTCAAGCCATTTGCCTCGGGAAATGAGCTACTGAGCTACTTCCGCCAGCAGGCCATGGTGCAGCACGGACGCGGCATCGACCTCTTCGGCGGCGGTGCGAACCTGGCTCCGGAGCCGGCTGCGACGTCTGGCGGAGCCAGTGAGGGAGGAGATCAGAGCACCGACACCACGTCGTACAGCACCACGAATATCCAGGAAGAAGGCGTCGACGAAAGCGACGTCTTTAAGTCCGACGGAGCGAACTTTTTCATCGCCAAGGGCAAGACGCTGCGCATCGTGCAGGCGGTCCCGATGGACGAGATGCAGCAGCTCGCGAGCGTCGAGTTCGATGACTACATCGACTCGATCTACCTGCTGGGCACGAAAGTGCTCGTCCTGGCGCAGAAGGGGACGTACGGCGGCGGTCCGATGCCGCTCGGGGGCCCGGGCATGCGGGCCGATGTCATGATGTGGCCGCCATACTACGTGGACGCGACGGTCGTCGTGTCCGAGCTGGATGTCAGCGATCCCGCGGCGCCAGCGGTCACCCGGCAACTCGAGCTCGACGGGTCGCTCGTCTCGTCGCGTGTCACGAACGGGCGGCTCATCGTGGTGCTGACGATCGCCCCGCCGGTGCCGGAGAACGCGAACATCTTCACCATGGGCATGGTCACGCTGGACCAGGTGCTGCCGAAGCTGCGCAGCAGTGCCGGCGACGAGCTGCCGATGGTGCCGCCGGAGAGCTGGTATCACCCGGAATCGCCGGACGGGTACTTCACGA
>CAZWYT010000176.1:0-1516 GCA_964638325.1 uncultured Planctomycetales bacterium
CGGGTGTTCGTCGGTGGGGCATTCCAGAACGTGGGGGCACTGAGGACCGGTGGCCTGGCTTGGTGGGACGGCACCACGTGGTCCGGCATCGCTGGTGCGCCAGGCCAACTCTGGGCACCGATATACGCTTTAACCACCTTTGACGACGCCAGCGGCTTGGACCTGTTTATTGGCAGCGGACCTTCCTTCATCCTGGAGGGCGAGGGCGAGGAGCAAGGTTCCATCGGTTACATCGCCCGCGGCCGGATGGTGGAGCAAGCGCCCAACTCCTGGAAATGGATCTGGACCAATACTTCGGACCCGAATGACGCCAATCCCACGATCACTTCCGATGACGCCGTTTGCGCCTTTGCCGAGTTCCAGGACCCCGACGATCCGAATGATCCCAACGACCCCTGTGATCCATATCCGATGCTGTATGCCGGCGGCGAGTTCACGAAGTTCATCGACCCCAACGATCCCAACGCCGTCGGGCCGAGTTACATCGCGCGTTGGAATGGCCAGTCCTGGGAACCCGTCGGGCCCAACGATCCGTACCGGCCGGGCGGCCCCGTCTATGCCCTGACGGTCGCCGACCTTGGGGACGGCGCAGCGCTCTACGGCGCTGGGGCCAAGTGGCAGAACAACACCTGGGCTGCACTCCCTCCCGGCTCGAACGTGGGCGTTTGGCTCGCCCTCGCGGCCTTCGACGGAGCGCTGTACGCCGGAGGCAACGCAGGCCGTCGCGTCGCGAAGTGGAATGGCGACCCCAACTCGCCCTGGGAACAACTCGGTGGCGGCATCGACGCCGGCCAGGTGCTGGCGCTCCACGTGTTCGATGACGGTGACGGAGACGCACTGTATGTGGGCTGTTATGGCATCAATAGAGCGTTCAACGACCCGAATTCTTGCGAGCAGGAGGAAGTGGTCTCGCACATGATAGCACGGTGGGATGGGACGTGCTGGGACGCTGTCGGACACGGTCTCGGCGACCACGTGTATGCGCTGCGCACCTTCCGCGACGGCCTCAGCGCGCCGGACGAGCCCGCTGGCCTGTATGCCGGCGGCCATTTCTTCACGGCCGGCAACGACAGTTCGGGCGACACGGACTCCCAGCACATCGCGCGGTGGGGCTGCCTGACCGCCTGCCGCGGCGACCTGAATCACGACTTCGCGGTCAACTTCGGCGACATCAATCCCTTTGTGCTGGCCGTCATCACCCCGGCAGGCTACGCAGCCTATTACCCGGAGCTCGCCGAGACGAACCTGTGGGGAACGCAATACACCGGGGGGCTCGTTCTCTTCCTGGGCGACCTGAACTGCGACGGCAGCGTCAGCTTCGGCGACATCAACCCCTTTGTGCAGCGCCTGAACGAGGGCTGCTGTCATCCCAATTGCGGCACCTGCCCCTCGCAGGGCGAGGGCGGGGACATGAACCGTATGAACGGCGGGGGCGAGGATGACACCGGCGGTGGGCTCAGCCCGGAGCAAATGGCCGCCCTGCTCGCCGCCAATGTCGATCCCGCCGACTATGACA